>JBBQEI010000008.1:0-101447 GCA_038320545.1 Bacteroidales bacterium
CCTGTCTTATCAAAATTAATGACTTGAATTTTTTTTGCCCCCTTAATTACGTGATAATTTGTAGCTATATAACCTTCATTATTTATTAAGAAGCCACTTCCTGTTGCTCCAATTGGTTTATTTGATTTTTTATTTGCTGTAAAAGACGGGTAAAGACGAATGCCCGTTATATTCATTTCAATTTTAATACCTTCAGTCCAAAAAGAAACAGATCCTCTTAAAAGCCCAGCTTCATCTATCCCAAAATTAATAGTTTGAGGTTGGTTCTTTATTTCTGTTTTACACTTATATTGATTATATAAATAAAAATTTGAGTAGGCCGACTTACCGTACTCACCTGTAATACAGTATAAATATTGCCCAGTTAAATCTAATAAATCATTAGATTCATAAAGGAGAATTTCAACATAATCTCTATATTTATTAAGTGTATCTTTTATTATGGCAAATTTTCCATAATTATCTTGTTTTGAAATTGCTCCTGCTACGTTAGTGATAGCACTGAATGACCAAATTCCTTCAATCAAATCCAATTTATCTGCATAATTTTCAAGATACAATTTAACTTGGTTTTCATTTAGATTGGAGTTTTCAAAGCTGAAATTCCTGTTCTTGATTATAATATCTTGACCAAAACTTAATTCTGTTGTAAGTACACAAAATAATATTGCAATAAATGTTAATCGTGTCATATATTCTTTTTAAAATGTTTGCATAACATTCCAATAACCCTCACCTGCCCTTATCCCTATTATACCACAAGTGCTTTTTGCCCGTAACTGCTTAATTTAACGATTCAGTTAACATTTTTGATATTTCTGGTTATGTTAGTCCGTGTTGTAATTAGTTTAAATGTAATTGCTTTTTCTTCAATATTCAAACCATCTCAAGTCACTTCAATTTTGAGACTTCTACACATATTCCCCAAAGCATGAACTAATATATTCCGGTTGTTGAAGATCCTCAGCCGATCGGAGGTTATTTAAACAGCCATATTTATTCGCCCTCGATTTACCCGTGTAACTTTTTGAAATCTGCTGTTTTCATTTCCTTTTTCATTTCTAACGAAGGACGATAATTGACTGATATTTCTATATTGCCTTTGGATAATTCCTTTTTACTCTTTTTTATGGATGGCAGGAATGTGCCAAATATCCCTGTTTGAACGATATTGCCATCCATCAATTCATTGGTCAACAACTTGCATAAAGAATATAAACACCGGACTAAATCGGGTTCCCCAATATGAGAAAGTTGATTAAGCTTTTTCAGGAACGTTTTCGGATCTATCGTATCGCTAACCACTATTACTGGTGACAGAACTAATTCATTTTCTGGATTTGCACCTGGTTTTCTCTTTTCGGCAATTTTATATTTAATAGCCATGGTTTATTGTTTTAGAATAAAAAGCGACGCCCGTTTGAAGGGGGTCGCTTTTGTAACGTGAAAAATTATTTCCCTAAGGTGAAAAATTATTTCCCTAACGCGAAAAGCAGCTTCCCGCGTCAGGGAATTTACCTGTTATACTTTTTCGTATTTAACAATGGCTAAAGTCTCTTTGATACGGGTTCCAGGGGTAAATATCACACCGGCTTCTTTAATTGCTGATGCTGTAACATCTTCAGGCTTGTCTTTCCCTTCGGAGCTGATGGTTATTCTTAAACTTCCAAGGTCTCCGAGCCTTACTATGGTTCCATCGGCAAGACTGTCGATGGCTACGTCTACCAGTGCATACAACACGGCACGTATATCTGCACCACTTACGGTACATATTTTTTCAATGGCTTTGGTCATTCCGGCCAAAGTTAGTTCGCCATCCATAACAGGCGATGCATAAAACTTTTTTATACCGCCACCGGTTACACCAGGCTGGCCTCTTTCGATAGATTTGATTTTTATTGGCATAATGTAA
This sequence comes from Bacteroidales bacterium, assembly GCA_038320545.1. Taxonomy (GTDB): domain Bacteria; phylum Bacteroidota; class Bacteroidia; order Bacteroidales; family JAAUTT01; genus JAAUTT01. Next base: position 1,913 of record JBBQEI010000008.1, read on the forward strand.
ATGTTAAATGTTAAAAATTAATATTTAAATTACCTTAGGGACAAAGATTAATGTTTTTATTGGCAACATCTCCAAAAGTTCCCCGTCATTATGCCTTCTTCTTAAATAATAATTTTTCTTGTTAGTCATGTTGGATTTTTGTTTGCCTTATCAAATGCTAATTGAATGAATAGTTTTGAAGGTTATTTTATGCTAATGTATAAAATATTTAATTGCTTAATGCATTACCAGCTAAATATTTGCTTACCAACTAACGAATATTATACAATTCCTTTTATTTACGCTGCCTGACGATGGCTGAAATGAATTGCAAGTCTCGTTCAACTTAGCCTAATTAGGCTTATATAACGACAAGCTCCTGAAATAAAAAGGTTAATTTATGCTGCATTTCGTACTTCGACTTCGCTCAGAATGACGCTCTATGTGACAATTAATTGATTTTAAACGGTCTGAATAAGCGGCGTCAAAGTCTGTCCCACCTTTTAGACATCTGCTTTTTTTAAACTGCCGGCACCCAGCTAACACTATAATCAAGTTCATTGGCCGCTATAATATTTGGATTATTCCCCATCCATTTCCCTTTCAGGCCAAGGTGCTCACAGGTAACTTCGAAATGTGCCATGGCAATACCCATATCGATCTCCTGAAGATCAATACCTTTAAATTTGCCGTAACCGGGGGTGCGCTTCAGATAAAAATGGAACGATCCGCTATTTCTCACAATTCTCCAGGGTTGCTTATTCGATGCTGAAGGTGCCAAACGCAACATTTCCAAAGGTTTTTGATATAAAAGAACTTCAACCTGATTTAGAGTAGTCGACAAATCATTTTCAAAAAACAAGTCTTTCCAGTCCTTTCGGCTATCCGATTTGGCTCCCCAACGGATGAGACTTTCGAGTAAAGTTTTATCTTCAGGAATTCCAACTGGTGTTATGGCCGGAATAAGCAGGTCGGCGGCTGAGTTAAGCAATTCTTTGTACTCATTCCTGTTAAAAGTACCTCCAAGCCAGCAGGTACCAAGATTTAAATCCGTAAGATGCAGAATTATTTTCTCCAGCAGAAATCCATAATCTTCAAAACAATGATTTCCGTGTTTAACTTCACCAACAATAAAGTATGAGGCGCCTGATATAAAACCATAGGTTCCAAGTTTTACCCTGTAATTTTCGCGCGCCCAGCTTTTTTCTACCAGGTGAAACATGACAGTATTTCCAAACGGGCCCGCTGAGTAATTTTTCAGGATAACTGCAATTTTATCCAAAACTTCTGACGTCAACATTTCGTCAGAATAACTACGAACAGATCGTCGTTTCCTGATTATTTCAAAAGGAGAAGCAGAATATTTCATAACATTTGAAAATTAAAATCAAATTCAAATGTAAGTGATTTTAGAAAAATAAAAGAATAGGAGAAACCATTAATGTTTTGTCCAAACACTGAGCAGAGAGATAAGTCTGACATCGCCGTAATGGTGATCTGTCATTGGTAGAGAGAAGCCCAGGAAAATGGGGCATAATGCGGTAATGACAGACCAATATTAATAAATTATCATCCGTACCTTTGTCTTGAAACAAAGATACCCAAAATTCAAGGCTCCTTGAAAATTGGCTAAAATAAAAAGAGTTCCCTACTGCGGGGATAAGCCGCTATATTGAAGCAAATTTGATGATTATCTGTACTAATAACGCAAACAGCTAAATAATATTTTTTGTTTTTTATACCGCTTCAATCCCCTCGTTACGGGTACTCTTTTAATTTTTTAAAGCCATTTTCAAAAGGCCGGTCCCTAACCAGGAGCTTTCGGTAATTAACTTTCAAACACTTCCCATAAAAACGGGACATAATGCGGTAATGACAGGGTAGCATTTACTGCCTTTGTAGCTAGGTATGTTGCATGCATTACAGAAGGCGGCTGTTTAGCTCTGTAGAAGCGGCCTCTTTGTAGCCCGTAAAATGCTAACCTGTATTTAGGCAGCGTGAGATGAAATTGAGCAAAGTGATTCAATAATCATTCCTGCAAAAGCAATTCCGTTAATTAGCAGCATTTTACTCAAATCTGTCACAAAAAATCAAAATCCGATGAAATAAATATAACCCCTTCCATCAGATCAGGAAATTTGTACTTCCATAAGAACCGGAAATAGTGATTATTTACATCATGATGCTTTTACCTTTTCAAAAAGGTAACCTGTAACCTGGTATCCCATTTTTCTATAAAAACTATGCGCTTGTTCCTCACGGCCTAAACCGCTTATTAACCAGGTACCATTACATCCCGTTTCACGGGCATGTTGTTCGGCAAAATCAATCAATGTTTTACCAATTCCATTATGATGATGGGCTTCATCGGTAACCAAAACGGAAACTTCGCCATATCTGTTTACTTCTTCAATACTTTCCCTGATCCGGAATCCCAGAATTCCCAGAATTTTGCCGTTCTGATCGTAAACATAAAGCTCTTCCAGGAAGTTTTTGCTTACATATTCCAATCGGTTGATCATATCGTTTTCGGTAACAGTATTACCTGTAAGTTGTCCCATTAGAATTGCCAACTGTGCTGCATCTCTTGATGATGCTTGTCGTATATATGACATGAGGGTTAAAAGATATTAAAATCGGAACAAAAGTATTTATTTATACAATTCGTTATTCTTCTAAACAGGCAAATTTTGTTATATATATTTAATTTAAAAAAGAATAACAAATTCACTGCTGTAGCACTTTAACAAGTACCTTAAACTAATAATATTTGCAAAGGTTAAAAGAATATTATAAAAATCTTTTTAAATATGTTTTATAATATAAATTCAAAAATTCAAATTTAGATTTCCAACTTCAGTAGATGTGACAATCAATGTTTTAGGCTTATGAAGGCCTCAACGCTAAACTGAAAAAGCTATCATTCTCCAGCGAAGCAAAGAATCTGAAATGATTGTCCCATTATGATTGGCTATTGCGAATAAGTATATATTAATTTTTTACTCTAAATATAGAACAAAAGAAAATCCCCGGAAGATCTTAACCTGCCGGGGATAAATATATATTGAGTTGAAGAATGCAATTATTTTGAGAAAAGACTCAATTGATAACCATCCCAAAGGGTAGGATAATCTTCGTCCATTTTTTTAAGGATAGATTTAATTATCGCTTCACGCATGAATTGAGACCTGTTATCGATTTTATACCGTTTGCAATAATGCTCTATTACATTAATTTCCTTATTGTTAAAAGAAATCACACGTTTATTAATTCTTTTCAGATCTATCTCTCTGTTATATCTACGTTTCACCTGTTCTAGAGATTTTGAAATTCTAATACAGCAACGAATTTGCCATTTTTATTTCAATAGCAACCGACTTCAATTTGAAAGTTATCAAATAATTATGAACAAAAAGAATTGGATCCCGCCAATGGTCAATCATTTTCAGGTAAAAAGACTTCGAATAATTCCCTTAAACTTATAATTTTCAGAAAGAAAGCAGCAAATAATGAAATTGAGAGTGAAGACAGTAACTTTAACCCCAAATTCATCTGAAAACTGTTAAAAAGTACTGCAATCAAAATTGAAAAAGTTACAAAAACCATATAAGGCAATAAATGCTTCCAGTTAAATTTGAATTTATAAATTTTAAAACATAGCAAAACCTGTGCTGTTGAAGCAATTAACTGTGAAACAAGCGCCGACAATGCCGCACCTGAAATTCCTAAAATCGGAATTAAAGTGATGTTTAGTACAATGTTTATGAAAAGTGTAATAATTGCTACGATATTTAACACTCTTAGTTTCCCGTCGGCAGTTAACAGAGTGCCAAAAATATAAGTAACAGAAACCGGAACAATGCAAATGGAAAGCAAAACAAAAACATTAACCGATTCAGGGAAAGATTCCTTATACAAAACATTGAGAACAGGGGTGGCAAAAATTGAAAAAGTTATAGCCAGTATTGCAGTTCCGGTAAATAATAAGGAGAAAGCCAGTTTAACAATACCTTTAATATCCTTTTTATTAGTAAGAAGATTTGCAAACATAGGAAGTAATAATGAAGCAAACAGCACCGATATCATTGTAACTGCATCGTAAATACGAAACGACTGGGCATATTTACCTGCTGCCAATGCACCATTAGGCAACATACGTTCAATTAAAACAGCATCGATACGGCTATAAATAACCATGATAAATCCAAGAACTGCGAAAGGAAAGCTTTTCCGAAGCATATCTAACGAAAAAAAAGGAGTTTTCTTAAAACTGATAGTTCCTTTTTTTTTCAATAAAACAGCAATGGCAATGAGGCAAGTAACAGCATAGGCAAAAGTTTGTAAAAGGGCAAAAACCTGAATGTTTATTTTGAAAGGCAAAATTTCAGTCCAAAGTAAAACTCCGCAGAATACAATCATTAGAAACCTGTCGATAACTGAAATGATACTGTCGGCAGTATATAACTGTAAACCGCTGATATTCGACCGGAAAAACAAAAGCAAGGAAGCAATAAATTGATTTAGTGCAAGTAATCCTAATATTCTGACAGCCTCATTTGAATAACCAAGCACCAAAGACATGGTTATACAAATTATCAGATAACATATTCCCAAAAAGAGTTTAATGAATGTAAGCCGGGGAAAATATTGGTTAATCAAATTAGGCGATTGTGAAATACTACGATTGTTGAAATTAGTTATTCCAAAATCCAAAAAGGTATTAAAGAGAACTGAGAAATTAAAAAGTGCAAAATACAATCCATATGCTTCCGAGCCAACAGTATTTTGAACAGTTCTGTCGATTCCGAATACCCAAAAAGGTTTAATCAGGGCATTTAATAAAATCAATAAAAAAATGTTGAAAAGAAACTGCTTTTTCAAATCCTTATCTTTTCTTCAAATATACCAGAAATATAAAATGCTTGAGATAATCTGACCAATACTATTTCTTTTCGAAAAGTGGTAATAAATTTTTCATCTGAGAACCGGCAGTCAATTTTAAGCAGGTAAAATCAATTTTGTTGATGAGATAAACTCCCGGGAATTTTCCCTTTTCGAATGAGCCTAAAATATGATCCTCCTTAGTAATTCCGGCCATATCCAATGTAACCCATTTCACAATATCTTCTAAGGAAAGAGCGGATTCCTGACTTTGCCTGGCTTTCATTCTTTCCAATATTATTTGGTCCGATTCAAAGTCAGTCTTAATAAAACCTGGAACTAAAATACCGTCGTAAAATTCCAAAGACGAAACTTCTTTAAAAACGCCTTTATTGTCTATCACATCCAATATTTCACCATTTTCACTGCAAACAATAATTCCAAATTTAACAGGTGGCTTTGAAACGGGGAATATATAATGGGCGGATATTTTCCTGATCATTTTTTAGGAATATAATACACCTTTAAACCTTCAATTATCACATGCTTTTTCCAATCACCCTTTTTATTTTCATGATCAAGTAAAAAACCATTTAAATGAGTTAAGGTAGAATCTTTCAGTTCTTTGGTTAATGTAATGATAGCTGTGCGGTTACTTTTTTCATAATTAACCGTTTTAATGGTATCTTTTTTGGGCTTCGACTTATTATTATTTGATAAGTAAAGGTTAATATGTGGTTTTTTCGATTCATCGTCAGTATACATTTTATAAATGAAAGTGACTACATATTTACCTTTGCCTTTTAATTCGAGGCTGATGGGGATTTTCTTTTGAGAACCTTCTTCAGGCAAATACCAGAAATTTTTACCTCTCCAGATATCTTTAGACAGTTCAGCTTCAACTGGCCTGATTGAGTAATTTTCCTGTACTGTTTTACTAAGATTTGTGATTACTTCTTCATAAATCATATCAAATTCTTCAGAGTGAACTGAGTAATATTTAACGGTAGTATCGAATTGCGCCTTGGTAAAACCGTAATCCTTAAGTATTTTATTGTAATAATTTATGGAATCGCTATGCACTTTTCTTTGTTCGTAGTGTGTAGCATAAAATGCATCCGCCAGGTGAATATCAGCAAGTAAGTCGATAAACTTGTCCTTTGGAATATATATTTCATTCTCTTTATTTCCTTTACAGGATATAAATAATACAATCGCAAAAACGAATATTATATTTTTCATCATCATTGTGCAATAAACAGGAGTATTCAATAAAATTCATTACAAATCTAAAGGAATTTTTAAAGGTAAGTAAAGAGATCGAAAATAAACATTGAGCCTATAAAGTAAAATAAAAAGCAGGTAATATTTCCAGATACAAGAAAAAATATACAAATTCGCGGCCTTGAAGTTGGATTAAAATAAATTGATTTTGAGTCTTCAATATAGTAATGCTTTAAAAACGCTGGTCTCGGAAGTTGTGCTAAATTCCAAGCCTTTAGACAAATCAAATGAGCTTTTCTTTAAAAGCATTCCGGCAATAAAAACCCACGATAAAGAAACCCTTTTCCACCTTATAACTTTTGTTATCCGCTATTGGATCACTATTCACGAGATTTACAAAAATCTGTTTTCAGCCCGTAATATCGATTTTCATGAAATTCTTCACATACAACAAATACTCGAAAATCATGTGGAAGGCAGGTACATTTGCAGTGGAAAATATGAAAAACTCGTCATTGATAATTATAAATTATTTTCGGAAGTAAGACATGTAAGAGAATCTTTTCCTAAATGGCTTGATAATGTATGTTTTAAAGAGCTTGGAGCTGAATGGGATTTGATTGCAAAAACATTGAATAAGAAATCTGAACCCATATTAAGGGTAAATACTTTAAAAACAAATCTTCAGGAAGTAATATTCAGGATGAATGCTTCAGGAAAAAATGTAACTTCCATCGATGGTTATTCTGATGCAGTAAGAGTACAAAAATATTTTGACATCTTCAGGAGTGAAGAATTTCAATCAGGCTTCTTTGAAATGCAGGATGCAGGATCACAAAAAATAGCTCCTTTTTTAGATGCTGAAGCAGGAATGCGTGTAATTGATGCTTGTGCCGGAAATGGCGGCAAAACACTTCATCTTTCTGCACTCATGAAGAATAAAGGAAAAATAATTGCTTTGGACATTGCACCTTATAAGCTTGAAGTGCTTAAAAAAAGAATGAAAAGGGCTGGCGCATTTAATATAGAAACAAAAAGTATTGATTCGCACAAAATAATAAAGCGGCTTCATAATTCGGCCGACAGACTTTTGTTGGATGTACCATGCAGTGGAACAGGTGTACTAAAACGAAACCCCGATATTAAATACCACCTCTCGGAAGAAAAGTTAAAATCGTTATATACCACACAGCAGGAAATTCTGGAGAGATACTCATTAATGGTTAATAAAAACGGATTACTTGTTTATTCTACCTGTAGCATTTTACCATCTGAAAACCAGCAACAGATTCAATCATTTTTAGAAAAGAAGCAGGGCTCTTTTGAATTAATTGAAGAAAAAACGATTTCGCCTTTGAATGGATTTGATGGTTTCTATATGGCCAAATTAAAAAGATCCCAGTAAATTATTCATACCTCATTGCATCGGACGGATTTACCCTGGCTGCTTTAGCGGCCTGAAAAAATATTGTAATAAATGAGATCATAGTAGCGCCAATTGCAATCCATATAAAATCGAAATAATTCATTGGGATTCTATATGAATATTCAACAAGCCACCAGCGGATAAGCAAATAAGAAGCAGGCCATGCAATCAGTAATGCAATACCAATGAGTTTAAGGGTATCGTAAGTAAGCATATATATAATTTCGCTAAATGTAGCTCCCATCGATTTTCTAATACCAATTTCCTTCATCCGCATCCCTGCAGCAAATGCAATCAGACCAAATAATCCCAAACAGGCAATAAATATAGAAAAAATTGAAAACGACAAAAAGATGTTAGCTGTTCTTGTTTCTACATCATATAATTGAGCAAAATCATCCTCAAGCCAAAAATACTCGAATGGATAATCGGAGGTGTAAGCTTCCCATTTATTTTCGATGGAGGCAATGGTACCCTTAAAATCTTTAGTATTTAGCCTGACAACAATATACCCTTCTAGATTTTTGAACATCATAGTCATAATCAAAGGTTCAATTTTAAAATGAAGTGATTTAAAATTGAAATTCTTCATTACACCAATAACAGTTAAGCTTTGCCGCACATTTTTATTTACCGGAACATATATCCGGGCTCCAATAGGGTTTTTCAAATCAAGTTTCTCCACAGTAGATTCATTAATAATGGCAGCCAAACTATCAGTGGCAATATCTTTGGAAAAAAACCTGCCTTCTTTCATTTTAATGCCAAGCGCATCGGCATATTCAGGACTTACTAGCGATTGGTATAAAAGATATGTATTGCCACCCTGAGCTTGTTTGAAGAAACTGTTATACCAGTAATTTTTTCCGGGTATATGAGTTGAATTGCCTACTGCTAAAATTCCAGGCATTGTTTGAATTTCTTCCTTAAAGCTATCGAGGCTTTTTTTCAAACCATCCGATCGCCTGATCACAAGAGTACGTTCTTTATCAAAACCTAAATCTCTGTCGCGCATAAACCTTAACTGCCTGTATGCTGCACAGGTACATATCATTATAAGCACAGAAACAGCAAACTGTCCAATTACAAGATAATTTCTTAACCCAGTGCTCTTTATACTACTTTTTAAATCTCCTTTAATTACTTTGATTGGTTTGTACGACGCAATTACAAAAGCCGGGTAACTGCCTGAAATTATTCCTGAAAACACCACCACCGATAAAAGAAAGATGGTATTACCAGTTGTAAACATGGTTCGCAAGCTGATATTTTTCTGAATAAGGTTTACATAACTTGGCGTTAATAATTCAACAATAACCAGGGCAATTCCAAATGCAATTAAACTAAGAAATACTGATTCGACAATAAATTGAAAAATCAACTGCTCTTTTGAAGAACCCATAATTTTTCTGATTGCAACTTCCTTCGCCCTGCTTGAAGACCGGGCAGTGGCTAAATTCATAAAATTTATACAGGCAATGAGCAAAATCAGGATAGCTACTACTGTAAAAATGGAAACATACAGTAAATTACCGTTATTTTCCAGTTCTACCTGCAAATCCGAATGCAAATGTATATCGGATAATGGCTGAACAAACAAACCATAGTAATTACCAAGTTTAAGATATTCTTCAATATTTATGCTCAAAACGCTTTCAACCTGGGGTACAACATATTTTAAAACCAAACCATCAAGCGTTTGCTGAAAATCCATGATATCATATCCTTTTTGTAACAATGCATAAGTATAGAACATATGCGAAGTCCACAAACCATTATTGAATAATTTTAATGAGGACAGAGAACCAAGAAAATCAAAATGAAAATGAGAATTAACTGGCATTTTCACTACACCGGTAACTTCATAATACGTGCTGTCCGATTCAATTCTCAGAGATTTTCCTATTGGATTTTCATTACCAAAATATCTTTTAGCTGTTGCTTCTGAAAGTACAACTGTATTAGGGCGGTCGAGAGCAGTTTGTGGGTCGCCTGAAATAAATTTAAAATCAAAAACATCAAAAAAACACGAATCGGCAAATAACACACCCGATTCATTATACTTTTTATCCTTGTATCGGACCAGCCAGTCACCAAAACGAGCCATTCGTGTAGCGGTAACTACACCAGGAGCTTCTTTCCGGAGGGTTTGAGCCAAAGGTGCTGCTGTAACAGCTTGATTTAACAAACTGCCAGCCATTTTACCCTTAACAAAAACCCTGTATATCTGTTTTGAATTTTTGAATGATTTGTCGTAGCTCATTTCATTCACCACATACATCCAAATGAACATGAAACAAGCTAATCCAACTGATAAACCAAGAATATTCAATAACGTATAGGAACGATGCTTGAGCAAATTTCGGCGGGCAACTTTAATATAGTTCTTATACATTAAGCTTATCTAAAAAGAATCTGTTCAAATTTAAAGTAAAGTTTAATTGCTTCGATTTTAAATTTCCTAAAATTATAAGACGCTTATAATGTGAAAATAATTACTAATATTTTGAATTACATTTTCAAATAAATTGTCAATATATTGAAGCTTACCTGGCATTATGAAACTACTGACAATAAAAAAACCAACTGGTTATAGTTGGCTTAAAATTTTTTGAAACCCAAAAAACTATTCTACTTCAACTAAATTAAATAAGAGTTCAATTGCCTCGGAAAGCTCTTCTCCGTCTTCGCGCATCTGATCATCGCCAGTATCATAGTACCAGTTTATTGTAAGTCCAAATCCAAGCTTCTTAATTCCTTTAAGAATTTCAAGGATAGTATAAAACATTTTTGATGATGCAGAATTAAAATAAGTAAAATAAAAATCGCAGGTAATATTAAACTTATCCTGACCGGCATAATTAATTTTTTTCAGGTGCGATTCATAGTCAGCAAACCAATTATAAATGAGTGTATAAAAGGAAATTGCATTCTCGGGACGCGAAACGCCTTTAAATTCAAATTTGCGCTCTTCCGGGTCCAGGTTTATTTCTGGGGTATATTCAGTAGCTCGAATAATCAACTGCTCCATTTTCTTCTATCTTCAGGTTTTAACTTCTAAATTAATAGTATAAAAATATATCTCTTTTTCTATGACTTTGAAGGAGTATGAAATTTTTTCAACGCTTGCTTTTGCAATTTCAATAAAGCCTAAGCCAGCCCCTCCCAACTCAGAAAACTGACCATTAGCAATTGTTTTTTTATATAAATCGCGTAAACCAACTTCACTTAAAGAGTTTACGGTATCGAGTTTGGAAGTAACAATTTTCATGTCATTTTCCAATACTGTATTTCCAGCTTCGATTATAAAATCAGAACCTTCTTTGATAATTTTTAAAAAAGAGGGATATGTATCCTGATAGGGTTTTAATATTTCTTTATTATCAATATACCTGTAACAGTTTTCCAGAACCTCTATTGTTATTGTCAACAGTCGTTTATAGGTATTTACTTTTTCACCAATGGCATCAATACTCTCTTTCAATTTAGGTAACAGGCTACTTATGGTATTAAAAGTTACCATGCCCTTAAATTCTAAAACTACTATTGACGGTGTTTCGTCCATATTTTATTCTTTACTCGGAGATATTGTGCAGGTAAACGATCCCAAAACTATGATTAAGATATGAATATAAGGTTTTTTTAATAAATAAAGACAAGGAGAAAATAAATTATTATTGATATCCGAAATCTTCGGTCAAATTTGACGATTGGGCAGCATCCGTTGCGAGTTTATCGCACCTGTTATTTTCAATGTTTGTACCGTGACCTTTTACCCAAACAAATTTAACATGATGCTTTCGATAAACATCTAAAAGCCGTTTCCAAAGGTCGGGATTTTTTTTGTCTTTGAAATTTTTCTTTTCCCAGCCAAATACCCATTTTTTTTCAATCCCATCGACTACATACCTGGAATCGGTAAACACTGTAACTTCACTTCCAGGATGTTTTAGTTCTTCCAATCCCACAATTACAGCCAATAATTCCATCCTATTATTAGTAGTGTGTTTATATCCTTTGCATAATTCTTTCCGGTACGGACCGGAAATCAAAACTACACCATAACCTCCGGGACCGGGATTACCTCTGGAAGCACCATCTGTATAAAGTATTATTGCAGGTGGCAATTTTATCTTTTTTCGTATTGGTTGATATAATACTTTTCGTATTCACCGGTAATGATATTATTCATCCATGATTCGTTATACAAATACCATTCAACAGTTTTTTCAAGTCCTTCTTCAAACTGCAATGAAGGTTTCCATCCCAATTCCTTTTGAATTTTTGAGGAATCTATGGCATAACGTAAATCATGACCTGCCCTGTCTTTCACATAGGTAATCAGTTTCTCAGAAGTCTCGCTTGGCCTGCCTAACTTTTGATCCATTATATTGCAAAGCAAATTAATTAAATCAATATTTTTCCATTCATTGTGGCCACCAATGTTGTAGGTATCTCCAATTACACCCCGGTGAAAAACAAGGTCGATTGCTCTCGCATGATCTTCAACAAAAAGCCAGTCGCGGATGTTTTCTCCTTTACCATAAACCGGTACCGGTTTATTATTCTTAATATTATGAATTGCAAGAGGAATCAGCTTTTCTGGAAACTGGTTAGGGCCATAATTATTTGAGCAGTTTGTAATAACTACCGGAAGCTTGTAGGTATGATAGTAAGCTCTCACCAGATGATCGGAACTGGCTTTAGATGAAGAATAAGGACTTCGCGGATCGTAGGATGTTTCTTCGGTGAATAGTCCGGTATCACCTAAAGAACCATATACTTCATCAGTCGAAATGTGATAAAAGAGTTTACCTTCAAAATTATCTTTCCATGCCACACGTGCAGCATTTAAGAGAGTTACTGTGCCAACTATATTTGTTTGTATAAAGGCTAAAGGATCAGCAATAGACCTATCCACATGCGATTCAGCTGCCAAATGAATTATCCCTTCAATATTATATTCCGAAAATACTTTAGCAATCGCTGAAACATCGGTTATGTCGGCCTTTACAAATTTGTAATTTGATTTTTTTTCAACATCTCTTAAATTTTCGAGGTTTCCCGCATAGGTGAGTGCGTCGAGATTGATGATTTGATAATCAGGATATTTATTTACAAATAATCGAACAACATGGGAACCAATAAATCCGGCTCCCCCAGTAATTAAAATTGATTTCATTCAGTTAGTTTTTATTTTTGTATAGTTTTGTTCCCATTTCCAGGCCGAAAGTAAAGTCTCCTCCAAAGAGCTTTCAGATTTCCAACCGAGTTCCTGGTTTGCATAAGTCGTATCGGCCCACACTTTTTCTATATCTCCAGGTCGGCGGTCAACAATTTTATAATTCAATTTCACTCCCGAAACTTTTTCAAAAGTCTTAATAATATCCAAAACGGTATTCCCATTTCCCGTTCCTATATTAAATACCTCGTAATTATTTTTGTTTTTATCTTCAAGTAAACGTTTTATAGCAACCACATGAGCTTTGGCTAAATCAACAACATGAATATAATCTCTAACGCATGTACCATCGGGTGTATTGTAATCGTTTCCAAAAACCTTTAATTGATCTCTTAATCCAATTGCTGTTTGAGTAATGAAAGGCACCAGATTGGCAGGCACACCAATGGGAAGTTCTCCAATTAATGCTGAAGGATGAGCTCCAACCGGATTAAAATATCTTAAGGAAATTGCCTTTAAAGAAGAGATTGCGGCTATCGTATCCCTGATGATTTCTTCGCAAATCTGTTTTGTATTTCCATAGGGAGATAAAGCTGTTTGAATAGGTGCATCTTCAGTAACCGGCAATATTTCAGGTTGACCGTAAACAGTACACGATGAGGAAAAAACAAGATTGGAAACATTATTTTCGGCCATTGCTGATAACAGATTAATCAACGACCATAAATTATTTTTGTAATATAGCAAAGGTTTTTCCACCGATTCACCAACAGCTTTGGATGCGGCAAAATGAATGATAGCTTTTACATCAGTATATGTTGAAAAGAATTGTTTGACCTTAGAGGCATCACAAAGATCAAATTCTTCAAATTTTGGTCTCACTCCGGTAATTTTCTCGATACCATCGAGTGAATCTTTGGTTGAATTAGATAAATTGTCGATGATGACAACTTCATAACCCTCATTTATTAATTCAACTGCTGTATGGGAACCGATATAACCTGTTCCCCCGGATACCAAAACTGTAGCTTTTTTCATGTTTAAATAATTATTTTATAAACTCCAATATTCCATTTTTTGAATCTTATTTCGATAAATCCCTTTAACATCGATGATAATACCTTTATCAGCAGATAGTTTCAAAAAATATTCTTCGTTAAGATCACAATATTCCTTATGATTAACAGCAACAAGAATAGCACTGTAATTGTTCCCTGGCGTTTCACATAAATTGAATTTATATTCATGGTATAATTCGTTTGAATCAGCATAAGGATCAATTACATCCACTGAAATACCATACGATTGCAATTCATGAACAACATCGGCAACTTTTGAATTACGGATATCGCTTACATTCTCCTTAAATGTTGCACCCATTACAAGCACTTTGGCATTTTTAATGCTTATATCGGCAGCAATCATTTTTTTCACAGTCTGTTTGGCTATATGTTCAGCGATGGAATCGTTTATTTTCCGGCCAGAACTTATAATCTGGGAATGTATTCCCAAAGTATGTGCTTTATAAGTTAAATAATATGGATCGACCCCAATGCAATGGCCACCAACCAAACCGGGGAAAAATTTTAAAAAGTTCCATTTTGTTCCGGCAGCTTCTAATACTTCGTAGGTGTTTATTCCCATTTTATTAAAAATAACCGAAAGCTCGTTCATAAAAGCGATGTTGATATCGCGTTGAGAGTTTTCAATGATTTTAGCAGCTTCGGCAACTTTGATAGAACTTGCCCTGTGAACACCGGCAGTTACTATTAATTCGTAAACTTTTGCAACAACATCCAATGATTCAGAATCGCAGCCCGAAACAACTTTAGTGATCTTGGTAATGGTATGTTCTTTATCACCGGGATTAATGCGTTCGGGAGAATAACCGACTTTAAAATCCTTTATGAATGTTAATCCTGACAAACTTTCGAGCAAAGGAATGCAATCTTCTTCAGTACATCCGGGATACACTGTAGATTCATAAACAACATAATCACCTTTTTTAAGAGCCTTCCCTACCGAATTTGTTGCTCCCAGGAGTGGTTTAAGATCAGGCAGATTATGATCGTCAATTGGAGTAGGAACAGCAACGACAAAAAATCTGGCTTGTTTCAGAACTTCAATAGATGATGTGAATTCAATATCACAATTCAAAAAAGCGTCCGATTCTAACTCATCACTTGGATCGATATTTTTCCGCATTAATTCAAGACGATCCTCGCGTATATCAAATCCAATAACTGATAATTTTTTGGCAAACTCCAGTGCAATGGGTAATCCCACATATCCCAAGCCAATAACAGCTAATTTATCCTTCCGTGAAATTAAGTTTTCAAAAATCATATTTATATTTTTTTAGCAAATGGATGATAATCTCCGGCAAGTCCAATAGGAGCTGCATTTCTTATATTATAAACAGTATTGATAGAATTTCTGGCTTCTTCAAGTCCAAATCCACGGCCTTCAAGAATTTCCTGATATGTTTTGGTATGTAAATCAGTAAATCCCTCACTGAATTCGATTTCTTCACCATCGATGGTTATCGACCGGAATGTTCTTTGACCTTTTGCTTTTATTTCATGAGGAACATCAGCATAGTCGATACTCAAAAACCAACGTACACGTGCTTTTTCAAGCTGAAAATAACCAGCAACTTTATCGGGCTCAGAAAGGTGGACGATACTCTCTTTAACTGGGCCAAATATCCAGGATAACATATCGAAAAAATGAACTCCGATATTGGTTGCAACACCTCCCGACTTTTGCACATCCCCTTTCCAGGAAGTATGGTACCAATGTCCCCGACTGGTTATGTACGATAAATCAATATCATAAATCTTGTCTTTGGGTTCCTGCGCAATTTTTTGTTTCAAATTGATGATGGCCGGGTGAAGGCGCAACTGCAAAACATTATAAACTTTTCTGCCTGTTTCTTTCTCCATTTCAACCAAACCGTCGATATTCCATGGATTTAAAACTATAGGTTTCTCACAAATCACATCGGCCTGGTTTCTAAGACCAAAACGAATATGAGAATCGTGTAAATAATTTGGGGAACAAACCGAAACATAATCAATTTTTTTACCTTGCCTCTTTAGTTTATCAATATGACGGTCGAAACGCTCAAACTCAGTAAAAAAATCGGCCTCGGGAAAAAAGCTATCCATAATCCCAACACTGTCAAATTTATCAAGTGCGGCTACCAGAGAGTTTTTTGTTTCTTTAATGGCTTTTAAATGTCGTGGGGCAATAAAACCTGCTGCTCCAATTAATGCAAATACTTTAGGAGATTCACTCATTTTCTATTTTGCTTACAAGATTTTCGTTCAATAAATATTTTTCACCTGATTCCGGACAAATAGCTATTCCGTTTCCATCGAAATTCAAACGTTGACCATATTCACTCATCCAACCAATGTGCCTTGCAGGATTTCCAAGTACAAGAGAATACGCCTTAACATCTTTTGTAACAACAGCTCCGGCACCAATAAAAGCATATCTTCCAATAGAATGGCCACATATAATAGTTGCGTTTGCTCCAATAGTAGCACCTTTTCCAACATAGGTGTTCTTGTACTCGCTTTTACGGCTGATTGCACTGCGCGGGTTTATAACATTGGTAAACACCATCGACGGTCCCAGAAAAGCATCGTCTTCGCAAATTACTCCTGTATAAATCGAAACATTGTTTTGTACACGAACATTATTGCCTAATACAACTTCGGGCGACACAACAACATTTTGGCCCAGATTGCAATTTTCGCCAATGATACAGTTAGCCATAACGTGCGAAAAATGCCATATTTTGGTCCCTTTCCCTATTTTACAGCCTTCGTCGATGATTGCTGTTTCGTGGGCATAAAATTCTGTTTGAGGCATATTTATTTTATAAATTCATTTATACTTAAAGATATATATTCTAACTGTCGAATATCCAATTCAGTATGCATGGGCAATGATATAACAGTTTTACAGAGCTTTTCACTTACCGGGAAATCTCCTTCTTTGTATCCCAGGTTTTTATAAGCCTCTTGTAAATGCATAGGCACCGGATAATAAATCATAGCAGGTATCCTTTTTTCCTGAAGATAAGCTTTTAAAGCATTCCTGTCAACATTTTTCAACACCAATGTATATTGATGAAAGATATGCGAAGAATTTTTAACCCTTTTTGGAATTTGAATATGTGAATTATTTTCAAAAGCATCGTCATAAAATGCTGCTGCTTTTTGACGTGCTAAATTATAGGTGTCGAGATATTTTAATTTTACATCAAGAATAGCGGCCTGAATAGTATCCAAACGGCTGTTAATTCCAACATGGTCGTGATAATATCTTACTTTCATTCCATGATTGGCAATTGAACGAATCATAACAGCCAATTCGTCATCATTGGTAAACAAAGCACCACCATCGCCAAAGCAGCCCAAATTTTTAGAAGGGAAAAAAGATGTACAACCAATATGGCCAATGGTTCCGGCTTTTTGTTTTCGGCCATCACTAAAAATATAATCGGTACCTAAAGACTGAGCAGCATCTTCAATCACATAAAGATTGTATTTTCGGGCGATATTTAAAATCTCTTCCATATCGCAGCATTGTCCAAATAAATGAACCGGAACGATAGCCTTAGTTCTGGGAGTAATTAATTTTTCGATCGATTGGGGAGTAATTAAAAAAGTATCAGGATCTACATCAGCCAAAACAGGTTTTAAACCCAATAATGCAATTACTTCAACTGTTGCAATAAAAGTAAAATTACTTGTAATTACTTCGTCGCCTGGTTGCAAGCTTAGAGACATCATTGCAATTTGCAAGGCATCAGTGCCATTTGCACAAGGAATCGCATGCTTTACTGAAAGATATTGTTCTATATTTTTTTGAAAATCATTAACAGCCCGCCCGTTTATAAACTCAGTATGATCAATTACTGATTGAATGGCATTATCTGTTTCGGATTTTATTTTCAGGTATTGACCATTAAGATCAACCATCTTTATTGCTTGCATATATTTTTTTGAAAAGACTTACGAAATTACGAAAATAGTTTAAATGAATTTTGTTTGTTATTATTTTTGAAGAATAACTCAATAAATAGGCTTAACGATATTTTTTTTTATTTTTGTTTAAAATATGACTAAGTGACATTAACTCATTTCATCAAAGATCTCTTACATAAGCACGACAAACTCATTATTCCTGGTTTTGGTGGCTTTGTCGCACAATATACTCCCGCTCAATTAAATACTGATAAAAATATCATTTTACCGCCAGGCAAGCATTTCATTTTTGATGCTTCCTTAACAGAAGATGATGGTGTTTTTTCAGCTTATATAAGTGAGAAAAACATAATACCATTGACTGAAGCAGTTAAATATGTTAAGGAAATGGTTAATGACTTTCATAAGAAGCTAAAGGAGGGAAATACACTTTTTATTGAGGAAGTTGGTTATTTTCTGTTGGATGATAATAATACAATCCGATTTAAACGTGACGATGAAAAAAATTACCATACAGATAGTTTTGGATTAAAACCCATAGAGTTTAAATTAAATGTTCAGCATCCCGGTGCAGGTGAGCTAACAAAAATTCGTAAAAGCAGATCAACGCTTACACAAATATTGCTTATATTCTTGGCCATCAATATTATAGGTGCAATTGCTGCAATATTATATTGGAAATTTGACAATATAAAAGCCTATTTTCAACAAGTGACAGTAATCAAGCACGATCCGGTTTCTGACAGTATAAAAATTAACCGAAAAGTTGACACATCTGAATTAGGTCATTACATTGACACAACCACTAACATTAAAAATGCCCTTCGCTACGAAGAAAAGCCAAAAAATGAAGCTAAACCTGGCAATACAGAACCATCATATTATATTATTGCAGGAAGTTTCCAATCTTTTAAAAAGGCAGAAACCCATTCACTTCTTCTCAAAAAACAAGGATTTAACCCTGAAATTATTGAATTCAGCTATCAATTATATCGTGTTTCAGTGGGAGAATATAAATCGAAAGAAGCAGCATTAAGTCAGCTTGAACTGGTAAAATGTAAAAAGGGAGTTGAAAACGCATGGCTCCTGTTAAAATAAGAATCTGAAACAATTTCTGTTATTCTGTTAGTGTTTTAAAACATTAGCCTTTAAACAGTAATACTGCGAAAAATCAGGATTTGTAGTGTATATCACAATTAATTTCGTGCTCAAATCAGAATTGCTGTTATGGATAATATTTTAATAATTGGTGCTGCGGGACAAATTGGTTCTGAACTCACTCTGGCTTTAAGAAAAATTTATGGTGAAGAACATGTATTTGCTACCGATGTAAGGCAGGCATCATCTGATATTGTTGAAGGGGGTCCCTTTCAGATTCTTGATGTGATGGACGACAAAAGACTTATTCATTTTGTTATCCGTCATAAAATTACACAGATATACCATTTAGCAGCTGTTTTATCGGGTAATGCCGAACGAATTCCTATTCAGGCCTGGCATATTAACATGTCGAGTTTAATGAACATTCTCGACTTAGGTAAAGAAGTTGAAGAAATAAAAAAGATATTCTGGCCCAGCTCTATTGCAGTATTTGGACAAACCACTCCGCTGGAAAACACACCTCAGCTTACCGTTATGGAACCAAATACAGTTTATGGTATCAGCAAACTTGCCGGAGAACGCTGGATCGAATATTACAACCGCAGGTACAAAATGGATATACGAAGTATCAGGTATCCCGGCCTTATCAGCTACAAAACTGAAGCAGGCGGCGGAACTACTGATTACGCAGTTGAAATTTATTACGATGCTGTGAAAAACAATTCGTATGAATGTTTTTTGAAAGAAGACACCATGCTTCCTATGCTTTTCATGCCCGACGCTATGAAAGCAACTGTTGACCTGATGCATGCCGATGCTTCGAAACTTACGGTAAAATCGAGTTATAGCATTGGGGCTGTCTCATTTACGCCAAAAGAAGTAGCCCGCGAAATTCAAAAGCATAAGCCCGATTTTAAGATAGTTTACAAACCTGATTTCCGACAGGCAATTGCCGATTCTTGGCCTCGTACCATCGATGCTTCAGTGGCAAAAAACGATTGGGGCTTCGGACCTACCTATAACCTGGAGAAAATGACAGATATTATGCTCCGGGAAATTGAAAAGAAGAATATAAAGAAGTAGTTAGTAGTTAGTACAAAGTATTTAGATAATATAAAAAAACATAATATGTACGGAAAAATCAAATCATATCTTCAGAAAGAGTTGGTGTCCATAAAAGAAAATGGTTTGTTTAAAACCGAAAGAATAATTGCAACTCCTCAAGCTCCGGAAATAAAACTGCAAAACGGAAATGAAGTGCTTGTTTTCTGTTCCAATAATTATCTGGGGCTTTCATCGCATCCAAAAGTAATTGAGGCTGCTCATAAAGGACTCGATTCGCATGGTTTTGGAATGTCGAGTGTACGCTTCATTTGCGGAACCCAGGATATTCACAAAGAGCTTGAACAAAAAATTGCCAGATATTTCCATACTGACGACACAATTTTATATGCTGCATGCTTCGATGCCAATGGTGGAGTCTTCGAACCTTTATTTGGTGAAGAAGATGCCATTATATCCGATGCTTTAAACCATGCATCCATTATCGATGGAGTACGTTTGTGCAAAGCGCAGCGCTACAGATATGCAAACGCTGATATGGCAGATCTTGAAGTTCAATTACAAAAAGCTCAGGAACAGCGGTTCAGAATTATTGTTACCGATGCTGTATTTTCGATGGATGGCAATGTTGCCCCTTTGGATAAAATTTGTGCTTTAGCTGAAAAATATGATGCTCTAGTGATGGTTGATGAATGTCATTCGGCTGGTGTTTTAGGCAAAACAGGAAAAGGGATCACTGAATTATTTGGATTGGAAGGCAAAGTCGATATCATTACAGGTACATTAGGAAAAGCTTATGGTGGCGCAATTGGTGGTTTTACTACTGCCCGTAAAGAAATTGTTGATCTTTTAAGGCAACGATCACGTCCCTACCTGTTTTCAAATTCGTTGCCACCATCTGTGGTAACTGCAGGAATTGCAGTATTCGATTTAATGGAAGCGTCTACAGAATTGCATGATAAACTTGTTAGCAACACTCAATATTTTAAAGATGCGGTTGTAAAAGCCGGATTTGACATCAAGCCAACCCAATCGGCAATTGTGGCCATTATGCTTTACGATGCAAAATTATCCCAACAATTTGCAGCAAAACTTCTGGAAGAAGGTATTTATGTAACTGGTTTTTTCTATCCTGTAGTTCCAAAAGAACAGGCTAGAATAAGGGTTCAGTTATCTGCAGCTCACAAACAGAAACATTTGGATAAGGCCATTGCTGCATTTATTAAAATTGGTAAAGAATTTGGCGTGATTAAGTAATTTTAGTTTTTGAAATCTTTAGTTGTTCATATATCTTCAGATTTATTTAGGTTTATAAATAGGCAAGAAAAAGGGGTTTTACAACCCCTTTTTTGATATAAGAATATATCTTTCCCATTTACCCTTTACGTCTGATAAAAACCACCTTCTCCTGTTCCAATTCCTTAATTGTCTCAAGAAATAATTTCAGATCACTATAAAAATGTGAAGGAATATACGCATTAATGACTTCAAATTTAAAATGCATTTTCAATACATTCTGTTCAACTTCTGAATTTAAAGAGTAGGATAAAAATCCACCTTGCATGGTATAACTTTCATTAGGAGGATATGATTGCAAACTATATCCTTCAGGAATTGAAATATTTAATTCCCTGATCATTAAACGTTCATATTTTAAATCAACCGGATTTATCCGTTGTTCTTCTGTAAATAAATTTTCTACCAAACTGTTATTAAGAAGAGGTGTAATAAATAGTGAGTCGGAATGAATTTCAGTTAAAAAACTTTGTTCCGACTTATTTATAATTAAAGGCAGGCTAATATCGTGCAGGTTATCAATATCTAATTTTTTCATATCGGAAGAGGAGTTCAGGATTACCTTCCTTTTTTGAAGGGCAGGATAACCTGTAAACTTTGTAGTAATTTCAAAAGTTGAACTTCCTTCGGGTGAAATTTGATATATCTCTGTTTGAGCAATTTCCGATAAAACTGAATTCTGCAATGCCACCCACTCATGATCCAATATATTTACAAGCAGACCTTCCTGATTTAAGTCTTGAATATCCAGAAAATCGTAAGGCCGAAGCGGATCAGTGGCATCGAGCAGAAAAACCTTTCCTTCCAGCACAACCGAAACAATAACATGATTAAATTTTCGGAAAAAGCCTACTTCTTTATAAACATTGCCAAATGAACGAGTGCTGATTAACACTGGTTTTGCCTGAATTCCGGATCGGTTCAGAAGGTTAACCAACAAAAGGTTAATATCGGAGCTAAATCCCGATTTTTCTTCAAATGTTTTTTCAAGTGAGTTATTTGTAAAGATTCGATATTGTCCATTCCATTTAATATTATTTTTCACATAATTATAAATGGCTACCATTCTTTTTATTCCGGTATCCGTTTTTCGGAAGCTATCGATCAACCATTTATTTTCGAAAGCTTTCAGCATGTTTTTACCAAAATCCGGATTTTTACTTAGCTTTTTAACAAAACTTTCCCAATCCATTCCTTCCTGAATTCTATAACCGGCCATAATATCATTGCGGATATAAATCCTGTCCCGGGGTTCATAATAATCTTCGGTAGTAGTTAAAAATAATGGTTTCAGATATGGCATAAGGTACCGCTCATTGAAATTATATAATTCGGGAGGTCTTGTTATTACCAGATTTAACAGAAATTCCCCTTTTATAATCTGACGGTTACTATCTGGCATTAATACTTCCTTTTTAAAAGCAGGAACATTTCGCGCTTTCATATTTAAGTCGTAGCCATTGCAATATATATTGGTGTTATAAAATAAAATATAATGCATGTGATCCTTTTGCTCCACATCCAACATTTCGGACGGTGCATTAGAGAAAAATGTAAATTGAATAAAATCGGGTGTAGTAAGAACTACATTGCTTTTCAGTACCGGAATATCTTTCTGGAACATCCAGTCGCGCAATTTTGCAAAATCGAGTGAAGCAATTTTATAGGTATATTCTATAACTGATCCAGGCTTAACATCGGGAAGGGTAAAAGTACAATTCCACATATTCTTCCCATTTTTAGTCCATTGGGCATTTTTAGCTTTCAGCTTCGTTTTAACAACTTTCCCATTTTCAAAATTATAAGTGACACCTGAAATTTCCACTACATTTTCGTATTCATCGAAACCCCGATAGGGAATGCTTACAGTGGCGAATTTTTTCCCTTCATCTGTATAAATCTTCATTCGCACCTGGTAATGGTAAAACGTACGCAGTTCCGGAGAACCAAAATAATAATACCTGTTAAAATAATAATGTCCGTAATTGTTTAGATATGCCGCATCAGCAGATGGGTCAACAGGGCAATATGCCATGGTAAGCTCTTCCTGACTGGGATTTCCCCAGTTTTCCATTGGATTTTGAGCATAAGATGTGAAAAAAATAATAAAAGTTAGCGTAGTTGTTAGTAATGTCCTCATAAAAGCTATTTATAAGATTAAAAAATAAGGAATTTATCAAATCCTTATTCAAAGCAAATATATTGGTTTGATGTCTATTCTTCAATTGATTCTTGCAAAAAACCCCTTCTATTTAATAGCTTTTACATCGACAAAATTCAGCTTTATCTTTACAATTTCCGATTGCGTTCCCAGGCGTATAGGTGCTCCCCAAAGTCCCAAACCAGAAGATACATAGAAATGTGTATTGCCAATTTTACTATATCCATAAGCCAATTCATACATTTTGGCAACAATGCGATTAATGGGAAATAGCTGTCCATTGTGGGTATGACCTGATATTTGCAGATTGATTTTATTCTCAACAGCTTCTTTCAGATGATAAGGCTGGTGATCGAGTAAAATAGATGGTAAATCCCTGTCAATATTCTGAATGACACTTTTTAAAGGTTTTCTCATTCGATTCGTACGATCGTCTCTACCGATTAAAACAAATGCACTATCGATGGTAACTGTTGTATCCTTTAAAAGCATTATTCCCGACCTGGAAATAATTTCCATAGCTTTGTTCAGGTTGCCATAGTATTCGTGATTCCCCAAAATAGCATACACTCCAAATTTAGCTTTCAATTTCGAAAGCTCTGCATCCATTTGCTGCCATTCCACTGTATGCAAGTTTCGGTCGAATAAATCTCCGGCAAGCAAAATAATATCCGGATTTTGATCATTAATCAGCTTTACATATTTTATGAGCCGACCCTTTCGTATAACATTTCCCAAATGGATGTCGCTCGCAGCAACAATGTTTAAAGAACTGTGATGATTTCCCTTTGCCGGCAAATCGAGATTCAGATTTACTATTTTAGGATTCGAAAAACGCAAATATCCGATAATGGAGAATGTTAGCCACATAAATACAACTGAACACAAATAAATAATTTTTACCTGACTCCAATTCTCTTTCATTTGTAGGGGAAATATTCCCAGAAAGTAATCGGTTAACCTGAAAATATCAGCCACTAATATCATAACCAAGAAAAAAAGAAAGGTTACCACCCAAAATCCACCTAAATTATCAGCAATAGCAATAATAGCAGGATGCAATTTACCTTCAAGCGTAAACGCAACAAAGATGGATAATGAGAAAATCCAAAACAGGATTGAATAAATGGCCTGAACGAGAATCTCCTTTGGCAATGCCTGCCTTCCACGAAAAAAAATATAAAAATTAATGGAAATATAGATTGCAAAAAATATTAGAAAGCCCATTTTATTCATGTGAATATTATTTTAAAATTAAAAACATCTTCTAAGCAAATAAAACAAGGTTTTTGTTCAACAAATTTCAGGCAAAAGACAACAGTTTTTAAATATATTTTGCAACTGGTTATATATTAATATTAGTGATTTATCTTCCATAAAAAAAAGGCACCTTTTGGTGCCCTTCTCAATAGTTAGTTACTGTATTGTTTTGTATTGTCTTACTACTTTCTCCCGATAGCTATCGGGATTACGACTGATAATCAACCACATTTCGAACTACCGCAATTAGTGCACGTTAAGCAGCCTTCCTGGTATACCAGGGAACTTGCTCCACATTCGCCACACTTGCCTTTTTGAACTGTGGTACCATTTGGAATATATTTCTTTAATGCACGTACCACACCATTTTTCCATGTACTAATGGTATCGCTGTCCACATTAAGTGAAGTAACCAGATTTACAACGCCTGGAATTGGCATACCATAACGCAACACTCCTGAAATTAATTTTGCATAGTTCCAGTATTCCTTATTGAATAAACGGGACAATCCTCCAAGCGTGTTTGTATATCCATATTTATCTACATATTGGAAATCGTAACGGGTTGAGCCATCGTCTTCCTTCACCTTAATAATTTTACCTTTATTTATCGATTTAGGAATAGGCAATGTATCTTCATCGGTAATACCGGTAAAAATCTCGTAAGGACGATCATCGTTCAAACCAATAAATGCAATCCAGTCTTCACTGTCGTTTTTAAACCGGATAATATCAGCTTCCAATATTTTTGGACGTTTTAACGGTCCAATAATTTCAGCAGGAGCATCTTTCTTTTCTTCTTTTTTATTGGAGATAAGTACACCAGAACGGGAACCTTCGCGATAAACGGTAATACCTTTGCATCCATTCTTCCAGGCAGTTACATAAATTTCGTCAACCAGACTTTCGGTAGCTGATTCGGGCAAGTTTATGGTAACGCTGATAGAGTGGTCAACCCATTTCTGAATTGCTCCCTGCATACGAACTTTACTTAACCAATCCACATCGTTGGACGTAGCTTTAAAATATGGCGAATGCTTCACCAGATCTTCAATTTGCTGGTCGTCATAACCTTTAACTTCTCCGGCAGTATGACCATTAATTTCGAGCCAGGTAAGGAACTTATGGTGAAATACATTGTATTCTTCCCATGTATCTCCAAGTTCGTCGATAAAAGATACATTCACATTGATATCGTTAGGATTTACTTTGCGACGACGTTTGTAAACAGGCATAAAAACGGGTTCAATACCTGAAGTTGTCTGGGTCATCAAACTGGTAGTGCCCGTTGGTGCAATAGTTAACAAAGCAATGTTGCGACGGCCATATTTAACCATATCGCGGTACATACCTTCATCCTCAGCTTTTAAACGGTTGATAAAAGGGTTATTCTTTTCGAGATGAGCATCATATAATGGAAATGCACCACGTTCTTTGGCCAGATTCACTGATCCTCTATAAGCTTCCAATGCCAATGTTTTATGCACTTCAATTGAAAAATCAGTCGCATCTTCACTTCCATAGCGTAATCCCAATGCAGCTAACATATCGCCTTCAGCGGTAATGCCAATTCCGGTACGGCGACCTTCTTCAGCTTTAATCCGGATAGCTTCCCACAAACGGCGTTCAACACGTTTAATTTCAGGATCTTCCGGATCGGCAATTATTTTTCCAAGAATAGAATCGATCTTTTCGAGTTCAAGATCAATGATGTCGTCCATGATTCTTTGGGTATAGGCAACATGCTTCCTGAAAAGTTCGAAATTAAATTTGGCCTCTGGTGTAAATGGGTTTTCGACATATCCATATAAATTGATAGCTATTAAACGGCAACTATCATAAGGGCATAATGGAATTTCACCACAAGGGTTTGTTGAAACAGTTCGGAAACCAAATTGTGCATAGGAATCGGGAACGGATTCTTCAATTACTGTATCCCAGAAAAGCACTCCGGGTTCAGCCGATTTCCAAGCATTATGGATTATTTTTGACCATAAATCACGTGCTTTGATTTCTTTTTTATAAACCGGATTTGGCGAGGCAATTGGATACTGCTGAACATAATTAGTATCTTTCACAACAGCCTGCATAAACTCATGGTCAATTTTTACGGATACATTGGCTCCTGTAACTTTTCCGGTTTCCAGTTTTGCATCAATAAATTCTTCAGCATCGGGATGTTTGATAGAAACACTTAGCATCAATGCACCACGACGACCATCCTGGGCTACTTCGCGGGTTGAATTGGAGAATCGTTCCATAAATGGAACAACACCTGTAGATGTAAGGGCACTATTAAGCACAGGACTTCCATGAGGCCGGATATGTGATAAATCGTGACCTACCCCACCCCTGCGTTTCATCAGTTGAACCTGTTCCTGGTCAATCTTCATGATTCCGCCATAAGAATCGGCTGCCGGCTCATTTCCAATCACAAAACAATTGGAAAGTGATGCTATCTGGAAATTGTTTCCAATTCCAGTCATTGGGCTACCCTGAGGTACTATATATTGAAAGCCTTTGAATAACTCATATAAATCTTCGGCACTAAGAGGGTTGGCGTATTTTTTTTCAATACGGGCTATTTCATTAGCCAAACGCCAATGCATATCGTCGGGATTCAGTTCGTAGATTTTCCCAAACGAGTCTTTTAATGCATATTTGGTCGCCCATACTCTTGCTGCGAGCTCGTCACCATTAAAATATTCCAACGAGTTTTTATAAACTTCGTCATAGGTGTAGGTCTTCATTACAGAATCCTTTTCCGATGTTTGCTTTGCAACCATTTCGTCAATTTGCATTTTTAAACTGTTTTTTAGGGTTTTACATTCTTCGGTTTTCAGGGTCGAATGTTACGCAATGTAGAAAGAGATTAATCTATCTACAAGACACAACAAGTTGCAATTATTAACATTTAACCGTAGTTATTAACTCAACTCTTTAAATCCTGAAAACCAATTAGAATCGTATTAACAACATTATAAAAGCTTGAAAGTTAAGGAAGGTTGAAAACTACGCGGAATTGTTAATAACATCACCTCAACATTCTTTGCAATATAATATCTGTTGCCCCTAAATTATCATTAACAAATTGCCGGGAGATTTGGCTACAAGTTTGATTTTTATCTTTATCTATTATTAATTCATCCAGTAATATTTTGAATTCCTGGTAATCTTTTATAGGGAAAGCTCCACCCGCCTGATACAGATTTACAGCTTCCTGAAATTTTCCATAATTCGGACCGAATATTACAGGTAAACCATAAGTAGCCGCTTCCAGAATATTATGAATTCCTTTGCCAAAACCACCACCAATATAGGCTAGCTTGCCATAACGATATAACGACGAGAGCATACCTATATTATCTATAATTAATACCTCAGCAGAATTACTGGGAAATTCTTTCAACTGCGAATATTTAACAGTTTTCTTGTTAATTCCCTGAATTATATTTTGAATAGCCGATTCCTCAATTTCGTGTGGTGCTATTATCATTTTTATGGAATGAGTAGTTTCGTTCAGGTATTTTATCAGAAGTGTCTCATCAGGAACCCACGTACTTCCAGCTATTAAGCAAAATGAATCACCCACAAATTCCTGCACCAAAGGCAGCTCTTTTGCGGCGGATGCTATTGAAAAAACCCTGTCGAAACGGGTATCACCGGCAATGGTTATGCTATTTATTCCGATTTCTTTTAATAGATTAAGAGATCTTTCGTTTTGAACAAAAATATGTTCAAAATTGAAGAGAAGTTTACGAAACCATCCTCCATACCAACGAAAAAAAGTTTGTTCTTTTCTGAAATTGGCAGAAATCAAATATAAAGGAATATTTTTTTGTTTGGTGACAGTTAAAAAATGATACCAAAATTCATATTTAACGAAAACTCCCATCTCAGGTTTGACAAGATCAATAAACTTTTGTGCATTTCTTCTGGTATCCAAAGGAAGATAGAAGATATAATCGGCACCTTTATAATCTTTTCTTATTTCGTACCCCGATGGCGAAAAGAATGTAAGCACTATTTTATAGTCAGGCCGCAAGGCTTTTAATTTTTCAATTACCGGCCTCCCTTGTTCGAATTCGCCCAATGACGAAGCATGTATCCAAATCCTTTTCTCCGAAGGCTGAAGAGAAGCAGCTATCCTGTCAAAAATATTTTCACGGCCTTTTAACCAAAGCTTTGCTTTATTGTTTACCAGCAATGCTGAAGTACGAATTAATAAATAATATATATATATGAATAGATTGTAAAGATGTGTCATTCTGATAACAAATTTTGGCAAAAATAACATTTTTGCATCGATGTAGAAGATTTATAATCTTTCTTTGAACGATTCATAAATTTCATTAGGTTTGTAGTCTTATTCATATTAAATCTTAATAAACATTATGGCTTATTCTGTCGACAAGGTTGTGAGTGCATTAAGCAATGTAACTCACCCTGGCTTTAATAACGATATAGTATCGCTGAATATGCTCAGCGATATAAAAATAAATGGGAATGCTGTTTCTTTTACACTTACCTTTCAAAAATCAACCGACCCGATGATTGCTTCAATTCAGAAAGCCTGCGTTAAAGCATTGCAAACATATCTGGATCCCAATGTACAAGTGCAGGAGATAAAAATTGAAAGCCTTCAGAAAATTGAAACTGCACCTGGTAACGTATCGAAGGTGAAAAATATTATAGCAGTTGCCTCAGGAAAAGGCGGTGTTGGCAAATCGACAGTAGCTGTAAACCTTGCAATTTCTTTAGCAAAACTAGGATATTCGGTAGGTTTAATTGACGCTGATATCTATGGCCCTTCAGTTCCAAAAATGTTTGGGGTAGAAAATATCAGGCCTGAAATAAAATCGGGGGAAAAGGACGACATTATTGTTCCTGTTACAAAATATGGAGTGAAGTTGCTATCCATTGGATTCTTTGTAAGTGATAAAGATGCTTTGGTTTGGCGTGGTCCAATGGCAACTACAGCTTTGAAACAACTAATTAATCAGGGAGAATGGGGAGAACTCGATTATTTATTATTCGATCTTCCTCCAGGCACTGGCGATATACATCTTACCCTGGTGCAGGAATTAGCTGTTACCGGAGTTGTAATTGTTAGCACGCCCCAACAGGTGGCTTTAGCCGATGCAATCAAAGGAATTGCAATGTTCAGGGGCGATAAAGTTAATGTTCCTGTTCTTGGACTGGTAGAAAATATGTCGTGGTTTACTCCTGCCGAATTGCCAAATAACAAATATTATATTTTTGGTAAAGAAGGTTGCAAAAAATTAGCGAACGACATGGATATCCCTTTATTGGGACAGATTCCGGTAGTTCAGAGCATTTGTGAAGGAGGGGATTCCGGAAATCCGGTGGCTATGGATGATAAATCATTAATAGGAGTAGCATTTAGAGAACTTGCCGAACATACAGTTCATGAAGTTGAAAAAAGAAACAAATCACTTGACCCGACAAGAAGAGTGCAGATGTTGAAAACGAAATAGTCGATAGACGATAGACGATAGACGATAGACGATAGACGATAGACCGACTTAATAAAAAATTTAAAAAATAAAATTATGACCCAGATAGAGAAATCTCAGTTGATGAACAAAATAAATCTTACTATTGACAATCTTCGCCCGTATTTACAGGCTGATGGAGGAGACATTACGGTAGAAGATGTTACTGATGAAAGAGTTGTGAAAGTAAAATTTCTCGGTGCCTGCATTACATGTCCGTTTAGTTTTCAAACATTGAAAGCAGGGATCGAGCAGGCAATCATGAAAGAAAACCCCGACATAAAAGAAGTTATTTCTATAGAATAAACCCTGATAGCACCAATCGAATCAGTTTCAATAATCCATTCTAAAAAAACCAACTATTCAACTTTCATAATTATTATTTAAATTTGTCAGATGAAACATTTTGGAAAAATCGCGAACCTTCCATTCCGGTGACAATCAGCAGAGATACACTAACTTCACAACTTGTAAATTTGCAAAATGCCGGCTTAAATAGTATTAAAACCATTGGAGGCAAAGCAGCCAATTTTGCTGAACTTCAGAAAGTTGCAGGTATCAAGGTTCCTGAAGGAAGTTTGGCCATTCCTTTTTATTATTATGAACAGCATATGAAGGTATCAGTGATTAATTTTGAGCGTTACATCTATAACCTATTCGCCAAATGGAGTAACCGAAGCCAACCAAAGAGTTACCTGCATCGACCAGATGTATTTTGACAACAATGAATTTATTAAACCTGTAAAAATTACATTAGGATGGTGTAGAAGCCAATCCTTTAAGTAAAAATAAAAAATAAATTCAAATTATTCGTGTGATATAGTAGTAACAAAAAATTCATTACTTTTAGCCGAAAGTATCGATCTAACATTTAAACACTAATTTATGAACACAAACCAAAAAAAGAGTTACACATTACCTATTATTATGATGATCCTGCTTTTCGGGATGATCTCATTTGTAACCAATCTGGCGGCCCCAATGGGTATCGTATTAAAATCCCAATTCGGTGTTTCCAATGCCTTAGGGATGTTGGGAAATATGGCTAATTTTATTGCTTATGCCGTTATGGGTATACCTGCCGGTATTTTATTACAAAAAGTTGGATATAAGAAAACTGCCCTAATAGCGATTGCTATTGGATTTGTAGGAGTTGGCATTCAATATCTATCTGGATATGCTGATCAGTCTTCTGCTTTTATTGTATATCTTTTAGGAGCATTTATTGCTGGTTTTTCGATGTGTTTATTGAATACAGTAGTTAATCCTATGCTAAATACTCTTGGCGGAGCCGGTAATAAAGGAAATCAATTAATTCAGATTGGGGGCTCATTTAATTCAGTTATGGCAACTATTACCCCAATGTTTGTAGGAGTATTAATTGGAGAAGCCGCTAAAGCACGCATAACTGATGTTTTTCCTGTTATGTATATTGCAATGGGCGTATTTGCTTTAGTTTTTGTAGTTCTTTATTTTGTTAATATTCCAGAACCTCATGCGGAAAAATCAGCTGAACCTATTGGAAAATTGATGTCAGGTGCATTAAAATATCGCCATTTTGTTTTAGGAGCCATAGCTATATTTGTTTATGTTGGCGTGGAAGTTGGTACACCTGGTACTCTTAATTTGTTTATGACAACATTTACAAAAGAACAAGCACAATCAAATTTAGAAACATACAATCAACAATCAGTTGATGCATCTTATCTTGCCACTCTTACAGCTAAAGAGAAACAAGATAGAGATAACAATTTTAAAACTGCAAATAAAATAGTTGCTAGTGAAAAGCCTGCCGGATTGGGAATAAATACTGCAACTGCAGGTATTATTACCGGTATCTACTGGCTCTTAATGTTAGTTGGAAGATTATTTGGAGCATCTATTGCTGCAAGAGTATCGAGTAGGAGTATGCTTGGAGTTACTTCATTAGTTGGATTGATATTAGTATTATTAGCTATTTTCTTTCCAATTTCTTATGTAACTTTCCCTTTCACTGAAATTCAAGTTCCAATTAATGCTATTTTCCTAATATTAGTTGGACTTTGTACCTCAATAATGTGGGGAGGAATATTTAACCTTGCTGTAGAAGGTCTAGGTAAGTATATTGCAGCTGCTTCCGGCATTTTTATGGTTTTGGTTTGCGGTGGCGGTTTACTTCCATTGTTACAAAACTGGGTAGCTGACATGACTAACTTTATTACCAGTTATTGGGTAATCGTTGCAGGATTTGCATATCTGTTATACTATGCTTTAGTAGGTAGTAAAATAATTAACAAATCAGTAGAGTAATAAAGAAAACGCATTCAGATATATTTATAATAAGGAGCTTTCATTTTTATGACTGCTCCTTATTTTTTTATTTACTAACATTGTTGTCCGGTTAAAATATAAATTAATGCTCCAATCCCTTATCAATTGTACAACCCCTACAGGGTTGGTAAGGGGTCACCTGGTTTAATTTTTCTAGAATTATGCAACTCGCGATAGTTATCGGGATACGAAGTTGAAACAATATCCTCGTAGAGGATACATAATTTTAGAATAGATGCATCCAATTAAAGTAACAACCTCGTAGAGGGTTGCATAAAATTTTTACCGGACAATACTGATTTACTAACCCGAAAAACAAATTTTTTAAATTTAAGCTTTTGTATTTTCTTTGTTTACAGAAAATAAAATTTCCTGAAATCAGTTATTAATATAAAAAAGGTTGAAGAAGATATTCCAATTAGCAGCATTTTTTGCTATGATTCTTTTTGTGGCATGTTCCACACAAAAAAATACTCTTGTTTCAAGAAAATATCACAGTATTCTTTCTCATTATAATATATATTTTAATGGGAAAGAAAGTTTTAAAAAAGGCAATGCCCGTATTAGCGAGGGCTACAAAGATGATTACAATCAAATACTGGATATTTTTACTTATAATGATAATGAATTAAATGCCTCTGCATCTTCCGATATGGAGCTCGCCATAAAAAAATCGTCTAAAGTTGTCACACTTCATTCAATTAAAGCCAAACCTAATTATAAAAACAATAAACTGAGTCCTTCCGAGAAGGAATTCATGGCAAAAAACGAATACAATACTTGGGTAGACGAAAGCTATATGCTTATTGCCAAGGCCAACTTTTATAAAGGCGACTTTGGAGAAGCTTCCAAAACCATTACTTTCATATTAAAGGAATTTCCAAAAGAATCGGTACATTTTGAAGCTCTTATCTGGCAAACCAGGATTCATATTCAGCTAAAAGAATTTATTGAAGCTGAGAAGATTCTTACAAATCTTCAGAGTGATAAAAAAATGCCCAAAAAGTTTAATTCCGATTTTAACGCTACTTATGCCGATTACTATATAAAAAAACAGGAATATAAATCTGCTGCACAAAAACTTGAAAAAGCACTCTCCACTGCAAAAGGTAAACAAAATAAACTCAGGCAAACATACATACTGGCTCAATTATACCATTTACTGAACGACGATAAAAAAGCAATAGCTCATTACAAAAAAGTTGTGAAAATGAACCCGCCTTATGAAATGACCTTCAATGCACGTATTAACCTTGCTTCGCTGATAGAAGCTGATTCAAAAGGGAATAAAACTATCAAGGCACAATTGTACAAGATGCTTAAAGATCAAAAAAATAAAGATTTTCGCGACCAGATCTATTTTGCCTTAGCAAATATGGAACTCCGCGAGAAAAATGAAGATAAGGCCATTGAATTATACAAACTTTCGGCCATAGCAACAACGCAGAACGATCAGCAAAAAGCCACCACATTTCTGACCCTTGCCGATTTATATTATGGCAAAAAACAATATATTTCCGCTCAGGCTTATTACGACAGCACTTTACAATCATTGCGACCCGATTATAAAGATTTTGATAAAGTTCAATCACGAGCAGCCAATTTAAATAAATTGGTTCAAAACCTGAATACCATTGAACTTCAGGATAGCTTACTTTATCTCTCATCGTTGAATGAAACAGAACGTTTGAAGATCATAAATAAGATTATTGTCAACCTTCGCAACAAAGAAGCTGAAGAGATACAAAAGTCCCAACTCGCAAACCAAACAACCAATCCTTACAACAATCGGAATACAAATACAACAGGAACAAATCAGGGCAATTGGTACTTTTACAACCCAGTAACTGTTCAGCAAGGAATAGTTGAATTCCAGGCTAAATGGGGAAAAAGAAAACTTGAAGACAACTGGAGAAGAAGAAATAAAGGCGTTAACGCATTATCCGAAAATACAGAAATAGCAAGTGATATAAGACCAGAACAAGAGAAAAAAATTGCTGATAATAAAACTCCGGCTTACTATCTTCAGGATATACCTGTAACCGATTCATTAATAAATGTTTCGCACCAAAAGATAATAGATGCAATTTATGATGCCGCCAGCACTTATAAAAACGACTTGAATGAACCTTCAGAAGCTATCAAACTATATGAAGAACTTTTGAGAAGGTATCCCAACACTAATTATACATCTTCTGCATACTATCAATTGTATAGTACAAACAACAATTTGGGAAATACCAGTATAGCTCAACAATACAAACAATTAATACTTTCACAATATCCCGAAAGCATATTTGCGAAAGTATTAACCGATCCTGAATTTGCAAAAACTGCAGAGGAAGAATCAAATAAAGCTAATCGTTATTACGAAGAAACGTACAATCTTTATCTCGCGGGAAATTATCCACAAGTCATTCAAAATGCAGATATTGCTCTCAATCAATATAAGAACTTCCCAGTAAAATCAAAATTTGCTTTTATCAGGGCACTTTCTTATGGAAAGACAACAGATATTACATCTTTTAGACGAGAATTGGAAAAAGTGGTACAAAGTTATCCCAATAACGAAGTAAGTATTGCAGCTAAAGACATAATTGCGCAAATTGATAATTATAATCCTGATGTAAAAAAGACTGAAGAGACAATTAAAGCTGAGACAACATATAACCAACAGATTAGAGGCCCAATAATCCTGGCCTGGCTTGTTAGTTCGAATGAAGATGTGAACCAGCTTGTTTTTGATATTATCAATTTTAACCTTGATAACTACAATAAAGTAAAATTTGAGGTGCAAAATGCTGA
The DNA here is from genome assembly GCA_038320545.1 of Bacteroidales bacterium. Taxonomy (GTDB): domain Bacteria; phylum Bacteroidota; class Bacteroidia; order Bacteroidales; family JAAUTT01; genus JAAUTT01. Next base: position 37,119 of record JBBQEI010000008.1, read on the forward strand.
TTTCAGCAAAGAATGGAAATTAGTAACCATACATAAATTCAATGATCGGGAAAGTGCTTTGGATTACTACAATAATTTTTGTCCATCGCCGGTAATTAATAAAAACCTTAAGAATAAGCAAGCCTACTGCTTTGTCATAACCAGCGACAATCTAAAAATTTTACAAGACGACAAAAATGTAGAAACTTACCAGCGGTTCTTCGAAAAGTATTTTTTGAGCAGATAGCAGTTCTGGTATATTGTTTTTGTATGCAGACACATAATATAATACCTTTGCAAAATAGAAGTTATAGAAAATACTGCAAAATAGTCGTAAGTATTTAGTCGTCCCGATAGCTATCGGGAGTCGTAAGAAAATTACCTGAAACGCTGGTTAATTTTACAAATCCTTTTACAGTTGTACTTAAATGTCGCATATGAAAAATATTAACATACTTTGGGTTGATGATGAAATTGACCTTTTAAAGCCATATATTATATTTTTAAAGGATAAAGGTTATGATGTGACTTCTGTTACCAATGGAGCCGATGCTATAGATACCATTAGTGCAAAAACTTTCGATCTGGTTTTTTTGGATGAACATATGCCCGGATTAAGCGGACTTCAGGTACTCGACAAAATAAAAGCCATTCAACCCGATGTTCCGGTGGTAATGATCACCAAAAATGAAGAAGAAAATATTATGGAAAAAGCAATAGGAGCTAAAATTGCTGACTACCTGATAAAACCGGTAAATCCAAACCAAATATTACTTTCGATTAAAAAAATTACAGAGCAACGAAAACTTGTCAGCGAAAAAACCACATCGTCATATCAGGCCGATTTTAATCAGCTTAGCAACCAAATTCAATATGCACAGAATTTTAACGATTGGGTTGAAGTATATAAAAAGCTGGTATTTTGGGAACTTGAAATTGAATCACTTCAAAGCAGTGAATTAACACCTGTTCTAAAATATCAGAAAGAAGAAGCAAACACCAATTTCACTAAATTCATCAAGAAGAATTATTCTTCCTGGTTTCAGCAGGATGGGACAAATAAACCACTTCTTTCTCCTAACCTATTCAAAGAGAAGTGTTTTCCTCTTTTAAAAGAAAACGAAACCATATTTATGGTAATTGTAGATAACCTCCGTTACGACCAATGGCGCGTTCTGTCTACAGTTATTAAAGATTTTATGAAAATTGAACAGGAAGATATTTTTTGCTCCATATTACCAACCGTAACCCAATATGCGCGTAATTCGATGTTTTCGGGATTAATGCCACTTGAGATTCAGAAACTTTACCCTAATATGTGGAATGGAGCTGAAGAAGATGCAATGGATAATCTCCATGAGGACGAATTGCTTCAAAAGCAAATGCAACGAAATGGATTGAATTTCAAAATGAGCTACGAAAAAATTCTAAATCAGAAAACAGGAAAGCGTGTAGTAGATAATCTGAAAAATTACTTTTCCAACAACCTTGTTGTTTTGGTGTATAATTTTGTAGACATGCTTTCACACTCGAGAACTGAGTTGGATATGATAAAAGAATTGGCCGATGATGAAGCTGCTTACCGGACTTTAACACTTTCCTGGTTTCAGCATTCCTATTTGTTCGATTTTATAAAAGCACTTTCGACTGAACGGAAAAAAGTAATTATAACAACCGACCATGGATCAATCAGAGTATCGAATGCTGTAAAAGTAGTAGGTGACCGCACCACAACGGCCAATTTAAGGTATAAACAGGGAAAGAGTCTGAGTTATAATGCCAGGGAAGTTTTTGAAGTTAAAGATCCACATGCAATACGATTACCAAAATTTAATGTAAGCACCTCATATATTTTTGCTGCGGCTAATGATTTTTTGGCATATCCTAATAACTACAACCACTATGTAAGTTATTACAAAAATACTTTTCAACATGGAGGCATTTCACTTGAAGAAATGCTGATACCTTTCGTTTTACTCGAACCTTTATAGTTGATCAATATTTGCCAAATAATTTGTTCAATTGCATATGAAACTTATGGAAACCGGTTGGATTAGCATACATTAAAATGCATTTTCCTGTAATAACAGTTATTCCAGCTTGTTTACCAATATTAATGGATTCAACACTTTCCGAGCCCTGTTGAATCCAGATTTTAGTAATACCTTTATGAATAGCCTCCCGGATTACTTTTTCTGTTTCATCAGGTTTTAATAATATCAACAGATTTTTAACATTATCAGGCAAATCTTGTAAAGTCTTATAACAATGAACGTCTTCAAGATTTTCGGTATTAGGATTCAGGGGATAAATATTTAATCCTTTAGATTTTAAAGTATTAAATACTATATTACCAAACTTTTTAGGATTCCTCGAAACACCTGCAAGTGCAATCTCTTTGTCATTTATAAATTGCAAGGCTTCTTCCCTTAAAACGGCGAGTTTTTTCATAATAAAGTAGTTATACCCAAAATTATAAATAATCCAATTATAGAACTGATTAATGGTAACTTTTTTATAAAATTACGCAACCAAATAAAGTCTGAGACATCTATGTTTAAATATATTCATATATGAAATTCAATTTATATTCTATTTTCCTGATTATAATAGTGTTAGTTTCATGCAGTAAAGAAGATGATTTTATGAAATCATCTTTAAAGGATTTTTCTTATTCAAAATATGTTTACAAAATTATACCAGGAACTGAAGGCTATTGGTTAATAACCAGAACTGTTCAAAATCCTGAGTGTGAAAGCTGTTCCAACTTAAATTTAATTGAAGGACTGGCATTTTTTTATAACGACGATTTTTTTGCTAAAGATAAAATTGGCTTTTTACTGGATGCCGAGGAACAAAACAATTCTCTCATTACCATAACTTCAAATGAAGTTTTAAGTTTTACCAAAAACCTTCAAAAAACAGTTTTAAAAACTTCGGAAAATTCTGAGATATACAAGCTTATGGATTTGGATCGAAATGGTAAATGTTGGATATTATCCAGTAAAGGATTCTTTAACCTTCAAAATGACAGAGTTTCCTTTCAAAATAATCAATCCTTTATCGATTTTGAAATAAGTGACGACAATACATTCTGGGTTGCTACAAACGACACCGTTTTTCATGTTAGCAGCTCAAGCATCGAAAAATTCAGTATCAAGGAAATTTCCGGTAACCTAACATCGAGTATATATAATTTGAGTATTGATAAAAATAATGATGTTTGGTTAAACATTTCCGACAGGGTATTTAAGCTTAATAACAACTCATGGAATGATGTTAAAGCAGGTAATTATCTGGGTGGTAATTTCCAAACAATTCCATATATGGATGTTGACAAATCGGGGAAATTATGGTTAGCTGAAAAAAATTACCAGTCATTTACCGATCTTCATTGCTTTGATGGAAGTAAATGGACTAGTTTTACCATAACACCTCCTTTGGATAACTGGATAAATGATATCGAATCAGCAGAACCAGGTTTTATCTGGATTGCAACCGATTATGGTTTAAAAAAAGTCCCTCTCGATTTATAATTCAATTTGTTAAGTCAAAATCGAAGCAAATAGACTGGCATGCTGATAAAAACACAAGCAAAAACATAGATTATATTATTCATTTTTCTTTCTTTTACAAGAAAAATTTATGAGCTACTTAAAAATAATAATTCTAATTTTTTGTTTAGGTGTTGCAACAGAAACTGTTAAATCGCAAAACACAGTAAACATATACAATCCAGCGGCGGATGCTAAAGCCGATATTGCAGCGGCCATTGTAAAAGTAAAAGCCGAAAACAAACATGTGCTTCTTCAGGTTGGCGGAAACTGGTGCCCTTGGTGTGTTAAGTTGCATAAGCTTTTCAACAGCGATTTTAAAATCGATTCTACGTTAAAAGCAAATTATATTTTTGTAATGGTTAATTATTCCAAAGAGAATAAAAACCTTGCCATATTGAAAGAGTTAGAATATCCACAAAGATTTGGATTTCCCTCGCTGGTTGTTTTAAATAAAAATGGTCAGCGTATTCATACCCAGGCAACCGATTTACTCGAATCGGGTAATGGCTATGATAATAAGAAAATATTAAACTTTTTGAATGCCTGGTCGGTTAATGCACTTGACCCAAAAAGTTATCCTGAAAAATGAAAATTCTGGCAATAGAAAAAGAAGTTGCCCCAATTCCCATTGAAGTTGCAGAAGTTATCTTCAAAAAGGAAGCTACAAAAGTTTGGGAACTTATTAAAGCGGAAATTATACGTGAGATCTATTTTACTGAGAACAGGCAAGCTATAATTATAATTGAAGCTGAGAATACTGAAGAAGCAAATAAGTTTTTAGGCAACCTAACCTTGGTTAAAGAAAATTATATTTCATTCGAATTGATGCAATTACATCCATATACAGGTTTTGATAGGCTAATAAATAGTTAATAGGTTCTATCGGTTGTATAACGTACCAATTCTTCCAATGCTTTTCGCGATTGGCTATCAGGAAATTCATATAGCAACTCCAGAGCTTCGTCCCTGTATTTAAACATTTTCTCCTGTGCATATTGGATTCCACCTGCCTTTATAACCTCTTCAACAATATAGCCAATTGAGTCGTCATCCTTTCCGCGCTTAATAATTTTTACAATTTTCCTTTTCAAACCAGGTGAACAATGGTTTAAAGTATAAATAAGTGGCAATGTAATTTTCTTATCCTGAATGTCATGCCCTCGTGGTTTGCCGATATCTGAAAGGCTATAATCAAGCAAATCATCTTTTATCTGAAAAGCGATCCCTACTTTTTCACCAAACGAATACATTTTTTGGACCAACACTTCGTCGTCAAAAGTAGAGGAAGCGCCGGCAGCACATGCAGCAGCGAAAAAAGCAGCTGTTTTTGCTGTGATAATCTCAAAATACACTTTTTCATCCAAATTCAGCCGAAGTGATTTCCTTAGCTGAAGTATTTCCCCTTCTATAATTTGGCCGATTGCCCCGGTATATATTTCGAGTATTTTATGATCGTTACTTGTAAGTGTAACCAAAAGAGCATTTAAACTAAGAATGTCTCCTCCCAGCACTGCTGGTTTACTGCGCCATAAGGCATTAACTGAAAAATCGCCCCGACGAACCATCGATTCATCCACAACATCATCATGGATGAGCGATGCCGTATGTAAAAGCTCAACAACAAGTGCAGCTACATAACTCTTTTCGTTAACAGTCCCTCCTAATTTAGAACTTAACAGAGCAAATAAGGGCCTAATCTGTTTTCCTTTATTTTTGAGAATATACCCCATCATCCCTTGTAATAAAGGAATATGGCTTTTTAGCGAATCTGCGAAAAAATCCTCAAAATATATAAGTTCCGATTTAAGAACCTCTCTGGCTAATAACATATAATGCTAATTCTTCTAAATGCTCCCATAAAAAATCATTCCGGTGCTAAAATAGAAGTAATAAACCAAAATAAAAAATGATTCCACCGGTGAACCAATCATCAGAAGATTTTAAAATAAATAACTATGCTATGTATCATCTCTTTTTAAAAACCGGCAAACTTTTTTAATCGAGACTCCAAGCCTATTTAAAATTAATATTCAAATAAGTATCACACCAGAAAAAAATTTCTGATGATCCTTTTTAAAAAGTTAGGTATAATGAGATATTAGTTATTGACAGTTTTCCGTCTCCTAAAAATAGTTTTACCTCCCAAAAAGCCCCAGCCTCCGCTTCCTATAAGAAATCCCAGGGCATAGCCAACTCCGTTATTATTTTGGGCATACATTGTAACATCACTCCACATCAGCATTCCTACAAAATCGAATGGAGCAATAAATCCATGCCATAGCCCTCCAAAAAAGCCATACGTATATCCTTTAAGGCATTCGTCTACTGGCTCGCGATCAGCACAAGAAGTAAAAAGAACAGAAGAGAAAATAATAAACAACAGGATAACCGGAATAGTACCAAAATGTTTTTTCATAGGATGAAGATTTAAAAATTTCAAAATGCTGAACTAATATAGTGAAAACTGTAAGTATTTACTATTCATTCAACTAAAAATGATAACCGCTTTGAAAACCGGCATTATTCCTTTATCCTGTGCATAATCTCAAGGCACATGCGGGAATTGTGATAAGGGCATTTCCACTGGCCAACCTTATCGTAAGAGAGTATTGGCTGAGCATGTTCATCAACACGATAATACCATTCCCCAAACTGATTATCAATTTGATATTTTTTAATAAAATCCCAAAAACCAAAAGCAGCATTGAGATATTTAGGATCATTACTTATTTTATATGCATTTACACAGCCCACAATACCTTCAGCCATTGTCCACCATTCGCGGTCGGTTTCATTTCCCATATCGGGAATATAGTCGGCATATAAACCACCAAGAGGATCAATTCCTGTAAGTGCGGCATCAGTCATTTTAATAGCAAACTCTTTTACTTTAACAAGTAATTCGGGATTTTCTATTTTTTCTGCTGCTTCCTGCAAAAGCCACGCACCTTCCACATCGTGGCCATAAGACAATTTACCTGAAACAACATTCCAGTCTGTTTCCATAAACATATTAAAATGACCGGTTTCGTTATTTACAATGTGCAAAAGGAATACTTCAATGAGGTGTTCAATTTTATTCCGAAGTTCGTCATCTTTCCAGATATCGTAAAGGGTTGAATAAGCTTCCAGAACATGGAGGTGTGTATTCATAGTTTTCTCTACATTCATGTCCTTATCGCTTAATCTTTGGTCATCGATAATGCTCCAATCGCGCTGGTAAGCTTCGAAATAACCTTTATATCCGGGATCAAAGGACTTTTCTTCAATAGTTTTATAAAGTTCAATAGCAGTTTTTAAACTTTCCTTATTTCCCGAAGCTTTGTAATATTCGCTTAAACCATAAATAACAAAAGACAGTGCATAAATTTGTTTTCGGGTATCGACCGGTTTGCCTGTGTAATCAACCAACCAGTATACGCCACCGTATGTTTTATCGATAAAATATTTTTGAATATAATTATAAGCGCGGGTTGCAGTTTCTAAATGATCAGGTGATTTGAGAACATTGTAAGCAGCGGAAAATGTCCAAAGAATCCGTGCATTCAAAATACTTCCCTTGTTAGCAGTGATATCAGCAATATTGTCGTTGTTTACACGTCCATAAAAGCCACCATGAATATTATCTATGGTATGTTTAGTCCAGTATGGAAGAATATCCTCCCGTAACTCGGCAGTAAGTTCTTTTTTAAGTTGTGATAAATTCATAATAAGAGGTTTAAGAATGACAAAATTAATAAACAATAAGGAATTGGTTTAAACTTTTTTCTCGGGAAACAAAGTCAGGATACTTTCTCTACTGGCCTTGCAGATACCTCTTTCGGTAATTAAACCAGTGATAAGCCGGGCAGGAGTAACATCAAAACCCAAATTAAGGGCAGGACTGTTTTTTGGTAAAGTATCCACTATTTTAACAGATGCACCCTCAATACCCTCAACAAACCTGATTTCGCTTGCATCACGCTCTTCAACAGGAATTTGATTTACACCATCAGTTAAATTCCAGTCGAAAGTGGATGATGGCAAAGCAACATAAAATGGCACATTATTATCTTTTGCCGCAAGAGCTTTAAGATAGGTACCAATTTTATTTGCTACATCGCCGGTAACAGTAGTGCGATCGCTTCCCACTATAACCATATCAACCATTCCATGCTGCATTAAGTGCCCACCAGTGTTATCGGCAATGACTGTATGTGGCACTCCATGCTGGCCCAATTCCCAGGCAGTTAACCTTGCTCCCTGATTTCTTGGCCGGGTTTCGTCAACCCAAACATGCAATTTTATTCCTTTATCGTGAGCAAAATAAATGGGTGAAGTAGCAGTACCATAATCGATACAGGCAAGCCAGCCGGCATTACAATGTGTAAGAATATTAACTGTTTCTCCATTTTTTGTCTGACTTATCTGCTGAATGAGATTTTGACCATATTCTCCAATTCTCCGGCAATTTTCAAGTTCTTCTCCAACAATCGCCAAAGCTTCTGTTAAAGCTGCTCTTTTTTGACGATCATGATCTTTAGTTTCTAAAAGTCTGGACAGAATCCTGTTTACAGAATATTCCAGATTTACAGCTGTAGGTCTTGAGGAAACCAGGTATTGGGCAACTTCCTGATAATATTCCGAAGTTTTTGTTTTAGTATCTTTTTCAATTACAGCCAGATACATTCCAAATGCACCTGCTGCACCAATCAAAGGCGCTCCCCGTAAATGCATATCTTTGATTGCAATAAACATTTCTTCGACTGAAGCAATATCTTCAATGACGAATTTAAATGGTAATTTTCTCTGGTCGATAATTTGAATTACTGAAGGATTTTCAGGTTTAATCCAAATAGTTTGAAATTTAATGTCTCCTACTTTCAAGATTATGATTGATTAAGTCTTTTCTCAATAATATCATGCACTTTCACAACATCGGTAAGCATTTCTTCTTTGGTAACCGAGTTTAGGGCAACTGGGGGCTGTATATGCAGAAATATCCTCCCTGGCCGAATTGCAAGAGTCCCAGGGCGTTTGATATCAAACGAACCTTTAATGGCAACTGGAACTACAAGCAAACCAATTTCCTGAGCTATCACAAAAGCTCCTCTTTTAAAAGCGCCCATTTTCCCGTTTCGGGTGCGGCTTCCTTCAGGAAAAAATACAACAGAAGTTCCGTGTTGAAGGTTATCTTTTGCTCTTTTTAAAGTTTCTTTGGCCTTAATTGCGTTTGAACGATCAACAGAAATATGACCAACTATTTTACACGCCAGACCTAAAAATGGTACCCGCATTAATTCCTTTTTCATCATCCAACGTATATCACGACCCAGATAACCATACATCGAATAAATATCGTACGAGCTGGAATGATTGGCCACAAAAACATAGGATTGTTTTTTCAATAAGTACTCTTTACCAGTAACAGTAACCCTGACAAAAGAAAGCAAACATGTACCTGCTGCCCAAGCCCTTCCCCAGAAACTACCAGCTTTTTGCCCGAAAAACAAACCAAAAATAATTGCCAGAATAGCACATATCACCATTAAAGATATTGCTAAAGGGAAAAAAAGAGTAAAATAATAAACAATAAAAAATGGTTTTATAATAGATTTCATCTGCACAATTTCTTTATAGAACAGATGTAAGTTCCTAAACTTAATCTTCCGATATCAATCTTTAAATCATAGATATACATGCTGCCATAATCAACAAACTGCCGCAAATATAGTAAATAAGAGTATTGTAAGGTCTATAGGTATAAATTTAAAGTAAATTAATGCTTAATAAAATAAAAAACCCTTGTCATCGTAAATGGATAACAAGGGTCGTAGAAATTGAAAAATTGGTTTATTTTTTAACAGAAAACTTATAAACAGTTAATTGATAATACTTTTCACCTGGTTTCAAAACAACCGACGGGAAATTAGGTTTGTTCGGGGAATCGGGATAATGCTGTGCTTCGAGGCAAAAACCCCAGTGTTTATTATAAACTGTATTGTTGTGTCCGGTAAGAGTACCATCCAGAAAATTTCCTGTATAAAACTGGACTCCGGGTTCCGATGAATACATCTGAAGCAACCGGCCGCTTACTGAATCGCTAACTTCAGCAACTGCTCCAAAAACACCTTTAGATTTGGAAAGGACAAAGTTATGATCATATCCTCCTTCAACCTTATCAATTCTCTCTCCTATTCTGTGAGGTGTGGTAAAATCAAAAGCAGTACCTTTTATTGGTGCAATTTCACCGGTTGGTATCAATTCATTATTCACCGGAGTAATAGAATCAGCAAAGATAACTACGCTATGGTTCAGAATATTTTCTTTAGCACCGGTTAAATTGAAATAACTGTGATTAGTCAGGTTAATAACTGTCGGCTTGTCGGTTTCTGCACTGTAATATATTTTTAACTCATCTAAATCGTTTAAAACAAAAGTTACTGTAGATTTAAGAGTGCCAGGATAGCCTTCTTCCATATCGGGGCTGGTATAACTTAGTTGTAAGGCTACACTGTCGTTTCCTGCAAAATCAGCAGCTTCCCAAATTTTTTTGTTGAAACCAACAGTTCCACCATGCAGGGTGTTATTTCCATTATTAACATTTAATTTATAAGCTTTCCCATCTAATTTAAATGAAGCTTTCCCAATCCGGTTGGCATATCTTCCGACAGTAGCACCAAAGAAAGGATTTTCACCGATATAATTCGTTAAACTATCAAAACCAAGAGCTATATTAGCAAGACTATCGTTTTTGTCTTTCGTGTAAATGGAGGTAATTATTCCTCCAAAATTGGTTATATCTATTTTAACCGCGTTCTTATTCGTCAATGTATACAAGAAAACTTCCTGCTCACCAATTCTACCCCAACTAACTCTGGTGATCGAAAGGCTGTCATTTTTTTGTTGTAATGGTTCCTGCCTATTATTTTTACACGAAAAAATAATAAAAACCAACATAAAAAGAATTAGGGTTCGCTTCATAATTTGTAGTATAAATGGGTTGAAAATCCAAAGGTAAAAAAAAAGCCGGAAAGAAGAATTCTTCCCAGCCTTTGTTAGAGTATAAAGGATTTTGCCTGTGATAAATAACAAAAATTAAACCAAATCGTGGATTATTTTTAATAATTTAAAAAAGGATATTGAGTTGAAGGATAAAAACCATTTCCATAAGGAGAACTCCAATTATTCCCTTGTTGCATTTGAACCCCGGCGCCAATCGAAATATTATCAGTAAGTTTATAATCCATGTGCACCGACATTGCCTGAAAAGAGTTGCTTCCGAAACCCTGCGGGCTTGATAAATCTCTCATCAACATTCCGGATATTGATAAACGGTTGTTAATAAGGTAATCGCCCGAAATGTAAGCTAAAGTGCTTAAATTTGGATTGGTTTTTATAACAGCACTTTGTTCTCCGGCAAATCTTTGGTAACGATTGACGAGATAATTAGACCTCATAAACATTATGCCAACATTGAGATGCAACTTTGGCGTAAGTTTATAAGTAAGTTCAGGAGCTATGTAAGTGGAAGATCCACTTCCAAACGTTTTAGATGTAATAAAACTGGTACCTGCTGATAAACTATAATCAAGCTTATCCACTTTAGGAGCTCGTTTATCTATTGTTGGTATAATTGGGTTTTCATCAATATCCTGAGCTTGTAAGCAAACCACTCCGGTTATTAATAATGCCAATGAAAAAATTTTCTTTAACATAAGCTATAGAATTAAGCCATACAAATTTAATAAAAATTCCAGGCAAACTGATTATATCTTTGAAGGGTATAGTTAAATTTTCTTAATTAAGGTTAGGCGGACCGGTGTTTGACAAAACAATTCTAACTATTTCCTGATAAGCTTCTTATGCCTAAACCAATAGTAAATAAATAGAGTTACAATAATCATAAGAAATATAGCACCAGGATACCCCCATTTACTCCTCAATTCGGGCATATAATCAAAGTTCATTCCATAAATTCCAACGATGAATGTCAAAGGCATAAAAAACACTGAAAAAATGGTTAGTATTTTCACCACTTCATTTGTTTTTTGCGACGCCAGGGCAATGTAAATATTCAACAGAGTATTTGCATCTTCCATGATTTGGTCATATTGTGTCATTAATTTCAGGTGGAGGTCGAGCAAATTCTGCAACGAAGGATTCTTTTTAATTCCTAAATGTGAACTATTAATCACATCGGTAGTTAAATGGATTACCTTTTTACAGGAAGCTGCTTTCCGTTTCAAAAAATAAAGGCTGCGCTGAATATTTGGAATGTGGTTTTTTAAAAACATTTCCTCTTCATAATAATCAATCTTATTTCCCAATTCCAATGCAGGTAATTCATAGGTATGCAATGAGTTCCAAAGAATATTTGTTACCAGCGCATTTGGTGTGGAACATGTTTTATCTTCAAAGCACTGATCTTTAACAGCATGTATAAAAGGAAGAGGTTGCCGGTGAATGGTTATAATAAAGTTATCGTTGTAGAATATTGCTATTTTGCTTGTCAGCTCCTGTATTGTATGAGGATTAGGCTGATTTTTGGGTGCATATACCCTGCTAATAAGAAACTTAGTTGTTTCAAAAAGTTCAAATTTAGGCAGATGATCGGGTTCTAGGCAATCCCTCACTGTATATTCATGAAGGTTAAATTCGTTTGCAATCAGGGTAAGTTCTTCTATCGATGGTTGTGTAATATCAATCCAGGTAAATGGAATGACTGAATCGGCGGTTGCAAGAATTTCTTTCATTAGGAAGAAGAGCTAATTTCTATTTGAATTATTCAATAAAACAAATTACAAATAATTCGACAGTAATTACTTATCAGTCAGTAAAAATGAAGATTATTTAAAAATAATGCAATCTAATCTTTAACCCGGTTTAACGATAATGCCCTTAACATCCAACCTGGCAACGATTTTTCAGGATTTCTATTTTGAAGATTTAAATACCAGCCCAATTTTTTAAGAACAGGAATTTTATGTGTTTCAACAAATTCGATAAGTGTACCGTCGGGGTCTTCAATATACGAAAAATGACCGGCGGCTTCGCCCATATCAAAACTCTGGCTGCTGTCGACCGTGAAAGGATGTCCTAATTTGTTGCATTTATCCCGTAGTGTTTGCATCCCGTTAATATCAAAGCAAAGGTGGATAAATCCAAGATCACCCCAAAAACGGTTTTTAAATATATCTGAAGCTTCCCTGTCTAACGACTGAAAAAGCTCAATCTGGCTATCACCCAGTAGACGGCTAAATGCTCCTATTCTGGATTTACTGTGGTTCAATAATACTCTCCGAAAACGTAATTTTCCTCCGGAAACAGCACTTAAATCCTTGAAAATATCGGTTTTATCATAAACAACATGATCGTAACCAAGTATTTCACTATAAAATGTTATTGATTTGTCTATATCGGAAACACCTTTCAGCGTGCCATAAACTGCTCCGGTAAGATCATGGTTTTTATGAAACCAGGAATTCCCTTCAACAATTTGAAAATAGTTCTCATACGGGTCTTTGACAAAAAAGCCTGGAGTGCCGTCTGGAGAGATTGTTACTTCTGTAACATTTAAATCATTTTCCTTATAGAATTGGTGAGTCTTCTTTACATCGCGACTTTTAATTTTAACAGCAAAAATACCGTAATCGCCCAATACAATTTCATTTTTAGGCGCTTCAGGAATTCTGTCCTTATATTGCCAGATTTCAAAACCTCCACCACCTTGCATATTCATTGCCAATGCAGCATGGCGTCTCCTTGGTGCACCTCCTGTATAAGGTAACATCAGGTTTGCGGTAGCTTCCTCTTCAAAAATCCGGATATTAACCCCAAAATATTTCCTATACCATTTCCATGCTTCATGCATGTTTGATACTCCTATGCCAACTTGCTGAATTCCACTAATTATAACTTTACCCATTTTAATTATATTTATTCAATTCTTATTATGAAGGCTTCACTTTTGAAACTAATTTATAATAAACCCATGGAGCAAAACGCTTGAAATAAACCATAAGCATTTCCTTTCCAGCTATATAAATCAATTTCTTTTTTTTCTCTGCTGCACTGATAATAATTCTGGCACATTTTTCGGCGGTAATTCCCTTTTTTATATCATGATCCATTATTCCATGCGCCACACCCTTCTCAGTGATAGCATTTAAGCTCACATTGGTATTCACTCTTCCGGGACAAACTATTGTGACATTTATTCCTTTTTCGTGCAACTCAGCCCAGAGTGTTTCATAGAATCCATGAAGGGCATGCTTTGCAGCTGCATATGCCGAACGGAGTGGAAATCCAAACACCCCTGTTATACTGCTTATTACCACAATATGTCCTGAACCTGCAGCCACCATTCGCGGAAGTACCGCTTTAGTAAGGATAACACCACTAAAAAAATCAGTTTCCATTACCTTACGATCAACTTCAACCGGTGTTTCAACTATAAGCGAACGTTGACTAATACCTCCATTATTTATAAGAACATCAACTTTAAATTTATCAGTTACCAGATGAGCAGATTTTTCAACTTCCTCAGGTCGGGATAAATCAAAAGGATAAATAAATGCTTTACTTCCTAAATTCCGGCATTCATCTGCAATTTTTTCAAGCTCTTGCTGACGTCGCGATGACAGGATCAGAATATTATCTTTTCCGGCAAGTTCCAGTGCCATAGCTTTGCCGATACCGGAAGTTGCTCCTGTGATCCAAATAGTTTTGCCGGAAAATGAATAACTCATAAACAATATTTAAAGATCAATGTTACATGAATTTATTTAAAGATTTTCAAAAGCTCCAAAAAACTCTGACATATGGGTGATTTTTATAAACTTTTTAAATTTAGAATCCATGTAATTATCTCTTTTCCAACCATTGAATAAGTTCCTTAAAAAGTTTTTGCGTGTTGAATAGCTCTTTGCTTTTTTGATGCTTTAACAATAGGAAACGAAATTTAATATTTGCTTTCTTTAATGAATCCCAATAATCGTAAGATATAATTCCGAAAATGGGCATTGTTAGCAATAAAATGCCCTTCATAATTATGCTAAATGGCATTATTAAAATAAAAAAGTACCATAGCAGATAAAACAGAAAACTGATTACAAAACGCATTGTGCTTACAAATTGCTTATCTTCAGTTTTGTGGGATAATATTTCAGAACTAATATAGGGTACCGCGTGAAACAATGCCGCAAAAATGAAAACCGGGAAAAAAACCGTGTAACGCAAAATATCCGAAAACCAATCCACAGATTTTAGTGGCGGATTCCATGAAAATATCCAGGGTTTTAATTTTAATGCAGAAGCTTTGGAAGTCAGCTCAAGCATAAGGCCTTTCAATTCCCTCATCTTCTCAGGATTATTATTGGATAAGCTAACCAGTTTATCGGTTAAATTCTTTTCCAGAAGAAATTTATCGTATAAATCCGGAACATCTTCACGTTTGCTATACGAATATAGCTCCTTTGCTTCATAAATGGTATCGTAATATTCGTCGGTATCAATGTCGATCATCACAGACTTAAGCTCATCGGCAAGTCTTGTCCGGATAAGCTGGAGCCCTTTAGCAGCATTAATTTTGTATTCATCCAGATAATCGGTAATATCAATAGGCTTCCCGTAAATTACCAGCAAATTGCTTCTGAAAGTATAATAGTTGCTGAATTCCAAGCCTACAGGCACAATTTTTATCGAAGCTTTTTTTCCTAAAAGTTCCTGCGCCTGGATAGCCAATCGGGCAACTCCTTTTTTCAAAGGACGCAATCTTCGCTGTTCCCCATGATTTCCCTCAGGCATAATGCCAACTGCTCCATTACTTTTTAAAACCTGAAACGCCAGTTCAAAGCTGCTATCGTTGTTCGACAAAGCCTCTTTACCATCGCGAATCCGGTAAACAGGAATAATTTTCAGAGATGTCAGTATCTTCCTGAGTAAATCTTTCTTAAAAATATCTGCCCTAGCCATAAATACAGGCTGTTTATCAGCGGTATATATAATTGCAAGAGCATCCATTAGGGCATTTTGATGAACCGGTGTAAAAATTACCGGATCTCCGGAAGGAATATTTTCAATATTAACAACAGAAATATTCTCATAATACAATGAATGGTAAAATGAAGTAATTTTCCGGAGTAAAGCGTATGGCTTAGAATGGCGGTAAAGATGATCAGAATCCATTTTCATTTTGTTAAAAAGTCGTTAGCCTTTTTTCTTTCTCAACAAGTTAGGAAATTTAAAGCTATTTTATGTTAAATTAATTAGTTACCTGATTGGAAGTTTTTAATTTTTTTGAATAATATGTAGCTATTCCCAAGCCTGAGATAATATGCCATATTCCCCACCAGGCAGCAATAAACGCCATTCCACCCAATCCGTCAAAAAGCTTAGGATTAAAAATTAATACCAGAGCTAAACCCGAATTATGAATTCCTGATTCAATGCCAATCGTTTTAATATCGTTTAAATTAAGTTTAAAAAATTTGGCAGTAAAATGTCCCGTAAAAAAAGCAGAAGCATTTTGTAGCAAAACTATTAAAAAAATAAGATGAATATACCTGATAAAATAACTGAAATTAGCAGCCAGTGCAGCAAAAACAAATATCGCAAATACCACCAGAGAAACAAACTTCATGGGTTTGGTGAGTTTCTGTGCGAAAGAAGGAAATTTCCAGGCACAAAACATTCCAATTCCTAAAGGAATACCTAATAGAATAAAAACTGTTTTCACCATCTCGAATGCATCAATAGTTATTGGAACCAAAAGATGGGATGCCCCGGCGTATAACTTACCGTAAAGCGCAAAATTGAAAGGTGTCATCACCACCGCCACCATAGTGGAAATAGCAGTAAGCGATACCGAGAGTTCAACATTGCCTTTTGCCAATAAAGAAAGAAAATTTGAAATATTCCCACCCGGACAGGCAGCAACGAGTATCATTCCCAGAGCAATAGATGGAGTAGGCTGTAAAATAAGTACCAATAAAAAAGTAACTGCAGGAACCAGGAAATGCTGCGCTAGAAAACCGACTAAAACAGGTTTGGGATTAGTAACAATAATCCTGAAATTTTTAGGTTTGATTTCCAGAGCCACTCCAAACATTATAAATGCCAGAATAATATTTAAAAAGAAAAATCCTTCCTGACTAAAGTTCAACCTAATTTCATCCAGCACATCAAGAGATCCAGTCATATCCACTAATACTTGAAAAATTAAAAATGCTAAGATATAAAGTTTTGAGTTGTATTTTTAAGAACATTAAGAACTTAAAAAAGTTGATTGACATCACCTGACCATGTAACGTATGCCTAATTCTATAAAATGGATATACTCATTTGGGCAGGTTAATCTTTTTTTGTTCATTTGTTGAAAGTTCAAATAAAATGATATTAATAAAGAAAATTTTTGCCTACCCGCTAACCATCCTTTTTTACATCCTTTTTGGATTGATTTTGTTGATTTTTCATCCAATCCAGGTATTATGCCATCGTTTAAGTGGCTATCATGCCCACAAAAAATCAGTTGATATTATGAATATTATAATATTGAATTGTTTTTCTGTAATTGGAGCTTCCATTAAATTCGAAGGATTCAAGAAACTGCCTGCCAATCGTCCAATGATAATTGTTTCAAATCATCAAAGTGCATGGGATATACCACCTGTAGTCTGGGGATTTAGAAAACATCATCCGAAATTTATTTCGAAAATTGAATTATCTAAACACATTCCAAGCATATCATACAATATTAAACATGGAGGTTCGGTAATCATCGATCGTAAAAACGGATCACAGTCGGTGAGGGAACTCATTAAACTGGGCGAGAAAATAGAAAAAAACAACTATTCCGTATGCATTTTTGCTGAAGGTACAAGGAGCGTTGATGGTCAAATGAGAAAATTTCAATCGGGAGGCATTCGTACATTATTGAAAGCTTCACCTTCGGCTATTATTGTTCCTTTTGTAATTAATGGTAACAGTAATCTTCAACCAAACAAATCGTGGGTAATGCAATTAGGGGTAAAGTTAAGCTATACAGTTTTAGATCCCATTGAACCCGGAAATCGCTCAGCAGAAGACCTTGTTACTGAAACCGAAGACATTATCAGGAATTCTTTAATGAATGAAAATAAAAATTCTTAATAAATGTTAATAAAAAATGCAACCGAAAGTTCAACTGTGCGTAATATGGATCAATTATAAAGAATTTGAATTAAATTATATAAATGCTGTAGATCAGCAATATCGAACCAAATCAACAACACCTAGCAGAAGCCGGAATTTATTGTTCCGGCTTTTTATTTTTACAACCCATTCACCCTGAATAATTTTTTACTCCTTTTTTACTTTTTTGTCATAAATTTGTTAATCAATTTATTCCTGTGGATTCTCTTAATTCATTCTGGTTAAAATAAGTTAATATATACCCAAACTGTATGAAAAGAACAATTCTACTTATTCTATCTTTATTTGTAATTAACATCTGCTTTTCACAAATTAGCGACTCTGAGAAAAAACTCCGGGAAACGAGTAAGGATACCGTAAATGGATGGAAACACGGTGGTATGTTAATGGTAAACTTTGGACAAACCTCTTTATCGAATTGGGCCGCAGGGGGCGAAAACGCCTTATCAGGAAACGGTATCTATAATCTTTTTACCAATTATAAAAAAAACACTTTTACTTGGGATAACACGATCGATCTCGGTTATGGTATACTTAGTCAAGGTTCCAGAAACCGAAAAACAGATGATAAAATGGACTTTTCAACTAAAATTGGTAAAGCTGCTTCTAAAAATTGGTATTATTCAGCATTACTAAATTTCCGGTCTCAGTTTATGGCAGGTTATAGTTATCCCACCGACAGCACAAAAGTGAAGATTTCCAATTTTTTAGCTCCTGCTTATATAGTTGCTGCACTCGGCATGGATTATAAACCCAACAACACTTTTACAGCTTTTATTGCTCCAATTACAGGGAAGCTAACCATTGTGGCCGATAAGGCATTAGCCGATTCAGGTGCTTTTGGTGTAGGCCGGGCTGAATTCGTAAATGGTATTAAAACTAAAGATGGAAAAAATTTCAGGCAGGAATTTGGCGGTTACTTAAGGGTTGGTTTTCAAAAAGACATCATGACCAATGTTAACCTTTCCACTAAATTTGATTTATTCTCCAATTATTTGAAGAATCCACAGAATATGGATATAAACTGGGAAGTACTATTATCAATGAAGATTAATAAATATATAAGTGCAACATTATCGACCCAGCTTATTTATGACGATGATATCGATTACAAAGACAAAGGCCCAAAAACTCAGTTTAAGGAAATTCTGGGAATAGGATTTTCCTATAAATTTTAATATTGATTTCAAATTCATAGTTTTAACTTAAAACATTAAAAGATGTCAGTTTTAAAGGAATTCAGAGATTTTACCATGCGTGGTAATGTTGTCGATTTAGCAATTGGTATCATCATTGGTGGTGCTTTCGGCAAAATAGTATCTTCTCTTGTTGCAGATATTATCATGCCTGTTGTGAACCCATTAATACCTGGCGGTGATTGGAAAACAATAGAAATAGGCCCCGGTATTAAAATGGGGAGTTTTATCGGAACAGTGGTTGACTTTGTTATAGTTGCATTTGCTATTTTCATGCTCATAAAAGTTATTAATCATTTTAGGAAAAAAGAAGAGGCAAAACCTGCAGCTCCTGAGGTTCCGAATACCGAAGAAAAGCTTTTAATGGAAATACGCGATTTATTAAAGAAATAAAAGCTTACTTAAGAGTAGAGAAAATCAGAAATAGGAAAACAAAAAGAAATCAATAAAAAATTGAAGCTTCGTTCTCTCCTAAACGAAGCTTCGTTTTGCTCAAAACGAAAGCATGGTAACACTAAAACGAAGCATGGTTTTATACAAAATGAAGCTTCGTTTTGTAGGAGAGTGAAATGAAAATTTACATTAACTAACATTTTTATAAAGCTATTAAAGTTTAAATTTCTGGATTAATTCTTCATTTTTCAAAAAATATGGTAATTTGCCAGTAACAAGGTAAACTCATTATTATGATCAGATTTTGGCAATGTATCATATTTTTGTTTCCGGCAGTATTTTTTGTTTCCTGCTATAGTGCTACGCCTACATCGACAAATATTTCATTTCTTTCGGATAGCATTGCACTTCGAAAACATGTAACTGCATTAATCTCGCCAATCGGGTTCAGGAATTACCTTGATACAGCTACCTTAAACAATGCTGCTGATTACATCTCACAGGAATTTTCAAAAATTTCTAAAAGAATCAATATACAAGATTATAAAGTAGAGGGCCGTGAATACAAAAATATTATTTGCTCCTTTGGTCCCGAAGATGGAGAAAGAATTATTATAGGAGCCCACTACGATGTATGCGGCAATCAGCCGGGAGCCGATGATAATGCCAGCGGAATTGCCGGTCTCCTGGAACTTGGCCGTTTGTTAAAAGATACGGATTTAAAGTACCGGATCGATCTGGTTGCCTATACCCTTGAAGAACCTCCTTTTTTTAGATCCAATGCCATGGGAAGTTATGTTCATGCAAAATATTTATACGACAATAAAATTCCGGTTAAAGGGATGATTTGCCTCGAAATGATTGGATACTTTAACGACAACCCCAAATCTCAAACTTACCCGATTGGTTTTTTAAGTTGGTTTTATGGTAAAACCGCTGATTATATATTAATAGTTCAGAAGTTTAGCAATGGCTCATTTGGGCGGAAATTCAACCGGTCGGTCAGAAAAGCGCCCATTATAGAAACAAAATTTTTACGAAGCCCAAAATTCCTGGCAGGTGTGGATTTCTCCGATCATCGTAATTATTGGAAATTCGGGTACGATGCCCTCATGATTACAAATACTTCTTTTTATAGAAATCAGAATTATCATCTGGAAGGAGATTCGGTTGAAACTCTCGATTTTAAAAGAATGGCCTGTGTTGTAGACGAAACCTTTCTTGCAGTAGTAAATTTAACTAAATAGATCTATGCCACTCATTTCAGTTATTTTAGGAATACTCATTTTATTGATCCTTGTTTCAAAGCTAAGATGGAATATTTTTATCGCCCTTCTCATTACATCTTTTATAGTTGGAAGTATAAATGGGATGAACCTGACCGATATTCTCCATTCAGTTTTAAAAGGAATTGGAGATACCATGGGGCAGATAGTATTGATAATTGTATTTGGTGCCATGCTCGGAAAATTAATTGAAGAAAGCGGTGCAGCACATACAATTACTTATTGGTTTATTTCCATTTTTGGAGAAAAACGTTTACCCGTTGCCTTAATGCTTACTGGATTTGCAATCGGATTACCGATGGTTTATAATGCCAGTTTTTTGGTCCTGATTCCTTTGGTTTACACTTTCGCAGCTACCACCCGTTTTCCCCTGATCTATCTTGGAATACCCTTATGCGCAACTTTGTCTGTTGCACATGGTTATCTACCGCCTCATCCCGCTCCTACTGCGGTTGCAGCAATGATGCATGCTAATGTGAATTTAACTTTATTATATGGAATAATTATTGGGATACCTGCCATTCTATTAGGAGGACCTTTTTTGGCACGTTTTTATAAGAATATGATTGTATTGCCTCCCAAAGAACTGTTCACACCACGCGAATTTACAAAAACCGAACTTCCAAAAATCGGAATTAGCCTGCTAACGGTTTTAATTCCTATTATATTAATGGTTACCGGCGCTATATTCAAAATTGCCGGAAATCCCCAGAGTAAGTCAGGAAATTTTTTCCTTTTTATCAGCGATCCCAATTTTGCACTATTCTTCGCCGTAATGGTTGGTATTTATACTTTAGGTACCAAAAGGGGCAAAAGCATGGATCAGGTAATGAAAAGCCTGACAGGCTCAGTTGGAAGTGTGGCTTTGATAATACTTATTATTGCTGCCGGAGGAGCTTTCAAGCAAATGTTATTAGACAGTGGAGTGGGCAGCTATATTGAACAAAAGGCACATGTGATGAATATTTCCCCATTAATCCTTGCATGGGGAACGGCTGCATTACTTCGTCTGGCTCTTGGTTCTGCAACTGTGGCAACAATTACTGCCGCCGGAATGATGATTCCGGTTGTTTCAGGGACAGGCATATCTCCAGAATTGGTTGTATTGGCAACAGGTTCCGGAAGCCTGATGTTTTCGCATTTCAACGATACTGGCTTCTGGATGTTTAAGGAATACTTTAATCTTACCATCAAACAAACCTTTATGACCTGGACAGTTATGGAATGTATTGTAAGTACAGTGGGATTGCTGGGAGTTTTGACTTTGAACTGGCTTTTATAGCAGGTATGGTAATTTTTATTGTAATAAAAAAGAGCTGCCCGTTTCCAGACAGCTCTTTTATATTATGTGTTTAATTACTGGTAGTTATTATTTCTTACCACCACCAAATTCAACACCTATTTTTATACCTAAATAATTTTTATTAATATAATCTTCCTGACCTGTAATTATATGATACTGTAATTGAAGTTGGAAGTGACTTGCATTAAAACCGATTCTAGGGGAGAAACCAAATTTTGTACCCAAAGATCCTCCTGTAATCTCACCTTCATCACCATCCATGGTTACTTCTAATGAACCAAGATTATACATTCCTAATCCGGTACCTACAAATGGGCGGAATTTACCAGTTCCCATCATGTAATCACCAGTTAGAGAATATGAAGTAACACCGGAAATACTACTTTCTAAGCCTTCAATACTTTGCACCATAAGTGCACTTTCAATCAATAAACCAGCATCAAAATTATTGTTAAGGTTTAATTTTGGCTCAACATAAAAACCAATGCCACCACCAGCACCTTCACCTGTAGGAACAGCATAAAGAAATCCGGTACCAATTTTAAACTTTTTGTAATCCTGTGCCTTCGAAATTGAAACAGAAAGAACGCAAATTGCAAAAGCAATAAAAAGAAATTTTTTCATTTTGATAAAATTTTAGATTAATAATAGGTTTTGGTTTGTAAATTATTACATACATCTGTTAATGGCCAATTTAACGAGAAAACAAAATTTTTTGTTTCATTTTTTTGTATTTATCTAATTTTGAGCATATAATGCAATTTAAAAGATCTCAAAATCTCTTAAATAGGGAATTAAATTCAACATTCATGAATTTATTTCCTAATCTGGATAATTCATAAACCAGATAAATAACCTCACCCCCAGCCGCTAATCCCTTCGGTCGTGAGATCGCTTCGCTAAGTTCACCTGAAAGAGAGGGGAGCGAGATTGTAGGGTTTTTAAAGTCCCACTCCTTTTCTGGAGTTATCCTGAAAGCTTTCGGGATTAGGGTGAGGTGGTCAAAATTCATGAACAATTCAGGCTAATTATATACAGAAATTTTCATGATAAAAGATTTATAAACACTGTTGTCCGGTAAAAAATATTTAGATTACCTCCGGTGAGATCGCTTCGCTAAGTCCTTCGCTTCGCCTGTCTGCTGCCAGGCAGGCTCTGAATGACAAGAATTTTTCATTTTCACAGTAGATTTGTTTTGTTGGCGACATTGCCGCCAACCAAACAAATCCCAGATATAAACAACTGATTGTCATTTCGAACGAAAGTGAGAAATCTAAAATCCAAATCTTTATAATGTTTACCGGACAACAATAATTTATAAATCTTTATTATCCTAATTATTTGCATAGTTCAGAAAGTTTTTGATATTTTCGTTGAAAAAATATTTTGATGGAGTTAGATGGTTACTCTCTGAACATCAGCGATTTTAAAAGAATTGTTCTGGATGGGGAACAAATAAAGATAAAAGCAGAAGCTAATAGTACAGTCGAAAAGAGCTTTGCCTTTCTCAAGGCGTTTTCTGCCAACAAACTTATATACGGTATAAATACCGGGTTTGGGCCCATGGCGCAATACAGAATTGACGACCAGAAGTTAATCGATTTGCAATATAATATTATCCGCAGCCACTCATCAGGTATGAATGGTTTCATACCCGAACTGGAATGTCGTGGTATTCTTCTGGCCAGGTTAAACTGTATGCTTCAGGGAAGTTCAGGGATCCATCCCGATCTAATCACATTATTGGTTTCCATGTTGAATCGGAAAATCACACCTTGCATTCCAAAACATGGCGGTGTAGGTGCCAGCGGAGATTTGGTTCAACTCGCACATCTGGCTTTGGCCATCATAGGTGAAGGTCCTGTTTACTACAAGGGTGAAAATGTAATGGCCGATATCGCTTTTCAAAAAGAAGGTTTAACCCCTTTCAAAATACAACTCCGCGAAGGAATTTCTTTGATGAACGGAGTTTCCGGAATGACCGGCCTGGCAGCAGTAAATACATTATATTCCATAAATGCTGTTCAATGGTCGCTGACATTCTCCTCCATTTTAAACGAAATAATGGAAGCTTTTGATGATCATTTCTCGGAAGAATTGAATAAAATCAAGAGGCACAAAGGACAACGCAAAGTTGCCGGAATCATGAGAAAGCTTTTGATAGATTCCCAGCTTATAAAATCCCGATTCGATCATTCTTTTACCGAAGTCGACGGAAAAATTTCGTCTAAAAAAGTTCAGGAATATTATAGTCTGCGTTGCGTTCCACAAGTATTGGGACCTATTCTCGATTCAATAGAAAATGCCCTTCAGGTTGTAGAAGACGAACTTAATTCGGTAAGTGACAATCCGGTGGTTGACGTGGAGGCAAAAAGTGTATTTCATGGTGGCAACTTTCATGGAGATTACATTTCCATGGAAATGGACAAATTAAAAATTGCCATTACAAAACTTACCATTCTTGCTGAACGACAGCTTAATTACTTGGTAAACGATAAATTAAACGAAATTCTGCCTCCGTTTATCAATATGGGAGTTTTAGGATTGAATTTTGGATTGCAGGGGATGCAGTTTACAGCAACCTCAACAACTGCCGAAAGCATGACTTTGAGCAATCCGATGTGTGTCCATAATATTCCAAACAACAACGATAACCAGGATGTGGTAAGCATGGGCTTTAATTCGGCTCAGATTGCAGGAAAAGTAATCAATAATGCCTTTGAAGTTTTGGCCATTGAAGCTGCAGCAGTTATCCAAGCAATTGATTATCTGAAATTGGAAGATAAACTTGCCACCAAAACCAAAAAAATTTATCAATCTTTGCGCAAGGTATTTCCTATAATTATTGAAGATAAACCTCAATACGAAAATCTGGCAAAACTTAAAACTTTCATGCAGAATACAAATTTACAAATACTGGATCAGATATGAATTATGCAGTTGTAACCGGAGGTTCCCGCGGAATTGGGAAAGCCGTGGCATTAAATCTGGCCCGGGAAGGATATCACATCCTGCTTAACTATAAAAGCAACGACGAAGAGGCAAATAAAACTCGCCTTGAGATTGAAAATTTAGGTTCCACTTGCGAACTTCTTAAATTCGATGTCGTATCAAGGGAGCAGGCAGAAAAGGTTCTGGGTGGATGGATGGAAAGTAACAAAGATAAAACAGTCGAAGTTCTTGTGAATAATGCCGGTATCCGCGACGACAGTTTAATGATGTGGATGACAGATGATCAGTGGAACAAGGTGTTGGAAACTAATTTATCAAGTTTTTTTTATATTACCAGGTTAATTCTGAACCATATGTTAATGAAACGATATGGACGAATTATAAATATTGTCTCTTTATCGGGGATTAAAGGATTGCCGGGACAAGTGAATTATTCGGCAGCCAAGGCTGGGGTAATTGGAGCTACCAAAGCATTGGCACAGGAAGTTGCACGACGTTGTGTAACAGTGAATGCAATAGCTCCGGGATTTGTTAAAACAGATATGACCAAAGACCTAAACGAAAAAGAACTGTCGGAATTTGTACCCATGAAACGTTTTGGAACTGCTGAAGAAGTTGCGGATCTTGTAAGCTTTATCGCCTCCAGAAAAGCTTCGTACATCACTGGGCAGGTTATTTCGATAAACGGAGGTATATATTAAAAAAAATGAAAAAATATGCTCAATAGAGTTGTAATTACAGGTATAGGTATTTATTCATGTATAGGAAAAAACCTAGATGAAGTTGCACAATCACTCTACAAAGGCAATTCAGGAATTGTGCTGGTCGATGAACGAAAAAAATACGGTTACCGCTCCGGTTTATCCGGTCAGGTTGAAAGACCTAATTTAAAAGAACTATTGGATCGACGTTCCAGGATCATGCTTCCTGAACAAGGCGAATTTGCGTATATGTCGACACTGGAAGCTTTAAAGATTGCAGGACTTCATCAGGATTATATCGACAATCACGAAATTGGAATATTGTTCGGTAACGACAGTTCTGCCCAACCGGTAATTGAAGCCAATGACATCATTCGTGCAAAAGGCGAAACGATCATGGTTGGTTCGGGATCTGTGTTTCAGACTATGAACTCCACAGTGACCATGAATCTTGCAACCATATTCAGGTTAAAAGGGATCAATTTCACAATAAGCGCGGCCTGTGCCAGTGGATCACATTCCATCGGAATGGGCTATATGATGATTAAACACGGATACCAGAACTGCATCATTTGTGGCGGTGCCCAGGAAGTGAATAACTATTCCATGGGGAATTTCGACGCTTTGGGCGCATTTTCAGTTCGCGAAAATGAACCAACCAAAGCCTCCCGTCCGTTCGACAGGGACCGCGACGGTTTGGTACCCAGTGGCGGTGCAGCAACCATCATCATCGAAAGTCTTGAACATGCTTTAAAACGTGGCGCTCCAATTTTGGGAGAAATTTTAGGTTATGGATTTTCATCTAATGGCAGCCATATTTCCAATCCCACAGTTGAAGGGCCTTCCAGAGCGCTTGATATGGCCGTCCGCCAAGCTGAAATTAAACCTTCGGATATCGATTATATCAATGCCCATGCAACATCTACTCCGGCAGGTGATGCAACCGAGGCCAAAGCAATTTACAACGTTTTTGGTGATAAAGGCCCTCTTGTAAGCTCAACAAAATCAATGACCGGTCACGAATGCTGGATGGCAGGTGCCAGCGAAGTGGTATATTCTATGATCATGATGCAAAAAGGGTTTGTGGCTCCCAACATCAACTTTGAAAATCCCGATGAAGATTCGGCAAAATTAAACCTCGCAACAGTTGCTGTCGAAAAGGATATTAACACTTTTTTATCCAATTCTTTTGGCTTTGGAGGTACAAACTCCTCCCTGATTGTATCAAAATGTAATCAATAAAACTTATATATGACAAAGCAAGAAGTAGCTGAAAAAATTAATTATTTTCTGGTTGAAGAGTTTGAAGTAGATGGAGCGAAAATTATACCCGAAGCAAACTTAAGAGAAACTCTACAACTGGACAGCCTGGATTATATCGACCTGGTAGTTGTGATTGAAAGCAACTTCGGATTTAAGGTACAACCTGGCGATTTCACTGACATTGTTACTTTTGATCATTTTTATGATTATGTAATTAAAGGCTCTAAAGTAAAATAAGAAATGCAGAAGTGGGATGGCAAATCGAAAGGGACTCCACTAGGTTATAAAATATTTATTTTCACCTTGCGAAAAGGTGGAATCCAACCAGCTTATCTCTTACTTCGTTTTGTAGCATTTTATTATTTTCTTTTCTCCTGGAAATCGTCCGGGAACATGCTTTACTATTTTCAGAAACGTTTAGGCTACTCCCGTTTAAAATCTCTGGTCTCACTCTATAAAAATTACTATTTATTCGGGCAAACGCTTATCGATAAAATCGTATCGATGGCTAACCTCGGAGAAAAATTCACTTTCAACTATGAAGGCGAAAATTATCTCCACGAAATAGTCGAAGGCGGCAAAGGAGGGCTTCTTTTAAGCGCTCATATCGGGAACTGGGAAATTGCAGGTTTCTATCTGAAACGCATCAATACAAAAGTGAATCTGGTGATGCTCGATGCTGAATCGGAAAATATAAAAAAGTACATGCAATCGGTTACTGGCAATAAAGAATTCAATGTAATCGCCATCAAAGACGATTTTTCGCATGTCTACCAAATATACGATGCTTTAAAAAATAATGAACTTGTTTGCATTCATGCCGACAGGTTCATGGAAGGCAGCAGGTCGATCGAAAAGAACTTTTTGGGAAAACCTGCTAAATTTCCCGAAGGGGTATTTCATCTGGCAGTTTTATGCCAAGTGCCAATTTCCATAGTTTTTGCCTTTAAGGAAAGTGCCCGTCATTACCATTTTATCGCCACTCCGCCTAAGGTATATTCAGGTAAATCGAAGGACGAAAGCAAGCTAGAACTGATAAACGACTATATTGAAGCACTCGAGGATAAGATTCGCCGTTATCCGACACATTGGTTTAACTATTTTAATTTTTGGGGAGAAAAATGATTGCCAAAGGAGATCAGTTATTTCAATATATTCCACAACGACCGCCTGTTGTAATGATTGACAGACTGGAAGAAGCATCTGACTCGGGTATAATTTCCGGGTTGTATGTCGATGCAAATAATATCTTTGTAGAAAATGGTTTTTTAAGAGAACCCGGCTTAATTGAAAATATAGCCCAAACGGTTGCTGCAGGAGCAGGCTACAATCAGGTATCCAATGGAAACCCGGTATCGTTGGGGTTCATTGCAGCCATTCGTGATTTGAAAATAAATGAATTGCCACATGTTGGACAGGATTTAAAAACAGTAGTGAAGGTGATGAATGAAGTGATGGATGTAACTATTGTGAGAGGTGAAGTATTTGTAGGAGAAGAATTGATGGCAGCATGCGAAATGAGGATTTTTATTTCTAAAACCTAATATTTATGAAACCCACATGTTCCGAAAAAAACAATTACAGCGTAAAAATCAATAACATGTGCGGTTCCATCATACCATTTAAAACAATTATCATATGATGAAACGTAATCTTTTTTTCTTAGCAGTATTGATACCTGTATTTAGTTTACAGTTATCAGCCCAAACATCCAACGAATTTGTAAAGGATGCTCTCGCAAACCCGAACATCAAAATTACCTGGTTAGGGGCAGACTTCTCCCATTGTAAAATCCAGGATTATCTGGACTGTGACCCTGATCGATTTGCAATGATGTTTGTTCCTGCCATCAATAATTTAACGATAGCAGAACCGGCTAAATTTGATTTTGCCAAATACTTGAAAAAAAGCTCTTTTACTTCGGATTTAAGTGCCGTGACAAAATCGAATGAAACCATCCAGCCAGACCAGATGACGCAGGATACTCAAAAAAAGCTGGACGACGCTACCATCAACAGCATTGTTTCAGGATACGACCTGAAGGACAAAGAAGGAATTGGTGCTGTAATAATTTATGAATCGCTCAGTAAAAAGAACCTTTATGCCTCTATGTATTTTACCTATGTTAAAATGCCCGAAGGAAAAGTGATCCTAAGCAAACATGTCGCTGAAAAACCTATAGGGTTTGGATTACGGAATTTTTGGGCGGCCACCATCTTTGGTTTTTTGAAAGACTACGAAAAAATTTATCAGAAAACCTGGAAAGCAGAATACGGAATAAAATAAATATTGAATGCATTCAACCCTTAAATCAAGCACCGAAGTAATCATTCGATTTAGTGAAGTCGATTCACTGACTATCGTTTGGCATGGTCATTATATCAAATATTTTGAAGATGCCCGTGAAAAGTTCGGTCGCGACTATGGTTTAGGATACCTGGATGTTTACAACTATGGATTTGTAACTCCAATTGTAAAGGTTGAATGTGATTTTAAAAAACCTTTGAAGTATGGAGAAAAGGCCATTGTAGAAGCAATTTACGTGAATACACCTGCCGCAAAAATTCATTTCCGGTTTAAAGTGTATAACGCAGCAAATATGGAACTGGTAGCCACAGGATCATCAACCCAGGTTTTTCTGACGAGGGAAAACTTTGAGTTATACCTTACCATTCCTGATTTTTATGCTGCATGGAAAAAGAAAGTGGGGATTAAGGAATGAAAAGGGTTTTTGCAACAGCCAACAGCATTGTCTCCCCTTTAGGACTCAATGCTGCCGATACTTTTACCTCATTGAAAATGGGTAAATCCGGGCTGAAACAAATCAACCCCGATTTTCTTACCAACCCAACATATGCTTCCGTTTTTTCAAACGAACTATGGAAAGAAATTGAAGCTGCAACTTCACAATATAATTTGAAATCCCGTTTCGAACAATTGCTTCTGAAACCCATTCTGGATGTAATTAAATCATCGGGATTGGATGCTTCCGATAAAGGCGTTATCCTTGTCATTGCCACAACAAAGGGAAATATTGACGATTTGGGGAAGCAACCTGAAAGCCAATTACTACTTCCACATTCCGCTCATAATATTGCTAATGCAATGGGTTGTAAAAATATTCCAATTGTGGTATCAAATGCATGTATTTCAGGTTTATCTGCAATTATTACTGCACATCGTTTATTGAAATCAGGTTTTTATCACACTGCAATTGTAGCGGGAGCTGATGTGCTGGGCAAATTCATTATTTCGGGTTTTAATGCCCTGAACGCCCTGAGTACAGAACCTTGCAGGCCTTTCGACCATAACCGGCAGGGAATAAATTTAGGTGAAGGAAGTGCCGCCCTTATTTTACAATTGAAAGAAACGAGAAGTGAAAACGATATTGAAATTCTTGGCGGTTGTGTGACCAACGATGCCAATCATGTATCGGCACCATCGCGTACGGGCGAAGAACTGGCAACAGCAATCTCAAGTGCCTTGGCAGAAGCAAGCTTAGAAGCCGGAGATCTTCAGTTTGTCTCGGCTCATGGAACGGCAACACTTTACAACGATGAAATGGAAGCTAAAGCTTTGAATATTGCCGGTATTTCGCATCTTCCCACGCATAGTTTAAAAGGATTTTTTGGACATACCCTTGGAGCTGCTGGCCTTATCGAGTCTATTGTATGCTTTCATTCTCTCATCCATAAAGAATTTATTGCCAGTGCTGGTTTTGAACAACAAGGAACCAGCGTACCAGTGAACATATGTACTAACAAAACTGAGATTTCTGCCGGAGCAGCAATAAAAACCATGGCAGGTTTTGGTGGATGCAATGCTGCTTTAGTTTTTTCATCGGGATCATAATAATTAAAAATGGAGTTTTTTAACAAAGATCAAAAAAGTGCTCTGGAAGGGATGGAGCTAGCACAATGGATTGCTTTTGCACCGGTTGTGTTTCAGGCATCGCGCTCATTGAAAAATCTGGGTATTTTAAAAGCTATTCAGGATTCACGGAAAGAGGGAATTACAGCCACCGACCTTCAATCACAATTAAAATTAAACGATTACGGTTTAAGGGTATTGTGCGAAGCCGGTCTGGGCATTGGTCTTATTTACCAACAAAACGACAGGTACTACCTTTCAAAAGCGGGTTTCTTCTTTTTGAACGATCAGTTAACCGAAGCCAACACCGATTTCATAAACGATGTATGCTACAAAGGTCTGTTCAGCCTGGAAGATTCCATTAAAAATGGCAAACCCGAAGGTTTGAAAGAATTTGGTTCCTGGAAAACAGTTTATGAAGCTCTTGCCCATTTACCAGAAGATGTTCGCGAAAGCTGGTTTAAATTCGACCACTATTATTCCGACGGTTCTTTTCCACATGCTTTGCCGCTTGTATTTTCAACTCATCCTGCACGTATCCTCGACATTGGCGGAAACACCGGTAAGTGGGCTTTGGAATGTCTGAAACATGACGAAAAAATTCATGTATCGATTATGGATTTACCTGGACAGCTTGGTTTTGCCAAAGCCAATGCAAAAAAGAACGGCGTCATCAACCGCATGTCATTTATTGAAGCCAATATCCTCGACCCAAATCAAACCATTCCTGCCGGATATGATATCGTCTGGATGAGCCAGTTTCTCGATTGTTTCTCCGATGATGAAATCGTCTCCATTCTTCGCCGCTGTGCCAAAGCACTGGACAAAAACGGCCGTATTTTTATCATGGAAACTTTTTGGGACAGGCAGCAGTTTAAAACTTCTGCTTTCTGCCTGCAAATGACTTCTTTATACTTTACCAGCATTGCCAATGGAAACAGTCAAATGTACCATTCCGATGTTTTTACCCGTTTGATTGAAAAAGCAGGTTTGCAGGTAGAAGAATTGATTGACAATATTGGTATCAGCCATTCAATAGTTAAGTGCAAACTTCCAAACGAATGAAGCTTCAGATCACAAAATACGGCAAAGCTGAAAAAGGGATGGCATACCTTGTTGGTAAACCATGTCTTTCCGGTGCTACTGAAAATATGGAGTTATTGATTGAATCTTTGCTGCAGAAATATAAAATTACACATCCCCGCTTCGGAAAGATGGATCGGCTTTCGCAACTCGGATTTACCCTGGCTGATATGGTGCTTCAGAATACAAAATTATCGGAAAAACACAATCCTTATCAACTTGGGATAGTACTCAGCAATTCGGCATCGAGCTTGGATACCGACAAAAAATATTGGGAATCGGTTTCCTCAATTCCAAGTCCGGGATTATTCGTTTATACTTTGCCCAATATAGTTTTGGCCGAAATCAGCATCAAGAATAATTTCAAAGGCGAAAACTACTTTTTTGTTTCAGAGAAACCGGATTGTCGTTTACTTTTTTACCATATTAGCGAAATGCTTCACAACAAACGTCTCGATGCTTGTTTAGGCGGCTGGGTGGAAGTACTGAATGATCAATACAACGCTTTTATTTTTTTGGTCGAAAAAGATCAGCCAAATGCGATCATGGAATTTACAGAAGAAAATATTTCAACCTTATATAATACAACACCACTATGGAACAGTTAATGAGTGAATTGAAAGAATCGATCATCCAACACCTGAAACTTCAAGATGTTAAAAAAGAAAATATAGATAATGATGCACCACTTTTTGGAGCCGGATTAGGTTTGGATTCCATCGATGCCCTTGAACTTATCGTTCTTCTGCAGCAGGAATACGGCATCAAAATAAAAAATGCCGAAGAAGGCAAGAGCGTTTTTCAATCGGTAAGAACCATGGCCGATTTCGTAACTAAAAACCGGGTGAACTAAATGCGGATTTTTGTAACCGGCACAGGAGTAATATCGTGCATTGGAAATGGCGTGAACGAAAATTTCAATTCGCTTGTTTCCTCACGGCATGGCATTACCAGCCTTTCGGAAGAGTTAGATGCTTTTCTGCCAGGATTTCCTATTGGCCGTATACAATTAACCAATCAACAATTATCAGAAATTTCAGGAGGAAATGCCAAATGGCCAAGGGCTGCGTTACTTAGCCTGATGGCATCAAAGGAAGCTTTATCCGTCCTGAAACAAAAAAATAAATTAAGAATCGGATTCATTTCTGCAACTACAGTAGGAGGGATGGATCTTACAGAAAATGGTTATGCCAACTGGCAAAAATCCGGAATATTCAATTCCCGGGATTTTATCAATCATGAATGTGGCCGAACCACCGAACTTGTTGCAGATCTTCTGGGAATCAATGGAATTGTAACCACTATCAATACCGCATGTTCATCGTCGGCTAATGCGATGATGATGGCATCGAGATTGATAAAACAAGGTATTATCGATGTTGCCATTGCTGGTGGCACTGATGCTTTAACACGTTTTACCCTGAATGGATTCAACACGTTGCTTATTCTGGATCAACAGCATTGCAGGCCTTTTGATGCAAGTCGTGCCGGTTTGAACCTTGGAGAAGGGGCAGGTTATTTGCTTTTAGCAGGAGAGCATATGGCAGATCAATTCGGAATGGAACCCATTTGTGAATTGAAAGCTTATTGCAATGCCAATGATGCCTATCATCAAACAGCATCTTCGCCCGAAGGAGCGGGATCGTTTCTGGCCATGAGCCAGACATTGGAAATAGGCGGCATCAAACCCGGGAAAATCGATTACATCAATTTGCATGGAACAGGAACTTCGAATAACGATGCTTCTGAAGCAACTGCCATCAGCCAATTGTTTAGAGAATCGATTCCTGCACACAGCTCAACTAAAAGTTATACAGGCCATACACTTGGCGCCAGTGGAGGAATAGAAGCAGTTTACAGTACATTGGCCATTCAGCGCAATGCTATGTTTCCAAATCTGCGGTTCGAAACAGCAATGAGCGAAATTGGCGTTTCACCGGTTACCACATTTCAACATAAAGAAATCACAAATGTACTCTCCAATTCCTTTGGTTTTGGAGGAAATTGTTCGTCGTTGTTATTTTCAAAAGTTTAGGATGAAGATATACATTACAAGCGAATCGGCCATTACAGCTCTGAACGGAGATATTTCCAAATGGGAAACCAATCCCCTGGAAAAGGAAAATGTTTTATCGTGCATCGAGCCCAACTATGCTGAATTTCTGGATCCAAGGGCCACACGACGGATGAGCAGAATGATGAAGATGGGAATGACTGCAGCCCTGATGTGCCTTCAAAAATCAAATGTTAATATTCCCGATGCAATAATTACAGCAACCGGATTGGGTTGCCTTGCCGATACCGATGCTTTTTTAAGTAAACTTTCGCATGGAGAAGGACAAGTATTAAATCCCACTCCATTTATCCAATCCACCCATAACACAGTTTCCGGTGCCATTGCCTTGCATTTACAATGCCATAACTATAATAATACTTTTACCCAACGGGGATTTTCTTTCGAAAGCGCTTTAACCGAAGCCTCACTTCTTCTGAATGAATATCCAAACCAAAATATACTAGTAGGAGCGCTAGACGAAACAATTCATCGTGTGAATCAAATCATACAACAATTGCGTGATCTTAAAACCTCTAACCACAAAATGGTGCCGGTTGGAGAAGGTTTTTCATTTTTCCTGCTTTCAGGAATTCCAGTTGCAGATGCTCTGACCCTCTCCTGTTTCAAAACATTCTACAATACCCCGGCAGAACAGCTTCATGCTGCTTATTCCGAAATAGTCAGTCAGGAAGCAATACCTGATCTTATATTGTTGGGAACGAATGGAAATGAGAAAAATGACAGACAATACGACTGGATCAGTTCACTAAAAATCCCTGTACTCAATTATAAAAAATACTGTGGCGAATATCCCACTGCACCTGCCTTTGCACATTGGATGGCCTGTAATATTCTCCGAAAGGGCCATTCAGGAATGAATAACCCAAAAAAGATTCTGATTTATAATCATAGTGAAGGAAGAAATCATTCCTTTACATTTATTGAAAAATGATAAAAAAATTCACATATACAGCATTTTTCCTGTCGACAGGAATTATCCTGGCAAGTTTTTTTATTGCCGGACTTCTAACCTTAGGCATTATTGCTGCTGTTGTGATTATAATTTGTATTTCAATTATCAGTTTAGGAGTTTTAAGGATGCAAATGTCATTTTTTTCGGATAATATATGTAAAATACCAATCTCTGGAAATTGGGTGGCATTGACATTTGACGATGGTCCGCATCCTGAAACGGCAAGACTTTTGGATATCCTGGATCAACACGAGGTAAAAGCCAGTTTTTTCTGCATAGGTAAGGAAGTGGAAAAATATCCGGAGATCGTGGCACGCATAGTGAGAGATGGCCACAGCATCGGTTCGCATACATTTAGTCATAGTTGGAAATACACATTTGGATCGTTTACCAGAGTGATGAATGAAATTAGAAACGGTATTGAATCCATTGCGCGCATCACCGGTGAGAAACCTCAACTTTTTCGGCCACCTTTTGGAATTACCAATCCAATCATTGGTCATGCAATTAAAGCAAACCGCCTAAAAAGCATAGGTTGGAATATCCGGACTTACGATACAACTTTAAAAAACGGCAACGATTTGTTCCAGAAAATCGCCAATCTCCTTCAACCTGGTGTAATTATTTTAATGCACGACCGTCTTAAACTTACGGTGGATACCATACCACGGATTTTGGAGGAAATAAGGAAACGTGGACTTACTCCTATTACTTTAGACGAAGCACTTAAAGATATTTCCCATGTTTAGAATTCTATTTTTCATCTGTCTTCTTCCCGCTACTGTTTGCGGGCAAGCTGGATTTGTTGCTTGCAAAGATGTGGCACTTTTCAAAAAGCAATATGCCCAGGCATCGAAAGAACTTGAATCGATCAAATGCAATTTTACCCAGGAAAAGAGCATCTCTATGCTCAAAAATAAGCTGATCTCTCATGGCGAATTTTGCTTCAAAAAGAGTGACAAGCTTCGGATGGAGTTTAAACAACCTTATAAATACCTCTTCATCCTGAATGGAGCGAATGTTTACATTCTCGACAATCAGAAGAAAACCGAAGTTTCAGCCTCTGGCAATAAATTGTTTAAGAAAATAAGCCAGATAACCATCAGCTCGGTGAATGGCGATATTTTGCATAGCAAAGATTTCTCCTCACGTATCCTCGAAAGTGATAATCAATACCTGCTTATTCTTACTCCACAAAGCAAAGAAATCAAACAATTTTTCAATTTGTTTCAGATTTATGTCAGCAAGAACAATTATCTGGTCGATAAAATTGAAATGGATGAAACTTCGGGAGATAAAACAACTCTTATTTTTACTGAGAAACAAGTAAATGTACCCATCGGTGATTCGTTTTTTACTCTTAAGTAGCTTTATCCTTTTGGCCGCTTGTGCCAGCACAAAAGTGCAGCAGGAAAAATTGCCCTGTAACATACCGGCATCTTTTAACTGGGATACCACAACAGTTTATAAAGCAAGTATATCGGTGATGAACAAAAATTTTTCAGGCTTGATTATTTTCAACCGGGAGAATGATACCGATTACCGGTTGATTATGACCACCGATGTAGGCCCAAAACTGATTGACATTACTCTTACCCCGAAAGGATATACCAAAAACTTTGTGATGGCGCAACTCGACCGGAAAGCGCTGCTTCGCATGTTCTGGGAAGATTTTGGTACCATGCTCGGAATTTTCGCCAAAGGTAAACCCGGGTATTCTGATTTAGGAACCTGCTGTTACCCGGTATCCAAAAATTTTACGTCCTGCTACTTTACCAGTGATTTAAAGAGTTTCCCCTTATCAGCCTATTTCGTACAAGGAAATGAAAAGAAAACAAAAATTAATTATTTTTGTGCCGTTGGACAGCAGCCAGATTCAATCAGAATCGAGCATTTAGCGTTAAACATGAGTTATTTTCTCAACAAACTTAACTAATATGCTTGAAGGATCGTTTTACTCCGTTATTTCCTATACTCCCACCGAAAACGGAGCCAAAACAAGCGTAAAGCTGAACAGGGAAAGTCCGATATTCAAAGGACATTTTCCTGAAACACCCATTGTGCCTGGAGTTTGTTCCGTTCAAATGGTTCATGAACTCGTTGAAAAAGTTACTTCTAAAAAACTGAAGCTCGTGGAAGCCGATAATATAAAATTTCTGGGCATCATCAATCCTGATGAAACACCTGAAATCGATATTGACCTTACTTATCACTGCAATGAGCAGGAACTTTTTACTACTTCCGCAACCATTGGGAGCAATGGAACCATCTTTTTAAAATTCAAAGGGCAATTCAAATGTTAACCCCACAGCAGACTGATCTTCTTTGTACAAAATACGGAGTATGTGTAATTGTGCCTACATTCAACAATTGTGATACTGTAACCGGTGTTGTTGAGAAGGCAAAAACGTACTGCAAAAATGTAATTGTGGTTAATGACGGCTCCACCGATACTACCCGGCAATTGCTTCAAAATATTGAAGGTATTACGCTCATCAGTTACGACAATAACCAGGGAAAAGGCTTTGCCATGAAAACAGCCTTTGCCAAAGCTATTGAATTGGGATTCAATTATGCCATCACCATTGATTCCGATGGACAACATAACGCCGACGACATTCCTGTTTTTCTTGAAAAGCTGGATGCTGAGGGCGAATCGATGATCATTGGCGAAAGAAATATGGATCAGCCCGGTATTCCAGCCAAAAGCAACTTCGGTCGTAAATTTTCAAATTTCTGGTTTTGGGTTGAAACCGGAATCCGCAATAACGATACCCAGTCGGGATTCAGAATGTATCCGCTTCTACCATTAAAATCAATCAAATTATTTACGAGAAAATTCGAATTTGAAATCGAATCGATTGTCCGCCTGGCCTGGAAAGGAATTCCGGTGACCTCAGTACCAGTGAAAGTGGTTTATTTGCCCAAAGAAACAAGAATATCGCATTTCAGGCCATTCCGCGATTTTACACGAATAAGCATCCTGAATACGTTTCTTGTGTTTCTGGCTTTTTTATATTTCAGGCCGATACTTTACCTGCGGGTTTTAAAACAAAAAGGATTAAAACAGCTCTTTTCATCGCATAGCACCCCGCTTGTAAAAGCTTTGAGCGTAGCTTTCGGCGTGTTTATGGGTATTATACCGATTTGGGGATTTCAACTGGCTGCAGCAATCCTGCTGGCTTTCTTATTCAGACTAAACAAACCATTGGTGATAATTTTCGCCAATATCAGTATTCCGCCATTTATCCCATTTATATTGTATTTAAGCATGTTGTGCGGTTCGTTTTGGGTTGAGAATGCTGCACCACTCTTTTCTTTTTCAAAAATGGATATTTCAACAGTGAAGCCATTTCTTTTGCAATACATTGCAGGAAGTATATCTTTGGCAATTATTGCAGCAGTGATGTTTGGATTGAGCACCTATGCTTACCTGCACATCAAAAAAAATAATGAAAAGTCTGGCTTTTAAAATGAAACCTATATGTTTCAAAGAAAATAAGCTACAATGAAAATAATTTTTTAACATGTGTGGTTCCATACGACCTTTAAAGTCAAAATTATTTCCGTATGAAATGTCCATGACCCTATAAAATCACCAAACACAATAAACAAAAAGCATCATGGATATTCCATTTGACCTTTAAAAATAAGTTTTGTACTAATGAAATCATTGTTCATCTCTTTATATAACTTCTTCGAATACCGTAAACCCGCGCTCTGGAGTTTGCTCATAGGATTGTTTGCCATATTTACCCTGGTTTCTCTAAACATCAATTTTGAAGAAGACATCTCCAAAATCTTAAATTTCGACAGCAAAACCAAAGAATACAACCGGATTATCCAGAGTTCTAAAATAGTAGATAAGCTGGTTTTTATTGTTTCTTCAAAAGATTCCACGATTGACCAGGAGAAACTTATCAACTTTACCGACAGTTTTGGAGCATCCCTTTCACAAGATACCAACAAGCTGATTAAAAAAATTTCTTTAAGAATTGAGGAAGACAATTTTCAATCGTTCTATACTACTTTTCTTCAGAATCTGCCGGTATTTATCGAAAAAAGTGATTACGAAAACCTCGATAGTTTATTCACTGTCGAAAACTTAAGAACCTCATTACAGCATAATCTACAGACGCTTTCAACACCGCTGGGAATTGTTTCGCGATACAATCTGATGTACGATCCTGCAGGAATCGGAAATAATTATCTGAAACGGCTCCGTACTTTTCAAACATCATCGAGTTTGCTGCCTTTTAACGGTTTTTTATTTTCGAGGGATAAAAAGCACCTGATATTCTACCTTGAACCGGCGAATCCTTCGAATGAAACCAGGAAAAACGGTCAACTTATCGATAAAATTGATAAAAACATTTCTGCACTTACCAAACAATCCGCTTTCAATGATATTGAATGCAGCTATTTTGGTTCAACGGCAGTTTCCGTGGGAAATGCACGACAACTTCAGTTCGATACCATTTTAACAGTTTTTATCACAGGCATTGCCCTATTTTTTTTATTGTTTTTCGTATTCAAAAAACGGCGTGTCCCACTTTTGATTTTGCTTACCGTTGTGTTTGGAGGAGGATTCGCACTGGCCGCAGTTTCCCTGATTAAAACGTCCATCTCGCTCATTGCAATTGGTTCAGGTTCTGTAATTCTGGGCATTGCCGTAAACTATCCCATACACATGCTGTCGCATAAACTACACGAATCGAACATTCGCAACGTGATACGTGATATGGTTGTGCCTTTGACGATAGGAAGCGCCACTACCATTGGAGGTTTTCTCTGCCTTTTGTTTATGAAATCGGAACTTTTGCAGGATCTTGGTTTATTCGGAGCGTTCAGCTTAATAGGTGCAGCCTTGTTTACGCTGATTTTCTTTCCACACATGATTGGCGACATTTCGGACAAAAAGATAACAGTTGTGAGAGTTTGGCTCGAAAAACTTGGAAACATTTCTTTCGAAAAAAGAAAGCTACCCCTGATTATAATTTTCGTACTCACCCCTATACTGCTGTACTTTGCGCCAAAAGTTCAATTTGAGAGCGATCTTACGAAATTGAATTACATGTCGAAAGACCTGCAAAAAACTGAAGCGCTTCTCACTGAAGTAAATGGCGGAATTAAACATACCATCTATGCTATTTCGTATGGCAAAAGCAGAGAAGAAGCAATTGCCAATTCTTATGATATAAAAGTTCTTACCGATAGTCTGAACAATGCAGGGATAAATTGTTTCAATTCAAGTCTGACAACAGTATTGCCTCCCGTTCACATTCAAAAACAACGGATTGCAAGGTGGAATCAATACTGGACTGCAGAACGAAAAGCAAGTGCCAGCCAGAACCTGAATGTTGCTGCTTCGGACTTCGGATTTAATCCCGATGCTTTTGAAAATTTCACAAGGCAAATAAATGAGGATGCACATCTGCTCTCCGATTCCGATTACAATTTTATTATCAATGCATTTGGCAAAGACCTGATTTCCAATAAAGATTCCCTGTATACTATAGTATCGCAGGTAAAAGTCCCTGCAATTGAAAAAGAGCATGTACAGGCTAAACTATCGGAACTTAAGGGAACTACCCTGATCGACTGGAAAGTGATGGCCAATAATTTGCTGAATGTTTTGAATGCTGACTTTAACCTGCTGTTTCTCCTCACAGCTTCACTTGTACTAATTGCGCTGTTACTAACTTATGGCCGGTTCGAACTTACCATGGTTACATTCATACCAATGGTAGTTTCGTGGATCTGGATTTTAGGATTGATGGCTATTTTTGGTTTGAAATTTAATTTTGTCAATATCATCCTGTCTACCTTCATTTTCGGGCTTGGCGACGATTTCTGCATATTTGTGATGGATGGCCTTCAGCAGCAAAATAAGACCGGAAAACAATATTTCTCATCGATCCGGATGGGTATTTATCTGTCCAGTCTTACCACTATCATTGGTTTTGGGGTGCTTATTTTTGCTAAACATCCAGCACTGCGTTCACTTGCTTTTGTGTCGATTCTGGGAATTGCTTCAGTTTTATTCATTTCTCAAACCCTGGAGCCATTCCTTTTTAACTGGTTAATCACCAAGCAGCAAAGAAAAGGCCGTTCGCCCCTGACTTTCTGGACAATATTCAAATCCATTTTTGCTTTTTCTTATTTCGTTTTTGGATGCATTTTGCTATCGGCAGTTGGCCCAACACTTATGCCATTCCGGTATATTTCCAAAAAGAAGAGCAATTACGCCTACCATTGGCTGATACAAAAATTTTCTTTATCGCTGTTGTCGATCATGTCAAATGTTCGCAAGCAATACTTAAATCCATACAAGGAGACTTTCAGTAAACCGGCCATTATTATCAGCAATCACCAGTCGGTGCTGGATATTCTTCTTTTAATTTCGGTACATCCAAAAATTATTCTGCTTACCAATAAGTGGGTTTGGAATTCGCCGGTATTTGGTTTTGTAGTGCGAATGGCAGGTTACCACCCCATTGTGGAAGGTGTTGAAACCAGCATCGAAAAATTGTCACAGGCAGCAGCAAACGGGTATTCTATAGCTGTATTTCCCGAAGGAACCCGGTCGTACGATGGCGTTATCCAGCGTTTTCATAAAGGTGCGTTTTATCTGGCCAATGAATTAAATCTCGACATTGTGCCCATACTCATTCATGGTACCAGTCGTTGCCTGTTGAAAGGTTCTTTTGTTTTGCGCGACGAATCTATTTCTTATAAAATAATAAAAAGGATACCTGCCAACGATAAATCATTTGGAGTCACATACCAGGAACGGGCAAAGAATATTTCCAGGCTGTTCAAAAACGAATATGCTATTTTTGCTGGTAAACAGGAAAACCCTCGTTATTTCCGGAGTCAGTTGCTTACAGGTTACGTTTACAAAGGCCCGGTGCTCGAATGGTACCTGAAGGTAAAAATCCGTTTGGAAAAAGATTATCAGATATTCAATGAATTGGTACCTAAATCGGGAGTAATCGTAGATGCTGGTTGTGGCTATGGATTTTTATCCCATATTCTTTCGTTTTTGTCGAAAGAAAGAAAAATTGTTGGCATAGACTACGATGAGGATAAAATTGAGGTGGCCAATAACGTCTACTTCAAAAAACCAACAGTAAGTTTTATAGCCAAAGACCTGACGAACTATAATTTACAAGCAGCCGACTGCATCATCGTCAGCGATGTTCTGCATTACATGAATCCAGCCGACAGGTCAGAATTTCTTAAAAACTGCATGATCAGTCTCAATCCAGAAGGTTCTATTATCATCCGCGATGCCGATCAGAGTATGGCTAAACGACACAAAGGCAGCAAGCTTACAGAAATTTTCTCGACACAAATATTTCGTTTCAATAAAACCCAAAATCCATTGTCGTTTTTTTCCAGTGTGGAAATCACAGATTTTGCAGATGAAAATGGTTTAATCGTAAATATTATTGACAATACTAAGTTAACTTCGAACATACTTTTTGTTTTGAAAAGAGCATAATGAAACAATACGATTTTGTAATTATTGGGAGTGGATTAGGCGGACTTACCTGTGGCGCAATCCTCAGCAATAAAGGATACAGCGTTTGCATACTCGAAAAAAATCCTGTGTTTGGCGGATGCTTGCAATCGTATCACCAAAACGGGGCTAAATACGAAACGGGCGTTCATTACCTCGGAAGTCTGGAAAAAGGTCAGATTTTGAATAAGCTGTTCAATTATTTAGGAATACTGCCAATGGTAGAATTTGAACGGCTTGGGACAAACGCATTCGATAAATTCACGTTTGGAGGAAACCCTGAAGAATTTGGTGTTGCACAAGGATATCCTTTGTTTATTAAGTCTTTATCCGATCGGTTTCCTGAAGAAAAAGAGGGTATTAAGAAATATTGTGAAGGAATGCTCGATACGTGCAGAAGGTTTCCTCTTTATACTTTTAAGGCAATAGAACTGGAAAATAAATTGGATTTACTTTACTCCAATGCCTATGAAACAATTTGTTCGTATGTAAAAAATCCTACCTTAAGAGCCATCCTGGCCGGAAACAATCCGCTTTATGCGGGTGTGGCTGAAAAAACGCCATTTTATATTCATGCGCTCATTATCAACAGCATGATCGAAAGTAGTTGGCGGTGCAAAGATGGTGGTTCGTCCATAGCCAGAGCTCTCATCAAAGTGATTGAGCAAAATGGCGGTGTCCTGATAAACAACGCCCATGTGAAAAGCCTAGAAGAAAACGACAACAGTATTACCAAAGTAATTACAGAATCGGGAGAAGAATATTATGCACGAACCTTTATTTCCAGTCTGCACCCTTCCGTGACATTATCGCTCACTTCGTCGAGCCAGTTCAGGCAAGTTTACCGAAGAAGAATAGCCCAGCTCGAAAATACCACATCCCCATTTATTTTGAGTTTGAAATTTAAACCTGATAGTTTTCCTTTTCAGGATTATAACCACTATCATTATCATTCGGAAAACGTTTGGGATAGCGCTGAATATTTGCCACAACAGTGGCCGAAAAGTTTTGTACTGTTCACTTCGACCAAATACAAAGGCTCTGCAATGGCCAAAACAGGATGTATCATGACCTACATGAATTACCCCGATGTGGCAAAATGGGAAAATACTTTCAATACAATTTACAACCCGGGTTCGCGTGGGGAAGATTACGAGCAGTTTAAGCAAGAAAAAACAGAAAAGTTGCTTAATCTTGTAGAAAGTAAATATCCCGGTATTAAAGAAATGATTGAAGATTGTCATGCTGCCACTCCCCTCACTTATCGCGATTACTTCGGAACTCCCGAAGGAAGCCTTTATGGTGTTTTGAAGGATAGCAGGGAACCATTGAAAAACTATTTTCCTTCGAAAACCAAAATTCCCAACTTATTTCTGACAGGACAAAACATGAGTGTTCATGGAGTTTTGGGAGTAGCCATGAGTGCTATCTTTACTTGCGGGGAATTTCTGGGATTGGATGAGATACTCACTGAAGTTAAAGAATCGTAATATGCTGAAAACTAACAAAAGAAAGATATGGTTAGCTCTTTTTGTGGTGATTATACTTCTTGTAAGCTGGTTTTATTTTATTTCACAATATCGTCCTACCCTGCCCGAAAATTCAAAAATTCCTAATGTTAAGGTTACAAAAACCGATTCTGTCACTTTTGCAAGTGGCACTTCCTGGCTTCATAAAAAAAAGAATGGTTTTTGGGAATTGTATGTCGAAGGAACTCCCCTTGAACGCGGAGCAAGAATAGGAGCGCTTTGCCAGCCGCTGATCGAAAAACAGGAAGATGCTTTTATTCAGCAGATTGACCAGTTAGTACCATCGCGCAGTTACCTTAAATTTTTAAAATATTTCATTGGCTTTTTCAACCGTCGGCTTGGCGATGCCATTCCCGAAGAATATAAAGAAGAGATACTCTCGGTTTCGTCGTACTCTTC
Organism: Bacteroidales bacterium; assembly: GCA_038320545.1. GTDB lineage: Bacteria > Bacteroidota > Bacteroidia > Bacteroidales > JAAUTT01 > JAAUTT01. The sequence goes on from JBBQEI010000008.1 coordinate 81,356, forward strand.
TCCGGCATACAATTTTATTGGGACGCCTTATCAGCGTCAGATGAATTATCATGCTGCACACGACATTGGACATGCGCTCCAATCGATGGGAATGGTTGGTTGTACCTCTTTCGCAAGCTGGGGAAGCAAGACTCAGGATAGCTCACTTATCATTGGCCGTAATTTCGATTTTTATGTGGGCGACAAATTCGCAGAAGATAAAATCATTGCTTTTATAAATCCTGAAAAAGGATACAAACATATGTTTGTCACCTGGGGTGGAATGATTGGCGTTGTTTCGGGCATGAACGAAAAAGGACTTACAGTTACTTTGAATGCTTCGAACACCGAAATGCCACTAAAATCGGCCACACCTGTTTCTATCATAGCCCGCGAAATTCTTCAGTATGCAAAAAATATCAATGAAGCAGTTGCGATTGCAAATCAAAGAACATCGTTTGTGTCGGAGCAATTTCTGATAGGATCGGCTGAAGACGGATATGCTGTGATTATTGAGAAAACGCCTGAAATGCAGGAAATTTATAAATCAGATCAGGATCAGATCATATCTGCCAATCATTTTCAAACCAGGGCATTATCGGAAAATGAAAAGGCAATTGCACAAAGGGAAGAAACTGCTTCAGGATACCGGTACAAACGTGTGGCCGAACTTTTGGAAAATTCAGTGAAAATAACTCCGACTGTTACTGCTGCAATACTCCGCAATACAAGAGGACTTAACGATGCAAACATAGGCCTTGGAAATGAAAAGGCTATTAATCAGCTTATTGCGCATCATTCTATTATTTTTGAGCCAATGAAAAAAATGGTCTGGATTTCAACAGCACCTTTTCAATTGGGAGAATATATCGCTTATAATCTCGACTCAGTTTTTTATGGAAAACGAAAAAATTATCACGATTGCCTTTCTGTCTCTTCTTTAAACATTCCGGCAGATTCTGCATTTCTGAAGAATCAATACCCTGGTTTTATGGAATATCGCAGAACGCATAACGAATTTGCACATTTCGGCATCTTGAGTATTTCACCCGACAGTTTGATTTCACTAAACAGCAACTACTTCCAGCCATATTTCGATGCAGGAAATTACTGGCTGGCAAAAGGGAATAAAAAATTAGCCGAAGAATACTATTTGCAAGCCTTGAAAAAAGAAATCGCCACCAAAAAAGAACGCATCGAAGTAGAGGAAAATATTAAAATGTGCAAAAATGATTGAAGGGGTAGGCATTGACAATGTTGAAGTCGAACGTATGACTAAACTGCTAAGCAGGAATAATCATTTCCGCGATAAGGTTTTTACATTGCTCGAAATTGAATACTGCACAAAACAAGCAAACTCAGCACAGAGTTTTGCAGCCAGGTTTGCTGCAAAAGAAGCTTTTTCAAAAGCTTTGGGAACAGGTTTTATAGGCGATTTGGAATTCTCTCAGATTGAAGTTTGCACTGATACATTGGGTAAACCATTTATTTCGCTTTCGGGCGAAGCAAAATCAATAATTGAAAAAACAGGAATTATAAAAATGCATTTATCGCTTACACATTCGGGTACTATAGCCTCAGCCATCGTTATACTGGAAAAATAGAGAAAATGTACAGGGAAAACATAGATAAACACACCATTGATGAGATACAAAGCCTGCAGTTAATAAAACTGTGTGAGCATATTCAGTATTTAAAGGATAAATCACCTTATTATAGCGCTCTTTTTAGGAAACACCATCTTGAAGATATTCATCTGGATTCACTTGAAAAACTGCAATTATTTCCAACCACCGGCAAAGAAGATTTGCAAGTCTCCAATTGGCAGTTTTTGTGTGTTCCCCCATCAGAAATTCTGGAATATACAACCACTTCAGGAACACTGGGAACTCCTGTTACCATAGCTTTAACCAAAAACGATCAGGACAGGTTAGCTTACAATGAATATCTCTCGTTTACCTGTGCCGGTTGCACTAAAAATGACGTATTCCAGTTGGCCCTCACTCTAGATAAACAATTTATGGCGGGAATGGCTTACTACTTAGGTTCGAATAAACTTGGATCGGGAGTGATACGAACCGGCCCCGGAGCGCCTTCAATGCAATGGGACACTATTTTTCGGGTAAATACTACAACTTTAGTAGCAGTTCCATCTTTTATCATCAAATTAATTGATTATGCCTTAGAACAGGGAATTGACCTGAATAATACACCTGTAAAAAAAGCCATTTGCATTGGCGAAAATATCCGAAACGAGAGTTTTGAAGTGAACAGTTTAAGCAAAAAAATATCGGAGAGCTGGAATATTCAGTTGTTTTCGACCTACGCCTCAACCGAAATGCAAACAGCCTTTACCGAATGTATTGCAGGAAAGGGAGGACATCTTCATCCGGAATTGCTGATAGCAGAAGTGCTAGACGATGCCGGCAACTGGGTAAAACCCGGGAATTATGGCGAGCTTACCATTACCACACTCGGCATAGAAGGAATGCCATTGTTAAGGTACAGAACAGGCGACATTTGCAGGATGTATAACGAACCATGTTCATGCGGCAGAAACACACCCAGGATATCTCCCATTTTTGGACGCAAACGTCAAATGATCAAATTTAAAGGGACAACTTTATATCCACCGGCCATTTTTGACATTCTAAATGCACGCCATGAAATTAAAGATTATCTGGTCGAAGTATTTTCAAATAACCTTGAAACTGATGAGATCCTGATCCATATTGCCATGGATAACCCCACTGAAAAAACCGCTGTTATGCTAAAGTCTTACCTGCATGCAGCGCTGCGGGTACGACCTGAAATTACTTTTTGTAACATTGAAGATATAAGAAGAAAACAGATAGTAGGCGATGGAAGGAAAATATCAAAAATACTGGATCGAAGAAATCACTATTAGATATTTGATCTTTTACTTCTGCACCTATACTTTACTTTTGTTTTATCTTTTTTGAAAAATAAGTCCCAAAAACTATGGCTAATTTTGAATAGCACTCCGAAATACGCCATCCATTATCATACTCAGCACCTTATACGCTTGGGGCACTAACTTTGTCGAGTTTGACAGACGCAATACAATTACCCGGATTGTTAGTTTCGACAATATCAATTATTACATTGATAAATGCTGGTTTTGAAAACACAGCTATATCGTATCCTGACATTAATAGTATATTTTGCATCTGCTCCTTCTACTGCAGATTTCCCAACTTCTTTTAAATATTTACTAAAAACGGCGTCGAACTTAGGCTGATATTTTGTTTTCCTATTACTTATCCAAATTTCTTTCCATTTTTCACCTTTTCCAGCTTCAACAGAATTATATTCCATTACTTTCTATTAATAAAATCTTGTTCGCTAAATTGCCCTACAGTCACACTGTCGTATGAATACTGCAGATTAAATAATTTTTCTGGTTTAAGAAGTGAAAAAATCCCGGAAAGCAATTGAATTTTTTGGCCAAATATTCCTGAGAATGGCGCTATTAAACAAAATAAAAGGATGATTCTTTTCATACTATATTAGTTAATGGATGTTTTCTTATAAATCGTATTTAATTTGTAAAATCTAAAACATCCTTAAGAATTATCCGATAAAGACAATAATTAAGGATGTTTCATAAAGTATTACACTTTATTTAATCTTTTTAGCTATATAACTGCCCAAAGCTTTACCCAATTTTGCATATCCTTCTGAGATACGGAAACCACTATCAAAATCATAACCCATAGCGCCACCACCTGGAACTTTGTCAATTGTAAATTTGGCAATACTGTTTGATGGATTGCTTGTTTCAACAATATCCACAACAACATTGATGAAGGCTGGTCTTCTTGCAACTCCTACATTGAAACCAGGTTCAATCATTTTTGTATAAACCACCACGGTGTATTTGGCTGTGGCTCCTTCTTTGGCTGTCATTCCAACTGGCTCAATATATTTATTAAAAAGCTCTTCAAATTTTGGCTGGTATTTTTCTTTACGATCATTCTTCCACGATTCTTTCCATTTATCGCCCTTTCCAGCCTCGTCAGCGTTGTATTCAGTAACTTTCTTTGTAATATATTCAGGTTCACTCAGTTTTCCAACAAGTACTCCATCATAAACATATTGGATGTTTAGAATTTTTTCACCTTTCAGAGGGGAAAGATTACCGGTTTGTTGAATTTTTTGACCGTAAGCTCCAAATATCGGAGCTGTTAAACAAAATAACAGAAATAAGTTTTTCATAAAAATAATATTAATTAAGTGTTAAGTACATTTAAAATTTATACGACAATGTAAGCTTTTGCCTTGGATCGGGATTTAGATTGAAAGATAGCGATTTCATTTTCTTCATATACTTGTTTCTTTTGGAACTTCCAATACTCCATAGTACTATTCCCCCTGCAGTCATCCCAACGCCCAATTCAGTGGCAAGTGCCCCCATTACAAATTTGTCACCGTTTGTGCTTTCATAACTGCCATAATTATACACTTCAGTTTCAGCAGTTGCCATAACACCCACTCCAATTACAGTTAAAACAGCACCGCCAATTGTTAACCCAACGCCGGCATGTTTCATTTTGGTAAACTTTTCAACCTTCTTCCAATAGAAGTCCTTTTCATTTGCTTGTTGCGCAGAAATATTAAACTGAAAAACGATAATTCCAGTAATTAAAAAAAAAAGCTTTTTCATAGCGAAATAATTTAGGTACTTGTTAGTTTTGAGTTTGAAAAAGTAAATTTAATTTTTTTTGCAGAAAGTGGAACTTTTTAGTGATGAAAAGTAACGGTCTGATGAAAAGTTTTTACAATGAAGCCATTCATGATTGCACTTTAACCGATTGTTAATATCTTTAATCTTATTTCCTAATAACAAAAAATTGACTTTTCCTGTACTTCTTATAACTCCGCCCTTTACTCAGCTCAATACTCCTTATCCTGCAACTGCTTACCTGAAAGGATTTCTGAATACTCAAAATATTGATTCCACACAGGCTGATTTAGGCATTGAGGTAATACTGAAACTATTCTCTTTGCAAGGTTTGACAACATTATTTAATGAAGCTTCCAATAAAAAAAGCAAGTTTTCGGAAAACACCCAACGCATTTTCGATTTAAAAAACGATTACATTCAAACCATTGATCTGATAATTGGATTTTTGCAGGGTAAAAATCCAACACTAGCCCATCAGATTTGTGAAGGAAATTTTTTACCAGAGGCATCCCGTTTCAATCAGGCCGAAGATCTGGAATGGACTTTCGGCACCATGGGAAATCAGGATAAGGCAAAATACCTGGCAACTCTTTATCTCGAAGATATTTCCGACTTTATCGTAGAATCTATTGATCCTCATTTTGGATTTAGCCGGTATGCTGAAAGATTAGGCAGGTCGGCCAATTCGTTCGATGAAATGAATGCTGCATTGAACTCGGAAGATAGCTTTGTCGATAAAATCGCTTTCAAGCTTTTAGAAGAAAAAATTAATTCAATAAAGCCTTCAATTGTTGGCTTTTCTGTTCCATTCCCGGGAAATCTGTTCAGTGCTCTGAAATGTGGAAAATGGTTACGCAAAAACCATCCTGAGATAAAAGTGGTGATGGGTGGAGGGTTTCCAAACACCGAGTTACGATCGTTAAACGATTCCCGGGTTTTTGATTATCTGGATTTTATTACAATTGACGATGGCGAAATTCCCTTTCTGCACCTGATTCAATATATTAAAGGTGAGCTGGAACTAAACAAGTTAAAAAGAACTTTCTGCTACATAAATGGTAAGGTGGAGTTTATAAACGGATCGGAAGAAAAAGATGTGGCGCAACGCGATACCGGCACTCCCGATTATTCTGATCTTTTGCTTGATAAATATATTTCGGTGATTGAAGTAACCAATCCCATGCACCGGTTATGGAGCGATGGTCGTTGGAACAAGCTTACCCTGGCACATGGCTGTTACTGGGGCCGTTGCACTTTCTGCGACACTTCACTCGATTATATCAAGCGGTTCGAACCAAATACAATTACGGTTTTATGCGATCGTATTGAAGACATTATCAAGCAAACCAGTCAAAATGGGTTTCATTTTGTCGACGAAGCGGCTCCTCCGGCTCTGCTCAAATCTCTTTCACTCGAAATTTTAAGAAGGAACATTAAAATTACATGGTGGGCAAATATCCGTTTTGAAAAAAACTTTACGTACGATCTTTGCAAATTATTGAAAGAGGCAGGTTGTATCGCCGTATCGGGTGGGTTGGAAGTGGCTTCGGACAAGATCTTAAGAATGATCAACAAAGGGGTGAATGTTTTGCAGGTGGCATTGGTTTGCAATAATTTCACACAGTCAGGGATAATGGTTCATGCTTACCTGATGTATGGCTTTCCCACACAAAGTGAACAGGAAACAGTAGATTCGCTCGAAGTTGTCAGGCAACTTTTCATGAGTGGACTGGTACAATCGGGTTTCTGGCACCAGTTTGCATTAACGGCACACAGTCCGGTGGGATTAAACCCTGAACAATATAAAATTCAAATCAGGAATACACAACCTGGTACTTTTGCCAATAACGATCTCGAATACGATGATCCAACAGGTTGTTATCATGCCAGGTTTAGCGATGGCTTAAGTAAGTCACTTTTCAATTTCATGAATGGCATTGGTTTCGATTTCCCATTGAAGTATTGGTTCGAATTTAAAATACCTGCCACAAGTATTCCCCCAAACTACATTGAAAAAGCTCTGATTGCTCCGAAAACTCAGGTTAGTCCTAACGCTACCATCATCTGGCTTGGAAATATTCCTAAAATTGAAATTATAACCATAAATAAAAAAGGTATAAAAACCGAAATGGCAACGCTAACCATCAGAACTAAAAAACAGGAAACTGTGTTACGGGAATCTACGGCGATGTCCTATTGGCTCGTGGATATACTACAAAGGATAACAGTATCAAATAAAGAAATCCTAAATTATAGTCAATTAGAAAAGGATTATAACCTAAAATTCAATTCGGATTTTTCAAAAACCTGGAACGGCAAAACCTTCAAAACCTTAAAGGGAATGGGCTTAATCGCTATTTAGTGCTTGCTGTTCAGTGGGATACTAAATCGTTCACGAATTCCCACCGTTTGATACCGCCACAGATCAACTAAAGAATAAAGATTTATCTTATAAATTTCGAAAAAAATACGTTTTAGCTTTTTCATCAGGGGAAGCAGCTACATCCCGGCATTTTAACAAGGCCTGTAAAAAGGATTCGGGCTTCTGGGCGCCTCTCACCGATAAATTTTCGTTGAATAAAAAGAACGGAACGGCATTAATACCCAGCTCCCTGGCATAGTTCTCATCCAATAATATATTATCGGTAAAATCTTCACTTTGAAGCATGGCTTGAGACACTTCACCGGGAATTCCCAATTCTTTTCCAAGCATCACCAGACTGTCAATGTCACTTATATTTATACCATCAGTAAAATATGCTTTGAACAAACTTTCCTGAATAGCATCTTCCACATTAAAGGTTTTTGCTAAATGTGACAAACGATGAGCATTAAAGGAATTTGCAACAATAGCTTTATCAAAATTATAAACGATTCCCAATTGTTGTGCCTGTAAACTAATTTGCTCATGCATTTGTACAGCTTGTTCCCTGCTGATCCCTTTTTTTTCGGCTAAATGATCATACACACTTAAAGCTGGATGAGTTACCAGATAAGGATCTAGTTGAAAACTGCGCCATTCCACTGTCACATGCTCCTTATCCGGGAATTGCTCCAGCGCTTTCTCAAACCTCCTTTTACCCAGATAACAAAAAGGGCAACGTATATCCGACCAAATTTCAACTTTAATCAATTCCATTTTTCATCATTTAAAACTATATTCTAAACAATTTTAAACGGATTTGTTCAAAATTTCTTTGCGGAAACTTCCTGAATCATTTTCATTAACTGTGTCCGGCCCGTAGCCATTGTTTTTCCATAAATACGATGAGTGTGATCCTTTACTGTTTGCAGGCTGATAAAAAGCTTATCGGCTATTTGTTAATTGCTTAAACCATTACAAATCTCCCTGACGATTTCCTTTTCGCGAAGCGATATTTCGTATTTTGCGTAAAATTCTTCGAAAGAAAATGTTAATAAATTATCAGTTAAAGAATTCGCCTGAAATTTAATATTAAATTATATAAAAACTGGAATAAGAGCTGTTCCTGCAAAGAATAGAAAAATAAAAATTAATGTCAGCCATAAATTCATTTCATAGAACAAAAGCATCGTGTTCTGGCAAATCATAAATATTAATATTCCCAAGGTCAGGTCTTTCATCCTGTATATTGTCAGTGCCGACTGCAAGTAAAAAAATAAAATTGGTCATAAATCAATGTCGTTTAGTTAATACGTAGGCTTCCACTCCGCTTAGGCTGACAAACCGGTATTATTGTCACACTGAGCGCAGTCGAAGTGAGCGGAGTCGAAGTATGGATTAATTATTCCTAAACTAAACAACATTGATTCAAAAATAAAAAAGCCTGTCAGGAAAACTGACAGGCTTTTTTAATTAAATCTTAGAAGTATTCAAAATAAAAGAGGATGTGTAATCATCTTTTATTTTCCCTTTTTTCTTTTTTGGCCGCTCTTTTTTCTTTGAGCGTCTTTTCAGGTTCTTTTTTAGTTTTTTCTTTTACAGGTGATTTGTTTGCCATAAACCTAGGTTTTAGAAAATAAAAGTTAAGACTTAAAAATTGGATTCTTTAATGATTTGTTCCCTGCAATTTAGTAACTTTTGTGAATATACAAAAGCACAAGGATGCAAAAATTTATTATTAAAAGTTCATTCTTCAATACACTCTTGCGTTTTTTCTTTTACCGATGTCTATGGTCTAATCGATTCCATGTCGTTTCTTCTTCCATAAAAATCGCTCATACCCATACAACCTAACCCTAGTTGCGAGGCATGAATAACTTGAGAACCCAAAGCTATTATTTTCATATACTGAGATTTTAGGTTAAAAGTGAAAAAACAGAACGATATTCTAACAGTTTGGGTTCACTATTGTTTTTTAACAAATAAGTTCCTGTTTTTTAAAGAAAATATAACTTTACTTAAAAATAAAAAACATGAAAAATCTAATACTTTTTTTTTCTTTTCTCTTACCTATGATAATCTCAATAAATGCACAAACTTTCGATCCCGATGTTTATAATACTTCCAAAGGAACATTAAAAATATATTTTGTCGGACATGGGACATTAATGTTCGATTTTAATGGAAAGATTATACATGTTGATCCATGGGCCAAATTAACCGATTATTCCAAATTATCCAAAGCTGACATTATTCTTATTACCCATCAGCATGGCGATCATTACGACACTGCAGCAATCAATCAGATTATGACAAAGAAAACTTCTTTAGTTGTAAATGGTGAAATATACGAAACAAATATGCTGGGTGAAGTGATGAAGAATGGCGATACTAAAATTATTCAGGGAATTAAGATAGAAGCCGTCCCTGCATATAATCTTACACGTGAAAGGGAAAAATTCCATCCGACAGGCAGAGACAATGGTTATGTACTTAATTTTGGCAACCGCAGAGTTTATATAGCAGGAGACACCGAAGATATTCCTGAGATGGCATTTTTAAAAAACATCTACATTGCTTTCTTACCAATGAATCAGCCTTATACGATGTTGCCCGAACAGGTTGTTAAAGCTGTTGACATGTTCAAACCTAAAATATTATACCCATATCATTACGGTGAAAGCAATGTAGATACACTTAAAATACTGATGAAATCTCAACCCCAAACAGAAGTTAAAATAAAACAAATGAAATAATTGTACCCTGATATCATATAAACAGGAACCTAATACGAATAACTATAAATTTCTTAACTTTCTGCCAACTTTAACCAAAGCTTATGAATAAAAGTAATTCTGGTTTAACACGCCGAAACTTTGTTAAATCGTCGGTCATTACCGGCTTAGGAGCTGTTATTGCTACCGGGTACAGTTCAGCTATATCATTAAGTGGATTTGCCAAACCTGCCACTAATATTGCCGATGCATTAAAATATGCGCGAAATACCAGTTCCATGCCAGGATTGTTCCCGGGAAAAGTAACCGAAATTTTTCATGCAAACAGCGTAAACGAAAAAAAGATCTCGTTAGAGGCAGTTAACCAGATGCTCACTAAAGGTATGCTGGAACTTACAGGCACTAAAAAAATTGAAAAAGCCTGGGCCATGTTTGTAAAACCTGGCGAAAAAATAGGTCTCAAAGTAAATCCGGTAGCAGGAAAGGAACTATCTACCAGTATTGAAATTGTAAAAGCAGTAATCAGTCAGTTAGAGAAATCCGGAATCGATAAAAATGACATAATGATTTGGGACCGTCGCGAATTTGAACTTTCCGAAGCAGGCTTTACTGCTGAAAATTTTCCCGGCATTAAAATAACCGGTACCGAATGTAAGGACGATAAAGGCTCCTTTACAGATGAGACAGGAAAACTTTATGGCGAAGAAAGAATTGATAAAAACTGGTATTATTGGGCAGATGTGGAAGGAAAATACGATGCGGAGACACTTCCATACATGATTAACGAAGGAAAGAACTCCTACTTTAGTAAGATTTGCACTGAAATGGCAGATAAAATTATCAATATTCCAATCCTGAAAAATGCCGGAGCTTCTGTTACCCTGTGCCTGAAAAATCTGGCTTATGGAGCTATATCAAATACCGGCCGGCTGCACGATCAGCTTTGGGCCGATACCTGTGCTGAAGTATGTGCTTTTCCTCCAATCAGGGATAAAGTTGTACTAAACATTGTTGATGGATTAATAGGATGTTATCAGGGCGGACCGGCAGCTAACCCTCAGTTCATTACCAATTTCAACACAGTTCTCATTGGAACTGATCCTGTTGCGGTAGACCGCATTGGTTATGAAATTATTTACAAAAAACGAGTTGAAGAAAATATCCAGAAAGAAGAATCGCCACGTGGCAGAGCATTTTTGGAAATGGCTGAAAGATTAGAACTTGGTGTGGCCGATATCAAAAAAATAGATCATAAAAAAATTAAACTCGCGTGAAATTCCAATATTTTATAGGCCTTCTGCTTATTTCGTTCCTTAAAACAGAAGCTCAACCTGCTGTTTTAAATGTTCAAAAAATTGGGCTTGAGAATTACCACATTGTATACAGCAATTACTACGATGGAAATTCCCTTTGGGGATATATGGACGGAGGAGCTGACCTGTATCTCGAATACGGCTTTACAGGCTTATTAGTTGAAGAGATTAATTACAAGGGTGCCGTTATTAAATGTGAAATCTATAAAATGAAAGACAGCCTGGCAGCTTTTGGAATTTTCTCAATTCAACGGCACAAATGCAAATTCTGTCCTGAAATTAAAGGAAGCCATTGCATCAACAATTATCAGGTTCAACTTGCGCAGGGAAATTATTATATATCACTCATTAACCAAACCGGCGACTTAAGTGTCCAACAGATATCGTTAGAAATTGCATCCAAATTTTCAAATTCCATTGGTGAAAAAGAAATTCAGATTCCCGACATTCAGAATTTCAGGCTAAAGAACCAACAACTGATTTTCATAAATGGGAAAATTGCTTTAGGAAATGTTTATCCTAAGGCATTAAATTACCTTGAAAATATTTCCGATTTTTCAATGTGGATGCTTCCTGCGGATAATAAAAAAGAACCGGTAATTTCCCTCATCACTTTTGAAAACAGTTCCCAGCAGGCAGAATATACTCAATTGGCATTTCCCGGAATACAGTTCGAAAAGAGTGCACGGGTGAAACTTAATAAAGGTGGATACCGAATGGCACAAAAATTAAACGACCACCTAGTTTTGCAAGCTGAAGGCAAAATTGGAAAAGAATTAAAAAAAATGTTTGAAACAAGTGAATAAAACAAAGCAATAGTTTTTTTTATTTGAAAAGATGCTTATTTTTGCGTCCTCAATTTTAACAAATAGTAGTTGGAAAAATGGCAAATCATCATTCATCAGAGAAAGCATTAAGACAGAACGAAACCCGCCGGTTGGAAAACCGTTATTATGCAAGAACAACACGTAATGCGGTTAAAGAATTGCGTTCTTCAACAATAAAGAACGAGGCTGTTGAGCTTTTGCCTAAGGTATCGGCCATGCTTGATAAACTTGCTAAGAAAAATGTAATTCATAAAAATAAAGCATCAAACTTAAAATCAAGTTTGGCAAAGCATATTAACGGCTTAGCTTAAAGATATTTTAATTTTAAAATGTCAGCCCTTGCACTTTGTGCAAGGGCTTTTCGTTTTTGGGGGTACAGATAGATTTCAATCGATTGTGGATGTCTACACCCTATCTCTTCAGCTTTGGTTCCTTTATCTATTTAACCAACCAATTAACTTGTGTATTCAAACTTTATTTATATTTTTGGTTTGAAGCAATTTACCAACAATGATATTAAAAATTAAAGATTGGGCTGAAGAAGACCGTCCGCGGGAAAAACTACTTGCCAAAGGCAACATGTCGCTCACCGATGCCGAATTAATTGCCATTATTATTGGTTCCGGAAATTCTGATGAGTCGGCGGTTGAATTATCCCGTAGAATTCTCCAAACAGCCCGGAATAATTTGAATGAATTAGGGAAATTAACAATTTCCGATCTTCAAAAATTTAAGGGAATTGGCGAAGCTAAAGCAATTAGCATTATTGCAGCGCTTGAACTTGGGAGACGCCGAAAAAAAGATGATGCACTGGAAAAACAACAGATACAATCGAGCAATGATGTATTTGAAATATTTCAACCCATATTGGCAGACATTCCACATGAAGAATTTTGGGTTTTATTACTGAACCGCTCCAACAGGATACTCGAAAAACTCAGGGTAAGCCAGGGCGGTGTAAGTGGCACTGTAATCGATATAAGGTTAATACTTAAACCGGCTATTGAAAAACTGGCATCATCAATAATTTTGTGCCACAATCATCCTTCAGGAAATAATAAACCAAGCGGAAACGACATTTCAATTACCGAAAAAGCCAAAGAAGCTGCCAAACTCATGGATATAGCTGTGCTTGATCACATCATAGTTTGTGAAAAAAACTATTATAGTTTTGCCGATGAAGGGGCTATTTAAAAAAGAACTAAACTTACTACACTACTATCTGTTATATTTTATTTAAAAGATTTAGGATTCAATATCGTTTAGTAAGAAGTAGGCTTCGACTCCGCTCAGTCTGACGAACTGGTATTATTGTCACACTGAGCGGAGTCACACTGAGCGGAGTCGAAGTGTATATTCCTAAACTAAACGACATTGATTTAGGATTTGTTTATAATTTCAAAAGCTTACTTATTGATTTTTTGTAAATTGTATAAAAAAATCGTTTTGGCAATAAATTACATACCCAACGAAAATATCGATTTTAAAAAATGGGACAAATGCATTAAAAAAGCATTTAACGGGAATATCTATGCTTATTCGTGGTATTTAAACATTGTTTCAGATAATTGGGACGCTTTGGTCGAAAATGATTATGAAAGAGTGATGCCACTGCCCCAAACCCGTTTTGCAGGAAAAGAAATTATCACCCAACCAAAGTTTGCCGGACAATTAGGGATCTACTCTACTACTACGCTTAGTGAAAATAAAATATCGAATTTTATTAATTCAATCCCGATAATATTCAGGTATGTTAATCTTAAACTCAATAAACACAACAAACTGTCAAATTCACTCCGAACTTCAAATAAGTATGTTTTTTTCGATCTCGATCTTATTAAACCATATGAAAAATTAAGAGAAATCTATCCTTCATCATTAACTGAAATCTTAAAAACAACCGAAAAATTAAAATTCACTATTGCACCACGAATTTCTGTGGAATCGATAATCACTTTCGAACAGGATAAGTCCATTCTGGATAAGTATTTTCACCCCGAAGAACTTATAACAATGCAGTTACTTGTTGCGGCAGCCATTAATAATAAGATGGGCCAAATGTGTGGAATTTATGGCGATAACAATACGCTGCTGGCAATAGGTTTTTTTGTTTGGTCGCATCAAAAAGCGGTTCTTGTTTTCTTGCTGTTGAATAATAATAAACTGCAACTCCCTGCGCTCTTTTTTCTTATCGACGATTTTATCCGTAATAACTCAGAAAAAAATCTAATTTTACATTTCGAAATAAATGAAAATTCAAGATTGGTGTCCTTGCTGGAAAAAATCGGAGCTAAAAAGTCTGCAAGCTTTTATTATTACAGGAATCAGTTACCATGGTATCTTAAACCTTTTGTGGCATGAACATTTTAAATAAACAAAACTCTCTTTTTAATCAATACCTTTCTGAGGTACGCGATTCAAAAATCCAAACAGACAGTTTGCGGTTCCGGCATAACCTCGAAAGAATGGGCTCTATTTTTGCCTATGAAATAAGTAAAAATTTAAATTATTCAGCTAAAGAAGTAAACACGCCGCTTGGTATTGCCGAAGAAAGCATTTTAAACGAAAACCCGGTAATTGTTTCCATTATGAGGGCAGGATTACCTATTCATCAGGGAATGACCCGTTTCTATGATAAAGCTGATAATGGTTTTGTTTCAATTTATCGCAATCCTGAAAAAGATGGCAATGTTAAATTAAAACCCGAATATGTCTCCTGTCCCGATCTCGAAGGAAAAACGCTCATTTTAATTGATGCCATCATCGCATCCGGATCGTCAATTATGATGGCCTATCAGGCTTTACTTCAAAATGGAGTTCCGCGACATACCCATTTTGTTTCACTGGTTGGAAGTAAAGAAGGAATAGAATCAATCAGAAAAAGATACTCCGCTCAGAATGTCACCATTTGGTTAGGCGCACTAGATGCAGAACTTACTGTGCGTTCGTTTGTTGTTCCGGGGATTGGCGATGTTGGCGATTTAGCATTTGGCTCTAAACCTCCGATTATTTAATTTCTCCAAATTCCCTAATCCATCCTTTATCCTGACAAATATCTGTAAGTTCCCGAATTGTTAATCCCAGCAATGGGTGAGTAAAATCAGGATCAATGTCCATCAATGGAACAAGTACAAATAACCGGTTTTGTAAATGCGGATGGGGTATTGAAAGTTGTTCCGACTTAAATATTTCATGATTATAAAAAAGAATATCAAGATCAATGGGCCGATCGGCGTAATTTCCGGAAGTTTTTATCCTTCCCATACTGGTTTCAATTTGTCTAATCGCTTGAAGGACTTCTATTGGATTTTTAAATGTTTCAACATGAACAACCATATTCAGGAAATTTTGACCTTCGTAACCCCATGATTGACTTTCATAAATCGCCGACCTTGACAATATGTGCCCAAATTCGGATTCTACTGCTAACAAAGCCCTTTCAAGATTAAAAACCCGATCCCCTAAATTACTTCCTATCGATAAAAATGTCAAAGCCATAATATATATCCAAACTATTTTAACCTATTGTAAAGGTGAAAAAAGAAATTGACTATTTTTATAACAAAATTATTGTACTTTGTTGCAATGGTTTTATTACTAAAACTGATCCATCTTAAAATATTAATTCATGAAAAGCTTCTTGAAATACACGCTTGCCACAATAGTTGGTATATTCATTTCTTCATTTATCTTATTTTTCATATTCTTAGGATTCATTGGAGTTCTAATATCTTCGGCCGAGAAAACAGTAACAGTTGAATCTAATTCTTTGCTGAAGTTAGAATTCACCAAGCCTATTACTGAACGAAGTTCAAAAAATCCATTTCAGAATTTTGACTTTCAAACATTACGCCCTAGTACTAATTTAGGAATAAAAGATATTATTGATTATATTGATAAAGCTAAAACCGATAACAATATCAAAGGTATTTATCTCGATCTTTCAATAATTCCTTCCGGACTGGCAACAATTGAAGAAATACGGTCAGCATTACTCGATTTTAAAAAATCGAAGAAATTTATTATCAGCTATTCCGAAGTCTATACACAAAGCAGTTATTATTTGGCTTCAGTATCCGATAAAATATATCTGAATCCATCAGGATACCTTCCATTGGTTGGAATGCGTTCAGAGATTACTTTTTTGAAAGGCACCTTCGAAAAATTAGATATTGAACCTGAAATACTACGTCACGGAAAATATAAAAGTGCTGTAGAGCCATACACTAACGATAAAATGAGCGATGCCAACCGTGAACAAATGAATGCGCTGCTGGCTGGAATATGGAACCATGTTTTAAAAGGCATTTCGGAACAGCGTAAAATATCGGTTGCAAAACTCAATGAACTCGCTGATAATCTTACAGTAAGAAATGCATCTTCTGCCCTGTCCAATAAATTAGTCGATGGTTTAAAATATGAAGACGAAATTTTAACTGAACTGGCAAAATTATCAGGGGTGAAGAATGAGAAAAATATAAATTTTCTTTCGATCAACGATTATGTAAAGACACCAAAAGCTAAGACATCATCGGGATTATCAAAAAATAAAATAGCGATTGTTTACGCTTCGGGCGATATAATGCCGGGTGAAGGCGATGCAAATACCGTTGGGTCGAAAACTACTGCCGAAGCTATTCGCAAAGCAAGAAACGACAGCTCCATAAAAGCAATTGTTCTAAGGGTTAATTCTCCCGGAGGAAGCGCTCTGGCTTCTGAAATTATCTGGCGTGAAGTTAAATTGGCGCAAAAAGTTAAACCGGTTATTGCTTCACTTGGTGATGTTGCCGCATCGGGTGGATATTATATTGTTAGTCCTGCCGACACTATTGTTGCAGATACCAATACTATTACAGGATCAATTGGCGTTTTCGGTCTGACATTTAACACCAGCAAGTTTTTTCAGAATAAACTAGGTGTAACTTTCGATGTTGCTAAAACTAATAAACATTCCGACTTCGGTTCTATTTCGCGGGCTATGACTGCTGAAGAGAAAGAAGTATTAATGCTTCAGATAGAAGAAATTTACGATCAGTTTATCTCACATGTTGCCGAAGGCAGAGGAATAACAAAAGCACAGGTTGATTCGATAGGCCAGGGAAGAGTTTGGAATGCAACCGATGCATTAAGATTAGGATTAGTTGACGTAATTGGAGGAATTGATAAAGCTTTGGAAATTGCAGTTTCAAAAGCTAAGTTAAAAGATTACCGGATTGTAGAACTTCCTGTACTCGAAGACCCTTTTCAAAGCCTGATAGAAGGGTTTAGTGCAAAAGCCCGGCAAATGATGATAAATAATGAAACATACCAATATTCTTTACTAATGAAAGAACTCGATAAAATACTATCCAGCTCAGGAGTTCAGGCCAGATTACCCTATAAAATTGAATTACATTAATATGGGAGATAAAGCGCCTTTTTATATAAAAATATTATTGTATCCTTTAGGACTTCTATACAGCATAGTTGTTTCAGCCCGAAATAAGTTATTCGATTTTCATCTTATAAGATCGAGAGAATTTCACATTCCGGTTATATCAGTGGGAAATATAACAGTAGGTGGAACCGGAAAAACACCTCACATTGAATATTTAATTGATTTATTATCAAAAGAATATAAAATTGCTGTTTTAAGCCGCGGGTATAAAAGAAAAACAAAAGGATTTATTGTTGCTAATGAAAACACTCCTGTAAGTTATATCGGTGACGAACCTTGGCAGCTCAAAGAAAAATATCCTCAGATAACTGTAGCAGTCGACTCTAACCGCTCCAGAGGAATTGACAAACTGATTCAGGCTGTTCCAGACCTGGATATTGTATTACTCGACGATGCCTTTCAGCATCGTTATGTAAAACCAGGAATTTCTATTCTTCTAATCGATTATAACAGGCCTTTGCATCGTGATCATATAATGCCATATGGCTGGTTGAGGGAATCTTCTGTGGAGCGGTTCAGGGCTAATATTGTAATAATATCCAAATCTCCTGAAGTAGTTCAGGCAATTGATAAAAGGAATATATTCCATAAGCTTCGGCTCATGCCTAACCAGCATGCTTTTTTTACATCAATAGTTTATAAGGAACCCCAGACGTTTTTAGATGAACCAATTCCTATTACTTTTGAAAAAATAGCCAAGGAACATTACAGTATTCTGCTGGTTGCAGGTATTGCAAATCCCAAACCCCTGATTACTGAATTGGAGAAATATTCAAAAAATATTAAAACATTGCTGTTTCCCGATCATCATTATTTTACAAACGACGATCTTAAAAACATTCAGGAAGAACTTGCTTTATTGCCAGGTGAAAATAAAATTGTAATTACTACTGAAAAAGATGTTGCCAGACTTAAGGAATTTGCTTCCGTAATTTTGGATTCAAACAAATGGTATTACATACCTATAAAAATTTCATTTCATGCCGGTGAAGCCGACCTTTTCAATAAATATATTTTCCATTATGTTACAAACAATAACCGAAACAGTATCCTATATCAAAAGTAAAGTCACGTTTACACCTGAATATGGAATAATACTGGGGACAGGACTTGGCGGGCTGGTGAAAGAAATGGAGGTAAAATATACTTTACCTTACGAGGATATACCTAATTTCCCGGTTTCTACAGTTGAAAGCCATCATGGAAAGCTTATTTTCGGAATATTAGGAAATAAAAAAGTTGTTGCGATGCAAGGTCGCTTTCATTTTTATGAAGGTTATACAATACAACAAGTTACCTTCCCGGTTAGGGTTATGAAACTACTTGGCATTAAGGCTTTGTTTTTATCTAATGCCAGCGGCGGATTAAACCCCGATTATGAAGTAGGTGATATTATGATTACTGACGATCATATTAATTTGCTTCCAAACCCATTAATTGGAATGAATTACGATGAGCTGGGTCCCAGGTTTCCAGACATGAGCGCCCCTTATGACAAAACACTCATCGATAAGGCATTGATGCTGGCATCGTCGTTAAATATTAAAATTCAGAAAGGCTGCTATGTAGCAGTTAGCGGGCCCTCATTGGAAACTCCCAAAGAATATGCCTATTTGCGGATCATTGGAGCTGACACGGTTGGCATGTCTACAGTTCCTGAAGTAATTGTAGCAAGGCATATGAACCTGAAATGTTTTGCAGTTTCTATAATAACCGATTTGGGAGTTCCCGGTAAAATAAAACATGTGACATTGCAGGATGTTTTAGATGCTGCTTGCAAAGCTGAACCTCAGATGACACAGTTACTAAAGCATCTGATTACTTCACTTTAACGATTCATATCACCACCCAAAATACAGGTGTTTTTGAACTGCTTAATTTCGCCGGTTGGATGGTGAAATTCTGTATAAATGAGGTATATTCCTGTTTGAGCCAGGCGGCCTTTATCGTCAAGCTCAAGTTGCAGCTTTCCCAACAACACATGGCCAAGACTGAGCCCAATTTATTCGGGTAATACCGGAACCATATCGTTTTATTCAGCCAGCACCAATCCAGTTAATGAATGAATTTGCTTCTAAAGCACTTTGTTTTATCGTTCATTTGATTTAAGTTTGACTTAGAAAACTTCGTTTTACTGTACTTACAGTTTTCTTTATGGCAAATGCCATGATTAATTTTTCACAAATTGATGTTCTAAACAATCTATTACAATGCTGAGTAAACAAGACATACTAAAGTACCTGTCGGACAACAAGCAATATTTCCGGGAAAATAATTTTGTTGACAAGATTGGACTGATTGGCTCTTATTGCCAGGGACGATTATAACAACGATTTAGTAGTATACTTTCTCCCGGAAACTAAAAATAACCGGATTTACAGGCTATATATCAATCTACAGGAAAGAATTTCATCGTAGTTGAACAAAGAAGTGGATATAATAGCAAATGGTAAGGTCTTGCCTTCCTTCATTTCCTTCATTCCTTCATTCCCTTCATTTCCTTCATTCCCTTCATTTCCTTCATTCCTTCATTTCCTTCATTTCCTTCATTTCCTTCATTCCTTCATTTCCTTCATTCTTTCATTTCCTTCATTCTTTCATTATTTCATTAAATACATTACTTAAATAATTACATAGTAAAATATACTTCTATGAATAAAAAGAATTAAAGAATGAAGGAAATGAAGGAATGAAGGAATGAAGGAAATGAAAGAATGAAGGAAATGAAAGA
>JBBQEI010000009.1:0-97293 GCA_038320545.1 Bacteroidales bacterium
CTATAGTTCAATTTCCTGAGGCAATCCTGTATATAAAGATTCAACAATTTTAAAAGTTGTTAAAGTGGTAAGGCAAATCGATTCAAACGAAATGGGCATTTCGGCTCCGTTTTCAACTGCCTTTATAAATAATTCAACTTCCTGCTTGTGACCTTTTCCCGATGTTTTAAAATGTTTATCGGAGTTGTTACGGTAAAGCGACCCTTTATTAAAATCGTCGATAATAAAAACTGTATTCCCCCCGAATATTTCAAACCGTTCCTTGGGAAGTGCCTTGTCGCCATTGGCGGTATAAACAAGGTTACCAACCGAGCCATCGGAGAATTTTACACTTACAGCTATATTATCTTCATTTTTAATTTTGGCGCTCGACGCTTCAATGCTGGTGGCAAAAACTTTAACAGGATCGGCATCGGTAAAAAATTGCATTAAATCGATAAAATGGCAAACCTCTCCCAGAATGCGGCCGCCACCGGCGCTGGTTTGTGTCCAATGGTCCTTTGGAATAAAACCAGCGTTAACCCTGAAATTCATCACTAAAGGTTCTCCAATATTTTTAAATTCCTTTTTAGCTATAACACTAATATCGGCAAACCGCCGGTTAAAGCCAACCATTAAAGCTTGTTGCTTACTTTGCTGGTAGGCTTGAATTATTTCATTAAGCTCATCGATATTTAAAGCAAGAGGTTTTTCAACAAAAACAGCCTTATCGCTTTTTAAACCTTCTATTACAAACTGTGCATGCGTATCGTGCCGGGTTGCTATAAAAACAGTATTTATGGCACTATTATTAAGAATAGCAGCAGGCTCGGATGAAGCCTTATTAAAGCCAAATTTTTGGGCTACATTTTTCGAATTCAGGCCATTGCGTGTGACAACGGTATCGAGCGATCCATTTAATCGCACATTAGGGATAAGATACGATTGGGCAAAACTTCCGGCACCGATAAAGCCAGCATTTATCTTTTTAATTTCTTTTGAATTAACCTTTACGTAGGCCGCCTTTGCCGAAACATCGGCAGGATATTTTAAAAGGATTCCAATATAAGGCTCGTTTACCTTGCCCAATATCAAATCGTAAGCTTTAACCGATTCGGCAATATCGAAAATGTGGGTTGTAAGCGGCTTAAGATTGATCGATTTATTTGCTATCAACTGAAGAAAAGCTTCCATATTTCTTTGCTCAGTCCACCGTACATAAGCATAAGGGTAGTCGATACCTTCTTCCTCATAGGTTACATCGTATCTGCCAGGGCCATAGGAACAGGAAAGCTTAAGTTCAAGTTCTTTTTTATAAAAATCGGGCTCACGGGGAATGTCCATCTTAACAGCACCCACCACTACCACCACTCCTTTTCTTCTTAAAATTTGTCCCGAAAGTTCCACGGGATCGTTTGTTTGCCCGGCAGCAGTAATAATTACTTTGTCGAAGCCATTACCATGAGTAAAATTATCAAGTGCGGCCATCAGATTGGGATCGGATCTCGAAGCAGCTGTTGCAACATGGGTTTCGTTGGCTAATTTTATCATTTTTGGAGAAACGTCGATACCAAATACATTACACCCGTTGGCTCGTAAAAGCTGACAGGTAATTTGGCCCAACAACCCCAGTCCAATAACACAAATATTTTCGCCCAGTTTAGGATCGGCTTGCCTTATACCTTGCAATGCAATAGCCCCCACGGTAGTATAACAGGCATCTTCGGCGCTAACCATTTCGGGAACTTTAGCAACCAGATTCTGAGGAACGCTGATAATTTCGGCATGAGAAGCATAACCCAGCCCAGCGCAGGCAACCAAATCGCCAGGTTGAAATTTATTTAAAGTATCCATTGATGCCAGTACAACACCGGCACTGCTATAACCCAAAGCTTTGAGCGAATCGAGTTTGGTCTTTATTTTCTCGTAAGTAGCTTTAAAACCTTCTTTTTTATAGTTTTGAATTACCTGTTTTACCAAATCGGGGCGCTTTTTTGCCTTACCCAAAAGACTGGCCTGGGCTGTACTAACAGTGGTTTTTTCGGTACCGGCACTAATTAACGAAAACCGGTTGGCCACCAGTACAAATCCTTCACTTATGGCAGGGTAAGGTAATTCGTCAACATAAAGTTCGCCCGATTTGAAGTTTTGTATAAGTTGTTTCATGAAATATATATTACAAGGCTTTAATGTATAACTCAGCTATATTGAATATTCCTGTTTAATCATATAAATACCACTTAAAAACTATTGTACTAGTGAATTTGTTCTTACCAAATCCAAAAACTCATCAATTCTAATATCCCAGGTATTCTCACGAGCATAATTGATACGTTTACTTATTAGATCATCACTATTTTCGGCATGAGCTTTTATTATAAGTTTGGGAAAATCATCATTTTCTTTAACCAGGTAAATCAGATTTTCTGGTAAGGAGATTTGTTTCAGACTCATTAGCTCTGTAACCACAACGGGCTTACCAAGTGCCAAATAAATAAGTAGCTTATTTGGAATGCCGCCTTCATTTATTTTACTATCAGCATATGGAGCAATGGCTACATCAAACTTATTCACTTCCTCTATTAGCTGTTGTCCCGTTAAAACGCCCTTTAAGATTATCCGGTTTTTATC
The DNA here is from genome assembly GCA_038320545.1 of Bacteroidales bacterium. GTDB lineage: Bacteria > Bacteroidota > Bacteroidia > Bacteroidales > JAAUTT01 > JAAUTT01. The sequence continues at coordinate 2,611 of JBBQEI010000009.1, forward strand.
TTTTATATTCTTTAAAAAACCTTCCTCAACCGGTCCAATTAAGGTTATTTGGCAATTAATCTGTTCAAGAATAGAATTGATAAGTTTGTACGAAAGATTATAATTCTTTATGAAACCAACCAGGCCTAAATGTATAGTCTTAACAGCTTCTCTTTTTGGCGCTGGCTTAACATCAAATTCACTAATGTCAGGGCCGCCCAGGAGAATTAAATGCGAATTAATATTTTTGGGCTTTAGTTTTTCCAATATTATAGGCGAGGTACCAATACATAAACTGGCTTTTGATGCCATGTTCCGTTCACAATAGATATGATATTTATAGATTAATGAGTTGTTAATCTTTTTACTAATTGCAGTAAAATTGTCGTTACAATAAAAATATACTTTCTTAAAAAACTTGTGAATCAGATAAGCCGAAAAGTCAAAATTAACAACGTCAACCCGGTTAAACTTTTTCCTTAACTTACTAAACAACCAATATTGATATGTTTCGTTAACAATAGGTAACCTATATCGAATCTTAAGGTTAACCGGAAAGTAAGGTTGAACAAGAACAATATTATTCAAAGTTGAAATTTCAACCCGTGGCCAACCAATTTTATTTGAAGCAACAAAAGCGACTTTGTGTTTTTTGGCTAAAGCAGAAGTAACCTGGTGTCTTGCTCTTGGCGGTTCTTCCCATGCGGTCATTGTGTTGATTAAATATTTAACCTCCATAAATCTTAAAATGTATCAGTTATAATAACAATGGATTTTAGTTGTTGTTTACCCTTAAAAAGAAACCCAAGTGTTTTTTGGTTTTTAATTGATGAAAGGCGCTAAAAGCATTTTGAATCCTTAATGTTTTGGCATGAACTGAAATTAAATATCAGCTTTGAAAGAATCAGTGTATTTGACCACTATTTTAAAGTGCCATAATTAACTATACTCTGCTGATGCAAAAGTGACCTCACCAATTCTGAACTGTAGAACAAAGTCTCAGGGTCGTTTTCACTTATTGGATGAAGGACTATTTCAACAGCACTCACAGGCGACTTAAACAGATCAACCAATCGTTTATATTCCGAATCGAAATCTTTTTCACTTTTTAAACCCGTTTCAAAATAGGCATCGGTAGTGGATACATTTAAGTTAAGGTAGGAATGATGTATATTTCGGACTAATTTATTTACCAAACCTTTAGAAACCCTGGAAATTAGTTTCTGGGTTCTGATATGAGGAATCTTATACTTTTTAGATGCTTTAATTATAGAAAGTAACGCTGGTAAATATAAATGTAAATGGTGATGATGATCCAAATGTGTTACCTTTATTTTATGATCCAAAACCTTCTCTATCTGAAGGCAATATTCTTTAAAAATTTCTTCACGATTAACATCAAATCTTTTCAGTTTTGAAATAACCTGATGATTATTATAAAAATGACCAGTAGTTTTATCTATTATGGAATTGTAATTATTCCCAATATTAAAAGGTCCATCGAGACAAAGATGTACACCAATTCCTAATTTCGGATTATTACTTGAAATTCTCACCGCATCGTAGAACGACTCGCCATTAGCCATAAGTGTAGCACTGGATAAAACTCCTTTAAGGTGCAGATTTAATATCGCTTTATTGACATTCTCAGAGCGGCCAAAATCATCAGCATTAATAATTATCTTCATTAAGGTTTTATAAAAAGTACTTATTATAAAGTTTTGATTTACTACAAAGAGAGTCAAATTTGAATTCCACTAAAACTTCTTTATAACTAACAAGAAACATATAGTGTTGTTTATTTGTTTTATATACTCCTTGAATTTCGTTAATTTATCTTCAGAAAATGAAATCGTTACTACTCCTTTGTACCATTTTATTACCGGTAATTGCTTTTGGAAACAATAAAATAGCAGCCTTTGGTTACGATAGTACTTATGTTCTGTCCATTAAACAAAAGTTTGCAATACCCGAAAATGTTATTAATGCCGATTATGTTGGTATATGGAAAAAGACTTATACCTGGCGAAGCGGGAACACAGTTAATTACTCAATTGTATCCAATTTCAAAGCTGCATTTTTAATTAACAGAACTACAGGATTAATTACTGTTGCAAATGCAAATAAAATAAAAGGCAAAATTTATCGAAGAGATACTGTTATAAATCTTATTATCCGGAGCACCGATTCGGAGTTATATTCCGAAGAAGATACCTGTGAGATTTGGGTAAAAAAAAACAAGTATTGTAAGTTTATTGATTATAATGCTACCTCTAAGGGACAAGGATCACGCCCGGAGCCATATAGTAATTTAGCGGATACGAAAATAGAAGCCGGCTTTGCTTATTTTATTAAAAGAGGCAATAAAGCACATAAGCAATTTTACGATATTGGAGGATTTACGGCTTCGGAAAAAAATCCCACCATTATTGGAGCTTATTCATCAGGCAACAATCCTGTTTTTGATGGAACAGGATTAGCTGCAGGAATTGAAGCATTTGAGTTCAAAAATGCGCCCCTTCCACCTCAATATTGCAGAATTTATAATATCGACGTTTCAAATTATCCGGCTATAGCTTTCAGGATAAGCACGAAGAGTAGGAGTTTTGGTATATATAACAGCAATTTTTATAACAATGTAAATGTTGATTATAAATACGATTTGGGAGATATTTATTTTTTCGGCGATGCCAACGATACCTTGATAAACTGGCATCACGAACTTATAAATTTAGAATCTACGGGTAGCTGGGGCCCAATTGTAAAATCAGATGCAAGCGGAGTTACAGCTTACAATATTAAATCGGCAACTGCTAATCCAATTACTGATAAAGCCTCAAATTTTAGATTTGCTATTTCTTACTATTCCAGTTTATCACATTTTTGGTTTAAAGGTGGAGGAAGATCTCTTCAGGTACGATATCCATTCGTAAAAATTATTGATGGAATAATTACAGGTTCGGCAAATGCTGGAATGTTTCTGGTAACAGACGAAAAATATAACGGAAAGCCTGATTTTCTTCAGATATCTAATGTTTTATTCCGGGATAATGATTATGGTATTTTATCGTATAACAACAAAATTAATAATACAACCATTGAAAACTGTTATTTCGATTCCAATAAAAATGATGGAATATATTTCAAAAACGGAGGAATTGATCGCACCATTCGCTATTGTACATTTATTAACAATAAGAGCGATGGTATACAATTGGATTACCATTCGCAGAAGAGTACCAATTTATTGATATCGCAAAATTTATTTGTTGGAAATAAAGGCAAGGCGATTAATGCTTCAAACAGGTATTGTGCTGAAAATTTAAAAATCGTTAACAATACAATTATAGGAACCCTTGATTTATCGGGCACAGTTAATTCAAGTGTAATAAACAATTTTTATTTGTTCACAAGAGGGAATTTCGAATCCATAAATAATTTCGTGCTTGACTCAGCATCAATTTCTCAAATTTTCAGAGATCCTATAAAATATGATTTCAGATTGAAGCCCACTTCAATATTGACCATTAAAAAAAATGTTGAGCCAGCCATTGCTACTAAAGGAAAGGATTTGGAGATTGGTGCGTTTGGATATGATTAGTCTGAACTTTTACTTTTCTTTAGGGATTATAAATTTGAAATTACTGTTGTCCGATAATCTTATTATGTTTGAGATTTCTCACTTCGTTCGAAATGACAATCAGTATTTTGAGTGAGTGAGGGGGGCTTCGTGAGCGGCAAAGCCGCCCACGAAGCCCCCCTCACTCAAAACTAATAAAAGACTTGTCATTCAGAGCCTGCCTGGCAGCAGACAGGCGTAGCGAAGAACTTAGCGAAGCGATCTCACCGGAGGTAATCTAAATATTTTTACCGGACAATAGTGATTCTAAATTGATAATAAACAACCATGGAATTCATAATGTTTAAGAACAGTAAAAATAGCAACAGTAAAAATTCATTTCAATAAAAAATCCATGAACTCTGAAACAGATTTCATGGATTAAAACATTTATAAACCTAAGCTTACGCTTGAGCTTTTGTTTTATCGGCTACTTTTTTCGATTTTGAGGGTGAACCCGGTATAAGATCGGCAAATAATTTTGCAACTGAAGGATTTGATAATTCAAACTCGTGAACACCTAAGGCCGAAATTTTAGATACACCATTTTCAACAAGCCTTTGTAAAGTATTTTTGTCCATTGTGCCCGATTTCCTGACATACTTATTTTTTTCCTGTTGACCGTCGGCTGAAAAAAGTAAATTAACATAAGAAGTAAGTTCCTCAATGTCTTTTTCGATAATACCGGCATTATTACTCCAAACAGTGTTCTGTTTGTAAGCAGTAACAATTGTATCGACAGCACCAGCCATGCCGTTAACAGTAAGAACGAGTTTATTCCCCACCCCGAAAGCCTTTTTCAGTTCCAGGTTGCTGTTAGTATTCATAACAATGCTTCTGATACTCACAACCCGCTGGTTAATCTTTTTTATGGCATCGTCCTGAGCTGATGTGCTCGATTTTTGTTCTGACAGATTGGTGCCCTGACCGGAAAGTCGTTTTTCGAGTTCCGAAACATTTGCAGCGTGTTGATTGTGTTCTTCCACGGGTATACGAGGAAAGAGATTGTCTTTGTAGGTTTCGAACAAGGAGATGGATTGCTTGCCTTTTGAAACGGCAACACCACTATCCCATTTTGGCTTTTTTGTTTCAATCATTTTTTTAAATGTTGAGTTAGTAATACATAATTGGATTGTTTAGCAAACATAAAAAATTAAATAAACAAAATCAAATATTCGAAGAAAAACTGAATGGTAAGAAGCTAATTTGCAATAGAATGTGCCTGTTTATAACAGATTGAACGGAAATATTTTTTTACTGGATGTTGTCAGATTGAATCTGAGCATTGTTTGATATAACCTGAGCATCGTCAGGTGATGGTTGAGCATAGTCAGATATAATCTGAGCATTATTTGTAGGAGCTTGAGCATTGTCAGATGGAGCTTGAGCATCGTCAGAAACAACACTGGCTTTGCCGGTTAATACCTGAGCATTGTAAGAGAAAGCCTGAGCCACACTTGAGAGAACAACTGCCTTTCCAGTTAGGACATATGCATTAAAAAACAGATTTTGAGCATTGTTGGATTAAATCTGTAAATTGTTGATCCGGTATTGAGCATCGGAGGAATGAGCGTGAGTAAGGGCAAGGGAGAAAGGTATAGCATATATTAATGTAACATCAGTTCGATGTAAGATGATATTACAGCATTAAAAATAAGGGAATAAGGTTAAAGTAATATATATTTTCCTACTATTATGGTCTAAATTAAAACAGGAATAAGGTTTTTAACCTGAATTATTCATGCGAGTTAAGGGTTAAACACTTTATTTTGGCAAAATTATCGCCTGACGTGTTTTCAGGCTGAAAGCCTGAGACAGCAAAGGACAGGGCAACGCCCTGTTGTAAAGAGATACCATTTGTTTTTATAGGCTGTATGCCTGTGATATGGGTTTATACCCGCCTGTTCGATACCGGCTTTTGTCCCAGCCTTTCAGGCTGAACGGAAGTGGGGAGCTTTTAGAGCCTTGGGTTTCACCCAAGGTTGCGATGTCTCAGGCTTTCAGCCTGAAGAATATGAGTTAGGTCCCCTAAAAACCTTACAATCTCGCTCCCCTCTCTTTCAGGAGAACTTAGCGAAGCGATCTCACGACCGAAGGGAGTAGCGGCTGGGCCTGCCTGTTGCAGACAGGGGTGAGGTTATTATATGGTTTATGATCCAAGTTAAGAAACAGAAAACCTTATTTTAAAAAATAACCTTAATAGCATATAAATACCTAAGATTTTTAACCTTATTATCTATTTGTTAGCCCGTAATCTCCATTTACAACTATCAATCAATTTAATTTTCCTTTTTCAGAAATATATTTTGCTATTAAAAAAACCACAAATTTCAAAAGTTGCACTCTCCTACTTTTATTTTACTTTGGGATATATAATTTAGAATCCTTCTATTTTAATTAAAAATCTCACAATTCGTATTTTTTAGAAAGCTATTTTTCAAGTAGTTATTACAATGCCTTTCGGTAAATAAAACCAATTTTATTCCCATTTTATTTATACAACTTTTAGCATAAGAGAAATAGAAAATATCTAACCATATACTAAAAACGAATTCGTGCCCGTAATCAATGCAAGCATATCTTTTATCACTGATTATGTATCATTCGTCAAATATATGAAAATTGCTATGAGAAAATTGGAAAGAAAAGTTGGGATAATAATATTGGTTCTTTTATCGTTTTTTATTACTGAAAATATTACTGCACAAGGCTACGACAGTACTTATGTATTGTCTATCAAACAAAAATTTGCAATTCCGGAAGATGTTATAAATGGCGATCACATAGGTAACTGGAAAAAAACAGTAACCTGGAGAAGTGGCAATTCGATCAGTTATGGAATTCAAGCAAATTATAAAACAGCTTTTTCAATTAATAGTTCCACTGGTTTAATTACTATTACAGATGCAAGTAAAATTTACAATAAAGTGATCCAGCAGGATACTATTATCAACTTAATTATCCGAACCAGAGATTCTGGTTTGGGATTTGAAGATGATACCTGCGAAATTCGTGTTAAAGAAAATAAATACTGCGTTTTCTTTGATTATAATTATACTGGTTCAGAAAGCGGAAGCAGGGCAAATCCATACAACAATTTTTCGGATGTAGCGGTAAAAGCGGGATATGGCTATTTTTTTAAACGAGGTAATAAACCAGTTGGAAAAAAATACGATATTTATGGATTTCAGGCAACAGCCCTTCACCCTACAATACTATCGGCTTATTCTTCGGGAAATAACCCAAGCTTTGACGGAACAGGTTTAGGTTCGGGAAATACAGCTTTTGTATTTAAAAATACACCCGCACCTTCAAAATTTTGTTATGTATATAATATTGATGTAAAAAATTATCCTTCAATGGCTTTTCGGGTCTATACCAGAAGCAGCAATTTTGGCTTCTATAATTGCAATTTTAACCGCAATATGCATATTGATTATGGTGCCGATTTGGCCGACATTTTTTTCTTTGGCACGGCAGCCGACACCCTGATAAGCTATAAACATGAATTGATTAATCTGGAATCGGCAGCAAGTGTAGGTCCAATTCTTAAATCTGACTGTAGTGGTATTTCTGCTTACAATATTAAGTCAGCCACCAGCGATGTAATTCCTGGAAAAGGTATGAACTTCAGATATAGTATTTCTTATTATAGCACACTCAGCCATTTCTGGTTTGTGGGAGCACAAAGATCTTTACAGGTGAGATATCCTAATAATGTTATAACCGATGGAGTTATCACGGGCTCAAAAGAAGCAGGAATGTTTTTAATAACCGATGTTACTTATAATGGTAAATTAAAAAATCTTAAGATCAACAATGTATTATTTAAAAATAACCCATATGGGATTTATGGCTACGATATTAAGATAAATGGAACAACAATAGAAAATTGCAGATTTGAATCGAACAGCATTGATGGTATCAATTTTCGAAATGGTGGAGATAGCCGGACAATCCGTTACTGTTCCTTTATCAATAACGCTAACGATGGAATAGAGCTATCAAAATCTTCACAATCAAGCACAAACCTAACAATAGTTTACAATATTTTCTATGGAAATAAGGGCAAGGCACTTAACGCATCTACTTCATCCTGCGCCAGTAATGTAAATATTTATAACAATACCATCATTGGGGCAGTTGATTTATCCGGATCGACGAATGAGGTTGTGAGAAATAATTTCTGCGAATCACTTTCAAGTGCTACAACCAGCTCGAATAATATTATTTTAAGTACCATTTCTCAAAGTACTTACTTCAAAAGCCCTTCAACTAAAAACTACCAGTTATTAAGCACTGCCGTTAATGCAATTAACAAAGGGGTTGATGTTGGACTTAAATACGATTTAATGTTTAATTCCTTAAGTGGATTACCCGATATCGGTGCTTTTGAATATAAGAGTGTTGCAATGTCGTTTTCGAATAATGCTCCTGAAATTATTGACCAGAGCTTTGTAATTAATGCAGATCAATTCAAGGATAATATAGTGGGTAAGATTATGGCTTCGGATAGTAATGCTGAACAAGAGCTTTCATATTCAATAATTTCCGGTAATGATAATGGTCTTTTTAGAGTTGACAATTCAACAGGCGATTTATATACCACTACTTCGAATATCTTTACAGCCGACAGTACATCCATTCAATTAGTTGTAAAGGTTACCGATAATGGAAGTAATCCAATCTCATCAACCGGAACTATTAATGTAACTTTGATAGGCAAAGAAACAGGTGTTATAAGTGGTTTACCTGAAGCTGAACAATCATCATCTAACACAATCAATATTTATCCTAACCCGTCGAAAGGTATGGTGAATGTTGAAATTGATTTGAATAACTCAGGAAAGGCTGATTCCCAAAAGGACTCCGAAATTGAGATCTTTGATGTATCAGGAAAAAACGTTCTTTCGACACGAGTTTCAGCAGAAGAAACATTGGTTCAGGGAATGGATTTATCGGATATGCCTAATGGACTCTATTTTGTTCGGATAACCAAGGGTAATACAGTTATGTCGGATAAATTGATTCTTAATAAATAATAACATTATATATTGTAAACAGCATCAGGTATTAAACCCTGGTGCTGTTTTTCTTTATTTCTTCCCCATTACTTCCCTTAACAAATGCTTTACCGGTCCTTGAATATATGGTTTTTATAACCGACGTTTCATCATTTTCAGAATAATATTTTGAATCGTATCCATAAATATAGGCTCTGCTCTTTAAATATACGTCATTCATCAGAATAGCTATATTCGATATTTTATTGCTTTCAAGATTCTTTAAAGTACTACTGAGCATTTCTTTTATTGTGAAATTTTGCCTGGTTACATAAATATTTAAATCGGCATAATTCATTAAAAAATAGGCATCGGTAACCACTCCAATGGGAGCTGTATCAATAATTATGTAATCGTAAATTTCTTTTAATTTGAAAATCAGATTTTTTGTAATGTTCGATCCAATTAATTCGATAGGATTTGGAGGAACTGGTCCTGCAGGAATAAAATCAAGATTTTCGATTCTTGTGGGTTGGATAATATCTTCCAAAACTGCACGATTACTTAAATAAGAACTTATTCCGATGAGATTATTTAAGCCAAGATCCTGGTAAAGAGCCGGTTTTCTTAAATCAAAACCTACCAAAACAGTTTTCTTTCCCAGAAGAGCAAATACTGACGCTAAATTCACGGAAACAAACGACTTTCCCTCACCACTGCCCGAAGAAGTAACAAGAAGTACCTGTTTGGAAATACCCCGCGACATAATTTGCAGATTGGTACGAACTGTTCTAAAAGATTCAGAAATAGATGATTTTGGAAAATCGGCAATAATGGTATTCGTTTTTTTATAATTATGGTAAATGTATCCAATGATAGGCTTACTGGTAAGAGCTTCAACATCACGTTTATCTACAATTTTGTTGTTTAAATAATCTTTAACCATTATCACCATAAACGGTAAAAATAAACCTGCAAACAAAGCCATAATAAAATTGATCATTTTCTTGGGCGATACAGCTCTGGCTGATACTAATCTGGCAGGATCAACAATTTCATAGTCTGGAATGTTGGCTGCCTTGGCAATTTGTGCCTCGGATCTTTTTTGAAGTAAAAATGTGTAAATATCATCATTCAGCTTAAATTTCCGTTCAATCCCCAATAGTTGCAATTGGGTTTTTGGCATGCCGGATATATCGGCCGTCATCCGGCTCGACCGATAATCCATTTCTTTAATGGAATTATTTAAAGTATTTAAATTATTATTTACATTTTCCTGGATGGTGCTCTTAAGATTTTTAATTTGAATTTCAATTGTCGACAACCTTGGATTTTTAATGTTATCTGAATTCATATAAGTTGCCCTTTCGGAACTTATTGTCACCAGTTCTGTAATTAATTGTGTTAAAAGTGGATCTACAACATTCATTGACGATGGCGCCATTAAACTCGTAGTTTCTTTATTTTCCCTGAAATAATTTCTTAAATATTCGTAGTACTTTAACTGATTGATAAGTAAAGCTTTTTCGCTTTCCAATTGATTTAACTTCGAAAAAATTTGTTGACCCTGAAAGCTCAGATCAACAACCTTGTTTGATGTTCTAAAACTTTGAAGGCTACTTTGAGCCACACTTAATGAATCGGCAACATCCGAAATTTGATTATCAATAAATTGGACAGTAGAATTGGCATAGTTATTCTTTTTCTTCAAGTTTAAATCCAGATAACCCGCTGTAAATGCATTGAGAAAATCGGTAACTTTCTGCGGATGTCCTCCTTTTACATAGATATTGAGCAAAGATGCTGTAGGCGAAACTGGTTCAATTTCAATACCTGATTGATATTGAAGAGTTAAATATTCAGGATGATTAAATTCAAAATACAATATCTTATCCTTAAAAAATTCAATATTTGAATTTTCTTTTAACAGCAGTTTAAATCCGTAATTTTTATCATTGATAGATTCATCAAACTGGTAAATATTATCGATCTTGATTTTAGGAATAGTGTTTACAATTTTATTATCAACGTAATTATAAAGAAGAATTTTTTCACCTTCAGCTTGTAACCTGAATTTATTATCAGGTAAGAAGGTTATATAAAACTTAAGATACAACGGCTGATCTACAGATTTATCGAGCAAAACCTGATAAGGGGCTTCTTTATAGTATTCTCTCGATACATTTAGAATTGAACCTTTTGTTGTATTGTTAAAAAAAGTGTTTTCTTCTGAAAAGTAAGATATTTCCAAACCTAATTCCATTAAGGTCTGGTTAATAAGAAAAAATGATTTTAAAGCTCCCATTTCATTTTCGATATTCTTGCTACTGCCTATCATACCCAGGCCGTTTAAAATATCGTCAGAACTCAGTAATGGATTTTCTTTATTCTCGTTTATTAAAATAGCTGTTTTATTTTTGTAAGAAATGGGGGCAAATTTGTTATAAATATAAGCCGCCAGCAGAAAAATAAATACAGATATAAAAAAGTACTTTTTATTATCAATTACCTTTTCTAATATAACTTTAAAATTAGTGGGCGTTTGAAAAATCTCTTCATTATTTTTCATAATAAGCAAATCTTATTGATATGATTTAATAAACAATAATACGGCAATTAAAGAACTCACTGTTGCTAATAAAGTAGAATAAGTATTATTTTGAAAAGCTATAGCTCTTAATGGTTTAACTACTATAACATCATTTGGTTCAATAAAATAATACTTTGATTCAACAATATTTTTATCTGCTAAATTAACCTCATTATAGGTAACTTTGTTTTCAATTGCCCTAATAATTGTAATTTTTTTTCTATTTCCATACGGACTTACTCCACCAGCCATTCCAATAGCTTGTAATACAGTAATTTTATCCATCGAAAACTTATATTCTCCTTCTTTCAAAACTGCACCCAAAACTGTTACCGAATTATTTATGAATCGGACACGTATTGCAGTATTCAGCAAATATTGACTTAATGATGACTGAATTTTCCCTGAAGCTTCTTCCAGGGTTAAACCTTTAACTGCAATTTCTCCAACAAAAGGAAAATAAATTGATCCATTTTCGTTAACAGTATAGCTTACTAAATGCATATCCGAAAAATTACTCCTTGTTTCAATTGAAAATATTGCGGAAGTTTTTTCATCGGTACTCAAAACCTTTACATACAATTCGTCAAAAGGTTTGATGGTCTTTGATTTCCTATCATTCCGGTAAGTATCACTACTACCTTCCCGAATATACTGAAGTTTGCTGTACGAAATACATGAACTAACTAATACCGCTAAAATAGCGATGTAAATAAATGATATTAATTTCATATAAAAAAGATTTATTTATGCTCCCGTACCTGTAAAAACAGTTTTTATCGTTTTAATAAATAGCTGAAGATCTAACTTTGGTGACCAATTATCAATATATGCAAGATCGAGCCTCATCCATTGTTCGAATACTACCGAATTTCTATTTGGAACAATTTGCCAGGTACAAGTTATACCAGGTTTTACCGATAAACGCCTTATCTGCCATCTCTCATATTTTTTAACTTCATCGGGTAATGGTGGTCGGGGACCAATTAAAGACATTTCACCTTTTAAAACATTAAAAAACTGTGGCAGTTCATCAATACCTGTCTTTCTTAAAAACCCGCCAATTTTTGTAACTCTCGGATCGTTTTTAATCTTGAAGACAGGACCATCCATCTCGTTTTTTTCTAATAGTTTAGCCCTTAATTCTTCAGCATTTATAACCATTGTCCGAAATTTATATAAATAAAATTTGCGGCCTCTTAAGCCTACACGAACTTGTTTGAAAAACACAGGGCCTTTTGAAGTTAATTTAATCAGAATGGCAATAAACAGAATTAAGGGAGATAGTACAATAAGTATGATCGTCGAAAATGCCAAATCACTTAAGGTTTTCCATGCAACCCCAAAGTAATCGGACGGAACATTGGTATAAGCTAAAAATGGCATTTCGTGGAAACTTGTTTGAGCTTTTGACATACTAAGGGGAGATAAATCAGATTGAAGCCTGAACACTACGCCAATTTCCTGGGAAGCTTTAACAAGATTTTCTATTTCATTTTGTACAATGTTTCTTTTGCAATAAATTATTTCATCAACAATATCAAATGTCATAATACTTTTTAGATGCGACACACCTTTATCTGGAATTATCTTAATCTTGTCAGCATATTTGGCCTTTAATAATTTGCTGTTTGATACGATCATTAAAATAAGAAAGCCCCATTCTTTGTTTTTTAATATTTGTTCGATAACAAATTCAGATGAAGCATCGGCAATTACAATTACATTTCTTGTGTTATGCCCATTAGCACGGTAATGTTTAACGAACTTATAGGTAATATTCCTGAAAGTAAACAAGGCTAATAGGTGCATAACAGCAAATAATATCACAAAAGCACGGCTAATATTTTCGAGTTTAAAAACAAATATTAAAAGAAACATTAACAACAAGCTCAAAATATTGAATTGTACAAATTCAAAGAATATCATTGAAACCTTGCTTATTCGTGGGATTTTTGCGGCGTTGGAAATATGCAAAATGATTGCCCATACAGGAATCATTACAATCATCAAAAACAGGTAATCGTAATTTTGATAAAAAGGAATGTTTGAATTATAATTTACAAAAATGTAGGAAAGAATAAAAGATACTAATAATACAGCTAGATCGAGAATTCCAAATATCCAATTTAAGATTCTTGCCTTACCCTTAAATTTATTGAAATTATTAAAGAGTTTTAATTTATTAAAAAACAATAAATCATTCATAAACCATTTACATTATAGATTTCCTATATACAAAACATAGTACTCTCACTAAGGTTGAATGAAATCTTGAAATGATTTACTAGTGCTGTAAAGTTGTTGACTAATGAAAGGATTTATTACACAGAAAAATTATACCAGAAAGAATATTTAATTATTAGTTATCGATAAGGTCATCAAATTTTCCAATTACAGCTTCCGTTTCGATAAAATTAAAAGGAGCTTTAATAAATGACTTAAGATGCATTCCAAGGTCAAGAATATCATCGTCGCCTTCTTCATAATACCAGTTGATATCAACGTCATTTCCGCAATTATAAATGTCATCAACAATTTTCAGAATATCGAATACACATTTGGAAGAAGCTGTATCAAGATAATCAAAATTGAAAATGATTGCGGTTTTATGAGCTGGCGATTGGGCATATTTTTTAATCCACTCCATTGCTGGCCGAAATATTTTTGTTGCATCCTCAGGAATTGACCTGCCTGAAAATTGAATTAATCCTTCTTCAAGAATAATGGTTGGGGATTTTGCAGTTTTCTCAATTACTATTTTTTCCATATATACCTATTTCAGAACAATGCAGGAAAATCGTTGATATTTCAAACAGTAAAAATATAAAATTGAAGCAATTGTACAAAACCCTTTGTTCTATTTTATATTAAAACCTGATTATATTTTATTTACTTCCTTGCAAGAAAAACTTATTATTTTAATTTATATATTTGATCTATTGATTAATAATGGTTGTATGGGTGATTCTGAGTTATTATCCAATTTTAATAAAGTGCACGAATCGAACGTTCGAGAATATCGTGTAAGATTTTGGATATTAGATATATTAACAATAATAATTTCCTATTTTATCGCTTATATTATCCGAAATAATTATAGTTTGGGTTTGGTTTATTCAAATAACTATTTATATTTATTATTGCTGATGATCCCAACCTTTTTTATACTTATTCGAAGAAGCAATTTTACCCATATACCTGAAAAATTAAGTTTTGGCTTTATCCTTTTTAACTTTTTTCAATTATGCGTCTTTGGCCTGCTAATTATATTTTTCTTTTTATTTATTTTTAAAATGAACGATATCAGCAGAGGTTTCATATTTATTTTCTTTTTAATTTACATGATTACTCTTAGTCTTCTTCAATTATACCGATCGCAAAAGTACCGAATTCTGTTGAAACATAAAAAGAACTAACCACAATACGATTCGTAAACTTTAGCAATTCCTTCTTTAAAAACAACTTTCTCTTTCCATCCCAGTGAATTAAGTTTAGAAACATCCATTAACTTTCTGGCAGTACCATCTGGCTTTGAAGAGTCCCAATTAATATTTCCCTTATAACCTGTAATTTCCTTAACTATTTCGGCAAGTTCCCTGATGGTTAAATCAGTTCCGCTGCCAATATTTATATGCGTGTTTTTAATTTCATTCGCTTCTTTGGGATTTCTTTCTTTATAGAAATTTGCCAAATCCTTAAAGTCGATATTTTCCATTATAAATACACAAGCATCGGCCAGATCACTTGCATGCAGGAACTCACGCCGAGGATTTCCGGTTCCCCATAATGTGATGCTTACTTCACTTCCCTTTTGAGTAATGCCGTATTTTAATAATTTTTCTGAAATCTGATCATCTGTTGCATCCCCTTTAATACCTTCAATGGGATATTTATTCAAATCTTTTCTGATTTTTTCCCAATCGTTGTTTAATAAACATTTCCCTAAATGCATTTTTCGGATTAGGGCAGGGAGAACATGCGATTTTTCCAGGTCAAAATTGTCGTTATAACCATATAAATTTGTGGGCATAACAGAAATGAAATTTGTACCATATTGCAGGTTAAAGCTCTCGCATAATTTTAAACCTGCAATTTTTGCAATGGCATAAGGCTCATTGGTGTATTCTAACGTAGAAGTGAGCAAACAATCTTCCGACATGGGCTGAGGGGCATTCTTCGGATAAATACAAGAACTGCCTAGGAACAAAAGTTTTTTAACACCATGCTTAAAAGATGCTCCTATAATGTTATTTTGAATTTGTAAATTTTCGAAAATAAAATCGGCACGATATATATTATTGGCAATTATACCGCCAACTTTAGCAGCGGCTAAAACTACATATTCTGGTTTTTCCTTTTGAAAAAATGCATCTGTTTGCTGTTGGTCTCTCAAATCCATTTCCTCTAACGATCTAAAAACAAAATTTGTATACCCTTTTTGTTTAAAGTTGTTAAGGATGGCACTGCCAACCATTCCTAAATGACCGGCAATGTATATCTTAGCGTTTTTGTCCATATTGTTATTCAAAATAATTCATAATCTTATAACCACCATCCTTCAGATATTTTTCCTTCTTCATAAGCTTAACATCGCTCTTAACCATATCTTTTACCAATCCGGCCAAATCGTATTTTGGTTTCCAATTCAGCTTTTGTTGGGCTTTGGTTGGATCGCCAATTAATAATTCCACTTCTGTTGGCCTGAAATACCGTTTATCAACTGATACCACATTTTTACCAATTTCAATCTGATATTCAGGATCGTTGCATTTAACAATATAACCCTTTTCATCTGCATCAGTTCCTTCAAAGCGAATTTCAATTCCTACTTCAGCAAATGCTAAACGAACAAAATCCCTCACCTCGGTTGTTATTCCTGTTGCAATAACATAATCATCAGGAATATCCTGTTGTAAAATTAAATACATGGCTTCAATATAATCTTTGGCATGGCCCCAGTCCCTTTTAGCTGAAAGATTACCCAGATAAATAACATCTTGCATTCCCAATGCCATTCTTGCTACTGCCCTTGTAATTTTACGGGTAACAAAAGTTTCACCCCTGATAGGTGATTCGTGGTTAAATAAAATTCCGTTACAAGCAAACATTTTATAAGCTTCCCTATAGTTAACCGTGATCCAGTAACCATATAATTTAGCAACTGCATATGGGCTCCTGGGATAAAACGGTGTTTTTTCACTTTGAGGAACTTGTTGCACCAATCCATATAATTCACTGGTAGATGCCTGGTAAATTCTCGTTTTTTCAATTAAACCCAAAAGTCTTACAGCTTCCAATATCCTGAGTGTGCCAATACCATCAGCATTTGCTGTATATTCAGGAGTTTCAAAACTTACCCCAACATGGCTTTGCGCTGCAAGATTGTATATTTCGTCAGGCTGTACTTCCTGAATAATGCGGATTAAGTTGGAAGAATCGGTTAAATCGCCGTAATGAAGAATGAAATTCTTATTTTCAACATGCGGATCTTGATACAGGTGGTCTATTCTATCTGTATTGAACATTGAGCTTCTTCTTTTTAGCCCATGCACTACATAACCTTTTTTTAATAAAAATTCAGCCAGATAGGCTCCATCCTGTCCAGTAACCCCAGTTATTAACGCAATTTTATCCATTTTTGTATTATAATTTTTTAAAGATTCTTCTAAATTAATGTTTTATTATATCAATTGTTTTGTTTTAATAAATTGTATATTTCACTAAAGTGGAAATACAAAAAAAACTAAAATTATAATAGGTCTAAAAAAAAAATTACAAACTTGAGCATTCTCATGATCAAATGCCTGAATAAAATAGTTAATGAAATATTTATCTTATGAATAAACCCCAATTAGTACTAAATGATGCATGGTTGGAACCATATACAGATCAAATAATAAAACGTCAGCAAAATGCAGATAAGAAGGAAAAAGAGCTTCTGAAAAATACATCTTCCTTAAGCAATTTTGCTACCGGATATATGTATTTTGGTTTACACAGGACAAATAGCGGCTGGATTTTCAGAGAATGGGCGCCAAATGCTCAGGAGATTTATATGATTGGTGATTTTTCCGACTGGAAAAAACTTCCGCAATACAAATTAAAATCTATCGAAAATGGGAATTGGGAATTAGAACTTCCTAAAGAGGCTCTTTGGCATGAGCAAAAATTCAGGCTTTTAATCAAATGGGCAAACGGAGAAGCTGAAAGAATTCCGGCCTGGATTAACCGTGTTGTTCAAAACCCCGAAACGTTGGCATTCGATGCACAGGTGTGGGCTCCCGAAGAACCTTACAAATGGAAAATTCAAAAATTTAAACCCGTTTCTGAGGACCTTCTGGTTTATGAAGCACATGTTGGCATGGCCACAGAAGAATTTAAAGTAGGAAATTTCAACGAATTCACCAAAAACATACTTCCACGAATAAAAGAGGCCGGATACAATACCATTCAGCTTATGGCTATTATGGAGCATCCGTATTATGGTTCTTTTGGGTATCATATTTCGAGTTTTTTTGCTGTTTCGTCACGCTTTGGCACTCCCGAAGAGCTTAAACATCTGATTGATACTGCTCACTCAATGGGAATAAGCATTATTATGGATCTTGTACATTCCCACGCTGTAAAAAATGAACTCGAAGGTTTAAATAAGTTCGACGGCACGCCTTATCAATATTTTCATGCAGGCGAAAGAAGAAATCATCCTGCCTGGGATTCACTTTGTTTTAATTATAGCAAAAATGAAGTTCTGCATTTTCTCCTGTCAAATTGTAAATACTGGCTGGAAGAATACAAATTTGATGGTTTCAGGTACGATGGAATAACCAGCATGTTATACCTGGATCATGGATTATCAAAAGATTTTGTAAACCTTGGAATGTACTTTGATAACAACCAGGATGAGGATGCTATCAACTATTTAATTCTATCGAATAAACTGGTACACGAAGTTAATCCGGATGCAATTACAATTGCAGAGGAAATGAGTGGAATGCCAGGTACAGCATCTCCTGCCGAATTTGGCGGGTTTGGGTTTGATTACCGCCTCGCAATGGGAACACCCGATTATTGGATCAAAATAATAAAGGACCGCAGTGACGAAAGCTGGGATATTGGTGAAATATTTTATGAGCTAACCCGAAAACGCCATGATGAAAAAACGATAGGTTATGCTGAATCGCACGATCAGGCGTTGGTGGGAGACAAAACTTTGGTTTTTAGGCTTATGGATAAAGAAATTTATTACAATATGCATAAGGAGAATCAAAATTTGATAGTAAACAGAGCAATTGCACTGCATAAAATCATTCGTTTATTTACCTTATCAACGGCTGGAAATGGATATTTAAACTTTATGGGTAATGAATTTGGACATCCTGAATGGATTGATTTTCCAAGAGCTGGAAATAACTGGTCGTATAATCATGCAAGAAGACAGTGGAGCTTAGTTGACAACAAAAATCTTAAATATCATTATCTCTCCGATTTCGATAAAAAAATGATCAGTCTTGTAAAAAAAGAAAAGATTTTGAGTCATCAGCATATTGAATTACTGCATGAAAATAAACCATCACAAGTGATAGCATTTAAAAGAGGTAAGTTGGTATTTATTTTCAACCTCAATCCCTTTAAATCGTTTACTGATTATGGAATTCGACTGGCTCCTGGTAAATATAAAATTGTACTGGACACCGATTCTTCAGAATTTGGCGGCCAAAACCTTGTAGATGATTCAATGACTTATTATTCGGTAAGTGTTGATGGAAAGATTTCTGCAGAAACATTTTTAAAATTGTACTTACCAAGCAGAGTTGGCTTGGTTCTTAGGATGCTTCATTCTAAAAGTGTTTATGAATTATAGCATTCAAAACTGATTGTTTGATAATTCTTGATTTTAAAATAAAGAGGATGTCTCAAAAGCCTTTTTAACTTTTGAGACGGCCTCTTTATTTTTAGATCCATTTAACAAGGTTAAAATCTTGCTTATGTGGCAGGTTTGCATTCTTTGGGAAAATTCTTATTCCAAAATCGTATGCGCCAGTTTTTACCGGTACAATATCAACTTTATACGATGCTATTTTCCCTTCCAGCGATACCAACTTAAATTCCTGGGTAAAAACAACTTTAACCTGAGAACTGTCGGGAGCTACCATTTCAGCAATAACAATCTCAACTCCGATATCATCAACTGAGAGCTCATTGAGATCAAGTACTACTTCTCCATAATAGTTTTTTCCTAAAACGATTGGTTCTTTAGAAATATCAGGAGATTTTACCGATAAAACTTCAATGCTCTCCCATGCACGGAATACTTTTTTCTTCCACGACGATAGGTCTTTTGCAAGTTCGTAATCGTCCTTCCTGATAAGTTCAGATCTTTTATAAAGTTTGCTGTAATATTGATCGTTATAGTCCCTTAACATTCGGGTAGTGGTAAAATTTGGAGCTACCTTGGCAATACAATTTTTTATGTATTTTACCCAACCCGTCGGAATGTCATCATCGTCGCGGAAATAGAACAACGGCGCTATTTCATTTTCAAGCAGACTGTAAATTGTTTCAGAGTCTAGTTCATCCTGAAAATCGGTGTTATCGTAAGTTTTTTCTTCGGGTAAGGCCCAACCGGCATCGGGATAGTATCCTTCAGCCCACCAGCCGTCTAACACCGAAAAGTGCAATACTCCATTCATAACTGCTTTTTCACCACTGGTACCCGAAGCTTCCAAAGGACGTGTCGGCGTATTTAACCAAACGTCAACTCCTTGTACAAGATGTTTTGCCAAATCCATGTCATAGTTTTGAAGGAAAAGTATTTTTCCAACAAACTCAGGACGACGGGAAATTTCAACAATCATTTTAATTAAATCAGCTCCGGCCTTATCTGCTGGGTGAGCTTTCCCGGCAAATAAAAACTGAATTGGCATTCCGGGGTTATTCACAATCCGTGCAAGCCTGTCAATGTCTTTAAATAAAAGATGTGCCCTTTTATATGTGGCAAATCTGCGGGCAAATCCGATAGTGAGAGTGAACTTATTGATTTTTTCAGTAATCTCAACCAAATGCTTAGGATTCTCATATCTTTTGATAGCAGATTCTTTCATTCGGATTTTGATAAACTCAATGAGCTTCTTACGCTGAATATTTCGGAGTTTCCAAATTTCCTTATCTGGAACAGTGTAAATCTTATCCCAGCTTTCCTTATTTATTTGCTTGGTTAAAAAATCTTCACCAAAGTATTTCTGATATAAGCTCTTCCATTCTTTTGCAGCCCAGGTAGGTAAGTGTACCCCGTTTGTAACATAACCGATATGAATTTCGTCGGTGGTGTATCCGGGCCATAATGTGCTGAAAATCTCTTTGCTTACGTGACCATGTAAACGTGAAACTCCGTTCACTTCCTGCGAAAGGTTGGCAGCAAGGTAACTCATCGAGAATCGTTCATGAGTATCTAAAGCATTGATCTTGCCTAGTCCCATAAATTGGATCCAGTCGATTTTTAGCCGTTCAGGATAGTGCGACATATACATTCTCACCATGTTTTCCTCGAATGAGTCGTGACCAGCAGGAACCGGAGTATGGGTAGTAAATAAAGTTGATGCTCTAACAATTTCAACTGCTTCTGAAAAAGTGAGGTTTTTACCGCTAATCAAAAAGTGTAATCTTTCGAGACCTATAAAAGCAGCATGTCCTTCATTACAATGGTAAAGATTAGCTTTGATATCCAGTGCATTTAGCGCCCTGATACCACCAATTCCAAGTAAAAGTTCCTGTTTGAAACGATTTTCCTGGTCACCACCATAAAGCTGATGAGTAATTGAGCGATCGTGTGGTGCATTATCCTCAAAATCGGTATCAAGGAGGTATAAGTCGATGCGGCCAACTTCAACTTTCCAGATACGGGCATAAAGTGTACGGCCAGGTAAAATAATACTGATGGTAGTCCATTTGCCGTCTTTATCTCTGATAGGTATGGCAGGGGTTTTCGAAAAATGTTGGGGTTCCGAAACTACGAGCTGATCTCCGTTTACCGAAATAACCTGTTTAAAGTATCCAAAGTGATACAAAAGTCCTACAGCCACTAAATCCACATTAGAATCGGATGCTTCTTTCAAATAATCGCCAGCCAAAATACCCAAACCGCCTGAATATATTTTCAGAGAGCTGTGAAGTCCGTATTCCATACTGAAATAAGCAATTTTCGGGGCTTTCCGTTCCAATTTCTTCTCCATGTAACTTTGGAATAGGGCATACACTTTGCTTAATTTTTCCAGAAATTCCTTATCGGTTTCCAGTTTTAACAACCGGTTATAAGAAATCATTTCTAAAAATACGATGGGGTTTTTATCGCTTTCCAGCCAAACGGATGGGTCTATAGATTCAAATAAATCTTCGGCATCGTTGTTCCAGCTCCACCACAAATTTTTTGATAGTTCCTCCAAAGCAGACAAACGTTCAGGAATGAATTTTTGAACCAATAATCTTTTCCATTTAGGAAGAGATATCATTTGATATTTATCGGTATGATGTACCTGTTCTGTCATACTTTCTTTTTCGAAGATCTGGCCAATTCTTGCTTCAACTTTCTGAATGGCAATATCAAAGGCCGTGTTGTAATATGAAATAAAATTCTTCCAGAGGGCAATTTTAGAAAGCTCATAGGCATTTTCCCTCAATTTCTCCAGTTGTTTATTATCCAGTTTAAGAGCTTTTTCCAGCGTATTCGAAATGGATAAAATAACTTCATCGTCATTATCATCTGAACGATAGATTACAGAAATGGAATCTTTATGAACTTCATCTGCATTCTGAACCCATAAACCAAAACCAGCCAAGGTAGTTGTGATTGTTGGAATTTTAAATGCCAGACTTTCGAGAGGTGTATAGCCCCATGGTTCATAATAAGATGGAAAAACAGTATAATCCAAACCAATTAACACCTGATAATATGGTAAGTTAAAAATACCATCACTTCCATTCAGGTAACATGGTACAAATACAATTTTTACTTTCTGATCGGGTGAATTTGATAATCCAACGCTATTGATACGGTTCATAATTGGATCGTATTCAACATCGTGAAGATTATGTGAAAGCACTTTCCCGCCGGAATGAGCTTTTTCATTTCCATTGAGAATATTTAACAAATCCTTACGAGGCCCATAATGATTCGCAGGAATAAAAATAAAAGCGACCAGATTTTTATTCAGATTTTTTTTATTTAATTCGCCAAGGGCATCAATAAATATGTCGATTCCTTTGTTTTTGAATTCATATCTTCCGCTAATTCCTACAAGTAAAGAATCTTTTGGCAATTCCTCTCCCACCAAAACATTCACAACTTCAAGCATTTTGTCTCTTGCTACTTGTCGTTGATGATTATAAATTTCCTGAGTTGGTACAAAAGTATCTTCAAAACCATTGGGTGTAACGATATCCACATTTTTTTCAAGGAACTGAGCACATTCTTTAGATGTGATATCGCTTACGGTAGCAAAACTATCAGCATTTTTGGCGGAAGCCTTTTCAAGTGATTGTTTTGCAATGATATTAAATTCAACTGCTTTGACATCGCCATTATATTGGGCAAGTTTACCATATAAAGGTTGATGGTTACCAGCAATAGAACGTCCTACAGCAGTGGCATGGGTAGTAAAAATTGTGCCGATCTGAGGCATATTACTTTTAAGATAAAGTAACCCAGACCCAGTCATCCATTCATGGAATTGGGCAACTACTTTATCTCTGATGCTTAAATGGAATCTGGTAAAACTTTCGATTACCTTGGCAGCAGCATATCCAAATAGAACAGGCTCAACATAATCCCAACCACCTGTTAATGAATCTAATTTGTACGTTTCCCAAAATTTTTGAAAAATATCATCTTTTTGTGGAAGAAAAGCCATAAAATCAACGATTACCACTATCGGATTTCCATTGATATTCCAACGTCCTACCCTTATTCGCAGACCCTCTTCAGCGGCCTTACTGCGCCACGACTTAAATAACTGATTGTCTTCCAGAAATTCCGGATTGGCATTCGTGTCCCTCCAAACGTCAGGCCCAATTAATATATAATTGTCTTTTAGCTGATTTACCAGCGTAAGTGCTTTCGTTGAAATTACCGTATGGATACCTCCAACTTTGTTACAAACTTCCCAACTGGTTTCAAACAAATAGTCGGGAGCGATATTGCCTTTGCTCATATTAACTTCTTTTTCCAAATTTTATATATATTAATGCTCAATCACATGAGCTATTTCATCTGTTTTTTTTTCTTCTTTTTTGTTGGCAGGTTTTTTTTCTGATTTTTGTTTTGCAACAGTTTTAGGCTTTTTTACCTGCGTTTTATTCATTTCACTTTGATATTGTGCTATAAGCTGATCCTTTTCTTCCAGTAACTTTTTTAGATTTTCTATATCATTTTCATTTCCAAATTTCACAGCATCATTCACTCTTAACGTAAAATCACTTAAAATATTCATGTAATTGATAAAAGCATCGTAAGGTGAGCTGAAAGGATTTGCATTTAGATTATGTGCTCCGCCAGTAAAAAACTTTGTTGACATGAAATAAAAATGATCGCTGTTTTGTAAATATTTCCAGTCGATATGAATTTTAGGATCGGTACACTCCATTACAAGTTCGCGAAGTGAATACAGTTTATTAAAAGCTTCCGATTGCATATCATTTCCCAACCAGGCTGTTATATCTCTTTCTTCATCGGCCCACGAAACAGGATATTCCATAGAAACAGATGCTATTGGCTGTTGCGATTTTATGATTTCAGATGGAGTACTAAATGAATAAGAATTGTCACCTAATAAATATTTAGGAAGATAATTTATAAAATTTAATATTCCTGTTGAGGCATGCTGGCGTCCACCCAACGCTTCAAAATCAAAGAAAATATTTACATTTTCTTCTTTGGGATCCAATTGGGTAAGCCAATATTTAAATTTCTCGGCTGTTAATGGAAATTCACTCCAGTTTTTATTAGAAAATTTAATGGAAATATCGTCACTTAATCTGAAATTCCTCAATAACAGCTTTAAACGAGGGTTCAAAGCACTACAATATAAAAAGTTTGGACTTTTCCATCCTAACACCTGACGGGCGCCTTCGGTAATCATCCCTTCGAAACCCATTTCATATACATCATTTCCTATCTGATCAGAGTATATCAATTCTGTATTTCGGAAAACATGCGGTACTTGTCCAAAATGTTTTTTAATTTTTTCCCTGTGTAATTTAACTTGCCTTGTGAATTCCTCCTTATTAGCCAGGGAAGCTAAAGAATGGGAATCGGTTTCACAAAGAAATTCCACACTTCCGGTATTGGCTAAGTTTTGAAAACTTTGCAATACTTCAGGGGCATAAAGTTCAAACTGATCAAGTGCTGTTCCCGAAATTGATAATGCTATTTTAAACTTGCCATTGCTTTCTTCAATAGCTTGCCGCAATAATCTGGTGGCAGGAAGATAGCAATTTTCGGCCATTTTCCGAAGGTTTGATTCGTTGGTATAATCATTATAGTAATAATGATCTTTCCCAATATCAAAAAACCTGTAACGTTTTAAACGAAACGGTTGATGAACTTGAAAATACAAGCAAATTGTTTTCATCCTGTGTACATTTGATTTTTCAACTATTGTAAACCATATCATATACTTCTTTCACCTTAAGTGCAGAAGTTTCCCACTTTAGTCCTTCCACTTCAATTTTTCCATGTTTTGTAAACATGGTATGTAAAGCAGGGTAGTTCAATATACCATATATAGCATCGGCCATGGCATTAATATCCCAAAAATCGACTTTAATTGCATGGTTTAATATCTCAGCAACACCCGACTGATGCGAAATTATTACCGGGACATTCGACTGCATTGCTTCCAGGGGAGATATTCCAAAAGGTTCAGAAATTGAAGGCATAACATAAACATCGCTCATGTAAAACATGCGAAAAACATCGTCTCCACTTAAAAAACCTGTAAAATGAAATTTATCCATTATCTTAAGTTTAGCAGCCCGTGCAATCATTTTATTCATCATATCGCCACTACCGGCCATAACAAACCTAACATTATCCATCCTTTGCAGTACTTTATTTGCTACTTCAATAAAATACTCGGGACCTTTTTGCATGGTGATTCTGCCTAAAAAAGTTACGATTTTTTCGTTAAACGGCCGCTCAGAAATTAAGTTTTCTTTAATATCCACTGGTTCTACTGCATTGTAGACAGTAATTACTTTTGCAGGATCAACATCATACTTTTCGATAACTACTTTTCTGGTAAGGTTACTTACAGTAATTACCTTATCGGCCAATTGCATTCCTTGTTTCTCAATAGCAAATACTTCGGGGTTTACATTCCCTCCACTACGATCGAAATCAGTGGCATGAACATGAACGATCAATGGTTTGCCTGAAACAAGTTTGGCTGCAATACCTGCAGGATATGTGAGCCAGTCGTGAGCATGAATAACATCAAAATCAACTTCGGTGCCTAAGACTGAGGCAACAAGAGCATAATTCGAGATCTCCTGAAAAAGATTGGGTCCATATTTACCTGAGAATTCAAGTTTCCCGATATTTTCAGTTTCCTGTGAAGTTTCCGTATAATTTTTCTGATGATGAATATAATTTTTATATTCTTCAGGATCCATATATGGGATTAACTTAACTCCTACCTGAACAAGGTTAAGCTCTCTCATAAATCCTTCAATAGTGAAATTCTTTTTAACAACAGGTATTTCATTGGCACCAATTAAACGCACTGCATCATTTTCTTCGTCCCCAAAAGCCTTAGGAACAACAAAAATTACATCGAGATCAGGTACTTTGGAAAGACCTTTGGTTAATCCATAACAGGCTGTTCCAAGTCCTCCGGATATATGGGGAGGAAATTCCCATCCAAACATTAATATTTTCATAGGATTATTAGAGTTTATGATTCAATCATTTTAAACATTTGTAAAAGTGCTGCCACACTCCACGCTTGTGAAATAGCTCCTTTCGCCTGATGTGGCGGATCTCCATTGTATATTTCTGAAATCGATCCGATACCATGATTCATCATTTCCTCCTCAAACCCAAACAATATCTCTTTAATATGCGCTATTCCCGAATTTTTATGCAGTTTTAAATATGCCCTGCTATATGGTTCCAACAACCATGGCCAAACGGTTCCCTGGTGATATGCTTTGTCCCGGTTTTCCTGATCACCTTCATATACTCCTTTGTAGTCTACATTTTTAGGTGATAATGTTCGAAGTCCCCTGGGTGTAAGTAATTCAGAAGTTACAGTGTCGACAACTGAATTTTTCATTTCATTTGTTAATGGTGAATAATCAAGTGCCGCCGCAATAATCATATTAGGCCTTACTGACCAATCTTTAACCGATCCGTCAACATAATCTGCTAAATAATTATGCTCATCATCCCAAAATGTTTCAATAAACGAGTTTTTTATTAATTCAGGTAAATGCTTCCACGATTCTATAAATTTTTTATCGTTACCTATTTTGGCAAGTTCCAAAGTGAAGCAAACAGCATTATACCAAAGGGCATTAATTTCGACATCGTAGCCTTTTCGCTGGGTTACCGGAATCCCGTTATATACTGCATCCATCCAGGTAAGGGATTTACCTTCGGAGCCTGCATATATTAGCCCATTATTATGCATTTGAATATTGAAAGATTGTCCTTCTTTATATCCTTTTAAAATCGCTTTTAATGGCTTTTCATATTTTTTCCAGACCTTCTCTGGCAATTTTGTAAACTGAGCATATTGCTGAAGGCTCCAGAAGAACCATAAAGGCGCATCAACTGAATTGAACGCAGGGCTTTTATCTCCCCCCATATTCGGAAACAAACCACCCTTCATTCTGTTAACCATTGTATCTGCAACAGCTTCAAAAGTTGCCGGATCATCTATTGTAAGGGTTAAACCCGGTAATGAAATAAATGTATCCCTGCCCCAGGCCCCAAACCATGGAAAGCCAGCTATGATTTCTGCTTTGTTTTCCCGGCGAACAACAAACTGTTGAGCTGCATTAATCAGGCATTCTTTAAAATTAGATCTCACTATCCTTTTAGCAAGGGCAGTATTGAACTTTTTCTTAAATGTCAAAGGGCTTTCTTCTTTTAAAGCTGCCGAAAAAAGAATTGATTCACCTTTTTTAATACTTGTTTCAAAATACCCCGGAACATATAAATCTTCCTGAAAATCGTACCCTCTGTCGTATTCTTCTGTATATTCAATATTATAATACCAGTCGGGTACCTGGATAAATTCTACATCGTTAGAAAACTGCATGTATAAACTTGGAAATCCACTATACAGTTTTGATTTTACCCCATTATTAATTTTGGTAACTTTTGTATTGGCAAACATGTTTGCTTTCGAAAGCTGATGGTAATTTCTGAATGCCAGAAAAGGCCGGAACCTCAGTTTGGTTGGAGAATGAGCATCAAGCAAAGTATAACGGATCAAAACCTGTTCTTCCTGGTCTACTAAAAGGATTTCCTTCCTCAGAACAACGCCACCAACATGATAATCGGTTGTAGTTGTAAGATCAGCCTCAAAATCATAAACATATTTGTGTCCCTTGGGATAATAATTGTCTCCGGGATATTTGTGAATGCCCAAATTAAATTCATTATCATACTGAACAATTGTTTCATTCAAACTTGAAAGGAACACGAAATTTTCACCTCCAAATTTTTCAACCGGACAAATTAAAAGACCATGGTATTTCCTTGTATTACACCCAACAATAGTAGTACAGGCATATGAGCCGGCACGGTTTGATCTTAGCACTTCCTTGCTGAGTGAATATTCGAGATTGATTAACCTGGTTTTGTCAAATTGTAGATAAGCCATATATTTTTTAATATTTAGTCTGTCCTTTAAAATTCAGTAACAAAATCAAGAGAAAAATGTTTTTGTTCTATTTTGATATAAATAAATTTAACAAAATAAACTCTAACTTCCCAATTAATAACACTAATGTTCTAAAATCATTATAAATGGAATGGATTTTTAAAGACTGCAAAGTTCGGAAATAAAATATTCCTTTTGTTATAATAAAATGAATTTTTAATATTTTGTTTTGTTATTTTTGAGCTTATTTCAAAAATGAATATGAGAAAAATATTATATGCATTAGTATCAGTATTGGTGCTGTTTTCATGTCAAAATGCCAATCAAACCAAAATTTCAGGACAACTGGATAACTCTGGAAATGAGAAGGTTTATCTTCAGGAATTAACTTTAACCGGCAATAATTTTCAGGATTCTGCAATTCTCTCTGGTAGTGGAAAATTTAAGTTCAATGTTAAATTGAGCCAGCCTTCCTTCTATAAACTAATTATCGGGAATCAAAGAGGGATAACCCTTATTGCAAAACCTAAAGACAATGTCCAGATATCGGGCGATGCAAAAAAGATATATGAAACTTATACGGTTAAAGGCTCCGAAGAATCTGCTTATGCCCAGGCGCTGGATAAAAGAATGGATAGAACAATCAGAGGATTAGATTCCCTTAATGCTGTTTATAAACAATTTTTGGATAATCCGAATATTGTTAATATCACCAGAACATTGCAAAATAACTACGACAGGTTTATCGAAGAACAAAGGAAGTTTACCATTGATTTCATTCAAAAACATCCTTCATCATTAGCCAGCATCATGGCATTGTATCAACAAACTGATGAGAATGTGTTTGTATTATCTAAAACAGAAGATACAAAATATTATTCACTAGTCGACTCGCTGGTTTATCGCCAGTTTCCAAAGGCTTCATATGTAATGGCTTTACATAATAATCTTGATAATATCAAAGCCGAACAAAAAAAGGTAGAAATTCAAAAGATAATGTCGGCCCTGGGTGCCACTGCCCAGAATTTTACATTACCCGATCTTTCAGGAAAAAATATTTCAATTTCATCGTTTAAAGGTAACCCTGCAGTGCTTTACTTTTGGGCTTCCTGGTGCGATTCATGCCGTACAAACAACGCTTCTCTAAACAACATTTATAATAAATATAAAAGTAAAGGGTTAAAAATTGTTGCTGTTTCGCTGGATATGAACAAAGATTCCTGGAAAGCTGCCATTCAGAAAGATGGAATAACAAACTGGACACATGTGAGTGACTTAAAGTATTGGAATTCGCCTATTGTTCCATTATATAATATTGAAAATTTACCTGCCTATTTTCTGATTGATCAGGAAGGAACCATAATCAGCAGAAGTGTAAATGAAATGGCTATTGACGAAAGATTAGAATTATTATTAAAATAACCTGAATTGCACGTTTCACCCAATAAAAAAATTTATTTCGCATCCGATGTTCACCTGGGTCTGTTTCCAAAGGAGAAAAGCGATTTAAGGGAAAAACATTTTGTTGAATGGCTGGATACCATAAAAGCAGATGCTGAAGCTTTGTTTTTGGTTGGTGACATTTTTGATTTTTGGTATGAATACCGAAAAGTAGTTCCAAAAGGCTTCATACGATTTTTAGGCAAACTTGCCGAAATTACCGATAGTGGAATTCCAGTGCACTTTTTTGCGGGCAACCACGATATCTGGTTAAATGATTACCTTTCAAAAGAAGCGGGTGTCATTTTACACATGGAGCCTTTTATTACTTCCATAAACAGGAAGACCTTTTACATTGCTCATGGCGATGGACTTGGCCCTGGAGATTACAGCTACAAAATTCTGAGGAAAATATTTACCAGCCCTACCATGCAGTTCTTATTTTCCAAAATCCATCCCAATATAGCTTTTGATTTTGGACATTGGTGGTCCAAACAATCACGATATTCCAAAGGTTTATTCGACGATTTTTTAGGAACTGATAAAGAATTCCTGATTCTTTATGCATTAGAAATATTGAAAAAACAGCCTGTTGACTTTTTTATTTTCGGACACCGGCATATCCCTATGGAAATTGAAATGGGCAATTCACAATTTGTAAACCTGGGCGAATGGATTTCAGCTTATACTTATGCTTCATTCGATGGACAAAAGCTGGAGCTAAAATCATTTAAAAAGGACTTCGACTCCAACCATATCGTCCGGTCAAAAATACAGATTAAATAACTTCAATTAGCTCGTAATGCTGGCTGCCCAAGCCAATAGCTTCGGCTTATAATTTTTTTAATCCTGCGGCATTGATTAGCCTGTCGAGTTTGTGAAGCAAATTGTTTCCCGGAGAAGTTTTCAGGGAAGTATAATAAACTTTGCTCATGAAAAGTTAGGTTAGGTATTTATTTGTCGGAAACAAAAACACCTGTATAGCAAAGCCATACAGGTGTTTAAATATAATGAATTAATTATTGTTCAATTCTCATTTTGTAGAACGAACGCCATACAAATACAATCGCTACAGCTAAAAAGGCAACACCAAAATAAGGAGCAATATCCCGGAATGCTTCACTTATCGCAATTTCCATGGCTAATAAACCGAACAAAGTGGTAAACTTAATAATTGGATTAAGCGCTACAGAAGAGGTATCTTTGAATGGATCTCCAACTGTATCACCAACTATGGTAGCATCATGCAAAGGAGTACCTTTCATTTTCAAATCAACTTCAACAACTTTCTTTGCATTATCCCATGCACCACCAGCATTTGCCATAAATACAGCCTGGAATAAACCAAACACCGCAATAGCGATAAGATAACCAATAAATAAAGAAATAGGTTGTGAAAATCCAATAATGGCACTTTTGGCACTTTCGAGTTCAGCACCGGATAATGATCCATTCAAAA
The DNA here is from genome assembly GCA_038320545.1 of Bacteroidales bacterium. Taxonomy (GTDB): domain Bacteria; phylum Bacteroidota; class Bacteroidia; order Bacteroidales; family JAAUTT01; genus JAAUTT01. The sequence continues at coordinate 33,587 of JBBQEI010000009.1, forward strand.
CCGAAGTAACCATAAAATTATCTAAACCTTTTGGAGCAGCTAAACATGCAAATGCCAATGCAAAAAAGAATATCGAAATAAAGATATTGAACATACCTTTTTGAGCATATTGAGTACAAATCTTTACTACCTCGATTGAAGCTTTCATATCTGCTTTTTTAGGAGCATTTGGATCGAGGTTGATATTTCTCTTGATATATTCAACAGCACGGAAAGCACCAGTAGTTACAGCCTGGGTAGAAGCACCTGTAAACCAATATACAACAGCACCACCAAGGATAAATCCAAGGATAGTATATGGATTTAGCATATTCAGAATTGATTCCGGACTAACACCAGTTGTTTTCTGGATGATCAGAATCAGGGAGAAAATCATTGTGGTTGCACCTACAACAGCAGTACCAATTAATACCGGCTTGGCAGTAGCTTTGAATGTATTACCTGCACCATCGTTTGCTTCAAGGTAATGCTTAGATTTTTCAAAATCAGGTTTGAAACCAAATTCTTTTTCAATTTCAGCATCTACGTTAGGAACTTCTTCGATTAATGAAAGTTCGTAAACCGACTGTGCATTATCAGTAACCGGACCATAGCTGTCAACAGCAATTGTTACAGGACCCATTCCTAATAAACCAAAGGCAACTAAACCAAAGGCAAAAATGGAAGGATAAACCATGATCTCACTTAATCCAAATGTACTGAAGAAATATGCAGTAAACATTAAAAGGAAGAACACCAGACCCATCCAGAAAGCGCTGAAGTTACCAGCAACAAATCCGGAAAGAATGGTCAATGATGCTCCACCTTCTTTACCTGCGCTAACAACTTCCTGTACGTGGTCTGATTTTGGTGAAGTAAAGAATTTAGTTACTTCAGGAATAAGAGCACCACCTAAAGTACCACAACTGATAATGATTGAAAGAACCCACCACATATCAGTATTTCCATTAAGGTTTGGAATCAGAACATAACTGGCAGCAAATGTTACCAATATTGAAAGAACTGAAGTAATCCAAACTAAGTTGGTAAGAGGAGCTTCAAAATCAATGTCAGTTTTGCCACCATATATGGCTTTACTTAAAAAGCCATTAATCCAGAAAGCAGCAACAGAAGTAATAATCATAAGGATACGCATTACGAATATCCAGATAAGAAGTTCAACCTGAAGAAGCTGGGTAAGAACATCATCCATTCCCAAAGCTAATCCACCAACAGCCAATAAAATAAAGGCTATTAAAGCAACACCGGTTACACCATAAGTTTCGAAACCATCAGCAGTAGGACCAACACTGTCACCAGCATTGTCTCCTGCACAATCAGCTATAACACCAGGGTTACGTGGATCGTCTTCACCAATTTTGAAAACAACTTTCATTAAGTCGGATCCGATATCGGCAATTTTTGTGAAAATTCCACCGGCAATACGAAGTACTGACGCACCAAGAGATTCACCAATAGCAAAACCAATAAAACATGCTCCTGCCAAATGACCTGGCATCAGTAATAAAATGATGAGCATCAGGATAAGTTCAACGCAAATCAGCACAACGCCAATACTCATACCTGCATTTAAAGGAATATTCAGTAATTTTAATGGGTTTTTCTGCAACGAAGCAAATGCCATACGAGAATTTGCAAGAGTATTCATACGGATACCAAATGCAGCAACTGTATAAGATCCAAGAATACCAATTACAGTCCATGAAATAATCAATAACACACCACCGGCACTAAACAATGCTTCTCCGTCGTGACCTTTGGCAAGGAATCCAAAATAACCAGCAACAGCAGAGCCAATAAAAATAAACAGGATGGCAAGAAATTTGCCCTGTTGTATTAAATAAGCTTTACATGTCTGATAGATAACTTCGGAAACATCGAGCATGGATTTATGAGCAGGAAGTTTTTTAACCTTCATAAATTGATACAGGCCGAATAAAAGACCCAATACACACACTGCAAATCCCCAATACAATACACTTGCATCCTTAATTGCATCCGGCACCTTCAGGTCGGCTTCGCTACCAAAAGCCACTGCCGTTGCAAGCAAGGTTAACAATCCACTTAATACAAACCTTTTTTTCATGATCGTTTATTAGATATAATTTAACATTTAATTAGAACTGAAATATAATTGATGAATGAAGTTACAATAATCATTTAAAAAATAAAAGCCGTAAATATAAATATTATTTACAATAATTGTTATACAACATAAAATTTTACCCGGCCCAATTTTCCCTGTCAAGACTGCGGTATTGTATAGCTTCCGCTAAATGAGAGGTTTGGATGTGTTCACTTGAATCGAGATCGGCTATGGTACGCGATACTTTTAAAATCCTGTCGTAGGCTCGGGCTGATAATCCAAGCCTTTCCATAGCTGTTTTCATGATACTTTGTCCAGCCGGATCTATTTCGCAATGTTTTCGCAAAAGTTTTGAACTCATTTGGGCATTGCAGTGAATTCCATTGTTTTTAGCAAATCTGACAGCCTGAATTTTTCGGGCATCTACTACTCTGGCTCTTACAGAATAACTGTTTTCGGCCATTTTCGTTTCGGAGAGCTTATCGAATGGTACAGGGACAACTTCAATATGAATGTCAATTCTATCGAGCAGTGGTCCGGAAATCCTGTTCAGGTACTTCTGCACAATTCCCGGAGAACAAACACATTCTTTGTCGGGATGGTTATAATAACCGCACGGACAAGGATTCATAGAGGCAACAAGCATAAAACTTGCGGGATATTCAACTGTAAATTTAGCTCGTGAAATGGTTATTAGTCGGTCTTCGAGTGGCTGCCGCATCACTTCCAGCACAGTTCGTTTAAATTCCGGAAGTTCATCCAGGAAAAGCACGCCATTATGAGAAAGGGAAATTTCGCCAGGCTGCGGAAATGCACCACCTCCCACCAGTGCTACATCGGAAATAGTGTGATGAGGACTACGAAATGGCCTGTACGTGACTAAGGAGGAGTTTTTATCTATTTTCCCTGCTACCGAATGAATTTTTGTGGTTTCCAAGGCTTCATCGAGCGACAAGGGTGGCAGCACTGTAGCCAAACGTTTGGCCAGCATGGTTTTCCCTGCACCAGGCGGGCCTATCATGATCAGATTATGACCTCCTGCGGCCGCTATTTCCAATGCCCGCTTTACATTTTCCTGACCCTTTACATCCGAAAAATCTACATCATAATTATTTATTCTGGATAGAAACTCTTCCTGGATGTCTACTTCAACAGGTTGAATTTCTTTCTCTCCATTTATAAAATCAATAACTTCTTTTATATTATTCACACCAATAGCATCAAATCCATCCACCACTGCAGCTTCCTTGGCATTAGCAAGAGGCAGGATTATTCCTTTAAAACCTTCTTCTTTGGCTTGGAGTGCAATGGGTAACACACCTTTTATAGGTTGAAGACTGCCATCCAACGACAATTCTCCCATAAGGATATATTGGTCTAATCTGTTATTTCTGATTTGTTCCGAACCGGCTAGTATGCCAATAGCCAGAGGAAGATCATAGGCTGATCCTTCTTTTCGGATATCGGCCGGTGCCATATTAATTACCACTTTTTTCCCCGGAATACGGTAACCAAAAATTTGCAAAGCAGAATCGATCCGCTGCTGACTTTCTTTAACAGCATTGTCGGGCAGGCCGACAAGATAAAAATTTACCCCTTGAGATATATTAACTTCTATTGTTATGGTAGTGGCATTGATACCATAAACTGCACTTCCGTAGGTTTTTACAAGCATTTAAATGGATATTGTCTAACAATATTATGGAATTTTTTTTAAAAGGAGTGTAAAATTTAAATAAAATCACTCTAATTCCAGAATGATTAAAATATAAAGGGTTTAAACATTAAATAAAAAAGCCGCTTAAATCTAAGCAACCGTTAATTATTTCTATTCCTATATCTTTCTATTATTTCTTTTCCTATTTCAAATTTATATTTTCTATTTCTTTTCTTATTTCCTTTTTCTATTTCTTCTTTGCCAATTTCCTGATTACTTCCTGATGGTAAGCTGATTTATCCATGGCAGCGCAGCCACTGCCTCCTGAATTTTTAGATTTTGAGCTTTTATTGCATCCAAAATTAAGTTGAAGTCCAAAGCGCAGATTTGCATTGCGGGAATTCATAGGACTAATAAAACCAATTACATTATCCGTCACCATATAAAATTGTACAGGGCTTTGGCCAACTTTAAATCCCAATCCCACATTTTTCAAACTTCTGTTTAAATAAGAATAACTCACACTCCCGGTAAACCAATTGTTAAATTCCTTATTCAGGGATAAAGTTATCCCGGCTGTTGTCCTGAACCGGGTAATTTTTGAAGTTGCAACAACTCCTGCATTTAAACCATCATTTAATTTATAAGTAGCTCCCAGGTAAATCCTTGGATTTAACATTTCTATGTAACTTCGTGGTGTTGCCGAAATCCCGAATTCTTCCTGAATAACGCGGATTAAATCATCCTTAAAATTTTCATCATCAATAGTATCGCCAAGAGGGCCGTTGTATGTGTAATTCCCGCTTTGACGAAAAGCATATCCATTATCTTTCCATGAAATAAACCCTAAATCCAGAACACTTCCTGAAACTGTTACTTTATCGTCAATTTCTTTTATAAAACCCAGATCTGTTGCAAAGCCAATGTTCTTGCGGTTAAATAGTATATCATTTGCATTACCGTTGAATCTAACACTTTCGACGGTATTGTTGGCGGTATTGGCAACACTTATGGGAAAAGAAGTATTCATTTGCCAATCAGCATTAAACGTAAGATCATGAGTAATTGGGTCGGTATATAAATCAATTTTAGATTTGGGAAAAGAAGTGTTCAGTTTTCCGAATAAAAGTTTCCCTCTTATGCCCCACCAAATATCCGATTCAGTTTGACGAGCTATTCCAATAGCAAATTCGCGACGGTAATTTAACGCAACTGTTGATTTTCCCAAATTTGCAGTTTTACCTTCGAATTGTGTATTCCCATTCCAGACAAGGGCAAATAGATCACCCGGATAAGTGAGAAAAAGATCAGCCTTTTCGTTTATTGAAAAAGTAAAGAAAGTACTGTTATGCCAAAATCCAACATAAGCAAGGTTAGTATGAAATTCACTTTCTACAAAATTTACATTGCCCAGCTTATTCATAACCGAATTGCCGTCGAAAATGTATGAACCGTCGCTTTGCTTTTTTAGGACCTGGTTTGGACTAAAACCTGAATTGCCATAATTGAAATGAACAGATGAAAGAATGGGAAGCCCTATTATTAATTTACATTTGTTAGTAACCGCAGGATTTACAAAATTTGCCTGAGGTGTGTTTGGCATAAAAAATAGCGTACTATTTTGCTGGGAAAACAAAGATATCTGCAGAAATATAAACAGTGATAAAAGTAGAATTCTAACCATTAAATCTAGATTTCGTTGAGCTTGTATTTTAAAAACAATCTCATAGCTACATTAATTTTAATATTGCCTAGAGATGAAAATCTTAAAACCGTTCCATCTTCCCTGGTTGTTAACATGTTCATTTTAAAAGATAGGATCTTTGTTTGTTTTAAACGTTCTAATCTTTCTCTTTCGAAAATAATAACCTCCGGTAAAGTTGTGGTAGCAACGTCGGGATCGTCCTGATTATCTACTTCACCTGCCCCACAATATAACCCCAGTATATCGTTAATGTTATCATTCTGGTTTTTTAAAAATACCGAATCTATAATAGTTCTATTGGCATCTAAAAGGTATAACTGATAATAATTAATTGCAGGATAATTATTTATTATTCTGATCTTTAAATCAATTCTCTGTATGAAATTAGCTTTATTGATACTATCGAGATTAAAGTCAATTTCATCTAGATATGAAAAATAATTTCCCGGTTTTAAGTATGGTTTCCCATTATAATAAAATCTGGTAGGATTTAAATCATTCGTTATTATAAAATAATCCGCATTCACCTGAAATTCCTTTTCTCCCAAAGGCAATGAAAAGGCTTGTTCCAATACAACATTATCTATTACATCGTTTTTAACGCAGGATATTGTTAACAAAAACATGATCAGGAAAACAAACCAAAGGTTCCACTGGATCTTTTTCATATTTATATTTTATACAAAAATACATTAGAGAATGGAGAAAGTTGTAATTTTTTGATTAATCACTTTGAAGCATTTTTAATTCGATATATTGAATTAACGAGTGAATTACCTTAATATGAATTTCCTGCGCCCTGTCAGCAAATTCCGACATAGGCGACCTAAGTTCCACGTCACATAAGGAAGCAAGTTTACCTCCTGTTAAACCTGTGAGGCAAATAATTTTCATTCCTTTAGCCCTTGCGGCTTCACAAGCTTTAATAACATTGGCCGAATTTCCGGAGGTACTAATTCCAAGTAAAACATCGCCTTCATTTCCTAATCCTTCTATAAACCGGGAAAATACGGAATCGTAACCATAATCGTTCGACACACACGACAGATGTGACGGATCGCTAATGGCAATAGCGGGTAATGCACGACGATCGTTTCTGAATCGGCCTGACATTTCTTCAGCAAAATGCATAGCATCACATAAAGAACCACCATTTCCGCAGGAAATAATTTTTTTACCCGATTTTACAGCTGTAACCATAATTTCGCCAGCTTTTTCAAACATTACCCAATTCTCTTCATTGCGAATAAATTCGTCCAGAATGTTGCGTGCTTCAATAAAATTTGCTCTAATGGCGTTCATCATAGCTGGTATTTTTGGAAAGGTAAACTTACTTAAAATTTATAATTGTATAAACGATAAACTAACTTCAAAAATTTTCAAAAAGTATATCAATGTCGTTTAATCAAGAAGCAGGCTTCGACTCCGCTCAGCCTGACAAACTGGTATTATTGTCACACTGAGCGGAGTCGAAGTGTTATTATTGCCACACTGAGCGGAGTCGAAGTGTGGATTACTTATTCAATTTCTAAACTAAACGACATTGAAAAGTAGATGGCAAATTATTTGATCATGGAAATTAATAACTTTGCTTTCTTTTAGATTTTATTTCCCGACCATGTCAGATATAATACGTTTATTGCCGGAAGCAGTGGCAAACCAGATAGCCGCAGGAGAAGTTATTCAAAGGCCTGCTTCGGTTGTAAAGGAACTTGTCGAAAACTCAGTTGATGCCGGAGCTTCCGATATATGCGTTTTGATTAAAGATGCAGGGAAAACTTCTATTCAAATATCGGATAATGGTTGCGGAATGTCCGAAACCGATGCAAGAATGGCATTTGAACGTCACGCAACTTCGAAAATAAAAGATGCAAAAGATTTGTTTTCAATACGAAGCCTCGGTTTTCGTGGTGAAGCACTTGCCTCCATTGCTGCAATTTCCGAAATTAAACTTAAGACAAAACGTCATGAAGATGAACTTGGTAATGTAGTAGATATTTCGGCCAGCAGGATTATCAGTCATGAGCCGGTAAGCTGCAACAGCGGCAGTAATTTTTTAATAAGGAATCTTTTTTTCAATACACCCGCACGAAGAAAATTTTTAAAAGCAACAAACACCGAATTCAGGCATATTTTAAACGAATTTCAAAGGATAGTGCTCGCCAGGCCGGAAATTGAGTTTAAGCTGCACCACAACGAAACCGAAATATACCAGTTACCTCAAAGTAATTTCCGACAACGAATTTGTAATGTCTTTGGAAAGAATATTAATCCTTTTCTGGTTCCTTTAAATGCTGATACATCGATTGTTAAAATTTCGGGATTTATAAGCAAACCCGACATAGCCAAAAGGATTGCAGGTGATCAGTTTATGTTTGTGAACCGGCGTTATATCAGGCATCCGATGCTGCACAGAGCAGTGATGAAAGCCTACGATGGGCTGCTACCTTCCGACAGCCTTCCGGCTTATTTTATTTATTTTGAAGTAGATCCTGAAACTATCGATATCAATATTCATCCTACAAAAACGGAAGTGAAATTTGAAGATGATGTTGCTATTTTTCAAATTCTTCAGGCGTCGGTAAAAGAATCGCTAGGGAAATTTAATGTAGTGCCTTCAATCGATTTTAACAGCGAGTCGGGCATCAATATTCCATATCTTGGAAAAGATACTGAAGTTAGAATGCCTGAAATCAACATCAATCACAATTTTAATCCTTTTGATGACGACAGCTCCAAATCGGGATATACTTACCAGCCTCAAAAAGATAAAGAAACCATCGATAATCAGCGTAACTGGGATAAGTTGTATACCGGTTTTCATAGCAAAAATGAAGATTCCAATATTATAGATGAAAGTCACCGTCAGGCTTCCATTTCGATTAATCATACAGATGCTCCCATCAATATTATTCAACTTAAGAACAAATATATTCTTACGCCAGTAAAATCGGGACTGATGATTATTGATCAGAAAAGAGCACATGAACGGATCCTTTTTGAATATTACATGGAAAAACTTCAGGTAAGCAGGGGTGTAACCCAAAGAAGCCTTTTTCCACAGATAATACAAATGGGGCAGGATAATTATATACATTTACAGAGTTTGGTACCTGAAATGAATGCTTTGGGATTTGAGTTGGAATTCCACGATAATTTTGAAATAAAAATTATGGGAACCCCATCGGATTTAGGATCAATTGATGTAAAAATTTTACTGGAAGAAATAATATCAGCTGTTTTTGATGAAGAACAGGATTTTAATGGTGGCCGTAAAGAAAAGATTGCTTGTAAGATGGCTCAAACTGCTGCTATTCCGTATGGGAAACAACTAAGCTCCGAAGAACTTAAAACGATGGTTGATAAGCTTTTTACTTCATCATTGCCCAATTATTCGCCATCGGGTAAAACAGTAATTTCAATAATTAACATTGAAGATCTGGAGAAAAATTTTTAAAACTATTAAATATTTTTGTTGTTGAATTATAAACAATTATAATAAATGTTGAACGCCGGTATAAATCGTTTTGGTAATAGTGCCCCAGTTGTAAAAAATTTGTTAATCATAAATGTCTTAATGTTGTTTGCAACTTATGTGGTTGCAAGTTCATTTGGTAAAAATTTAACAATGAGCCTTGCTCTTTTTTACCCTGAGTCATCCTACTTCAAAGTTCATCAAATTATAACCCATATGTTCATGCATGCCGATCATTGGCATCTGTTCTTTAATATGTTTGCGTTATGGATGTTCGGCCGGGCATTAGAGAATGCATGGGGGAGCAAACGTTTTTTAATCTATTATTTGTTAACCGGGATAGGTGCTGCATTGTTACACACGTTTGTGAATTATATAGAAATAGCACCGCTTAGAAACTTTGTTGAAGCTTTTGTCCAATCGCCCACTCCTGCAATGCTAAACGAATTTGCGCAAAATTTTTTAATGGGTTATCCTGAAGAGCAAGGCAAACTGATGGCACATGCAGTAGAATGGAGCGCAAATATGAATATACCTGAGGAAACCAGTCGGGCAATTAATTTAGTTTATTCGAGTTATGATGGGTTAATAAGTATTCCCACTGTTGGAGCTTCAGGAGCTGTTTATGGTGTTTTGCTTGGTTTTGGAATGCTTTTCCCAAATACTGTTTTAATGCTTATTTTTCCACCAATTCCAATTAAAGCTAAATATTTTGTAATGATTTTTGCAGGAATGGAACTTTATCTTGGATTTAAACAGCCTGGCAGCAATATTGCACATTTTGCCCATCTTGGCGGTATGTTGTTTGGTTATCTTATTATTAGATACTGGAACAGTAAACGGTCAAATTTTTATTAATTTTTGAATTTAAACTTTATATTCGCTAATATTTTAATGGATTCTAAGGTGTTATGAGTATTTATCAGGAATTAAAAGATTCGTTTAAATTTGGGAGTCCACTTACCAAGCTTCTTTACATCAATATTGGTGTATTTATTCTTTTCAGGTTTATTTTTGCTTTTTATTGGGGATTCGGTCAACAGGATTTATTTCCTTTTACCAATTGGCTTAGTGCCCCGGCTTATCTTCCTTCACTGATTTATAAACCATGGAGTATCATTACTTACATGTTTTATCACGAAGATTTTTTTCACATTGCTTTTAATATGCTTGGTTTGTATTGGTTTGGTAAGCTATTTCTTGAATTCCTCAGTAAAAGACAACTAGTTGGTACATATTTATTAGGAGGATTGTCCGGATATATATTTTTCTCCCTGGCATACTACTTAATACCTGTTTTGCATCAAAATTTGCCCGGAGCAGTTGTACTTGGTGCTTCTGCATCGGTATTGGCTATTCTGGCTGCAGTTTCTTTTTACAGGCCAAACTATTCTATATATCTGATGTTTTTTGGTCAGGTTAAATTAAAATATCTTGCGCTTTTCTATATTGTTATTGATGTTTTAACAATGGCTTCAGGAAATCCAGGAGGTCATATTGCTCATTTAGGAGGTATGTTTTTTGGTTGGATTTTTGCCATGCAACTCCGAAAAGGAAAAGACATCACCATAGGAGTTAATAAAACCTTAGACTTTTTGGTTACATTGTTTAAACCAAGAAAAAAGCTTAAGGTTTCTCATCGCAAACCAGCAAACGATTTCGAGTACAAAAAACAAAAAGTTTCTGAGCAAAAACAAATAGATGTCATTCTCGACAAAATATCTCGCTCAGGATACGATAGCCTTAACAAGGACGAAAAAGAAATGCTTTTTAAAATGGGAAAAAACAAATAAACCTAAATAATAATGCGACTTTGAAATAATCTGTACGCATGAGAAAAATTTTAAAAAAAATAATTTTAATCCTTAACATATTAGCTGCGGTTTCCCTGGTGGCAAGTTATATCTCTGCATTTGTCAGTCCTGAAAAATTTTGGATTTTTGCATTCTTTGGCCTTTTTTATCCTTTTCTGTTAATATTAAATATTTTATTTTTTGTATTTTGGCTGATAGCCAGGAAGTTTTATTTTTTATTGTCTTTCATCTGTATTTTGGCAGGATTGCCGTTTATCAAGCGAATCATTCAAATTGACAATCCCTTTCACGACAAATACTACTACCAACAAAAATATCAGCCGGGAAATACAACTTTCAAATTACTTACCTTTAATGTAAGGTTGTTCAACCTGTATCAATGGGAATCGAAAACAGATGCAGTAACAGGAATTTTTCATTTCATCGAAAGAGAAGATCCCGATATTATTTGTTTCCAGGAATTTTACACACGTGAGAATTCCCGTGTATCGGAAGAAAAGGTTAAATCTTCCTTAAAAAAATGTAATAATGCACATATTTATTATTCGGTAAATAAAAAAAGTTTATCGCACTTCGGAATTGCCACCTTTAGTGTGTATCCTATTGTTGGAAAAGGAGAAATAAAATTCCCTAATACTTTTAATTTAAGCATTTATACCGATCTAAAAATTGGAAACGATACCATAAGGGTATATAACAACCATCTGCAATCGATAAAATTCTTAAAAGAAGATTATGGATTGATGGATACCCTAAAATTAAAATATAACGAAAAGCAAATGATAGGCATACAGCGCATAATCTTTCGTGTGAGGGATGCTTTCAAAACAAGGTCTCAGCAAGTAAACGCTGTCGCCGAACACATTAAAAAGTCACCGCATCCGGTAATTGTTTGCGGTGACTTTAACGATTCGCCGGTTTCGTATTCATACCAAACAATGAGGAATAATTTAAAAGATGCATTTATTGAATCAGGCAACGGAATTGGTTATACTTACAGGGGTAAACTCCCATCGTACCGAATTGATTATATCTTATACAATCCTCTGCTTCGATCGTACGATTACCAAAGTCCTAAACTTGAATTATCCGATCATTTCCCGGTAATCTGCAGATTTATTCTCCCCTAAAGTGTTAACAACCTGTTAAAAATAAAATTGATTTTAATTGATTAATTTCTTAATTTTAATTTAACATTGTTGTAAATATTTTTGTTGTATATCTACCTCAATTCGGGTTGTTTTTCCCCGGTTCTGTTTTTCCCCGAAATTGAATTATGCTTTAGCTGCTTAATAACCTAAAAACAAGAAGTTATGCTAATAAATTCAAATCTTCAGGACTCCTATGTGGAGACAAAGTTAATGATGATAAAAATAGCCGTAGAAGCTTCAAACAACCTAACCACATTTGCTTTATTGGAAGAAATAATGGATTTGCAAGGACAATTCTGTTATTCTGATGCAGAATTACTTAGATATGATAACGATATCTTAATTCTGAAATGTCAACTCTTGTATAAAAAGCTTATAGAATATGCTTCCGATTTGATCGATTATGGCATTAACGACCGCAAACTTATGCAATTGAAACAAACCATTGAAGATTTTCAAGTTCTCTCAGCTCATAATACCTCTTCATCTCAGGAATTTTTAACCGAAAAAGTTATCTCTGATTAGCAACGGTTACTTTTTTCTTTCTTTACTTTTCAATATTTTCCCATGTTCATTCGAAAATGAATATGGAAAATCTTCAGTCGAAATTCCTTTGGTTTTGTTTGGTGTTACTGACATATCAAAATTTATGTTCGCTCCCTTCATCAACTCTGAATAGCTAAGCCAGTTTTTAGAATAATCCATTCCATTAAATTGAACTGAATTGACATAAACATGCTGAGCATCGTTTTTATCGGCATTGATGTTTATTTTATTACCGTTTTGAAGGCTTATCTGAATCTTTTTAAATAAAGGTGCTCCCATAACATACTGGTCGGTTCCCGGACAAACAGGGTAAAAACCCATAGAAGAAAAGACATACCAGGCTGAAGTTTGGCCATTATCCTCATCGCCACAGTATCCATCGGGAGCAGGAGTATACATTCGGTTCATCACTTGTCGGGTCCAGTACTGTGTTTTCCAGGGTTCGCCGGCATAATTGTAAAGGTAGATCATGTGTTGAATTGGCTGGTTGCCATGGGCATAATTTCCCATATTCATAATTTGCATTTCCCTGATTTCGTGAATAGGAAAGCCATAATAACTGTCATCAAATACCGGAGGAACAATGAAAACGGAATCGAGCATTTCTACAAATTTCTTCCTTCCTCCCATCAATCCAATCAATCCTTCAATATCATGGAAAACGCTCCAGGTATAATGCCAGCTATTCCCCTCGGTAAAGGCATCGCCCCATTTAAAAGGGTTAAAAGGTGCCTGGAAAGTTCCGTCTTCATTTCTTCCCCGCATCAAAAGAGTTTCTTTATCAAAAACATTGCGATAATTCTGACAACGTTTAGCAAAAAGATCGATTTCCGTTTGTGGCCTTTTTAAAGCCTTTGCCAACTGATAAATATTAAAATCAGCATAAGCATATTCCAATGTTCGGGCTACATTTTCATTAATATTTACATTATAAGGAATATATCCTAATTTATTATAAAATTTAACTCCACTGCGACCGAGTGAAGTGATTGGCCCTTCATTCTGTGTATTTTTTAGAATTGCTTCATATAAGGTATTGATATCAAAGTCACCGATTCCTTTTAAATAAGCATCGGCAATATTATTGGCTGAGTTTGAACCGATCATACAATCGCGGTGACCCGGACTGGCCCATTCAGGTAACCAACCACTTTCCCTGTAAGTATTGGCAAGGCCTTCCATAATTTGTGAATTTAAATCGGGATACATCAGGTTAAAAAATGGAAACACGGCTCGGAAAGTATCCCAAAAACCATTATCGGTGAACATATAACCGGGAAGAACCTGCCCATTATAGGGACTATAATGCATCACCTTACCATTAGCATCAATTTCGAAGAATTTCCTTGGGAATAACATGGTACGGTATAAACAGGAATAAAATATACGGGTTTGATCCACTGTACCTCCTGAAACCAAAATACGGCTGAGTTCCTTATTCCATGTATCCTTACCTTTCTGCTTAACAATATCGAAACTATCAATGCCAATCTCTTTCAGATTTATTTCTGCCTGTTCAAAACTTATAAAGGATGAGGCTACCCGAATATTTACTTTTTCATTTTTATGAGTTTTGAAACTTACCACAGCGCCCACGTGAGAATCTTTTAATTCCGATACACCAGGAACAAGCTCCTTTTCTTTCCAGATAGTTTTGAAAGCAAAGGGCCGGTCGAAAGTCAGTACAAAATAGTTTTTAAAGTTTTCAGGAACACCGCCGCTGTTTTTGGTGGTGTATCCAATGATTTTATTTTCTTCGGGAACTATTTTAATATAAGAGCCTTTATCAAAAGCATCAATTACAACAAATGCGCTATCAGTTTGAGGAAAAGTAATCCGGATTGCCGCAGCACGTTCAGTTGGGGCGATTTCGAAAGTAGCATCATGATCGGCAAGGTAAACACTATAATAGTAAGGCTTTACTATTTCTGCCTTATGCGAAAACCAGCTTGCACGGTCATCTTCAGTAAATCGCATTTTCCCGGTTACAGGCATAATCGAGAATTGTCCGTAATCATTAATCCAAGGGCTGGGCTGATGGGTTTGCTTGAATCCTCTTATTTTTTCGGCATCGTATGTATACATCCAACCATCACCCATTTTGGCAGTCTGGGCCGACCAGAAATTCATTCCCCACGGCATTGCAATGGCAGGATAAGTGTTACCATTCGACAAACTGAATTTAGACTGAGTCCCCATCAATGGATTAACCCATTCTTCAGGTTCATTTATGTTGTCGACCACTTGTGCATTTAAACTTCCGTAAAAACCTAAAAATATAAAGAACATGCATTTGATAGCATTCATGATTATAAGTTTTAATGATATATTTTTAAAAACTGGGAATGAAAAAAAATAAAGATAGATTATAATTAAAAAAATAAGAAGTTATGATTAAACTTTTAGAATGATTTCGGTTTCCCGTCATTTCAAATGATTTTAAAATTTTTGTCAATTGGTAAATACATTACTTTAAAAAAGAATTTCATTTTATCTACATGAAAATCGAAAATAGTTAGTAACTTAAATTAACATTAATTAATAGTGTTAAACCAATATTTTTAAATATAACATTCAACAATACTTACTTTTAATAAAAAAGATGCATATGAAAACAATCTTTACTATTTCGAAAAAAAGCGGATCTGTTTTAGTTAGGTCAAAATTTACGGCATTATTCACAGTATTTTTTATGATTTCATGCACAGTAGCCTTTTCACAAGCTGCCCCTGATAAAAAAGCACTGGAAATTAAAAAGTTTGAAACGGCTTTAAAAACTGCAAAAGCAAATCACGCCAAAGCAGAAAAACAACTTAGTATAGCCGATTCTTTATTATCGACAGGCGAAACGATGATTGGAGATGGCGAATCGGAAGAAAAAAGCCTGAAGTCAGAACGCAAAACTATTGAGAAAGAGTATGGTTCAAATAGAAAGCCAATAGACAAGCAAATGAAATCGAAGGATAAAGATGAAGTTACCCAGGCAAAAGCAGACCTTAAGGCACTCGATATACAATACAAGGCTGATGTCAAAGAAAACGACACAAAAATGAAAGCGGCTTTAAAGAAAATGACTACTGGTGATGCCAATATTGGAAAAGGCAAAGCCTCCAAAAAAACTGCTGAAACAGCCTTTGAAACTTCTCAGGCTTCTTTAGATACTGCTCAGGAAAAATATAATACTGCAACTGGCGTTACCGACGATTCGGATGATGATGGTGATAAGAAAAAGAAGAAAAAATAATATTAAAAGAGGTTGTTTCAAAAATTAAAAAGGCTTCGACTACGCACAGCCTGACGCTTGAAAGTCAATTGTTTGTCATATTGAGCGTCACTGAACGAAGTCGAAGTGTGAAATTTGGCAAAATTGACTTTTGAAACAGCCTCTTTTTCTTTTATATCCTAACCTATTTCTGAATATTTTGTGAATACAACAAATAATTAATCAAAAGCTTTTTCGCAACTATCGATGAAGGATTTCCTTCTTTAATTGATCCAAGAATATCGAGTGCTGAAAGAATGATTTTGCCTTTTCCCATTGGAATTATACTTACAGCTGAATATAGTTCCTGTTGATGATCCGAAGTTGCTCCTACAATAATATCATCGCCAAATAATCTCATGCCAATCCGATTTCGCTTATACTGTACAAAACATTGGTATTCCCAGTTAAACACGCAATTTTGAGGTAATCCGTTGAATAAAGGACTCTCTTTTACAAAATAATTTCCACCATACCACAAGGTTCCTAAAGATTTTATGCCTCTATACCCCACAATTTCCCTTCTTCCAAGGGATTGAGCCCACAATTCTGTGTTTCCTAAAATAACTAACGTATGCCCTTCTGCAACCCATTCGAACAGTTCATGCCGGATTGGATAATTTTCGGGAGGCTTAGCAGCGCCAACCAGAAGAGAAGTAGCATCAGGCCGCCCACTTTTGTATTTAGTATATTTTATTGCTACACTATTCAAATATTTTTCGATTATTCCCGATGTATCCATAATGGAATAATCGCCGGTTACTCCATTCACTTCAGGTGAAACACTATATAGTTGCTCTTTGCCTTCGGTAATAAGTTCGCTATCAGATATCAACCGTGCAGTTATATCGCAGTAACCATCTGTATTAGGTGAAACCTCTATTCCTTTAACCAACAATTCTCCAAAGATAACCCCTCCGGTCACTTTTACCGGAAATGTTTTTTTAAATAATTCCCTTTTCTGATCTTTAGCTGATATTTCAAGAATAAAATCTCCATGAATATTAGCCTCATTAACAATAAATACATCAACAAATGTTTTATTTCCGGTTTCAATAACCTTATTTCTGGCCTTCAAGGCGAGGTACAATGGTTGGTTATAATATGCAATCAGATTAACATCGCCTTTAGGATTACGGTAAATATCGACAATACCTGAATGGTTTTCAAGCTTGTTTTCTTCCCACCCGTTTATTGCATATCCGTCGTTTATATTATTCAACCTCATGTTTTCAATGGTGCGCCCCTGGTAGTAATAGGCAACATTGCCCATTGCCCGGGTAAGGTTATCTACATTGGGAAATGCCTTCCGAAAGCCTCGTTCAGAAATAAACTTATCGTATGTTTCGAATAGCTTTAAAAAATCCTGACTGTCCCAGCCTCTTGTTTCCTGCTGTTCAATAGTGTTTTTTATCAGTTCAAATCTTCCCGGGGTACCTATGGCTCCTTCTTCTCCATAATAAACTATTTCTTTTTTATTATTTGAATTTAAATAATAGTTCTCAGGCCCATTGTACAGCTCATCGTAATACGATCCCGGTCCACCCGCATGATGCTCATCCCACCAGCCCTGATATAAAAGCTCGTGATTATAGGGCAGCATATACAATTTAACTTGTGCAGGAGTTTTAGGGCATTTCTCACCATACTGCTTCATATCGGGAGAAAAATATTGGGAAGTATATGTGATTATTCTAGTCTCATCAAGATTATGAGCAGAAGCAATGTCAATTTTTGTTTGAGGTTTAGGATCCCTTCCACTTTCATTGACCATGTTATAAATAATCAATGATGGATGATTTCTGTCGCGCTTAATCATTCGTAACAGCTTTTCCCTTCCCCATGCCTTCGTGAAATAATCATCACCTTCACGGTAACCTCCTGGTTCTTCATAATACAACAATCCAAGCTCATCTGCTAAGTTTAGTATGCTGGCCTGTCCAATGCTCCGGTGAAAGTTGAGCATGTTTAAGCCAAGCTTCTTCGCTGTATTTATCTGTTTTATGGCCATTTCGTTTGTCGGAAAAATACCGTTTACAGGCCAAAATCCCCATGAAATAGCAGTTTTTAAAACAATACGCTGATTATTGAGATAAAACTGTTTATCCCCATTCACTTCTTTTACTTCGAACCATCTGAAGCCAAATCTGCGGTTAAATTCATCTTCCGAACCGTCACTTCCTTTCCAGTATACATTTAGCTGATAAAGTGCAGGCGAACCAGGAGACCATAAATCAGCTTTTGGATAACTAAATGAAGTTTTATAAACCGATGCTAAAGAGTCGGGGTTTACTTTTATTTTTTTTTCGATTATAACATCATTCGACCCCCATTGAATAAGCGTTAAAACAATAGTTCCTGAAATGTTATCCGGATGTGACAGAGTTACTTCTGCTTCAATATCGGTTAACGATGGTTTATTTTTAATATAAACATCATCAATAAATGTTTTATCAGTGACATACATTCTCACTTTGCCGGTAATGCCTCCAAAACCATGGCTGGGCAGAGTCGGATATTTCCCCCAGGAGAAATAAGGCCAGTCGCACCATGTAAAATCACCATTAGGATCAGTAATCCTCACAGCAATAGAGTTTTTCCCTTGTTTAGCATAAGGAGCTGCATCAACTTCGAAAGGAGTGCCATCGACAAGGTTATACCCGGCTAATTTTCTGTTTATATACACTTCAGCCCGAAGCCTGGTACTTTCGAAATGCAGGATAATTCGTTTTTTTAAATCATCGTTCGATGCATTAAATTGGGAGTGAAACCAGGAAACTCCGATATAATCGCCTGTTACTCCATAAGCATTCCCGTTTTGACCCCAGAAATGTTCTTCGACGGTAGCTGGAAGTTTAATATTTTTGCCTATTCCTTTCTCAAGAACTGCCCAACCACATGAGGGGACATTCACAGGTAAAGAAGAAATATTACCGGGAGTAATCCAAAGCGAATCATTCTTCCATTTTTTAGTTGTATCTAACCATAATTTCCAGTTTTGATCAGACAAATCAATAGCTTGTTCTCGTTCGAACCAATAGTATTCACTGTTAAAATTAGATGGCCTGATAAAATTTTGTTTGCGATTACAGGTTATGAATAAAACCGATGAAATAACAAGTAAAAAAATAATATTTTTTTTCATTCCGGAAGCTGTTTTTCAATTCGAAAAGAACAGGACTATTGGTTCAATGAGTCAATTAATAAAAGTCCTGTCATATATTTGTATATCTTCTAAAAAACAAAAATACGCTTTATACTTTTATTTTGTTAGTAAATAGAAATTTTAACTAACAAAGGGATCAAATTTTCTTACCTGAAATCTTGTTTGCCAGCATATTTCCTGCTACAGGCAAACTTAAGCCACAAATCATTAATATAAAAAGGAGGCTATTGATACATAAAGAAATTAGTGATATTATTATCAATATCAGAGCTGAAACAGAAATTACAATAACGGAAAGCAAAAATGAAAAAGCTTTTTTTATACTTTTCATAATTATTTCAATAATACTGAATCGAGATTGCTTTTAATAACCTGGGTCCAAATTTTATATCCCTCGGCATTCAAGTGTAAATTATCAGCAAGAAAAAGAGATGAATCCGGTTTATTTTCCTTATTCAAAAAGAATTTTGCAGTTTCAATAAAATATACATTTGGAAGAGATGCATTCCGTATCAGATTATTTCCTTCCTGAATCCGTGGCCAAACTTTCCAACGGCTTTCAGTAGGTGTTACCTGAATATAAAAAACAGGCGTTTCAGGGAGTTTTTTTCTGATTGTTTTCACAATATCTTTAAATAAACTGGCAACTTCCTTTGGAGATTTATCGGCAGCAGAACCGGTGATATCGTTTGCAACAAATATAACTATTGCAGCGCATTTATGAGGATAAACGATTCGGGAGGTATACCAGGCAAGGTCAGAAATTTTTGAACCTCCAAAACCTCTTTGAATAGTTTTGTAAGGTTTCATATCCTCCTGTAAGGTTTTCCAAAGCCTGATACTTGAACTTCCCATAAATAAAACAGCATTGTCAGGATAATTTTCAGTGCTGTCCAAATGTTCAAACTGGCGAATGTCGGCTTCCCAATTTCTAACATTTGTTTTGTATTTGCTTAAAGGAGAACACGACAGAATAAAAGCCAAAATTGTGATTGACAGAAATACGAAACCTGATTTTCTTTTCATTTGTAATAAAATATTTTTACAAAGTAAACACTATTGTTCGGTAAACTAATTAAGTTAAGATTTCTCACTTCGTTCGAAATGACAATCAGCATTTTGGTTCTTAGGGTGGTTGGTTGGTGGCTTTGCCGTCAACCAGCCCCCAATGCACCCTATAATTAATAAGCCTGTCATTCAGAGCCTGCCTGGCAGCAGACAGGCGAAGCGAAGAACTTAGCAAAGCGGTCTCACCGAAGGTAATCTAACTTTTTTCGACCACGCATAAAAATAAAATAATACTTTTCCTAATTTAAACTTTAATGCCCATCTTTTTCATAAGGATAGATGCATTTAAGCTTTTACAAATGCCTTTATTGAGTTTATAATCAAAGTATAATTCTTCTCCTTTAATTTTAACATCAAAATTATAGTTGTCAATTTTATCTGGAAGTTCTTTTTCAATTTCCGAAAGGGAAAGATCGTGAGTAGCAACTATTCCTGATGTATTTTGCTGAATTAATTGTTTAATAAGAGCTGCAGAACCAATATGCCTGTCGTTTGAATTCGTTCCCCTTAATATTTCGTCGAGTAAAAGAAAAACATGAGAATTTGATTCCGATTCCCTAATAATCATAGCCAACCGTTTTAATTCGGCATAGAAAGAAGAAGTATTGTCTTCCAGAGAATCAGAAATCCTCATGCTTGTAAGTATATTTACCAACGAAACTTCGAACGATTCGGCACAAACCGGAGCTCCGGCAAATGCCAAAATCATGTTAACCCCGCATGTACGCTGAAATGTGCTTTTACCCGACATATTCGATCCGGTTACGAGAACAATTTTGCCACTGTCGTCAATTTCAAAATCATTGTTTACTCTTCTTTCCCTGGGAATTAATGGATGCCCAAAAGCTTTGGCCTTTAATTGAAAATATTCTACTTTAACAATTGGCATTACCCAAGTGGGATTATTAAAACTAATATTGGCAATGCTTGATAAAACCTCAACTTCGGCCATCGACGAAAACCAACTGCTTATGTTTGTGGCATTGTTCTTTTTCCATTTTTCAAGTGCATAACATAAATGAATATCCCAGAAAAAGAATATGTTCATGGGAAAAGACAGCATCAGGTTTAAGCGCATATCAAATCTGTTTACCAGGGCCGACAGTTTTTTTATTAACTCTGATGCAAAACCTGCTCCTTGCAATTTTGCCAGGATTATCAGCATTTTCTCAGATTTAAACGACTGATTTTCAATTAGCTTTAATGCTTCTCCATACGACTGAAGCATTTCGTAAGACTTGCTTACCTGTTGGTGCAGATTATTAACTGTTTTGAAATATTTATAGTTAACAGCCATATTAACACCAATAATCATAAGAAGAATTGACATGGACATACCGTAAAATACGAGTCCAATGCCTAACAGGCTGAGTACAGAAAGAAACACTAAGAAAACTCTCAAAAAGTTTTTCCCTGAAAATAAGTTTGGGCTATTTATCCAATTCAATACTGAATCGGGATTATTGGCTGTATCCTTATACTGATATCCTAAAACCATCAAATTTTGACGCCATTCAGGCATTTCTTTCAGCTCTGATATAGCCTCCTGCCGAAGAATAACTTCACTGTACGCTGCCGGGAATTTTAGCCAACGCGCAAGCATATCTGCGGCAGGCTGGCTAATTGTTCGGTTTAAAAACTGAAAAAGAGATGCTCTGCCGAAAATGTCAAGGTCGTATGAATATGGATGTGACTTGTCAATATATTGATTCCCATCAGGAAATGAATAGTAATTACCATCCAGACTTTTTAGTTCAAGCTCATTAATATGTATTAAATGTTGGAAGTATTCTTTCTTTTTTATGATACCATTTTGGAAGCTTATTAACCAACCAAGTGAGAACAATCCTATGGCCAGCAAAATCACAGATAATGTTACAGATATCGAAAAGAAAACATAAAATAATACAAAACTTAAAACAAAGAGTATAAAACGCCATACAGAAAGGTTGTTTTCTGCACGCTTTAAGTTGTTAAAAGTACTGGTATATTCACTGATTCGGGTTAAATAAAATTCGCGGAGCTTCATGCAATTAAATAAAAAACAATTGCCAAAGCTATAAAATTATTGCTCAACCTTTTTATGACGAAAATAACAATTCCGCTATTTTATTCCTTTCTCCTTAAAAAGTGGGACATACCGGGAATCCACTTTTAAGATATGATTAATTAGCCAGTCTTTTAAAAAATTAATGATGTCGAGGGAAACAGTGCTATCGCCATGCTCAAATTCTTCACCGAATTTTTGGATCCGCTCTATAAATTTACGATGCTGTTCCAGGTGGGCAGGTGTATCGCGGTAACCAAATTTGTTGAAATATTCTTCTTCGTTACCAAAATGGTAAACTGTATAATCTACAAGTTCTTTCAGGTTTTTCTTTATTTCTTTTTTATTTGAATTAGAGCCAAAAGCAGCATACAATCTGTTTATTATGTCGACCAGAACTTTATGCTGATTGTCGATTTCCTGAATTCCGATATTGTATTTAGGCCCCCATTCAACCAGTTTGCCCTTTCTTGAAGAGCTCTTTTTACCAGTTTCGTTGGTTTGAAAAAAATTTATTACTTCTTTCAATTGTTCTGCCTGACTAGAAAATTCCTCAGCACTTGTTGCCAGCTCTTCTGAAGCTGCAGCATTTTGTTGGGTTACCTGATTCATTTGTTGAACGGCACCATTTATCTGGTTGGCTCCGGTTGTAAGTTCAACACTGGAAGCTGCAATTTCTTTGATCAAATGCGACGATTTTTCAAATTCCCCGGCAAGCTCTTCGGCAAGCTTTTCAGTATTTTCGGTAGTATTTACGGTTGATTTTGATAATGACACAATTTCGTCGGCGGCCAGTTTACTGCGTTCAGCAAGCTTTCTTACTTCGGATGCTACCACTGCAAATCCCCTCCCCTGTTCGCCAGCCCGTGACGCTTCCACTGCAGCATTTAAAGCGAGAATATTAGTTTGATAGGCAATATCGTTTATGACTGCAATTTTTTGTGTTATATTTCTTATTGCCAAAAGAGTTTCTTTGCTCGAAGCTGCCATTTCGTGCATTCTTACACCAGCTTTGGAAAATACCAGATCGCCATGTTTAGCATTTTCGGCATTTTGTTGAATATTAGCTGCCATTTCTTCAATTGCTGCTGAAACTTCTTCGGCCGAAGCTGCTTGTTCGGAAGCTCCTTGTGACAGCATCTGTGAAGCGTCGCTTATCTGTGAGCTTCCCTGCACAATATTCTCGGCTCCCATTGTAATTTCCTTTATTATCCGTGCAAGGTTATCATTCATGCGGTTAAACGAACCTGTTAACAATCCAATTTCATCATTGGCAGTAACAGTGATTTTTTCGCCCAGAATACCATTCGAAATATCCATAAAAACCGGAAGAATATTACGCACCGGTACTGAAATAAACTTGTTAATAATAATCATGCTTAGAATTATAAGCAGAATGATAGTAATTATAATTCCCACATATAAATTATTGTTTGCTTTTCCCCTCTGATCACCAAGTTTAATAATTCCCTGTAAAAGTTTATCATCAGCATTGAGCATCTCGCCGGCATTTTGGTATAAATGCTTTAACCGGGAAGCTGCTATAACTGAATCGGCCGATAATACATCCAGGGCATTTTGCTTATAGTCTTTCCAAATGCTTTCTGTTCTATCAATTAACTCCGGTAAACGGGAATAAATACCTTTCACTTTAGAATCTTTTCCGGAGCCACTTAACGATCCGCCATTCTTAATATTATTCAATGATGATTCGTGATGTTCAATGCAAGAATTTAGCTTATTAACAGCATCAGCCTCGCCCCGATAAGCAGCCTCACTATAAAATGCTATTTGCTGCGATAATACTTTATTTTGATTTGCTAATTCCAAATGAATCTTATGTTGGTGTTGCCTTCCAAAAAAATAAAAAACAAGCTCAAGTGAAGTAAAAAATAATAACAGAAAAAAAAGTGAACCAATTTTCCAATTGATCGACCAATCTCTAAACTTCGAAACTACCATAAACAGCAAATTTTATTTTGTAAAAAAAAGTTTTGTCTCATTCAAATATAACGAAATAAATGAGATTTTAAAGCCTAAACAGAAGGTTGGTCAAAAATATATACTTAAAAGTCCTTTTTTATGACTTACTTTGTGTTTTTAATTTGATAGAACATAGAATGAATAATGCAGCGGTTTTGCACACTTTTCACATCCCAGTGATGGGAATTGGATTTACCATCGACACACCTATAAAAGTAGCACCTTACGGAATATCATCGACTATTTCTTTACTTGATGATATGTTAGTTGAAAAAATCAGGGAGTTTTATTGTCAGAAATTTGATATTCCATTTAAAGAAATTTCAGATAAAATTGAAGATTATAGGGCAAAAAGAATAACAGCTTACCTGAATTTTGTTGATAAAGTTGTAAAAGAAAGATTAGATAATATCAGGAATACCATTCACGAGAAAGGTACTGAATTAGAGAAATATATAGAATTATTACCCGATTTTTCCACTATCAAACAAAAGTTTCGGGACTTTATTCAGAACAACAGAACCATTCAGGAAATACAACAATGGAATCATAAACATCTTGTTGCAGGGTCAATCGATGTAAATATAATGACCAAACTCGATAAGGAAAATTACTTTAACAACGAAAAGTTACCTATTGAGTTTAACGATGCACATGCTGCTATGAGAGGCTATGCAAATAGTACACTTGAGTCGGGTATTGTGCTTTCGGCAGGTATTAACCCGAGGTTGTACAGTTACATGGAAAACTTTGAAGACTTTTTCCCTGATGAAGAAGGCTTTATCCGTAAAAAAATTATTTTAAAAATCAGCGATTATAAATCGGCTTTAGTTCAGGGACGTTTCTTAGCAAATAAAGGTTTATGGGTATCTGAATTCAGGATAGAATCGGGTCTTAATTGCGGTGGACATGCATTTGCAACCGACGGTTATCTGATGGGCCCCATATTGGAAGAATTCAAAGAGAAACGTGACGACCTTTTGATAATGCTGGAAGAAACACTTCTAAAATCGTTAAAACAAAAAGGCAGGACAATTCCATCCAAACGACCTGAAGTGAAGGTGACGGCTCAAGGAGGTATTGGCACCTCAAAAGAGCACGATTTTTTACTCAAATACTATCAACTCGATTCAATAGGTTGGGGCACACCATTTTTATTGGTTCCTGAAGCAACCAATGTTGATCAGCAGACACAGGAAATGCTTTGTGAAGCCAAAGAAGAAGATTTATTTTTAAGTGATATTTCACCATTAGGGGTTCGCTTCAATACTTTACGAGGCAATACCAAAGATGTTGAAAAACAAAATCTGATTAACCAGGGAAAACCAGGTAGTACATGCCCTAAGAGGTATGCATCCTTAAGTAAGGAATATACTGAAAGAGCTATATGTACTTCATCGCGACAATATCAAAAAATAAAAATAAACGAACTCGACAACGCTAATCTCGCAGAAGCCAGTTACAAAAAGGCTTATGACAAGATTGTAAATAAATCGTGTTTGTGTGTAGGTTTGGGAACATCGGCATTACTGGTAAATAATTTAAATACCAAAATTGAAGGGCCTGGGGTTTCTATTTGTCCCGGACCTAATATTGCTTACTTTTCACAAGTAGCTTCATTGAAAGAAATGGTTAACCATATTTATGGAAAGAAGAACCTGATTAAAAGAAGCGACAGGCCTCACATGTTTCTTAAGGAATTAGAGATGTACCTTGATTTTCTTACTGAAATGGCCGAAGATGCTGCAATTCCAGCTTCCGAAAACCAAAAGAAAAGTTTTAGTCTGTTTCAAAAAAATATAACCGAAGGAATAGAGTATTATAAAAACCTGTTTTCGAAAGAATATTTTGAAACTGATGAGAAGATTGATCTCATGCAAAACCTTGTAAACCAGAAAAACCGATTTAAATCAATTCAAATTCAATAATTGCATTAGGTTTTTAAATGGAGTATTTACCTCTTATAGGGACTGTTGCTCTGTTAAATTTACTAGCTGCTATCAGTCCTGGGCCTGATTTTGTAATGGCTGTAAAAAACTCCCTGACTTACTCAAGACGTACAGGAATATATACTGGCATTGGTGTAGGTTTAGGAATTAGTGTTCATATTTTATATTGTGCTGCAGGAATTGGATTTTTAATTTCGAAATCTATTTTTCTTTTTAGCATTATCAAATATTTAGGAGCAGCTTACCTGGTGTATATGGGTATAATGGCAATTGTTTCCCGGAGGACTAAAATAGAAATTGTAAACGAAACGAAAAAAACTGATATTTCGGGTATAAAAGCTGTTAAAACAGGATTTCTTACGAATGTCTTAAACCCTAAAGCTACATTATTTTTTCTGGGCTTGTTTACGTTTGTTGTAAAACCACAAACACCAGTATCTGTAATCGTAATATTGGCATTTATTATGGTTTTTACAGCAATAGCATGGTTTACAATAGTAGCCATCTTCTTTACCCAAAAACCTGTTCAACGAATGTTCCTGAAAATAGAGAAATACTTTAATGGAGTTTTTGGAGGTCTGTTGATTTTATTAGGGGTAAAAATAGCTTTTTCAGGCACTTGATAGAAAGTCCTGATCTGGTAATTTTTCTAAAATATCCGGAGTTAGGATCCTTGTTGTTTTTTAAAACTTATACAAAATCAAAAGAGCTTCACACATGTGAAGCTCCCAGAATTAAATTGTATGTTGTTGTAAACTTATACCAGTTTAACATTTACTGCATTTAATCCTTTTCTTCCTTCTTGAAGATCGAATGTTACTTCGTCATCTTCTCTGATTTCATCTACTAAACCAGAAACATGAACGAAATATTCTTTTCCTGATTCTGTGTCCTTAATAAATCCAAAACCTTTGGTTTCATTAAAAAATTTTACTTTGCCTTCTTTCATAAAAAAATTGTAATTAATAATGGGTGCAAAGATAAATGAAAAATTTTATTTAACGATTGTATTCAGCTAAAACTTTATGTTGTTTAATAGTATTTTAAATTTATTGACATTCTATTTACTTCACTGTGTAGATTCTAACATAATCAATGGTCATTCTTTGAGGAAATTCACTATCATCAATACCTTTCAATCCACCCCAGGAACCTCCGATTGCAATATTCATTATTAAGTAAAAATGCTTGTCGAAAGGCCATACTTCTGAATTTTCGCCTTGTTTGTTGAATTCAAATACTTGCCTTCCATCTAAAAAGAAAATCAATTTTTCAGGGTACCATTCCATGGCATACAAATGAAATTGGGATTGGGGAGAATCTTCTTTTAACTCGATATGGCGACCTTTTTTTGTACCTGCAAATTCATTAAAGGCTTGTGTATGAATAGTAAAATGAAGTTTATTTGGTTCATATCCCACACATTCCATCAGATCAATTTCGCCACTTTTCAACCAATCTCCATATTCCGGATTGGTGGGTAACATCCAAAAAGCAGCCAGCGTACCTCTCGATCCTGGCACTTTAGCTCTTATCTCGATCCTTCCATATAACCAATCGCCCTTACTTTTGCTATGTAAACTGGCAGATGTATATTTATATTCCTTATAGTCTTCCTTATAACTTTCAATGATAAGATGCCCGTTTTCAACTCGTGTGTTTTTTATTCGTGCTTGTGTGTAATACTGAAGTTCATCATTTCTAATATATCCTGTCTCATAACTCCATTTAGCTGAGTCGGGCAAGCCTGAATAATTAAATTCGTCGTGCCACGATAATTTCCATTTGAAGTTTAGATTTTCATTTTCAGGCATCAGGCTAAGTAATGTCTTTAAGAGAACGAATAAAATTAAAATCATAATCTTATATTAGCATGCACTTATAATAACAAATAAGTATTTTTTGTGTTTTCATTGAATCACTTTAGAATGAAATTCAACTATGCATAAAAATGCTGTAGTAATCTTGCTTATTTTCATCATGGGATTAATTCCCGGGGAATACTGGAAGCTGCTCCACAATCATAAACATCATAAAATTATTCATTCCGAAGGTGTTGTTTTTTCCAATAAACAAATCACTTGTGTTTCAATTTCCCACCTATACGATTTTACAGCTCCCCGGAAATTATATAACATCATTGAATCAATAATTATTCAGTCCTGTTCATTTCCAGATGAAAATCATTCACCACATCCTTCTTTCTTAAATATTTTACTTCGGGCTCCTCCTGTTATTTAATTCTCCTGAATAAGTTTCAACGAATTAGATTACAAATTGTATTAATTATTATTTCCGAAGAAAAATGAATAAGCATTTTTTGATATATATATTGCTTCAGTTATTCGCTATATCTGTAAGTGGTCAAAACTCTTTATCAGGGACAATCACTGTTATTGAAACAGGACTTCCTTTGCCCGGAGCTATTGTCTATCTCCCTGAATTGATGCAGGGTACAGTATCCAATTCAGATGGCAAATTTAGAATTAACAATCTTCCGGCAGGTACTTTTCTGGTCGAAGTAAAAAATATTGGGTTTAACAGTTATGTGAATTATGAAAAAATTAACGGGGCTGTAAATCTGGATGTAAAACTGGCTGAATCAGCTGTCGAAATGAATGAAGTTCTTGTAACTGGTTCACTAATCTCATCACAAAGGTTGTTAAATCCTATTCCTGTAAGTTCTATTAGTCGTCAGGAATTAAACAGAAGTTCTTCTTATAACATCATCGATGGTTTGACAAATATTCCGGGAATATCACAAATTAGTACCGGAAGTTCCATTTCAAAACCTGTTATCAGAGGTTTGGGTTATAATAGGGTATTGGTACTCCATGACGATATCCGGCAGGAAGGTCAGCAATGGGGAGATGAGCACGGGATTGAGATTGATGAGAACAGCATTGATAAAGTAGAAATAATTAAAGGAGCAGGATCGTTAATATATGGTTCGGATGCCTTGGCGGGTGTCATTAATTTTATTTCAACACCTTCATTATCCGAAGGTACTATTAAAGGCAATATATCTTCGGGTTACCAAAGTAATAACAAGATGATGGAATACTCAGCCTTAAACCAGGGCAACATTAATGGTTTCAACTGGCTTATCAGAGGTACTTATAAGCTAGCTGGCAACTTTAGGAATAATTACGATAAAATAGTTTATAATTCAGGCTTTGAGGAGAAAAATCTAAATGGATATTTAGGTTTAACTAAGAAATGGGGATATTCATTTCTTCGTATATCATCATTTAACCAGGATCTCGGCATCATAGAAGGCGAACGTGACAGTTCCGGCCGTTTCTTAACTTATGCTGCTCAGGAAGATGGTTCAGTTGGCGAAATTACGGTATCATCTGAAAAGCTCAATTCCTACAACATCGACATTCCAAAACAAAGGATTCGTCATTACAGGGTACAACTCAATTCAAAAATATTGCTTGGGAAAAGCAGCCTGCAAACAGATTTTGGATTTCAAAAAAACATCAGAAAAGAATTTGCCAATGCCGGTATGCCCGATTTAGCTGAATTAGATTTTGTATTGAATACGTTTAATTATGCATTAAAGCTCAACTTACCAGTTATTGATGATTGGCGCAGTATAGCAGGAATTAACGGTATGGTTCAGGCGAATACCAATGAGGGTGAAGAGCAGCTTATTCCGGATTACCATCTGAACGACATTGGTTTCTTTTTGACAACCCAAAAAACATGGAATAAATTTCACCTTTCAACCGGCATCAGAATTGACAACAGGTTCATAACTTCCGAAAGACTGCTAAAAGAAGGTATCGATAATCCTGTTAGTTCAAAGGATTACAAATTTGAAGGTTTCAATAAAAAATTTGCAAACGCTTCATTTGGAATAGGAATTTCGAGGAATATATCAACTTCAGCTATTCTAAAATTAAATTTTTCAAAAGGGTTTAGAGCACCTAATTTGGCTGAACTGGCAACCAATGGGAAACACGAAGGAACTTTCCGTTACGAAATAGGAAATAAAAATCTACGTTCGGAGGTGAGTAATCAGATGGATGCAGGTATGGTTTATAATACCCATCACCTAAACTTTGAAGTAAATACATTTTTAAACAATGTTCGAAACTACATTTACATCAACAAACTGGCGAATGTTTCCGGATCAGATTCAATTCCTGATCCTTCCGATCCTTCTCCGGCATTTATATTCAAGCAGGGAAATGCAATTCTGTATGGTGGTGAAGTAAATCTGGATATTCATCCTCACCCATTCGATTTTATACATCTTCAGCAAACTTTTTCGTATGTAAGAGGAATAATGCAACATCAAAGCGACAGTACAAGAAATTTGTCATTTATTCCTCCTGCTCAATACAAGGCTGAAATCAGAATTCAACCCTCAAAATTTAAAATGCTCCAAAACCCATATATACTTTTGGAATACAGATACTTCTTTCCGCAAAATAATGTATTTAACGCCTTTAGTACAGAAACTCCAACTCTTGGATATGGTTTGTTAAACTTTGGTGTTGGAACCGAGATCAGAAAGCTAGGGAAAAGGACTTTAGCTGCCATTCACTTCGAAATTGCCAACCTTTTAAATACGACATACCAAAACCATCTCAGCAGATTAAAGTATGCTCCGTCGAATCCGGCTACGAGCCGTCATGGCATTTTTAATGCAGGGAGGAATTTTACAATAAAATTAGAAATTCCTTTAACCATAAAGGAGAAAGCAGGTATATAAAAAAGAGGTAACCACAAAAGTTATAGTTTTTGGTTACCTCTTTTTAAACTGGTATAAAGATTAAATAGCAGCCCAGTTTTCTCCGCTTCGAATACGGCTTATTTGCATTTCAGAAACATTAAACATGCGTGCCAGAACAGCTCCGGGCACACCCAGTTGTAACTGGTGCTTAATGATTCTGACATCCGAAAGCCGAAGTTTTGTGTTTCGAACCGGATCGGGCTTTCTATAATTTTCTCCCAGGAACTTGGGCCATTCCTCCCATTCTTTATAGGTTATTTCGGGCCGGGCAGGCATATTTGTAGGCCTGTCCTTCCAGTTCCGGTATTCCGTAGAATTTTTGATCCCGGCCTTCCTGCCCAAAATCATTGCTTGCTGATATGGGATAAAAAAACTTCTTTTAGGTTGCTTTGGATATCCTAAAAAATCTAACCAACCTTTCCAGGTACCTTTTCTTTGAAAGTACTCATCGGGTATTCGCGGAAAATTTGAAGGAAGATACTTACCTTTTCTTTTATATTCATCGAACTTCCTTGAGGATGTTACCCCCTGCGGAACCAAATTATCCATAACCCATTTACTGGCAAGTTGATACGACCATGTTAGAATGTTATCAAAATCCGCAACCTCCAGGGTCTTCATTTTCCCGGATATTGTTACTCTTTTCATAATCTTGCAGTTTTGGAAATGTAAAATTATTGTTATTTTACAACACTATTGTTATATAATTTTTATATTATTCAGTAAAATCATATTATTTCGAGATTTAATAAAAATTTGATACTGCTTAAAAACAAAGAAATTTTTAATACCTTTAAAAACAAAACGTATAGGATGAGTAATTTGGATTTGAAATCAATAATTGACGAGGCTTGGGAGAATCGTTCGTTGCTTGAAAACCAAGCTGTTAAAAAATCTATTCAGGAGGTAATCCTGAACCTCGATAATGGTAAAATCCGTGTTGCAGAACCTACTGCTAACGGATGGCAAGTAAATGAATGGGTAAAGAAAGCTGTTATTTTATATTTCCCGATTCAAAAAATGGAAGTTATTGAAGCCAGACCGTTTGAATTTCATGATAAAATACCTTTGAAAAAAAATTATAAAGCCTTGGGTATCCGGGTAGTTCCGCATGCTGTTGCACGCTATGGAGCTTATCTGGCAAAAGGTGTAATACTGATGCCCTCATATGTAAATATTGGTGCTTATGTAGATGAAGGCACAATGGTCGACACATGGGCAACCGTTGGTTCGTGCGCCCAGATTGGTAAAAACGTTCACTTAAGTGGAGGTGTGGGAATTGGAGGAGTTTTGGAACCTATACAAGCGGCTCCTGTAATTATTGAAGACAATTGTTTTATTGGCTCACGTTGTATCCTGGTTGAAGGTGTACGTGTGGAACGTGAGGCTGTTCTCGGAGCTAACGTTGTAATTACTCAATCAACCAAAATAATTGATGTTTCAGGCCCTGAACCTATTGAATATAGAGGAATTGTTCCTGCCCGCTCAGTAGTAATCCCCGGATCGTATATTAAAAAATTCCCGGCTGGTGAATATAATGTTCCCTGTGCTCTTATAATTGGAAAAAGAAAGGAGTCCACAAATCTGAAGACTTCATTAAACGAAGCTTTAAGAGATTACAGTGTCTCTGCATAAATATATTTGAAGTGGTGAATGATAAATAACGGTTTTTATGCAAGTCCTATTGGAAATATTCTTTTAACTGCAGATCATGAAGCTTTGATTAGCTTAAAATTTTCCAAAGAAATTCCTGACAATTGCAAAAACCAGTCGTCGCCAATTATTGAAGAATCTATTATCCAACTTCGGATGTATTTTTCAAGACAGCTTCAGAAATTTGAACTGCCATTGAAATTTAAAGCAACCGATTTTCAGAAACATGTTTTTGAAGAAGTACAAAAAATTCCCTTTGGAGAAACGGTTACATACCTGCAACTGGCCCGGCGAATGGGATCAACAAGGTTAACAAGAGCTGTGGCCGGAGC
Source organism: Bacteroidales bacterium (assembly GCA_038320545.1). GTDB lineage: Bacteria > Bacteroidota > Bacteroidia > Bacteroidales > JAAUTT01 > JAAUTT01. The sequence continues at coordinate 66,228 of JBBQEI010000009.1, forward strand.
AAATGCAGCAAATGCATTATTAATTCTCATTCCTTGTCATAGAGTTGTAGGTAAAAATGGCACCTTAACAGGTTATTCAGGAGAATTATGGAGAAAAGAATGGCTATTGAATCATGAAAATGGCCTTCATTCTTTATTATTATCTTAACCTGCTTGTGAAATTTATCATATAATACTCATCTTTTTTAATTAAATTTAAATATGGAGTTGTGAATTTGTTTATGTATACCTACGAAACAAAAAAATGGAAGAGGAGAAAAAGGTGATTAAGGGAAGTTGGGAAAATAAGCTCTTGGAAGAATCTGATTTTATATTTTTTACAAATGTTTCATCTGAATTATCAGAAATGAAAAATGAAGATGCGGTATTTGAGTATATCAATAAAAAGCTTATTGATATATTACCTAATACAATTATTCTTATTACCAGATCGAATCCTGAATTTTCAAAATTGAGGCTTGACAAGATACATGGACTCCAAAATCAAATTTTATATAAGTTAATTACTTCTATAGGATTCAATCCGATTGGCAGAAGTTATAATATTACTGATGAGTTTAAATTAAAATATTCCAAGCCTAAAATTCGTAAATTCGACGGTACTCTTTCGGAATTTTGTAATAACGAAATTACTGAGCCACTATGTTTATTTATTGAAAAGACTTTAAAGTTAAGAAGTATTCATACAATCGGAATCGCCGATACTGGACAGTTTTTTGGGTTTGTTCATTTCATGAGTACTGATAAAAGTGAGATACTTAATTATCCTCTTTTGGAATCGTTCATATATCTATGTTATCTTTCAATTGCAAGGATAAGATCGGTAACGGAACTTGAAGAAAGGGAAAAACAATATAAACTGTTAGCTGATAATGTTAAAGATGTTATATTCACATTGGACCTAAACCTGAATTACACCTATATTAGTCCTTCAATAAAATCATTACGTGGCTATGAACCTTCGGAACTTCTTGGAAAGCCAGTCCTCAATACATTATCACCTGAATCGTATAGTCGGATTACTAAAATATTCAAAGAAGAATTTGAAAAAATTGAAAAAGGTGAATTATCAGATGAACGTTTATTTGAAGTAGAATTGGTACATCGGAATAACAATCTCATTTGGACTGAAATAAAAGCTTCGTTTATTTTTGACAGCCAAAAAAAACCAATAGGCATTTTAGGTGTAACCAGAAATGTAAATGATCGCAAACTTGCTGAAAATGAACTTCTGAAAAAAAATATGGAATTAAATGAAGCTAATGCTCAGAAAGATAAATTTTTTTCCATTATTGCTCATGATTTGAAAAGCCCGTTTGGCCATATATTGAATTTTTCGAGTCTGTTAAAAGACCATTACAGGCTCTATTCAGAAGATAAAAGAATACAGTTTATCGATTTAATTAATAAAAGCAGTCACCAAATTTATCTTTTACTGGAGAACTTACTCGATTGGTCACGTTCCCAGGGAGGAAAAATGGATTTTTTCCCTCAAAAAATCAAGCTCGAAAAAGTAACCACCGATGTTGTAGAACTTTTAAATAATTCGGCAGTATCTAAAAATATCTCATTGATAAAAAACATTCCATCAAAAGCAACGCTTTATGCTGATGAATATATGTTAAAAACTATCCTGAGAAATTTGATTGGCAATGCTGTTAAATTTACTCCTGAGGGAGGAAAAGTAAGGATAGAAGTGATGGAAGAAAAAGGTCGGTGGGTAATTTCAGTAATTGACAATGGAATAGGCATGGATATAATTCATACCCATTCTTTGTTTAACCTCAATGGTAATATAAGTAAATCGGGAACCAAAGGTGAAAAAGGAACCGGGTTAGGTTTACTTTTATGCAAAGAGTTTGTTGAAATTCACGGAGGTAAAATTTGGGTGGAAAGTACTTTAAAAAAGGGAAGCACCTTTTCATTTACTATTCCTGTTAAAATGGAATAAATACCCTCAACTCCTGAATTGAGATGATACAAAAAAATATTAGATCGGATTATTCAGCTTTTTCAAGTATTTTTGCCTTGCGAATGGCGGAACATCTTAAAAATACTAATTAATGGAGCGAAAAAAACAAAAAAGAGATACTTTCAAAAAAACAGAACTTCCTTCTCCCCGGCCAGTTAAAACATTTGAACATTCAGGAAAATATATGGATGATGTTACACAATGCCTTGATGTTTTAAAAGCAGGTGGAATTATACTTTACCCAACCGAAACAATTTGGGGAATTGGATGTGATGCAACAAATGAGCAGGCAGTTAAAAAAATTTATGAGCTAAAACACAAACAGGAATTGCAAAGTTTATTGGTTCTGGTTGATCATGCTGACCGACTTGGACGTTATGTTAAACAAATACCTGAAGCTGCCATTCAACTTATAGAAGTTAACGATAAACCAATGACTATTATTTATCCTGGCGCTGTAAACCTGGCTTCCAATATCATTTCACCTGAAGGATCCATAGGAATTCGAATTACCAGCGACGAATTTTGCAAAAAACTTATTTCCTCCTTTAACAAACCTTTGGTTTCAACTTCAGCCAACCTGAGCGGAGAACCTTATCCTGAAACTTTCAGGGACATACCTGAAAGTATTCTAAAAGGTGTTGATTATGTTGTAAAATGGCGCCAGAAAGATCCAAATCCTGGCACTCCATCCTCCATTATCAAAGTTGGAAGTAAAGGACAAATTGAAATTATAAGGCCATAGCCAGGTTTATTCCTTTTGTTTCACAAGTAATAACTTGGTAACATCATAACCGCGGTCCTTTGCCTTATTTACCAGCATGTTGTAGGTTTCTGTTTTCATTTGTGGTGTTCGCGATAATATCCATAAATATCGTGGTGAAGAGCTTCCAATTAAAACCCAGTTGTAATTAGCCTGATCAAGCTCTAAAACATTATAATCGGAATAGAAAATCCAGAAAAAAGAAACTTTGAATTTCCCAGGTTCTTTTGGATCAGGCATTTTAGCTTTACCATCAGCAACCTTTAAGGGCCCGTCGAGTGTTTTTACATACCCTTTATTTACTACTTTAATCTTTCCATCCGGTTTGGTGCTATAGGTTGCTGTAACGCCTACCAGATCTTTTTCGAAAGAATGATTGAAGCGGGCTATTTCGTACCAGGTACCAAGGTATCTGTTTAAATCAAGCTCTTTTACTGTACTTGTGTTTATCATATCCGAACGAGTTGGTGGTTTACTGCACGAAAAAATAAAAAAAAGAAGAATTATACTAAATCTCATGTTTATTGAATTTTATGTATACTACCTATTAACAAATAATTAAATAAAATGTCAGAAAATTAACTAAATATCACTACTGTCCGGTAATTTTATTATGCAACCCTGCCTGGAGTCATACACGCTCCACGAGGTTATGCTTTGGGTTGTAATTATTTATTCTGCTTGTTAAAAAAATCATGTTATACTTAAGGTTTATGAGAAGATATAAGGTTTTAATTTGAAAAAAGTGTGGAAATGGCAAATTCCTGTCGGGAAATGGCAAAATCCTGTCGGGAAACGGCAAAATCCTGTCCGACTTTGGCAAATTCAAACCGGAAAATGCCAAATTCAACCTTGACATTGGCAAAGTTCAGTTTGACATTGGCATTTCCCGCCATGATTTTGGCAAAGTTCAGCTTAGCTTTGGCATCTCCGGCATATTTTGGCATTTTCGTGATAAAACATCAATATTACCACCTAATTATCACATAAGGGCAAGGTTTTATTGATAAAAAATTAGCTCCAAAGTTTATAACTCCTTAACCGGAATCGAATTGTAATTAGCCAATGTACCCATAAAAAAATAAATATCACCTGTAAAGCAGCATCGCCCAGGTAAATATAATTGATGACTTTTTCGAGTGAATAAATAACGTCGATTGTTAAATAACTTATACACGAAGCCAGAATTAAAACCAGGCTTTCCAGTGTTACCCGGTTTTTTTTAGAGATAAGAAATAGAAGAAAGCTTATGGCAATTGTAAGAGCGCCAACCATTTTTACAAGCCAAATATCGGTTTTTGGACCCGTTATCAGCATAAAACTATGTATATCAATTATTGGCCAAAGCCCGGTGATGAAAAAATAAACACCTTGAACCAAAGCCAGATATTTAACAATGCTTATCTTTTTCGATTTAAAATTTTTAAAAACATAATAGTAAAGTAACATACCATTTAATTTTTATAGCTCAAAACCATATAATTATACTTTTTTAAAAGACTTCAGTAGCAATTGTTAAAAGGAGAATTATTCAATTCAATCGCAAAAGTCTTTATTACTAATGCAAATATTCAAAACGGTGGTTCAAAAGCAGAAATTGTAATGAATGGTATATTTTTAAGGATTATAGCTGGTAATGGAATTTAAAGTAGGAAAGTTGTTTGGATTAAAACTGGTATAAAAATCAAAGGTGCCGCAAGAAAATATCTCGCATGCACCTTTGAATAAACTCGGATTTGAAAAAAAATGTTAATTGTTGTTCTTTAACTGATCCTGAATAGTTTGAGCTTGGGTAAGATGTTGTCTTAAAACTGGCAATGTATTTTCAACCCATGTTCTTAATTCACCGGAAGGAAGATTATTTTGAGCATCTTCAAAATCATCAACATCTTTTTTATGATTGCTTACCATTTCGTCAATATAATCTTTATCAAATTCTTTACCGGATCTTTTGTTAAGATTATCAATCTTGTCCTGATGATCCTTATCCAAGGCTGAAGGTACATTTAGTCCCAAAGGTTGCAAAGCCGATTTTAAATTAGTGCTTGCATCACCATGATCTTTCTCCATCATCTTACCAAAATCACGAACTTGTTGCGACATTGCATTTTTCTGAGCAACTTTACCTAGTTCAACATCCATCAGGCTTCCTGCTGCGGCGTTATCAACAAAAGTTTTGATTTTGTCCTGATCCCACAAATTATTATTATCATTGGAGTTATTATCCGAAACTCCCACTTCGTCTCCCATGCCTACACTGTCCATGGTATTGGTATTATTATTCCCTGATTTACAACTTAAAAGCAATGCAACACTTAAAATTAATATTAAACTGTTTTTCATAATTCTTGTTTTTAAAGGTTAATGATTATAGGATTTATTTAATTACACATTGATACTGATATTTACCTGTTCCAGATTTTTTACTGCCGGTCCTGTTACAACAGTTCCGTCAACTTTAAACCTGCTTCCATGGCAAGGACAATCCCATGATTTTTCGATAGTATTCCAGGCCACAATACAATTTAAGTGAGTACAATTGGCTTTTACATAATTAAAATTGCCATGATCATCAACTGAAACTGCTATTTTTTCATTGTTTTCTTCAATTACAGCTCCCTCTCCCTCATTTAACATACCAAGCACATCCTTATTCTTAGTGGAAAACCGATCCATTACATAGTGTTTTGCCACATCGGCATTTTCTTTAATAAACTTGCTGGCTGAAGCTATAATATTAAACCTTTGGGAATCAAAAATTCCATTCCATAGTTTTTCTTTAAAACCCATAATTTCCTGGCTGATAATATAACCGGCAATTGTACCATTTGTTAGTCCATCCCCTGAATATCCGGTTGCTATATACTCATTCCCTTTATTGTTTTTCCCAATATAAGGCAATCCGTCAGCCGGCTCATAATATTGACTCGACCATCTGAAGTCAATAGATTCAACACTATAGCGCAACCTTAAATAATCTTCAAGTTTCTGAAATGGGTCTCCATCGGATTTACCCGTTTTATGATCGGCTCCGCCTACAACAAGATATCTTTCTCCTTTATAATTGTAAGTTCTTGTATAAAAATAAGGATCGAAAGTATCCCAGTAGACATCATCTCCAATATCTTCCTTTACTTTTGCACATACAATATAACTGCGGTAAGGATAAGCAAGTGTCTGATGCAGGTCAAAAAAGATCGGATAATGGGTTGCATAAATTATTGTTTTTGCTTTTACGTTGCCATTTTCAGTATGCACAGAATTTTCGTCTCTGCCGATTACCCTGCTGTTTTCGAAAATTTTACAGTTGGGAAGAGTATTCAAATGAGATGCAATTCCATATAAATATTTTGCGGGATTAAATATAGCCTGGTTCTTAAACTCAATGACACCAGCTACTTCAAAAGGAAGTTTTAGAACTGAAGCGTGGTAAACATCAAGACCTGCATTGGTTGCAATTTCTTTTTCTTTTTCAAGATAATTCAGATCTTTTTTATTTTCAGCATATAAATAACCGGAAACATATTTAAAATTGCATTCGAATTTTTTAGATAAATTTTCAATAAACGAAATAGCAAATTTTCGTGAACTGGCCACAGCGGTGCATGTTTCAATATCGTATTTCGATTTTAAATTCTGATATGCATAGTCACTTTCAGTAGTTAAATGAGCACTGCTTTTTGCAGTCGCACTATTGCTAATATTTCCCGCTTCCACCACAATTACATTTTTTCCCTCAACTGCGAGAAGATATGCAACTGTTAAGCCTGTTATCCCAGCTCCAACAACTAGGATATCTGTTTCAATTTCTCCATACAATGGAGGGAAATTTACCTTTTTAAGGTCAGCATCCCAGATTGTTAGTTCATTCATAAACTGCTAATGCTTTTTTGATGAAGATTTCTCATATGAATATTCTTCCGATTCCATCATATGTTTGAACCGTTTGAGATCGTCTTTAACCATTTGGGTGAAAACCGGATCAAGGAAATTGGCCATTAAACGTCCAAGTTTTGATTTGGCAGGTGTATATTGCATACTAACCCGAAGTTCTGTTCCCTTATTTTTAGGTACATTATAAAATTCAACTGTCCCTGTATTTCTAACATCTGATGCATCTATTGTTGTCCAACTAATTCTTTCATTGGGAATATCTTCAGTAATTTCAGCATTCCATTTAAAAGTTTGATTATTAAATTCAGCTTCCCATCTGTATTTACCTTCAGCGGTTTTCACAACGTTTTTGACGTGTTTCATAATAAGCGGCAAATTTTCCAGACGGCGCCAAAAATTATACACCTCAACTTTATTTCGGTGAATAGTAATGGTTTTATTAAATTCAAATGGTTTTGCTCCTTCTGCAGTACTATAACCTGCTAAATTATAAAGAGCACAATATCCATTTACACCTCGTAACAACAGGTATCCAGCGGGAACTAATAAACTGAATCCTGATTTTTTGAAATTCCTGATCCCTGCGTAACCTAATAACAAACCTGCGGCTGCCGAAATTAATCTATCAGTTGTTCCAACATTATGTTTTTCAGGAGCAACAATCACAGCTTTTTGTGCTAACCTTAACAAACCTGCAGCATCCATAATTATTTTATTTTAAAGGTTTTACTGCTCTTTGAAAATACTATGCCAAAAAAATTATAAGCATTGTAAAATGGCTTGTTCAACAGACTAATATTTTGCCTTTTAAGAACATTTACCTATTTGAACCTAAATACTTTCAACTATTGATAACATTATCGTGATGTATGTTTTGAACTATTTCAAATTACAGTTTATTTTTTCCTATGTTATGAATTCCTCAGTGCGAAAAAATAACCCCAAATTGGTCGCTGAACTCCACAAAGATTTTAGATTTTTCTTATGTTTTTGGATTTGGATCTTGGTTTTGAAGAAAATTCTTGCCTTGCCTGATAGAAATTCAATTAAAATCGTCATACTAAAAGCCAAATTATTGAAGAAATAAGGGTATTTGGCACAGAATTTCCTTTCTCAGTGGAACGTAAAATGTTTAATTAAAAACAAACCTCTATGTTCCATCATATAAAAGAACTCCAGTTTAATGCCAGAGTTTCCAAACCCGATCCACGTTTTGCAACTTTGCTGTTAGATCAGTTTGGCGGACCCAATGGTGAATTAAAAGCTGCCATGCAATATTTTGTGCAGGCTTTTAGTGCACGACAGCCATATCCTGACAAATATGATTTGTTAATGGATATTGCTACCGAAGAATTTAGTCACCTTGAAATTGTAGGTGCAACTATCCAGATGCTATTATCAGGTATTAACGGTGAATTAAAAAATGTTGCTGAAGGCTCCGAAATTATGAAATTACTTTCGGGCAAAGGTGCTAAAGAGGATATGATTCATGCTGTAAAAATCAATCCTCAGTTTTTAAACGAAAGCGGAGGAGGACCTCTTGTTTCCGATGCAAATGGAAATCCATGGCAGGGAAGTTATGTAAATGCCAACGGAGATTTAACTGTTGATTTTCAATCGAATATTGGTGCAGAATCAAGAGCAAAAATTGTTTATGAATACCTGCTTCAATTTACCGATGATCCCGGAGTAAAGGAAACACTTCAATTTTTAATGACCAGAGAAATTGCCCATTTCCAAATGTTCCAGGCTGCGCTTGAGTCGATAACACCTCATTTCCCTCCTGGTGTTTTGCAAGGCGATCCAAGATTCAGCAACAAATATTTCAATATGTCGAATGGCACTAGTTTCAGAGGACCCTGGAATGAAGGTACTTCGCCTGGTTTGGGAGAAAGCTGGGAATATATTGCAGATCCATTGAACCATGTTCTTAAAACACATGGTTTAGTTCAGGAACCTACAATTGGAACAGAACGTTCTATGGAAAGTGCTGAACTAAAAACTATGCAGGTTAGCAAAATACGAACAATGGAAGTTAAAGGCAATACTCCAAAAACAGATTTAAGCTGGACTGAATATGAAGGGGATTATAAAAATACTTCAGATTCTAAAGACCCTTTTGTAAGGTAATTATGCAAAAAAATAATGAAAGCAAAGTGGATCGGATCGAAATTGAATATTTCACCGACCCACTTTGTTGTTGGAGCTGGGCATTTGAACCGCATTGGCGTAAATTTATCATTGAAAATAAGCATTTAATTCACTGGAATTATAGAATGGGAGGCATGATTTCCGACTGGAACAATTATTCCGATCCTTTGAACGATATCAGTCGTCCGGCCCAAATGGCTCCGCTTTGGATGCAGGCAAAGTATACTACTAATTCCGATATAAATCCTGACATATGGCTCGAAGATCCTCCCCATTCTTCAATTCCAGCATGTTTGGCTGTGAAAAGTGCTGAAATCCAATCCACAGCCGCCGCCGATATTTTGCTTTTTCTTTTAAGAAAAGCAGTTATGACCGAAAAAAAGAACATTGCCAAATGGGATATCATTATTGAATTGGCTAAAGAAGCTGGTAAACGCTATAATTTTTTTGATTTTAATTTGTTTCAGAGTAAGTTTGAAAGTTCAGAAGTTTTAAACTTATTAAGAACTGACCTTCAAAAAGCGAAGTTGAACGATATTGGCCGATTTCCCACCTTAACCATGAGTAAGGCCGATGGTATGGGACTGATTATTACTGGTTACCGTCCATATTCTGTATTAACAGAAGCATTTAAACAACTTACTGATGTAATGGAACATCAGCATAATAAATTATAAAATGTATACAATAGCAATTCATGGTGGTGCAGGTGTTATTAACAGGAATAGCCTTAATGCGGAAGAAGAAAAGCTTTATTTGGAAGGTTTGGAAGAATCTCTGAATATTGGATATAAACTTCTGGAAGCTGGAAAAAATGCTCTTGATGCAGTAGAAGCAGCAGTTATTTCGCTGGAAGATAATCTTATGTTTAATGCTGGAAAAGGCTCTGTTTTTAATTCCGATGGCATTCATGAGATGGAAGCTTCCATTATGTGGGGGAAAAACTTAGATGCCGGGGCTGTTAGCGGTATTCGAAATGTTAAAAATCCGATTCAACTGGCCAGGGCCGCAATGGAAAAATCGCCACACTTATTTTTGAATAGCAGTGGAGCTGAATTATTTGCAAAAGAACTTGACTTTCCTTTTGAGGATGACAGTTATTTTTTCACTACCAAAAGATATGATCAGCTCCTTGAAGCTAAAAAAGACTCCCGTGTACAACTGGATCATTTTGCCGATAACTTTGGTACTGTAGGAGCGGTAGCCCTTGACAGTTTTGGAAACCTTGCTTCGGCAAATTCTACTGGTGGACTTACAAATAAAAGTTATGGAAGAATTGGCGATAGTCCTTTAATTGGTTCAGGAACTTACGCAAATAATAATACTTGCGCTGTATCGTGCACTGGTGATGGCGAATTTTTTATTCGCGGAGTGGTAGCCTACGATATTTCGTGCCTTGTCGAATATAAAAACATGTCGCTGGCAGATGCCTGCAATCTGGTTATTAAGGAGAAAATGGTTAAACTTGGAGGAGAAGGCGGAGTGATCGCTGTTGATAAATCTGGAAATGTAGCATTGGTATTTAACTCCGGTGGAATGTATCGTGGTTTTAAAAAACACGATGGAACTTCCGAAATCGCAATATTTTGACAGTTAAGTTATCTTTTTGTTCTTCAATGTAAAATGGTCACCCGATCGTAACAGGTGAACAACCATGTTTTCAATATAAATTTCATGTTCTTGTCTGTCAACAGTTAGATTGGCACTTTTGATATTTCGTCCATCCAATATAGTTACCAGGCCGCTACCAATAGTTTCAACCTTATTGCCTTCCCGAATAATAATACCGGTATCTTCTTCCAGGCCAATTCCTAAATTCTGAGAATTATTGGCCACAGCAACAGCAAGCCTTCTGAAACGACCACGGACTAAAAAATGAGTATCGATAATTGCATTATAAATCAGTGAAAGTCCCTGGTACAAACGAACTTCTTTTTCCTGCATATTATTGGAAGCCACTCCCGGATATATCATCTGATCGGGCATGGCCATAGCTCCGGCACTCGTTCCTGCAATTACAACTTCATCGTTTACATATCGGTCGTGAATAAGCTTCGTGAAATTTGTGTCGTTTAAAACACACGCAAGTTTAAATTGGTCACCACCTGAAAATAAAATGCAACCTGCCCTGGAAATTCTTTCCAATACATGAGGAATTTCTGCCTCGTATTTATTGGAAGGATTAATCACATTAACCCTGTTATATCCAAGTTTCCTGAATGCTTCTATATAATTTTGGCCTACTTGCTCAGGAACACTCGATGCTGTAGTAATAACTTCAATGTAAGAGTCTGGTATTTTTATCTCAGAAAGAATATTATACAGAATCCCCGATGTGGCAAATTTATGAGAAGTCTCTTTTATGTGAAGAGATGATTCTCCTGTACCTTTGTCTTCGTTACCTCCTATTGCTATTATTACTCCCTTGATATTCACACGAAAAATTTAATTATAAAGATTTGTGTTCAATATGTTTACCCTTGAATACAATTCAGCCTGACTTTATGTTTAAAAAAAATGAAATAATCTAAAAATCCTCCTTTCCACATCATAATAATGGCATATAATTAGCAAAGACAGCTCAACATAAAAACTACCAAAGCACAATTAAGAAATCATTTTATGAAAATTCTGGATTTACATATACTCACCGGACCTAACTATTGGTCGGTGCGAAAGCAAAATCTTATTGTAATTAAACTTGATATAGAAGAACTAGAAGAACTTCCAACAGATAAAATACCAGGTTTTTACGAACGACTGCAAAAAACTTTACCAGGCCTTTATAATCATTATTGTTCAGAAGGTCAACCGGGTGGATTTTTTGATCGTGTAAAGAGCGGAACATGGATGGGACATGTAATGGAACATATTGCACTCGAAATGCAAACCCAGGCGGGGATGAACGTCGGATTCGGAAGAACCCGTCAGGTAGGACAACTTAAAGGAATTTATAATGTGGTTTTTGAATTTCAGGTTGAAAAAGCCGGGATTTTTGCTGCAGAATCGGCCTTTAAAATTACTGAATCACTTGTTAATAATACTATCTATAATTTACTATCAGATATTGATCAACTAAAAGATCTTTATGCTGAATTTTGTATGGGTCCCAGTACAACTTCGATTGTAAATGCTGCTGTTGAAAGAGGCATTCCATATATCAAAATTGATGAAAGTTCGTTGGTACAGCTTGGTTATGGCATGAATCAAAAACGTATTAATTCTACAATTACCGATTATACCAGTAATATAGCTGTAGACATTGCCTGCGATAAATCGTTGACAAAAAAAATACTAAAAAATGCGGCAGTTCCGGTATCGGAAGGATCTGTTATAACAAATGAGTTTGAACTTGAAGATGCTATTCATGAAATTGATTTTCCTATAGTGATAAAACCATTGAATGGAAATCATGGAACTGGTGTAACTACTAATATAAAGACTTTTGCAGAAGCGATGACAGCATTCAGAGTGGCAAAAAAAATATCGGAAGAAGTTATCGTGGAGAAGTTCTATCGGGGTGAAGATTATAGAATTCTGGTAATTGATTATAAGTACAGTGCTGCAGCGCGTCGCATTCCTGCAAAAGTAACCGGAGATGGAGTTTCAACTATACAAAGTTTAATTGAAAAAACCAATAGAAATCCTCAGAGGGGAAATGGACACGAAAAAATCCTTACCAAAATAAAAATTGATGATCAAACAAGGGAAACTTTAAGAAAACAGGGGCTTACTTTAGATTCAATACCACCTGCCGGTAAAACTATATTTGTAAAGCAAACTGCGAATTTAAGCACCGGTGGTACATCCGAAGATGTTACCGAATTTATTCATCCTGATATAATTAAAATGGCTGAAAGAATAGCCCGAAGCATAGGATTGGATATATGTGGTATCGACATGGTATTATCCGATATATGTAAACCTCTTAAAGAAAGTGGTGTTGTATTGGAGGTAAATGCAGCCCCGGGTTTTCGAATGCACACTCATCCAACTAAAGGAAAACCCCGCCCTGTTGGCGACCATGTGGTTAAAATGCTTTTCCCAACCAACACAGATGGCAGAATTCCGATAATTGCAATTACAGGTACCAATGGAAAAACAACCACAACCAGGTTATTGGCCTATATTGCAAAAATTGCAGGCTACAATGTTGGCTTTACCACAACCGAAGGGATATATGTAAACGATAATCTGATTGAAGAAGGAGATTGCACCGGCTCTATAAGCGCCCGAAAAATATTACAGGATAAAACCGTGGATTTTGCAGTTTTGGAATGTGCCCGTGGAGGTATGCTGCGTTCAGGTTTAGCCTTCGACCGTTGCGATATCGGCATTGTTACCAATGTCGCCGAAGATCATATTGGTTTAAAAGATATTGAGTCGGTTGAGGAAATGGCTAAGGTAAAATCAATAGTTCCGGAATCAGTAAAAAAGGATGGATATGCAATTCTGAATGCTGACAACGAATTTACTTACCAGATGATCAATAATGTAAAATGCAATGTGGCTTTGTTTAGTACTGATCCATTAAATGAACGAATTAGGCAGCATTGCAATAATGATGGTTTGGCTGCTATTCTGGAAGATGGAAATATAGTTCTGGTAAAGGGAAAGAAAAAACTTCTGGTTGAATCAGTTGAAAATATTCCAATTTCATTTCATGGTAAAGCATTATTTATGATTGAAAATATTTTGGCAGCAACACTGGCCGCTCACATTCAAAATATTTCAACCTTAAACATCTCGAAAGCACTTTCCTCCTTCGATCCATCCGACGAAAATTGTCCTGGCAGATTAAATATTTTTGAATTTAAACATTTCAAATTTATAATCGATTATGCCCATAATTATCATGGAATCACTGCACTCGGAACCTTTTTATCACAATGGGACTCCAGCTATAAAATAGGAATTGTTTCGGTAGCTGGCGATCGGCGCGATTCGGATATTGTTAAAGTAGGCATAGCTGCTGCAAAGATTTTCGATAAAATAGTTATCCGAATCGATGATGATAAACGTGGAAGAAAAGATTCTGAGATAATCACACTAATTTCAGAAGGAATAAAACAGATAAATCCCATATTGCCAATTGTAACAGTACCGATGGAATTGGATGCCATTCGGTATGCGATTTCGATTGCACCCGAAGGTTCTTTGATAGTGCACCTTTCTGATAACATTAAAGCATCCATTTCATATGTTAAAAAACTTCAGCACGAAGAAGAATTGGAATCCGAATATATCTTCGACTCTGTTCATCAAAATGGATGGAGCAAAAATCCTCACCATCAATTTCAATCAACAGTCGATTAAATATGAAAAAATTAATTTCAGTACCATGAAAAAAAAGATTCTTAATACTATAGCAGTGGGACTGCTGGCAATGTTCTCAATTCCGGCAATGGCTCAAACCGATACATCGATAAAGCCTGGCAGAACAAAAATATTTATGGATCCAAAAATAACAAATTACGACTCCAAAGTTTTGATTGATACTTCAAATAATATTGTGGACAGCCTTTTGGATGCTAAAAAAGAAAGCAGGAACAAAACTTATCAAAATAATACCCAGCCACCAGGTAAATCTACTAAACCAGTTAAACCAAAAAAGGCACCTGCAGACAGTGCCAGAAATGTAAAACCATAGTTCAGCTTATCTTCTGTGGATTAAAATTAACAGCAGAAAAAAGTTAATTGAGAAAATTAAATTCTTTGCCATTAAAGTTTTTCTGTTGGTATATTCTTTGTCCTTTTTTCTAAAACCTCAAAAATTGAGATTATGGCTAGAAAGGAAAACAAAAGCAAATCGGAAAGAATTAGCAGATCTAAGGAACAAGAATCTCTGAAAGAGAGCAGGGAAAACGATTTTGAATCGGGTGATAATCCAGAAGAAAGAGACCGTATCTCGGGCAAAGTTAGAAGGTAAATTGAGGAATATTTGCTCCTGGTGAGGTAGAAAATTCTCACATTTTTTATTCACTTTAAAAGCGATGAATTGGTTTTCGGAATAAATCTCCGACACTGATTTATCGCTTTTTTTTAGGGAAATAATTTCCATATTTTTACTTCAAAATTTTAAAGAACTAAAAAATGAAGAATTTACTATTAATCATTTCTGTCATCTTTACAATCACTTTTTCACCTCTGAAAGCCCAAAGCACAGTTTCCCTTGCTGAAAAGCTTGGTTATCCGAAAGACGCAAAACTACTGATTATCCATGCTGACGATCTTGGCCTTTCGCATTCGACCAATGTTGCAGTAATGAAAGCTTTTGAAAATAAAGTTATTACTTCCGGCAGCATGATGGTTCCATGTCCCTGGTTCCCTGAAATAGCTGAGTTTGTGAAGAAAAATCCTGGATTAGATGTAGGCATACATTTAACACTCACTTCTGAATGGGATTTTTTTAAATGGGGCGGAGTAGCCTCTTCCGGCGAAACACCAGGACTGTTGGATAAAAATGGATATTTATATGCTTCAAATGAAGAAATGGGAAAAAACGCTACCCCCGCCGAAGTTGAGAAAGAACTCCGGGCACAAATAGAAAGGGTGATTTCCTGTGGAATTCAACCTACACATTTGGACAATCATATGGGAAGTTTACTTGTAAATATGGAACTCTTGAAAATATATATCAAACTTTCGAAAGAATACCATTTGCCTATTCTGGTTCCTGCTATATATGTAGGGATGATGCCTCCAGGGATTGTTAAATTATTGGATGATGGAGTTGTAAAAGTTGATAATCTTTTTATGCTGAATCCAAACCTTGTTAAAGAAAGGTGGGCAGAACCTTATAATAAAGCAATTGCAGAGATGAAACCAGGTCTGAACGAAATTATAGTTCATCTCTCAGTCGACAACGAAGAAATGAAAGCGATAGAAGCTGGTCATACGGATTTTGGATCGGCATGGAGGCAAAATGATCTGAACTATGTATTAAGCAATGAATTTAAAGATGTACTGAAGCAAAATAATATTACGCTCATTACATGGAAACAGATCAAAGATGCAATGAATCAGACAAAATAAAAAGAGCTGTCAAATTTAGGCAGCCTCTTTCAATTTAATAAGTTTGATATTAGATTGAAAGATTTCACTGAGGTGATAATTATGCCCGCATCGGAAATTAACTCCGATCGATGTGACAATAATACCAGGTTGTCAGGCTGAGCGGAACCGAAGCCTGCTTCCTGACAAACGACATTGGTTTATGAATATCGAATAAAAATCAGATCAGAAATCATAACATCAAATAAAATTGTATATTTGCACCCTTAATAAAAAAACACAATTCATAATTCATTAATTTAAAAGAGTATGCCTGTAAGAATTCGTTTAGCAAGACATGGAAAAAAAGGTTTTGCCTTTTATCACATTGTTGCTGCCGATGGCAGGGCGCCACGAGATGGCCGTTATATCGAGCGTTTGGGGGTTTATAACCCAAACACATTTCCAGCTACTGTTGAATTAAATTTCGACAAAGCTCTCGATTGGCTGCAAAAGGGCGCTCAACCCAGCGACACATGCCGTTCCATCCTTTCGGAAAAAGGAGTAATGATGAAAAAACATTTACTCGAAGGAGTGGCCAAGAATGCCTTCACTTTAGAAGTTGCCGAACAAAAATTCGAAAACTGGTTAAAGGGAAAAGAAGCTAAAGTTATTTCGGAAAAAGAACAGCTTGTTAAAAACAAAGAAGCCGACAAGAAAAAACGTCTTGAAGCTGAAGCTAAAGTAAAAGAAGCAAAAGCTCAGGCTATTGCTAAAAAACTTGCAGCAAGTAATGTTGCAGCAAATGAAGCTGCTGCCAATGAAGCTCCTGCTGAAGAAGCTCCTGCTGAAAACGAATAATTTTGCTTTACAAAGAAGATATTATATTTAATAACATCATATTTTCTTTGAATGAAAAAATCGGATTGCAGGTTATTAGGCACCCTCTCTAAACCACATGGGTATAAAGGTCAAATGGTGCTTATTGCAGAAAACAACCTGCCCGAAAACTTTGAGAAATGGGAATCAGTATTCGTTGAAATAGACGGATTGCTGGTTCCCTTTTTATTTGGTGATGTTAACCACACGCATGACGATTCCGCTATTATCAGTTTCGAAGATTACGAAAATATTGATCTCATCACAGAATTAATACATTGCAAGGTTTACGCTCCTATTCATAATTTCCGTAAAGAAAAAAAACGTGCATTCGAAATTTCTGACCTGAAAGGTTATCTGGTGAGCGATAGTAAATATGGGAATATTGGTATTGTTGAAGAAATTCTTGATTATAGCCAAAATATATTGCTGCGTATTTTAAAAGATGATAAGGAATTTCTTATTCCAGCCCAGGAACCTATCATAGAAAATATCGACTCAAAAAAAAAGGTTATCTACATCACTGCCCCTGAAGGTTTATTGGATATTAACATAGTTTAAAGTATAAGAATTTTTTGTCTCCATTTCCCACACAATGATTTAATTAAAGGGCCTTGCCTGTTTAAAATAAAAAACTTTTTTTCCGCCGGTCAATTCTGCTTTAAATTCAACATCCATAGCAAAATCTTTATAAGTATATTTTTTCCAGGCTTTTAATTTCCTGTAAAACCTTCTTTTTATTTTATCCAATTGCTGTGTAAGTTCAAAGATTTCTGTTTTCGTTAGTATGGGTTGATAGTCATTAAGAGACGAAAACGAGAGGTATTCAATGGCATCTTTTCCATTAAAAAAAGAATCTCCCGAATTGAAATAACTGATGAATTGCTCACATGTTTCCTCTCCCGAAGGTTTAACAAGACTATTATCCCCAATTTGCAAATTGATTACAAATCCAAAATCAAAGTCTCTGTACATATTCCTTGTAATGGCTACTCCATTGGCATATTCTGCGGGGAATGAACGATGAGCTAAAACTGCCATTCCTGCTGTTCTATGGTCAATACCTGCATTGCAACGTTCTTCGAATGCCCTTTCACTCCAAAGTGACGACCACACCTTTTTTATTGCTTTTTCTATACTTTTTGAATTATTCCCGGTTTCGGAGGTATATAATCCTGCCCCGTTAAATCCTTCAAGATCTTCGGCATTCGATGAAGATCTGAACCGAAACCGACCTGTTTTACCTGATAAAAATATGTTTTTTTCAATAATTTTCAGAAGCTCTTTATTGATTTTACCATTCTCAATAGAGCTTTGAATATGAGAAAGTGCATACTGAATATCAACTTTCGACATGGATTGATAATTTGTTAAAAAATGATTTATCAATGTATCTGCACCATTTTTTTTAAGATGCCGGTAATAGTAGAACATTGGAATAGCAAAGCCTCCTTCAGGTGTCATAATTCTTTTCCCTTTGTATTTCACCTGTTGTAGCTGACCAAAATTAACTGCTTTCACCCCATAGGTTTTTATATCTTTTATCCTCAAATTTTTTACCGGTACAACCGTTTGTGTAATTGTATCAAACAAGAGCTTGATTTGTTTATGCGAACTGATATTCCCTGCGGTAGCTACATTGGTATTTTCTTCAATCAGAAAAGTGTCCTCCAATACATTGAATATAATATCCTTGTTTACATAAAAACGAATTAATTTTTCAGATGCTGCATCTTTTAGTGCAATTAAAGGTGTTTTCCGGTTTTGCGATAAAATGGCAATGTGACTTAAAGGTGTTTGAAAACTTGTAGTGATAATCGCCCTGCACAATGGAATTTCGTTAGCATTTCCACGAATTAAAAGAATACAGTCATTTACCTTCCCTAAACTCTTTAAAGAATCAGCATCAACAATTATTAATTTTCCGTTAGCTTTCCCTTTTTGAATTATTTGAAGCTTCTGACCCGCAAATAAATCGCTCATCGAAATTATTGGTATTTGCCAATCCGTATACTTCAGCCGCGTTTGTGTATTTAACTGGAGAAAAAGATTTGAACTGAAGAAAGCTTTTTGCAAACCACTGTATATCATTTCAACAGCTTCCTTTGATATATTATCAGCAGGTGAAAATTCAAGAGTATAAATATTGGCATCTTTAAAACAATTTAATGTCGCCAGATAATATTGGCGCGAAGGATTGTCATTGTAATTTAAATGGTTGAAATCATTCAGCTCCATGTTTTCAAAAAACTCTTTACAAAAGTTATAATGAAGAGGATACTTCTTAGAATTGATAAAATAAAGTTTGTTCTCAGTAAGATGATAAACTAATTTAATTGAACTCACTCCCGAAAAGGCATGAGTCAGGGGTTTTCCGGCAAATTCTTTAAAAGCCCCGGACGATGAAATTTTAAAGGTGAAGTCCTTTTTCTGTGAAAACACATGCATAGAAATGCATAAAAGGAAAAATATCAGTAGCCTTTTTAACATAGAACCATTTTTCTTTAAAGATGCTTTCAATAGGTTTCACCCCCAAAAGAAGAATTTTTTTCCCTAAAATAAACAAAAATTAATCGGATAATTCTGATTAAGGAGAGGTTTCATTGCGTTAAAAGATTAATAGAATAGATATAATTGTGTTATTCATTCTCCCGAAAATATTTGGATTTTCTTCAAACTAAACTTTATTATTTCCATTTTGTTTAACTTTTGATCTAAAAACTATTAAGAAATGTATAAAGTTGTATTGTTACGACATGGTGAAAGCACATGGAACAGGGAAAACCGGTTTACCGGCTGGACTGATGTTGATTTAAGTGAAAAAGGTGTTGAAGAAGGCAAAAAAGCTGGCCGTGTAATGAAAAGCAATGGGTTAACCTTCGATATTGCTTATACTTCGGTATTAAAAAGGGCAATTAAAACTCTAAATTATGCTCTTGAAGAAATGGATTTACTTTGGATACCGGTTATTAAAAGCTGGAGATTAAACGAACGGCATTATGGCTCACTTCAAGGTTTAAATAAGGCAGAAACTGCGGCTCAACATGGCGACGCACAGGTTAAAGTATGGCGCCGTAGTTACGATGTTCCACCACCTTCTCTTGAAGTTTCCGACCCTCGTCATCCTGCAAATTCACCCATGTATAATACGCTGGAAACTAAGGATATTCCTTCAACAGAATGTTTAAAAGATACTGTTGCACGTTTTGTGCCATACTGGGAAAATACAATAGTACCAGAAATTAAAAAAGGTAAGAAAATTATTATTGCAGCCCATGGAAACAGTTTAAGGGCATTAGTTAAATATCTCGACAAAATTTCTGACAAAGATATTCTTGAAATAAATATTCCTACAGGAATGCCTCTTGTTTATGAGTTGGATGAAAATTTAAACCCAATTCAAAACTATTATCTGGGAGATGCTGATGAAGTTTCTAAAGCGATGGCTGCTGTTGCTAATCAGGGGAAGGCAAAGTGATAATCAAAAATCCGGAAACCCTAAATAGGGAATCTCTATGTTATATTCAAGATGGTTGCTATTTTGATTAATCATTATTTTCTATCATTCAGATAGATAAATTCAATGATTATTTGCTCTTATTTAAGGAGATAAGAATGAAGAATCACTAAATTATTATAATTCAGATATCGATAATCTTTAATAGTACTTTATATTTGTATTAGAATTTCGCTATTGATCCTTGAAATTTTAAATAATTAAAAACCATTGTCGTTTAGTTTAGGAATTGAATAATTAATATACACTTCGTCTTAACTAAGCGACATTGAAAAAAACTATTATCATTATTGATAAATGGGAATCTGATCAATGCATGACTTATTTCTGGCTTGGAAAAGATTACTAACATGCATAAATGTTTTCATATTTTATGCCTTAAGTATTAAACTTTATACATTGAGCTTATCTTCAAATAATTACCAAATATAGTTGCTTTAAATCCAGGCAATTTTATTAACAATTATCATTTGATTACAAGAATTTTTGGGCATTTTTTAATTATATCGGGTTATGGGAACAACTGACAAAATTGCTGTAATTGGAATGTCTGCAAGATTTCCAGGAGCAAATAATATCAATGAATATTGGAATAATTTATTAGAAGGTAAAGAAACCATAAGTAAATTTTCGGATGAAGAGCTATCAAAATTTGAAGTGAATTTTGATGAGTTGGTATCAAATCCAAGTTTTGTTAAATCACGGGGAGTATTAGATCATATTGAACAATTCGATGCTCCTTTTTTTGGCATGACACCAAACGATGCCGCCTATACTGATCCCCAGCAAAGAGTATGGCTTGAAACAGCCTGGGATGCTTTTGAAAATGCAAATGTGGATCCTATTAACTATAAAGGCCCCATTGGTGTTTATGCGGGAAGCTATATCAATACGTACCTATTAAACAATATACTGCGTGACCCTAAAAAGTTAGAAAATTACATCAGGTTACGGTCCACTGAATCATTTCAGTTGATGACCGGAAATGATATTGCTTTTATCCCTACCAAAACAGCTTACAAGTTTAATCTGAAAGGCCCTGCTGTTAATGTTCAAACGGCATGTTCAACTTCATTGGTTGCTATTGTCCAGGCATGTATGAGTTTATTCAGTAATGAATCGGACGTATGCCTTGCAGGCGGTGTTTGCATTTTAAATCCCCAGATTTCAGGTTATCTTTATCAGGAAGGCGCCATCCCTTCACCTGATGGTCATTGCCGACCTTTCGACGCTCAGGCTAAAGGAACAGTCTTCAGCAATGGTATTGGTATTGTTGTATTAAAAAGACTGGATGATGCTATTGAGGACCACGACAGAATTTATGCGGTTATCAGTGGATGGGCAATAAACAACGACGGTAATAATAAAGTAAGTTATACAGCTCCGGGAATTAATGGTCAGGCCAATGTAATCATGATGGCTCAGGCATTTGCAGGCATTTCGCCTCAGGATGTAAGCTATATTGAAGCCCATGGCACGGGAACACAATTAGGGGACCCTGTTGAAATAGCAGCCCTAACAAAAGCTTTTTCATGCAAAACAGACAATAAACAATTCTGTGGAATTGGCTCTGTAAAAAGTAACATAGGACATACAGATGCAGCAGCAGGTGTAGCATCCTTCATTAAAGCAGCATTATCTGCATACCATAAAGTTATCCCAAAAACAATTAATTTTAATGAACCGAACCCTTATATTGACTTTAAAAATTCACCTTTTTTTGTTCAGTCTGTATTAAAGGAATGGAAAGAAGATAAACCGCTTGTTATTGGTGTCAGCTCTTTTGGTATAGGAGGTACAAATGCTCATTTAATTGTTGAAGAGCCTCCAATAAAAGTTGAAGAAGAAAATTCAAATCTTTCCTGGCCTTCTTTAATAGTCGTATCGGCCAAAACAGAAAATGCTCTCCATTGCCGGAAAGAAGAATTAAAAACATTTGTAAGCCGGAATAAATCCGAAAAATTGACAAATATTGCTAACACTTTGCAATCAGGAAGAAACCACATGTCTTCCAGGAGTTTTTGCGTTACTGAATCGGTTAAAGATTTAGCCGATGGTATGGCTCAGTTTACAGATGGAAAAACGGACAACATCCAATGTCAGGTAACTTATGTTTTTCCGGGACAAGGTTCACAGTACGTAAATATGGGACGTGATCTTTATGAAAATGTACCCAAATTCAGAAATTTACTGGATTTATCATTTTCCATATTTTATAAAATAACCGGTGATGATCTCAAATCCATCATATTTTCTGAAGAAGGAAATGAAGAAGCTGAAAAAATGCTTTCCCGGACAAATTATACCCAACCTGCGCTCTTTATAATAGAATATGCAGTTGCCGGAATATTTTTAAATATGGGCATACATCCCAATTATTTAATTGGCCATAGTATCGGAGAATATGCTGCAGCATGTATTTCGGGGGTAATGGATTTTGAAACGGCTCTTAAGATTGTAATTCAGCGGGGAAAACTAATGCAAAGTATGCCTGGGGGACGCATGTTTGCAGTGCGTTGCAATAAAGAAACGCTGGAAAATTTGAATTCCTCACTTTTCGAATTAGCCGCAGAAAATAGCAAAAATGCATGCACAATTTCATTTAAAACTGAAAATACCCAGGAAGTGATGCAGCTATTGGAGAAAAATGACATTGGCTATTTGGCATTAAATACTTCACATGCTTTTCATTCTGCAGCCTTTGAACCCATTTTGAAGGAGTTTGCCCAATATGTTGATCAATTCTCATTGGAAAAACCTCAAATTCCCTTTATCTCTTGCTTAACCGGCGAATTTATAAAAGAGGAAGAGGCCAGATCAGGGAATTATTGGGCAAACCAACTCCGGAATACTGTCTTATTCGAAAAAGGAATTTCTACAATTGCCAGTCAGGGAAATTCATTTTTTATTGAAACAGGACCCAATACACATTTAAGTTCATTCATTAAGGCGAACAAACAAATTACCAATAAATCATGCATAATAGCAACCCTTGGCAAAGCCAATAACAACACAAAAGAACAGGTTAAAATTGTAAGTTCACTTGGAAACCTATGGAACAATGGCTATGAGCTGGATTTTAATAAAATATACGACCACAGTAATTCATATAAAATTACTTTGCCCGGATATCCATTTGAAAGAAAAAGATACTGGGTTGATCATTCACCTGTAAATTTTACGGACTCACTTCAAAAAATTAAAGTAAAACAGAATGGTATTCATGTGGCCGAACATTCACATAATGGACAAGAGCTCATAAATTATAAATCATCTATTAAAGAAATCATTAGTGAACTTTCTGGTTTTTCAGCAGAAGAACTTAAAGATACCACTCAATTTGCTGATTTTGGTTTTGATTCCCTTTTCCTTTCTCAATTCGCAAGAAATATTGAAAAAAGATTCAAAGTAACACTCATTTTCCGCCAGCTAATTCAGGATTATACTAGCATACAACAACTTGCTGAATATGTTAAATCTGAAAATAAACAAACTTCTAAAAATACAAAAAAAGAAAAACTCCTTAATAATCTTGCTCTCATCCAACCGCTGGGTAAAAAAGATCCATTTTTTCAGGTATTTGGAGTGGAGGCCTTCAATTTTGAAAATTCACATTTTGGCACCGACAGGCCATTTTATACATATGTGCACTTAGGTTCGGATGGAGAACCAATAAATTATAAGAGCGTTGAGCAAATAGCAAAAATTTTTCTTGATCAGCTACTCAGTGTTAAATCTTGTGGACCTTACCTTTTGGGTGGATATTCGTTTGGTGGTTTAATAGCATTTGAAATGGCCATTATGTTGCAGGAATTGGGTCATAAAGTTCCAGTATTAGTTTTGTTTGATTGCAAAAATCCATCATTGAAAGATCCTGAAATAAAAATGAGTGATAAAGTCCGCAAAAAAAATTTATTAGGCAGAATAAAAAGAAAATTTAAAACTGAAATAACACTATATACCAATAGTTTATATTTCTTTTTTAAAATCCCTTTGCCTGTTAATAGAAGACGTCAATATATTGTTGTTTCATACAGAAGAATATTGAAACATTACTCACCACGAAAATTTAACGGTGACATCCTTTTAATCAGAGCAGAAGAAAACAATTCAACCCATAAAAACTTAGGTTGGGATAATCATGTCAATAAAATTGAATTGATTAATCTTGAAGGAAACCACCAAAATGTGATAAGACTGGAAAATAACATATGTCAAATTTCAACTTTGGTGAGGGAATACCTTGATAAGAAAACCGTTAAACAAACATTTCATTACAATTAAAATTTTCAAACTTCTTTCAATATCTGCCTTGATCAATAATAATTATTAGAACAGCTAATTCCCCATCTGTAATTTTTATCTTTGACTAATCCAGATAAATCTACTTATGTTTTTTCAAAGCATCTTTGGTGAAAAAGTAACACTGGTCCTGGAAATAATATATTTCCTTACCATTGCATTTACAGTTGTACTTATCATTCAACAAAAGGGCGATCCGCTGAAAACGATTTCATGGTTGTTAGTCTTATTTCTGCTACCCATCATAGGAATTGTTTTCTATTTCTTTTTTGGAAAAAATTATCGTAAGGAAAAAATATTTTCACGAAAAGGTATTTCCGATCTTGAACAAATGCGAATTCTTATCCAGGATACATTTATAGAACTGCCTCATAGCAATCTGTTTAAAAATAAAAAACTTCATCAGAAAATGAATATCATGCGGTTGTTGCTTAACAGCAGCAAATCGCTTGTGACAGAATACAACCGTGTGAAAGTTTTAAATAATGGAGCAAATACTTTCGAAGCTATCTTCAATGCCATTGAAAAAGCCACTGATCACATACATTTGGAATATTACATAATTGATGATGATAAAATTGGCAATATTCTCCGTGAACTATTAATTAAAAAGGCTTGTGAAGGAATTAAAATCCGCCTGATTTATGACGATGTAGGTTGCTGGAGCCTTTCTGATGAATTTATCGAAAGCATGACAGATGTTGGCATTGAAGTACATCCGTTTTTGCCGGTACGATTTCCAACTTTAACATATAAAATAAATTACCGGAACCATAGAAAAATAGTGGTTGTAGATGGAAAAATTGGATTTGTGGGAGGGCTAAATATTGCAGATCGGTACCTGGAAGGTAATCCAATGTATGGAATCTGGCGCGACACCCATCTTCAAATTGAAGGTGAAGCCGTAAGTTCCCTTCAGGTTGTTTTTTTAATAGATTGGTTTTTTGTAAGTGAACAAATAATCAGGGAGGAAAAGTATTTTAAAACAGAAAAAGCTGACGAACAGCACCTTGTTCAGATTACTGCCAGTGGACCTGATTCCGATTATGCGAGTATTATGCAAGCTTATTTTGCAGCCATTGCAAGCGCCCAATCGTCAATTTATATCTCCAGTCCCTATTTCTTACCTAACGAAAGCATTTTAACCGCGTTAAAAACTGCATCGCTCAGTGGAGTAGACGTAAGAATCTTATTACCTGCACGAAGCGACTCCAGGATTGTTTTTTGGGCCACTCGTTCTTACGTAAGCGAATTACTCGAAGCAGGAATTAATATCTATTTCTATGAAAAAGGGTTTCCGCATTCAAAACTGTTAATTGTAGATGGAGTGCTAAGTTCTGTAGGGACAGCGAACATGGATATCCGCAGCTTCGACCAAAATTTTGAAATTTCAGCATTACTATACGATGAAGCAATATCCAAAGAGCTTCAGGAATATTATTTAACTGACTTGACAAATAGCAGCCATATCACCCTCGATACTTGGGAAACACGGCCACGGTGGGACAGCATCAGAGAGTCAGTGGCAAGAATATTCAGCCCCTTATTATAAAAACTATTCTACACTTCTTATTGCGGTACACGTAACAAAACTATTATTAAAAAGTTTTTTTATTTTTTTTCACGTTTTGACAAATGTTAGATCTTTTCAATTTGTATGAATTATTTTATTGGATGAACAGAACAAAATTTATGAGAAGTATTATTTATTTTGTTGATTTACATGCCTTTCCATGTAACCTGAATTTGCATTTGCCGGTATAATGCAGTACTTTTATTTCACTAAAAAACCATAACACATGTTAGAGGAGGTTCTTAATAACAAAACATTAATTGACTCACAAAATAAAGAACTGTTTACTGCTATTTTCAAGGATGCAGGAAAAGACATATCCACTTTTGTAGTTGAAAATATTTCACTCGAACACCCAAAGTCTGTTTTTTATTTCCCTGAAAAAGGTACTTACGAACATGAAGTTGATTATTCAAATATTCGATCAATTGTTGATTTTAGAAAAGTAAATTATTCAAGAGATATAAATAAATATTTTATTTCAGTTAATAAATTACTTCCAGACGCTGGTTTATATATTGGATGTTTTGAAAGTTACCAGAACCGTAAAGCCAAAATATTTAAAAAAGTAGGAAAAACCTTAGGTTTGATTATTTGGGTGTTCGACCTGGTCTTAAACAGAATACTTCCAAAACTTAACCTAACAAAGGATTTATATAAATTAATAAGAGGAAATAAGTATAAAGTAATCTCATTGGCAGAAACATTGGGACGAACAGTTTATTGTGGTTTTGAAGTTGTTGATTTTAAAGTAGTAGGTAATTCAACCTATTTTTGTGTAATAAAAACATCCGAACCAAAAAACGACAAAGATCCTTCCTATGGCCCATTTTTTAAAATGCAGCGTATAGGAAAAGGTGGCAAAACAATAGGTGTTTACAAACTCCGTACAATGCATCCTTATTCAGAGTACCTTCAAAATTTTGTAGTACAGCTAAATGGATATGATGAAGTTGGTAAACCTAAAAACGATTTCAGGGTAGCTGGCTGGGGCAAAGTTTTGAGAAAAGTTTGGCTCGATGAATTACCACAAATATTGAATGTTCTTAAAGGAGAGCTAGGTTTGGTGGGAGTTCGTCCCCTAAGCCAGTTTCGCTATAATCAATTACCCCTTGATATTAGAAAACAAAGAATTAAATACAAACCTGGGTGTATTCCTCCTTATGTTGCCTTAAATATGCCAGATGCTA
This sequence comes from Bacteroidales bacterium, assembly GCA_038320545.1. Taxonomy (GTDB): domain Bacteria; phylum Bacteroidota; class Bacteroidia; order Bacteroidales; family JAAUTT01; genus JAAUTT01. The sequence continues at coordinate 93,462 of JBBQEI010000009.1, forward strand.
TTGGAAATATTGAAGCTGAAAGAATCTATATAATGGAAATGAAGAAAAATAAACTTGTCACTCCGGTTCGTTATTTTTTTATGGCTGTTTTCAATATTTTGAGCCGGCGTATTCAAAGTGCTTAAAAAAAATATCCTGACTTTTATAAAAATTTATGATTTCGTAAAGAAATACTTGTTGAAATCCTGAAAAAGTTTAATTCGCATTTAATTATTTTTTTACCCTAACTTGTTAAACATAATTTTTAAGTATGTGTGGTATAGCAGCAATTTATGGCTATAGTGATTCATCTGAATCCCGAAAAAAAACCCTGGTAAATATGATTGCATCCTTAGAACATCGGGGACCCGATGGCTGGGGCTATTACATTTCACCGGATATTGCTTTAGGCCAGGCACGTTTATCAATAGTTGATGTTAAGGGTGGACATCAACCTATGATATCCGACGATCATATTATTATTTTTAACGGAGAGATATTTAATTATATTGAGTTAAGAGCTGAACTGGAACAAAAAAACGTAAAATTTTCAACTACCAGCGATACGGAGGTATTACTGAAAGCTTTTGAAGTGTATGGCTTAAGTTGTTTTGAAAAGTTGAATGGTCAATTCTCTGTATTAATCTGGAATAAGAAAACTAAAGATTTGGTTGTTGCCAGAGACCGCTTTGGAATCCGCCCATTATATATTCTCGATTTTCACAGTAAATTTTATTTTGCTTCTGAACTCAAAGCTTTTGATCAGGTTGAAAATTACCAAAGAGAATACCATGCCCAGAATTTATTTGCCCACGGTTTACTTTGGAATACATTTGGAGACGATACAATTTACCAAAATATACGATCTTTACCCGGAGGGCATTTTGCAATTTATAAAAATGGAGTATTGCATGAAGAAAAATGTTATTATGAACTTGGAACTACATTAACTTCAAAATATTCATCTTATAATGAAGCTGAAGAGGCATTTAAAGAAATAATGGACGACGCTGTTCAAATACAGCTCAGAAGTGATGTTCCGGTGGGTGCATATTTAAGCGGAGGAATTGATAGCTCTGTAATTCTTCATTTAATCAACAAACATGCTATCAATAAATTTAAAACATTTTCGATAACCTTTGCCGATAAGGAATATGACGAATCTGAATATCAGTTGGATATGGCAAAATCCATCAATTCGGAACATCACTCAATTGAAATAACATACAAAAGTATCGATCAATACCTCCCTGAAGCGGTTTATCACTTCGAAAGACCAGTTTTTAGAACCGCCCCTGTTCCCTTGTATCTTTTATCAAAACTCGTTAGGGAAAATGATGTAAAAGTGGTTTTAACCGGCGAAGGTGCTGATGAAATTTTATGGGGTTACGATTCATATAAAGAAATTAAACTCCTTAATTTCTGGTCTAAATATCCCGATTCTAAAATCCGCCCTCAGTTAATTAAAAAACTGTACCCTCATTTAAATCATTATAACGATGAGAAACAGTTTGGTATGATGAAAATGTTTTATGAAGGATTTTTGGATAATATCAATAACGATTTTGCATCCCTAAATATCAGGATTCATAATAACCAGATTTTACAAAATTATTTCAATAAGGAACATCTGGTTTCTTTTGATAAAGACTCTCTGTTAAATGAAATGAGACCTCTCTTCCCAAAGAATTTTGATAAATTCAACATTTTGCAGAAAAATCAGTACCTCGAAATGAAGACATTACTATCCGGATATCTTCTATCTTCGCAGGGCGACAGAATGTCACTTGCCAATAGTGTGGAAGGTCGGTATCCATTTCTGGATCACCGGGTAGTGGATATGTTGTTTTCAATGAAAGAAAACTATAAGCTAAATGGATTTAACCAAAAGTATATCCTTAAGAAAAGCTATGAGCAGAACATACCAAGTTCTATTATAAATCGTCCTAAAAGACCCTATATGGCTCCCGATCTAAAATCGTTTTTTATTAATGGGAAACTAACCGATAATGCTTCATTCTTTTTAAGTGAAGGTTTATTAAACGATTATGGAATATTTAATTCAAAATGGGTACATAGGTTTATTTCTAAATACAAGGATGGCATAAACGGCAATATCGGCTATAGAGATAACATGATTATCACTTTTATATTAACAGCCCAAATTGCAAATTATTGGATGAAAAATCCAAGAAGCAATAAATTATCAGAAGAAAATTTAACAATAGCAATAAACGATTATAACTAAAGATATGAGCACGACAGTGATTACAAAGACTGAAATTCAGAACGAGTTAATGGAATTTCTTTGCAGGCAATTTCTGGTTGAAACAGAGGATATAGATATTACTAAATCTCTTGTTGATACAGGAATAATTGACTCAATGGGTTTAATTGAGATAGCATCTTATATCTCCAAAAAATATGAATTCAAGGTTGAAGAACAACACATGAACAGAGATAACTTTGGTTCTGTTATTAAAATTGTCGATTTCATTTATAGGGTAAAAACAAGTTAGTATGGAAGCAAATAAAAGATGTATAAAATGTATTTTATCTGATAAGTTTCCAAAGATAAAATTTGATGAGCATGGCGTTTGCAACTTCTGTAACAACGAGCTTATTTATTCGACTGATGCTGAACAAATTAATAAATCGGTGAGTGAAATAACCAAACTTTTCGACGATTTCAGGGGAAAAAGTGATTACGATGCTATAGTTTGTTACAGTGGTGGGAAGGATAGCACCTATACGCTTAAATTGGCTGTCGAAAAGTACAATCTCAAAGTACTTTCGTTTACGCTCGATAATGGTTTTATTTCGCCGGTTGCATTTGAAAACATAAACCGTGTTACCAATAAACTGGGCATTGATCATATCACATATAAGCCTTCATACGATTTTATGAAAGGTTTGTACCGCATGAGTTCGTTGGAATCGCTTTATAATCCAAGTTCCTTAACACGAATTTCGGCCAATTGTAATTCCTGCATATCCATAGTAAATATTACGGCATTAAAGTATGCTCTGGAAAAAGAAGTTCCATTTATATTGGCAGGATTCACATTAGGACAAATTCCAGCTAACACCATCTATTATAAAAATAATTATAAGTTTTTTGAAGAAAGCAGAAGACCTGTAATCGAAAAAATGAAAAATAAACTAGGAAAGAATGTTTCGACCTATCTCGAAATTTCCGATTCTTTGCTTTCAAAATCTCCTAATTACCCGTATAATATTAATTTATTATGTGTTGAGGATATTACAGAAAACGAGATTATAGAACAGATTTTACCATTAGGCTGGAAAAAGCCAAAAGATGTTGATGGTTGCTCTACAAACTGTAAGCTGAATGCTTTTAATAACTTTGTCCATTTCAAAAGATATGGCTATAGCCCTTATGAGCTTGAATTAAGCCATTTAATTCGTAAAAAGCTTTTATCGCGCGAAGAGGCAATTGAAAAGTTATACGATCAACCTCAGGATCAGATTAATAATGCCATGTTGGAATTAAAAGTCGACCCTGCTCATATTCTGCCTTTTAATTAAAGAATATCAATTTTGAGTACCTAACTTCTTTCTATTATCGGTTATGCTAAAAAGACTTGCTAAAGAAATAATGAATAAGGCTGGATTTGACATTGTAAGGTTGAAAAACCGTGACGATTTATCACATTATCTTCAGCTATTCGATAAAGAAAGCGTAGAAAAGAAAAGATTTTATAATATCAGCGGAGGTGGTCACTTTGGTTTTGGGGGTGGATTTAATCATCCATGCTGGACAAATATTGATTTTCTAAAACCTAAACATATTCTCAATCCTGAAAATGAAATTGCTCACGATCTTCTCAGT
>JBBQEI010000010.1:0-96384 GCA_038320545.1 Bacteroidales bacterium
ATCTTGATACTTGTATCTTGATACTTGTATCTTGATACTTGTGTCTTGATACTTGTGTCTTGATACTTGTGTCTTGATACTTGTGTCTTGATACTTGTGTCTTGATACTTGTGTCTTGATACTTGTGTCTTGATACTTGTGTCTTGATACTTGTATCTTGATACTTGTGTCTGTTTCTTTTATCCTCATCCCCGCTCAATCACCTTCACTCCCACTGGGTTTACCTGAGAAACAAATACCTTGCTCCCGATATTGATACTTTGGAAAGTTGACTGCATAATTACTGCTATATTTTCGGCTATTTCCTTTTTATTGGAGAGGGCAAAAATAGATGGTCCGGAACCTGAAATACTGCATCCCAAAGCGCCTGCTTCCATAGCTGCTTTTTGCACATCGTTGAATTTAGGAATAAGGATGGAACGCACCGGTTCAACAATTACATCTTTCAAGGAAGATGAAATCAATTGGAAATCATTTTGCATCAATCCTGCCACTAATCCAGCCAGATTTCCCCACTGCGTGATGGCTGCACGAAGAGACACCGTTTTTTTAAGAATTTTACGGGCATCGGAAGTCTTTACTTCTATTTCGGGATGGATAACAGTGCAAAACATATTGGCCGGACTGGGAATAGGACAAATGGTAAGCGGACTGTAACTCTGTACCAGGATAAATCCTCCCATCATGGCCGGTGCTGTGTTATCGGCATGTGCCGAGCCACAGGCAATAACTTCACCTTCCATGGCAAACTTTACCATATCCTTGCGCTGAAATGGAGTTCCCAAAAGCTCGTTTACACCGAAAACAGCACCAACAGAACTCGCGGCACTGGAACCAATGCCACTGCCCGGATAAATTTTCCGGGTAAATATAATATCAAATCCCTGCTCCGATCCCAATTCCCTGAGCATCGCTTTAACAGCCACACTGGCTACATTTTTCTCAGGTTCAAGCGGCAGGTTTATATCCGTTTCGTTAACGATTTTGAATTTTCCTGTTTTATTTTTTCTTACAATCAGCTCATCACCTGGTTGGTCAATAGCAAAGCCAAGAACATCGAATCCCGGTCCAACATTCGATACAGTAGCGGGGGAAAAAACCCTTACCCATTCACTCATATTACACTAAATTTTGTAGATAATTAAAATATGTCTCGTCGAACTGTTGATACGACGAAAGTTTTAAATCGGCAAAATCGTACCGACTGTTGTTATATTCTCCATTGGGAAGATATGCAATTGCTTTCATCCGCGCTGCTTTTGCGGCGATCATACCATTAAAGGAATCTTCAATCACAGCACAATTTATGGGTGCAAGTTCTAGTTTTCGGGCTACTGAAATAAAGACTGCCGGGTGGGGTTTTCCAAACTCTTCATCTTCGACACTATGAATTACCTCAAATAAATCTTTGATGCCAAGCTGCTCTAATACCAAATGGATGATGAAAAGCGGGGATCCTGAGGCTAAAGCGATTTTCATTCCTTTAGACTGAAAAAAGTTCAATATATCGGTAAGACCATCCATTATTTTACCTTTTTCACGGATAAGATCCACCATTCTGGCCATTATACTTTCTTCCACTTCTTTAAAACTAACACCTTCCCAGGGTTGCTGCCGGTACCAGAAATCGATCGTGTCGAATGATCCTGATCCAACAGTTTTTTTGGCCAATTCCTCATTGTAATCCACGCCTATGGCTGTAAATACTTCCCGTTGTGCCTCGGACCAAAGTGGCTCAGAGTCGATTATCACTCCATCCATATCAAAAATCACTGCTTCAATCATATCACTCAGACCTATTTTTTAACTTTTAATTTTATGTCAATCAATTTCTTTACATTCTCAACATCAGTTTCATTATCCATCAAAATGGTGATGGCACGGAATTTTTGTCCTTTGGTTTCTTCAAAACCGGTTTTTATTTCCTGAGGAAGATTGCTACTTTCAACCAGCGGTTCTGCTTTACCCGAAAGGTAAAACGATACCCGGAAGGTGCCTTGTATCACTCCTACCCAAAAAATCACCTTCTCTTTTTTCAAACCTCTGAATAACCAGCTTTTTCCGTCGTTATAATACCGCCACTCACCAACCATCTCTTTTGTTGTAAGATGGCTAATGACCTGATTCCAGAGAAGCTTTTTTTCACCTATGTACGAAAAAATAATTTCATCATTGGGCTCAGTTGATTTATCAGTTAAAACAATGGTTTCCATATCGTTGATTAATTAATATTCAAAGATATACTTTTCCCTTTCGATCCCTATTAAAAATCGCGAAGGTAAGTGAAAAAATGCATCGTAAGCAAATACGTTACGCGGGAAAGTTATATACAACTCTTCTTTAGCCCTGCTACATGCCACATAAAATAACCGACGCTCTTCTTCCATCTCTTCCATATTGGTAGCCCTGTTCGAAGGCAACATGCCATCCAGTGCATGCGGAATAAACACGGCATACCATTCCAAACCTTTGGCCGAATGAACTGTGCTGATGGTTACCTTCCCTGCTTCTTCCCCTTCGTTGATAAATGGACGCGACTGATCGGCTATCCGGTTGGATGGAGGATCGAGGGCAAAGTCGCTCAGAAAACTATCCAGGCTTCTATATTTTTTCGAAAGATCGATCAACACTTCCACATCCTGCATCCTGGCCAGGTAATCATCTTCACGGGCTTTTAAGAGTGGCGCATAGTAATCACGGATAATTTCAATTTTTTGATTTAATGAAAGTTCCGGGTGACTGGCTTTGGAAAGCATTTTACCCAACGCCAGCAATTCCTCGTAAAATTTGCGTTGTTTGAAAGCTTCAAATTCGAAATTCCCTGCTGAACGTTGCAGGGTAGTAATTAAACTACTCGCTGTCACCTGCCCTATTCCACCCACATATTTCAGCACCCGATGCCACGAAACAGCATCGGCGGGATTGAATGTCAGACGCAAATAAGCCACAACATCGCGAACATGCATTCGTTCATTAAATTTAAAGCCTCCCACCACCACGTAAGGAATACCGCGTTTGTTGAGCTCGGCCTGAATATAACGGTTGTGCCAATCGGCCCGGTTAAGTATCGCCAGTTGATCCAGTGCTATTCCCTCTTCATTCAGCTCCATTATTCTGTCGACAATAAATATGGCTTCATCTTCCTGGTTATAGGTGCGCTTGATAACCGGTAAATGTTTATTCTTATTTTTAGTGAACAGTTTCTTTTTATATCCGATATAAGCGTTTTCGATAATGCTGTTGGTGAAATCGAGAATATGCTGGTTGCTGCGGTAGTTTTCTTCAATTTTCACAACCAGACAATCGGGATAAAGCTCAGGAAAACGCAGGATATTTTCATAATCGGCTCCACGAAAGGCATAAATGCTTTGGGAATCGTCGCCTACCACCATAATTCGCCGGTGTTTCCCGGCAATGAGGTTCACAATTTCATTCTGCACCACATTGGTATCCTGAAATTCATCTACCATTACATATTGATAAGCATTCTGCATGGCCTCGCGGAAACGCTGGTTGCTTTTTAACGATTCGCCGAGTACTTCCATCAAATCGTCGAAATCGAGAATCTGACTAATTTTCTTGTACCTGGAATATCCCGAATATATTAATTCAATGGCAGGAATGTAAATTTCGAGTCCGCTGTATTGCTTTTTAATGATTTCGGAGATGCTTTTTTTTATGTTCCGGGAATAAGAAATGATATCGAAAATCCTGCTTTTTTTGGGGAAACGCTTGTCTTTGCTATTAAACTTCAGCTCCGAACGGATCAGATCAATGATATCTTCGGAGTCGCCATTATCGATAATGGTGAAGTTTGGGGGAAGCTGCAGCATGTTCCCGTATTTGCGGAGCACAAAACTTGCAAACGAATGAAAAGTCCCGCCAGTAACCTTGGCAACATTTTTATCTTTTAGCAGAGTTTCGACCCTTTGCAACATTTCCTTTGAAGCTTTCCTGGTAAAAGTGAGTAAAAGAATCGATTGCGGGTCGACACCTTTCTCGATTAAATAGGATACCCGGTGCACAATTACTCTTGTTTTGCCACTCCCAGCTCCAGCAATACATAAAATTGGCTTTTCGGTAAGGACAACACCAGCCAATTGTGCAGAATTCAAACATTTTGGGTAATTCACCTTGAATTTTGAGAAATCGAACGTAGAGAGTGCATTCAAATCTATTTTCCTTGAATCAATGGAATCGGTAATTTTCCGAAGTTGTAATATTTTCTGTTCCAAATGAGTGGGAATTGCCAGGGCAGAATAAATATCGGGCGAAATATTCTGAAGATTATTATAATCCTCCGGTATAGCAGGTTTTACAGGTGTTTTGTTTACTACCAGGTTATTCAAAAAGCTATTCAGCAAACCTTCCTTTTCCTGGAGAAAGGCTGGTAATTCATCATCCGAAGGTGAATTGTACAGCGCTGGTTTATCATCTTCCCGGTAGTTCTCCTCCTTATCCTTATCCCAATCTGATTCCCTCATATATTGATTAATTATTCGTCGTTTTAAACCGGGTAATATAAAAAATAATTTGTTTGGGGAGAAAGAATTTTTGTAAGAAGTTAAGAATATGTGAAGTTGGGAAGATGAAAAGGTAGAGGAAGTAATTGAAGTTAATGGAAGGGAATGAAGGGAATAATTATGCCGCCAAAATTCTCTGTACAGCCTATGTGGTTCTCTGTGTATTTTTTTATTTCACAGAGTTTCACAGAGAAAACACAGAGAAGCACAGAGAGAAAATACAAAATAGTGGTAGTCTCTTGAAAAGAATACTCAATTTCCCCAAAGCGATTACTTAAATACATTTGAAAGTTCAAAATTCTCTGTGTACCTCTGTGCATCACTCTGTGGTTCTCTGTGTAACTTTTTATTTCACAGATTAGACCAGACCGAACATCTTTAAATATTGATTTCAGTTTAATCAACAAAACCAAAATCATAACAAACAATAAATTAAAATTATGTAACTGATTTACCAGTAAAAAAATGTACTTTTGCGCCCTCAAATTTATTATTTAGTTTAATGATAACAGTATCAGGATTAGAAATTCAATTTGGTAAGAAACCTTTGTTCACCGATGTGAATTTAAAATTTACCCCCGGCAATTGCTATGGTGTGATTGGTGCAAACGGTGCCGGGAAATCAACTTTTTTGAAGATATTAAGCGGAGAACTCGACCCTGCTAAAGGTGCCATTATCATGGGAAAAGGCGAAAGACTCTCCGTTTTGAAACAGGATCACTTTGAGTTTGACGAATATACCGTGCTCCATACAGTGCTTATGGGTCACACCGAGTTGTTAAAGATCATGGAAGAACGCGAAGCCATTTATTCGAAGGTAGACTTTACCGACGAAGATGGATTAAGAGTTTCGGAACTTGAAGAACAATTTGCCGAAATGGATGGCTGGAATGCTGAAAGCGACGCAGCTAACCTTTTGAGTGGATTAGGTATTAAGGAAGATTTTCATCAAAAACTGATGAAAGAATTAGGCGCAAAGGAAAAAGTAAGGGTACTTCTCGCACAGGCTTTATTTGGAAAACCGGATAATTTACTACTAGATGAGCCTACCAATGACCTCGATCTCGAAACTGTAAACTGGCTGGAGAATTACCTTGCGGAATTTGAAAATACCGTTTTGGTAGTATCGCACGACAGGCACTTTTTGGATTCGGTGGCCACCCATACCGTTGATATCGATTATGGACGCATAGAACTTTTCCCTGGTAACTACAGTTTTTGGTACGAATCGAGCCAGTTGGCACTTCGTCAGGCACAAACACAGAATAAAAAAGCGGAAGAAAAGAAAAAAGAGCTTTTGGAATTTATTGCCCGCTTTAGCGCTAACGTGGCTAAATCGAAGCAGACTACCAGCCGTAAAAAGATGTTGGAAAAGCTCAATTACGAAGAAATTAAACCTTCAACAAGAAAATATCCGGGTATTATTTTTACGCCTAATCGCGAACCGGGAACACGCATTCTGGAAGTTAAAGATTTAGCGAAAAAAATAGATGGCGAACTGCTTTTTAAAGATGTAAATTTCACCATAGAAAAAGGGGATAAAGTTGCTTTTATTTCGCGCGATGCTAGGGCAATGACCGCTCTTTTCCAAATTATCACTGAAAATGATAAACCTGATAAAGGTTCTTTCGAATGGGGAGTTACCATTACCAAAGCTTATCTTCCGCTGGATAACAATAAATTTTTTGAAACAAAGCTGAATCTATTCGACTGGCTGGCTCAATACTCAAAGGATACAAGTGAGTTTTATATTCGCGGATATTTAGGTAAAATGCTGTTCGCTGGCGAAGATGTATACAAAAAAGCAAGTGTGTTATCGGGTGGTGAAAAAGTACGCTGTATGGTTTCCCGGATGATGCTTTCGGATGCCAATGTGTTGGTTCTTGATTCTCCAACCAACCATCTTGACCTGGAATCGATCCAGGCTTTCAACAATACTTTGATCCGCTATCCGGGTATCGTGCTGATGTCGTCGCACGACCGTGAATTTGTGCAAACGGTTTGTAACCGGGTGATTGAATTAACGCCCAAAGGCATTATCGACAAACAAATGGAATACGATGATTATATTACCGATGAGAATTTGAAAGAACAACGGGATAAAATGTATATACATAAATAAAAAGCTGAAGTGAAAAACTAAACCTAAGTCACGAAGAAATGCAATTAATATTTCAAAACTAGTATTTTCGTGTCTTCGTGTCTTCGTGTTCAATTTAACTTTTTTGTTTTTATAATAGAATTTCTTTTATCCATGAACTGCCCGGTTATTACAACTAACAGCTTCTCTACTGATAGAACTTATCGAGCTCGGTTCTGCGGCTATTTGTCCTGAAAAAACTACATCAATATTTCCTGCAATTGTATTTAAAACAAGAGGGCCGTAAACATTCTTTAAATCGATAGAATGACAGGTTTTAATTTCAATTTCGTTTTTCATGCCTTGAATCGAAACATCACCCAGCACGTTCGCAACCACTTTCGTATTTAATGGATATTTCGTCTGATACTGCCACGCTGTTTTTTTTGTCTTCTATATTGGTTACTTAGGTATATGCAATAGGTTACAAACAAATTTCAACTTTTTTCAGAAGTAAGCAAAATTTCAGAAATAATAGTTTTATAAAATTGCTCCCAAGGATATTTGAAATTATTGTTGTCCGGTTAAAATATTTTATTCCTCGATTCGCACGGAATGACAGGCCTTTATTATTTCAAGGGTTGAATGGGGTTGATTGGCGGCGAAGCCGCCAATCAACCCCATTCAAAAACCTAAAATACTGATTGTCATTTCGAACAAAGTGAGAAATCTCATCATTAATTGGTTTACCGGACAATACTGATTTGAAAACAAAATCCCCGGGCTGACTGAACATCAAACCCGGGGATTAAAAGTAAACTTCTATTTTCTATAAACCGGGAAGAATAATTGTTGTCCCTTCAGGATTGGCAATATTCCCTCTTTTAACACTAACGGAAGCTTTATATGTGTAAACAACAAAATCATCAAATGAAACGGCTTCAGTTTTTGAAGGAGCTACACCACTGCCGCCAAAAAAATTAGCATAATATATTCTATCAATCTGCAGCGATTCAATATCACGAAAACGTATACCAGTTTGCACCGCACAAAGTTTACCATTGATGAAACCTTCTACAAGACCATCAGCTTTACCTGGTGTATTTAAAACGATACGTTGTGTAACGGTATACCATACTCCTGTTTTTAACTTATACCCAGGATCTAAGGGGGGGCCTTTTCCATAATACTTCTTGCCTGGAATTGGTTTTGCATCCCCGTAAGTTTTATAAACATCAGGATAATACAAATAAAAGTTTATATCCGTTCCATGAAACATATAACGGGCGCTCCAACCATCCTTGCCAGTAGGTATATTACCTCCACCATTGGATGATCCGCCTGATAAACCCGGAAGTTTTCCATGTAAAGTTCTGCTACCAAACCCATCAGAGAATTTCACCCTAAACGAAAAATAAAGTTCTTTATAACCGGCATCGAATTTTCCATGCCATTGATAACCACCATTTGTGGCTCCAAAAGAACCGGCAGGGAAAGTTTCGGATAGGTATTTATTTGAATTTTCCTGTACAATTTTACCATAGCCCAAAGAATTATTTGCCCATGATGGTGAATTCCAATCTTCCTTCCACTCCGTTTTTGAATATGAGCCAGGTGTATTATTATTAAAGTTCTGACTGAATATAACATTAAAGTTTTCTGCTTTCACAGCTATTGATTTGCTTGTTGCCGAAATAGGTACCTGAACAATTGAGTCAGAAACATTTTGTTTAGGAACTAGTATTAGTTCGTCTTGTTGTTCGCATGATACACACACAATAAAAAGTGTACATGCTAAGTAAAACAGTTTTTTCATAGGAGCTTTTGATTACTAATGATTAACTTTTATTGACTAACTATCGTTTTTCTATGACTAATAATCGAAATCAAATTAACTAAATTATTTTGTTAGACAATTTAGTTTTATCAACATCACACATGATATACTCCAAAAAGTTCAGGATATACTTTTTATGTGTTAATACATACTTCTGTTATTTAAATATTTAGCTAGAATTTATTGGAAATTATTGAAGGTTTAAGCTAACTGTTAGATGCTTGTTATTTAGATTCTTTCTAATTTACAAAAAAGCGCATCTAAACAACAATATTCAGAATTTAAGGAATACTATTGTCTGGTTAAATTTTTAAATAATTCGTTTCACTCTGAAGGACAAGCCTTCCCTTTATTTGTGAGGAGTGGCTGTGTAAAAAGTCAATTAAATATCGCATTTCGACTCCGTTAAATAAGACAATTAATTGACTTTCAGCAGTCAGACTAAATGGAGTCGAAGTCTTTCTCCACTTTTATACAGCCTCTCCAAAATCTAAATTACTGATTGTCATTTCGAACGAATTGAGAAATCTAGAAGTTTTAACATTTGTATATGTTTTACCTGACAATAATTATTAAGGAAAGCATTTAGTTTTTTACAATTTTATAAAGATGAATCCAATTTTAAATAGCTCTGTTTTAATCCAAAAATTAGGCTCAATTTCTCTATTGATGAACATTTAAAATAATTCAACAATATTTTTTGTTTTAGACAAAAAAATTACCTTTGCGATTGCTTTAAAAAAATAAAACGAATCAAATGGCTAAAGAGAAAAAGGAATCAACTGCCGAGCAAAAAGTTGAGAGCATCGAAAATGCATTAACCAAAACTGAAAGGTATATTGAAGAAAACAGAAAGAGCCTATCCATTATAGTGGGAGGTATCCTCGCAATAATACTGATATATATTGCATTCACAAAATTATACATGGGTCCTCGCGAAGAAAAAGCAATAAGCCAAATGTATGTCGCCGAACAATATTTTGAAAAAGATTCTTTCAAACTTGCTTTAAATGGCAATGGACTGTATCCCGGATTTTTGGAAATTATCGACGATTATGGATTTACCAAAGCTGCTAACCTTGCAAAATGTTATGCAGGAATTTGCTATTTGCACCTGGGCGATTTTAATAATGCGATTACTTATCTTGAAAAGTTCGACTCGGATGATAAAATTATTTCTAATATCGCTCTCGGAGCTATTGGGGATGCTTATGCAGAATTGGGTAAAACTGACGATGCCATTAAATATTACCTCAGAGCAGCCGATAATGTTAAAAATGATCTTACTACACCAGGATATTTAATGAGAGCCGGTATTCTTCTGGAAGAAAAAGGCGATTTTAAGAAAGCTGTTGATACTTATACCCGTATCGAAAAAGAATACTCAAAATCAACTGAAGCCAGGCAAATTGAAAAATATATTACCCGGGCTGAAATAAAAGGAAATGCAAAAAAGTAACATCTGAACTAACACTACTCCATTTCTGTCCGGTTCAAAGCCGGACTTTTTTTATTTAAATAAACTGTATGGCTACCAAATTCAAAAATTTATCCACGTACAACGAATCAACAATTCCAAGTGCCAAAGGAATGAGATTTGGCATTGTAGTTTCCGAATGGAACGATAAGGTAACCTATGCCTTAAAAGATAGTGCCATTGACACGCTGCTTAAACATGGAGCAATTGATACGGATATATCGGTGGTTACAGTTCCCGGTAGTTTTGAACTCACCCTTGGAGCTCAGTTATTAGCACAAAAAAATATAGATGCAGTAATTTGTTTAGGATGCGTAATACAAGGTGAAACTCCGCATTTTGACTTTATTTGCCAGGGTATTTCTTATGGCATAACAGAATTGAATATAAAATATAATTTACCCTTTATCTTTGGGGTTTTAACAACCAACACCATGCAGCAAGCCGAAGACCGATCGGGCGGAAAACATGGCAATAAAGGAGATGAAGCTGCAGTTACAGCGATAAAAATGGTACAACTTAAAAGGGATTTAAAGTTGTAATAACAACATAACTATATTCTCACCAAACTTCCAGCCTTTTTAATTGTTACTTTTTAGGCTGTTTTATTTTTTTCTCAACGAAACTACCCAATATATATCCTAAAATACTAAAGGTGCCTGATTTTATGACTTTTTTACCCATAGTTTCGGTGGGTTTATGAATAAAAAAAGAGGCTATTAATCCACTAATAGCGCCGATAATACCGCCTTTTGAGATTTTGCTGTCGGACAACATAGAATAAATATTTTGCCTAAATTTACATTAACTTTATGTTTTTCGTTCACATTAGCTACTAATTTCAAATTATCGATTATGAAAAAACTATTCTTCCTGTTTACTTTAATGTTGTTACCAATGGGCTTTTTGTTTGCACAATCGTTTGAAACACGCCTCATTCCTTATCCTGAAAAAGCTTCTTTCCAGGATGGTAAATATATGTTGGGCAGAAATTTTACCATTTCAGTAAATGGAAATCCGAATAACAGGATATTTGATGCTGTGAACCGGTTTTATCAGAGATTGGATGGCCGGACGGGTTTGTTTTTCAATCAGTTTATTTCAGCCGCTACAAATGTTGCCCAGGCTCCCTTTACGATTAAGGTTAACAGACCTGGTGCTATCAAGTTGAATGAAGACGAAAGCTATAATCTAGAAATAAGTACCGATAAAATTCTGCTGAATGCAGAAACTGATTTAGGTGCAATGCACGGTTTGGAAACTTTGCTTCAACTTTTATCCTCCGATAACGGAAGTTATTATTTTCCCGTATGCAGTGTTCAGGATAAACCAAGGTTTGCCTGGAGAGGATTAATGATAGACGTGGGCCGGCATTTTTTACCTGTAGATGTTATAAAAAGAAATATTGATGGCATAGCTGCAGTAAAAATGAATGTTCTGCATCTTCACCTTACTGAAGATCAGGGATTCAGAATTGAAAGCAAAGTATTTCCAAAACTTCACGAGCTTGGTTCGGATGGAAATTATTTCACACAGGAGCAAATGAAAGATATTATCCGCTATGCTAACGACAGAGGAATCAGAGTTATTCCTGAATTTGATATTCCGGGCCATGCTACTTCCTGGTTTATTGGGTATCCGGAATTGGCCAGTGCTCCCGGACCGTATACTATTGAAAGGAAATTTGGCATTTTCGATCCTACAATCGACCCCACCCGTGAAACCACATATGAGTTTCTGGATAAATTTCTGGGCGAAATGGCTCAATTGTTTAACGATGAGTACATGCATATTGGCGGTGACGAAAATAATGGGAAGCAATGGGATAAGAATCCGGATATCCAAAAGTTCATGAAAGATAATAATATAGCATCAAACCATGCACTTCAGGCATATTTCAATCAACACCTGTTAACCATCCTGAATAAATACGGAAAGAAAATGATTGGCTGGGATGAAATTATGCAGCCCGATATTCCTAACACAGCGGTAATTCAATCGTGGAGAGGTAAAGCAGGATTAACCGCCGCTGCAAAAGCTGGTTACCAGGTAATTTTATCGAATGGTTATTATATTGATTTAATGCAACATGCAAAAGATCATTATTTGAATGACCCGCTTCCTTCCGGAATTGACCTTACCGAAGAACAGAAAAACCTGGTTATGGGTGGCGAAGCAACCATGTGGTCGGAAATTGTAACCTTGGAAACTGTCGATTCAAGAATTTGGCCCCGAACTGCCGTTATTGCTGAAAGGTTATGGTCACCGGCAAGTGTTGCAAACATCGATAACATGTTTAAAAAAATGGATGTGATTTCTATCCAACTGGAGGAACTTGGATTAACCCATATAAAAAATATCAATATGATATTAAGAAGGCTATGCCAGTGCGAAAAAACAGAAGCATTACACAATATAGTTAGCATTGTAGAGCCGGTAAAAATCTACGAAAGGGCTGGCAGCCGTGATGTTCCGTATAGAAGCCTTTCCCCTTACACGCGATTGGTTGATGCAGCCCAGGCCGATGCTAAAGATGCCCTGAAGTTTAATAATTTGGTAGAACAGTATCTTTTGCAAAAAGATAAGAATGTCCATGCCAGCCTGATGAATATGTTAAACGAATGGATATCAATCGGCGCCAAACTTCAGCCAATGATAGATAATAATCCTGTTCTCAAGGAAATACAGCCTGTTTACGCTGATATTACAAATTGTTCAAAATTGGCTTTAGAAGCATTAACTTTTATCCAAAAGAACAAAAAACCTTCCGGAGCATGGATTAAATCAGCACAGGAAACCATTAAAACCGCAAAAGTTCATAAAGCACAAATGGAATTGGCCATTGTACCTGGTATTGAAAAACTGATTGAATTTACAGTTAAATAAAAATATCATTACTTTTGGCGCCTTATTATAAAGAGGTTGTCATAAATTATCGAAAGGCCTCGACTCCGCTCAGCCTGACCGTTGAAAGTCAATTAATTATTACATTGAGTGTCATACTGAACGTAGTCGAAGTACGAAAATGTGATATTTAATTGACTTTTTCACAGCCTCTTTGCTTTTATACAGAAAAAATGTGGGTAGTTTTTGCAATAACTTCAGCTTTATTTTTAGGTATTTACGATATTTTTAAAAAGAATTCCTTAAAACACAATGCTGTTTTACCTGTATTATTGCTTAGCTCGCTAACCAGTACCATTATTTTTTTGCCATTAATCCTTTATTCAAAATTTAATCCTGGTTTTTCATCTCATCTTTTATTTGTTCCTGATATAAACTGGCATCAACACTTGTTGATATTGATCAAGTCGATAATTGTAGCTTCGTCCTGGATATTATCATATTACGCAATGAAACATCTGCCTATAACTGTAGTTTCTCCCATCAGGTCTACGGGACCTGTTTGGACATTGCTTGGGGCGGTTATAATTTTTTCGGAGAAATTAAATTATTTGCAATGGATCGGTATTACAATCAGTCTGTTTTTCTTTTATATTTTCTCATTAACAGGAAGTAAGGAAGGACTTTCGTTTAAAAATAACAAGTGGATTTATTTCATCGTGGGCGCTACGTTAATTGGATCTATTTCAGGATTATATGACAAATACCTTATCCGTCATATCAGTAATATGGCTGTTCAGGCATGGTTTAGCGTTTACATGATTCCAGTTATTTTACCATTTGTATATCTGTTTTGGTACAAAAGAATGGGTAACACCACCCGTTTTGAATTCAGGTACACCATCCCTTTAATAGGAATTACGCTTACTATAGCCGACTTCTGCTACTTTTATGCATTAACTGATGATAATTCGCTCATTGCCATTGTATCATCGTTACGGCGAAGTAGCGTATTGGTAACTTTTCTGTTCGGCGCTTTAATTTTTAAAGAGAAAAATATCATGCGTAAATTTATATTGCTATTGGGAATGATGCTTGGAATCTTAATTATAGTATGGGGATCACTTTAAGGTTTTACAAATTTTACAGCAGTTTTAGGTTCGGAAAATAACCTTGCAGTTTGTATCAATGCCAGATGCGAATAAGCTTGTGGCATATTCCCAAGTAATCGTTTTGTTTTAAAATCAAGATCTTCACTGTATAATCCCACGTGATTAGAGTATTTCAACAGGTTTTCAAAAATTTCTTTGGCTTCTTCGATATTACCTGTTTTATATAGGCTATTCACCAGCCAAAAAGTACATATAGTAAAAGAGCTGGTTGGAATACCAAAGTCATCAGGATTTCTGTAACGGTACATTAAACCATCCCTGAACAATTCATCTTTAATTGCCTGAACTGTTTTGCTGTACCTCACATCGGAACCTTCAATAAATCCATAAGTCTCCATTTGAAGAACTGAAGCATCCATTTCCAAACCACCATAATATTGAGTGAAAGCTTCTTTTTGTTTATTCCACCCATTTTCGTGAATATCCTCCTTTATATCAGTTGCTACAGCTTCCCATGTATCGAAATATTCCTGCTTGTTTAACAATTTCGAAATTTTCACAGCCCTGTCCATGGCAACCCAGCACAATACTTTTGAAAACACGAAATGTTTTTGTTCACCACGAAACTCCCATATACCATTATCGGGCAATTGCCAGATTTCGGAGACAATACGTGCCATGCGTTTTGTAATCGACCATATTTCTTCAGTTTCATCTAAAGTGCCACTAAAAAACAGGAAATATTGATAAATTACATCCATCAAAAAACCATATATATCGTGTTGCGATTGCCGGTATGCTGCATTCCCAACCCTTACAGGCAAAGAATCTTCATAACCTGATAAATGATCCAGAAAAGTCTCGGCAAGTTCACGCTCACCGCGGATACCGTACATTATCTGAAAACTATCTGTTTTGGTTTTTATAATGTTTTTTATAAATGTAATAAATCTTCGTGCCGATGACAGATGGCCTAGATCAATCAATGTTTGTATAGTCATGGAAGCATCGCGCAACCAACAAAAACGGTAGTCCCAGTTACGGGTTTCATGGATAGTTTCGGGAAGCGAGGTGGTAATGGCTGCAAGTATGGCTCCAGTCCTCTGATACGACATCAGCTTAAGTACCAGAAGGCTGCGTGTTATCTGTTCGTTATAAACTATGTATTGTTTTGAACGATTCACCCAATTTAACCAATAAACCTTTGTCCGCTGATATTCCATATAAACCCTTTGAAGATCAATTTCTATGATCTTCTGATGATAGGATATCAATATGAAGTTTTCACCTATCAGAGTAATAGGATGAGCGTTTACCAAACTGCTGAAAGGAAGGGAAGAATACAAAAACAAAGATTCATAGGATGGATCGTCACTATAAGTTTTAACATAATTTTCATTTATTAAATGAAATGTTTCATTCATAGCATAATTCAGGTGTGGCAAATACTTGACAACAATAACCGGTTCTCCTTCCAAAACCCTTATGTACCTATAAATTTCGGGTGGTGTGAAGTAATTATTGTCTTCAGTTTTATAGCGTGGCATAAAATCCAGAACTTCAAATGCATCCTTGCCATTTCGGAACATTGTACTTAAAATATTTGTCCTCTTTAAATAACGTTGGCTAATAATATAAGAATCGTCAACTTCAAACGAGCAATAACCACCAATATTTTTGTCGAGTAATTTAGCAAATACCGAAGGTGAATCAAAATCGGGCAAACAACACCAGTCAATAGAACCTTTATCGGAAATTAAAGCAGCGCTGCGCCCATTTCCAATGACACCATAATTGAGATTGTCCATAAAAAAAATAAATATTTACAAGATTAGTTCTTTCTTCAATACAACAAAAATGTTTGAGTTTTGCTTTTTAAAAAATTTCAAACTTAATCAGTTATTAACCTGCGAAAATCCATTAACAAAATGTTGATATGTTTTAACAGGAAAAACTTATTTGAAAATGAAAAAGTATATTTTTACAAAAAAAAATAACGATGTTAGAACTATCAGGAAAACTTATTCAAATTCTTCCGTTACAGACAGGTACCGGAAAAAATGGGAATTGGCAAAAGCAGGATTTTGTTATAGAAACAACCGACCAATATCCGAAAAAAGTTTGCTTCAGTGCATGGGCAGATAAAGCTGACGTACTAAAAACCATTAATCCGGGAGCCAATGTTAAAGTAGCATTTAATGCCGAATCGCGCGAGTTCAATGGCAAATGGTATACCGACCTTAGAATCTGGAAAATTGAATCCTCAGGTGGACAAACTAATGACAGTCCGGGCGATGATTATTATAAAAACATAGTTCCGCCGGCAGATAATAATCTGGAACCAATGCCTGACGACTTGCCTTTCTAATTAAATGTATAAATACTAAATGCTAAATAAGTATTTTCAATTGAATGCTAATAAAACCAGCGTAAAAACTGAGATATTAGCTGGGATAACTACATTTGTGGCAGCTATGTATATCATAGTGGTAAATCCTTCCATTATTAGCCAAACTGGACTTTCATTCAGTGCAGTTCTCACTGCTACGGTTATTCTTAGCGCCTTCTGTACCATTATGATGGGACTTTATGCCAATAACCCCATTCTGGTAGCTCCTGGTATGGGGTTAAATGCATTTTTTACCTATACTGTGGTTAAGGGAATGAATATTCCTGTTGAAACAGCATTAGGCGCTGTATTTTGGGCAGGTGTCATATTTCTTATTCTATCCGTTTTTAATGTTCGTATTCTCATTGTTAAAGCTATTCCTAAACAAATACGCTATGCAGTGTCAGCAGGAATAGGACTTTATATCACCCTTATTGGTTTTGCCAATGCCGGCTTTATCACTCAAAAAACGCCGCTTATCGGGCTGGGAAATTTAAATCCAATTACCGTAACATTTATAATAGGACTATTTATTACTGCCATTCTAATTGTTAAAAATGTTAAAGGTTCACTGATTATTGGGATTATTATTACCACCCTTTTATGTCTTCCAATTGGACGTTTGTATGGCGATGCCTCGGCTGTTACCAATGGAACACCGCAGCTTGTTGCCTGGAAAGGATTAATTTCAGCACCCGATTTCAGCCTGTTATTCAAACTCGACCTGATAGGCTCACTTAAATTTGCTATTTGGCCTGTAACTTTCGCCATTCTCTTTACTGACCTTTTCGACAGTTTAAGCACATTTGTCGGTGTTTCAGAAGCTGCAAACCTGGTTGATGAAAAGGGAGAACCACGCAATATAAAACAATCGCTTATTGTAGATGCAGTAGCTACCGGATTTGCAGGTGTATTAGGTACCTCTTCAGGAACAGCTTACATTGAATCAGCATCTGGCGTTCAACAAGGCGGAAGAACTGGTTTAACGGCAGTTGTAGCTGGTTTGTTGTTTATCCCTTTTATGTTCATTTCACCGATTTTATCTATGGTACCTTCCATAGCAACTGCTCCAGCACTTGTTATGGTGGGTGTATTTATGCTGAAACCAATATTAAAAATTAATTGGGATAAATATGACGATGCCATACCAGCATTTCTTAGTCTGGTACTAATTCCTTTCACTTATTCCATAACACAGGGAATAATTTGGGGTTTTCTTGGATGGACGGTAATAAAACTTATCACAGGCAAATACAAAGAATTATCAGTTACTTTGATTGTCATTGATATTTTAGCTATAGTGATGTTGATAGGTGAATAGGGAAAAACACTGATTTTATAAATTAAAATGAGGCTTTCTTAAAAAGTTAACTGCTTATCCATTTCGGGCAAATGTTGTTATTAATAAAGATTCCTCACTCTGCCTGCTGCAGGCAGAGTGAGGAATGACAATAAAAAACTTGTTATATGGGTGGGGAGAGAGGCTGGCTTCGCCAGCCTCTCTCCCCACCGCTTCAACTGACCAAAGTCTGTCATTCCGAATGAAATGAGGAATCTTATCTTATGGCGAACTCTGGTTAACTTTTAATTAGTTTCCAGAAAGCACTTGATTGAAAGAGATAAGCAGTATAAGTTAATTAATTATTGCATTTCGACTCCGCTCAATGCGACAACAGACTGACTATCAACAGCCCAGTTCCGATAGCTATCGGAATTTAGGCCTGGGTAGAAAAACAAAGATTAAAGAGAGCGTGACAGCTATGCCGGAAAGAGGTTAGACTCAATAATCGTATCCATAACCCACTAACTACTATACCTCACAGGTACCATTTCTTCCAAACCACTTAAAACGGTTTTTGGCAATAAAATCGTAAATCCAATCGCGAAGCACCTTTGGAATTACAATAAATACATACAACCAAGAAACAGGGCTTTTCAGGTATTTAATAATCCTGAAAACTGCGTCCGATTTTTGAAATATCTGGTTCTTTTCTCTTAAGATAATAGATTCAAAACCTGAACAATTATCTCCTTTTATAAATTTCCCGGAAAATTGAAGAGGAATAAATTCAAAATTATTACCACGATCAAATTTTTTGATAATTTGAATGCTATTGTTACAAAGAATACAAGTGGCGTCGTAGTAGATTGTTTTTAACGAAGGATTACCACGAAGCACAAGAGGTTTAATATCAATATCAAACGTGGATTTCATCAATTTTGGCTGCCATAATAAAATCATTCTCAGAGAGCCCGTCAATTGCATGAGTCCAAAGTTCAATAGTGATTTTTGCAAAATAAATGTGCATCACCGGATGATGTCCTTCATCCTCGGCAAGATATGCTACTTTATTGGCAAAAGCCATTGTTTTGGAATAGCTGTCGAACTTAAAATCTTTAACAATCTTTTTATTGTCAATTACATCCCAGAGAAATATGCCATCGTTTTTATAACTTTCGATCTCATCAGGACTAAGAGGCCGCACTCCACTTTCGCAAGGTTTACATTTCGATTGCGAAAGTTCCATATATTTAATATCTATTGACATAACCTGAATTTTTAATTCTTATTAAGCATAATAAAAACAACCCTTACAACTATTTGTTATATGAAATATAAAATAGAACTAAAAAAATCTGCATATGGGAAAGAGAATCGAAATATTATCCGCGACAAATCCCCAAACATTAAAGGACCAGTTGGAAGATATGGTCAATAATGGATGGGAGATTAAGGGCGTAGTAGGATATAACCCACATAATGCCTACACGGAACCTTTTGTAATTCTGGAGAATTATTTTACTGACGAATATGCCCGGTATCAAAGCAAACATGCTGAAGATCCTGTGGCTGATCAGTTCGTTCCTCAACCAGAACCTCCTAAGAAAGAAATTTCCATCAGTGTTGGTGGATAAATCGCGCCAGAATAAACAAGTGCTTAAAGGTCAGTAGTTTAACTATTGACCTTTATTGCTTATAATCGTCGCTGTTTTTATTTACACTCCAGCCTGTTTTCAGTCCAAATACAAACCAAGCCAAGGCAATTGTACCCAATGCAAAAATTGTATCCCCAAATACCCTTAACCATTTAAATACATCTATTCCAGAAAGCCACAGAAATTAAACAGTACATTGGCCATTTAGGTATCTTTATGTTTAAATAACATTCTTTGAAGGAAATTATCACTTAATTGAAAAAAAGAAAATTATACCTTATCATAAGCGATAACCTGAGTGGGACAGCTATCGGCAGCTTCAATAATTTCAGATTCATAATCAGAAAAGTTTACACCATCTTTAACTACCATTTTATCAGGTACTTCAAAAACATCGGAGCAAACAGCTTCGCATGCACCACATGAAATACATTCATTTTCTCTTTCATCGAGCCATACTTTTTGAATTGCCATAAACTAAATTTTAATTATACAGGTTGGTAATAGTTTCATTTGCAGTAAATCAGAGCAAATACGCTTTAACTACAAGTTAAACAATATAATGAGAAATTTGTTTGACATTATAAATTGAACTAAAAAGCCATTTAATATGAAAGCGGTTTGGAACGGTAAAACTATTGCGGAGAGCAACGACATAATCAAAATTGAAAATTACTGCTATTTTCCTGAAGATTCAGTTAACAAGGAATATCTTGAAAAAACAAATACACATACTACATGTCCCTGGAAAGGTGTGGCTTCCTATTATTCTGTTATTGTTGATGGAAAGGAAAATCATGATGCTGCATGGTTTTATGCCAACCCCAGTGTTGAAGCTATTTCGATAAAAGGCAGAATTGCCTTTTGGAAAGATGTCCAAATTATTACGGATTAATAAAAAAATAAATGAACCGCCAAATATCGAAGAACTTTCTCACGGTGAGAAAGCTTACTTCAGAATTAGTTAAGAATTTACACCCGGAAGACACTGTTATTCAAACCGAGGTAGATATTAGTCCGCCTAAATGGCATCTCGCACATACAACCTGGTTCTTCGAAAATTTTATACTAAAGAAATATATTAAAAACTACAAACCATATCATCCTTCATTCGATTATTTGTTCAACAGTTATTATCAAAGCCAGGGAACACGTGTTAAAAGATATAACCGAGGATATCATCCCCGTCCGCTGTTAAGTGAAGTAATGCAATATCGTACAGCTATTGAAAATGAAATTAACGAATTATTGAAGTTAAACCCTGAAAACGAAGAACTCAATAATTTGGTGGAATTAGGCATTCATCATGAACAACAACACCAGGAGTTATTATTAACCGATTTAAAAAATATCTGGAGCCAGAGTCCCCTTTTCCCGGAATATACAAGTATTCCAGAGGTACAACAACAGCCTTCGGGCCCTGCAAAATGGATGCATTTGGAAGAAGGTTTATATGAAACAGGTTATTCGGGTAATAATTTTCATTATGATAATGAAGCACCCCGACATAAAATATTTCTTGATGCTTTTGAAATTAGTTCACGTCAGGTACTTGTTGGTGAATACCTGAAATTTATCAATGATGGCGGATATCAGAAGTGGCAATATTGGCTTCATGAAGGCTGGGACTGGGTAACTACAAATGAGATTGAAGCTCCGATGTATTGGGATAAAATCGACGATACCTGGTATGTATATACCTTATCTGGTTTTAAAAAAATCAATGAACAGGAAATCCTTACCCATATCAGTTTTTATGAAGCCGATGCATATGCCAGATGGCGCGGATACAGACTTCCAACTGAACAGGAATGGGAAATTGCAGCAAATCTCTATGGTAAAGACGATATTTCTTATAATTTTCTGGATCAAAAGAACTTTCATCCAACTCAGATATCTGAAAAGAACACAGCCTTTTTAGGACAGGTTTGGGAATGGACAAATAGCAGCTATTTACCTTATCCTGGCTTTAAACCATGGAAAGGCGATGTGGGGGAATATAACGGTAAATTTATGATCAACCAGATGGTACTTCGGGGAGGTTCTTGTGTGACACCTCAGGATCATTTCAGGCTTTCGTACCGCAATTTCTTTCATCCACATTTACGATGGCAGTTTACAGGTATTCGTTTAGCAAAAAATTTTAATAATGAACTTTAAGGAAATATTCTTAAAAGATGTAGTCGAAGGTTTATCATCCAAACCAAAGAGGCTTTCATCCAAATACTTTTATGATGAAAAAGGAGATAAATTGTTTCATTATATCATGGAACAACCCGAATATTATCTCACCTGCGCTGAACATGAAATCTTACAAAAATACCGGCACAACATATTATCGTTTATCAATGTTCCTGATAAACTCCGGATTATAGAACCGGGTGCAGGTGATGGATTTAAAACCAGGATCTTATTGGAATCGTTTTTAAATCAAACATACGACGTGATCTATAATCCCATTGACATTTCACCGAATGTACTCAACATTTTATGCGATTCTATTATTAAAAACTATCCTCACCTTATTTGTGAACCTATTGTTGCAGACTACTTTAATATGGAAGGAAAACTCCCAAATGACAGCAGCAAAAAGCTGATGTTGTTTCTGGGTTCGAATTTGGGCAATTTTAATAAAGAGGAATCGATTACTGTTATCCAAAAATTTACATCGGAACTCCAAACAAGTGATTACTTTTTACTTGGCGTAGATTTGGTTAAAGATCCTTCACGAATTCTAGCAGCATATAATGATGCTAAAGGTATAACTGCACAATTTAATATGAACCTGCTACAACGCATCAACAAAGAATTGAATGCTGATATTAATCTTGAAAATTTCCTTCATTATCCGGTTTATAATCCTCTGTTGCAGCAAGCTGAAAGCTATTTAATTTCAAAAACTGAACAAGATATTTCCATTGCCGGTAATTACTTTCACTTTGATGCATGGGAACCAATTATGACTGAAATATCACGAAAGTATACTCCTTATAAAATTAAAGAGTTAGCATGTTTTTCAGGATTTACAGTTCTGGACAATTTTTTCGATGTCAATAACGACTTCTGTTGCAGTCTTTGGAAAAAAATTTAATTAAAACTTCATTATGGATTATCGATTGGAACACGATTCGCTTGGCGATGTAAAAGTACCTACTGATAAATACTGGGGAGCCCAGACGGAACGCTCGCGAAATAATTTTAAAATTGGCACTGAATGCAGTATGCCTTTGGAGATCATTAAAGCCTTCGCCATCGTTAAGAAAGCGGCTGCCTTAACTAATTTTGAACTTGGAATTTTAAGCGAAGAAAAAAAAGAACTGATCGCTTCGGTTTGCGATGAAATTTCCGAAAACCAGTTAAACGATCATTTTCCTTTGGTAATCTGGCAAACCGGTTCGGGTACTCAAACCAACATGAATGTGAATGAAGTAATAGCAAACAGGGCCCACGTTGTGCATGGCGGCAATTTAGCTGACATTCACAAAATTCTTCATCCAAACGACGATGTTAACAAATCGCAGTCGTCCAATGATACTTTTCCCACTGCTATGCACATTGCAGCATATAAGACAATAACTGAAACAACCATTCCGGCAATAGAAAAACTCAGGACAACTTTAGATAGCAAGTCGAAAGAATTTATGGACATTGTTAAAATAGGCCGTACCCACTTTATGGATGCGGTTCCTTTAACATTAGGTCAGGAAATATCAGGATATGTGCAACAACTCGATAATTCAGTTAAGGCTATAAAAAATGCTTTAACCATGATCAGCGAACTGGCATTGGGCGGATCGGCTGTTGGCACCGGATTAAATACACCTCCCGGTTATGCCGAACTGGTAGCAAAGAAAATAGCTGAATTAACACATCTTCCATTTGTATCGGCTCCTAATAAATTCGAATCATTGGCAGCACACGATGCTATGGTAGAATTAAGTGCAGCTTTAAAAAGGACCGCAGTTTCCTTAATGAAAATAGGAAATGATATTCGGATGCTGAGTTCTGGTCCCCGTAGCGGAATAGGTGAAATATTTATTCCGGAAAATGAACCAGGTTCATCCATTATGCCGGGCAAGGTAAACCCAACACAGGTAGAAGCTCTCACTATGGTTTGTGCCCAGGTAATGGGAAATGACGTAGCAGTAACTATCGGCGGTTCAAACGGACACTTTGAACTGAATGTTTTCTCGCCTCTTATTGCTGCCAACGTACTTCAAAGTTCCAGGTTATTAGGCGATGCATGTAATTCGTTTAATCTAAACTGCGCTGTTGGAATAGAACCAAACCATAAAAACATCCAAAAACACCTTGAAAATTCATTAATGTTGGTTACTGCTTTAAATCCACATATTGGTTATGAAAATAGCAGCAAAATAGCCCGTACCGCTTATTTACAAAATAAAACACTGCGCGAAGCTGCCATTGAATCAGGGTTGGTGACAAATGAAAATTTCGAAAAATGGGTAAATCCAATACATATGGTTATCATTTCAAAAGAAACTAAATAAGTGTTAGATTCTGGTTATTAAAAACTTTATAAAACATTTTTTAAAAAGAAAATCAGAGAATTAATGTACCTTTACCCAAAATCTGCCCTTTGCGAACATTTTAGTTCAACTAAAACAACGAAATGGTTGATTCAAAACAATCAAATAACAATTATTAATATTTATGGGCAGAGCAAGAGAAACCAATAGTAAACGAGAAGTACGCATTAAAAAAGAAAAAAAGAGACAAGACAAAGAAAAGAAAAAGGTAGAGAGAAAAGATGGCAAGAGTGGAAGCAGTTTTGAAGATATGATTGCTTATGTTGATGAATATGGTAATTTATCGTCTACCCCTCCCGATTTAACACTACGGAAAAAGATTAACGCTGAAGATATTGAAATCAGCATTCCAAAAAGCCTTGAACCAGATCCAAGTCAAACTATACGCACCGGAATTGTAACTTTCTTCAACGATTCGAAAGGATTCGGGTTTATAAAAGATATCTCAACTCAGGAAGATGTGTTTGTTCACGTTAACGGCTTGCTTGAACCTGTGAAAGAAAATAATAAAGTAACTTTTGAAGTAGTAAAAGGTTTAAAAGGACCAAATGCTATAAATGTAAAGGTTTCGAGAGAATAAATTAACTCATTATATACTTTTTAGACCCTTAAAGACATATGACTTTAAGGGTTTTTTAATTTAAATTAACGTGAGTTCGATTTAAATACAACTTTGAGACAAAGATATAATTTGTAAAGTGTATGTAAAGTGTGGAAAGGTGTTTTTTTGACAAAAATAGTCTGTTAAAATTAAAATTGGTAAAAATAAAAAACCCCGTAAAGTGTAGATTTTACGGGGTTTTCAGTGGTGATTCCGGCGCGATTCGAACGCGCGACCCACAGCTTAGAAGGCTGTTGCTCTATCCAACTGAGCTACGGAACCCTGTTTCAGAATTTAACTGTTTATTTTAAATCCGGCGCAAATTTATAAAAATTATACATGAATCCTAATGCTCGTCTAAATTATTGTCTAAACTCCATTAAAAACCATAATCATAATTGCTTTTCTTCTTATCGTATTTAATATCTTTTAACATGGCCGATTTAACGTTTATCTGGAAACTATAATATTTAGTTTCACCAAATGGTGAACAACTGAACGACATAGCCCAGCAATGAAGGTCTCTGTTAATTCCAATATTGGTATAGGTTATTTTTTTTGCTTTCACGTCGTATCCTGATGAAAAATTGATCTTCCATTTTTCCGTTAAACTAAAATCGCCATTAAACTGTAATGTTGGTAAAATCTCAGCTTTATCGAATGGTTTGGAATAATTTAAATCAAAATCGACACTAAAACTCCATGGAATTTTAAAGTAATCGTATTCGCCTGGTATCGCATTCTGCTTTTTTTCTTTTTCATCTTTCTCACCTTGTTTCGACTGGAACTGATAGCCAGTTGAGAATGATAAAGATGTTAACCTGGCAAGCCGGTTTGAATGTTCAAATTCAAAATCCTTAATTCTTCTATATAAAATGCGGTTGTTTATGTTTGTTTTTTCGTAGGCATAAAGATCCATCGACCCTGATACATTAATACTCAATCCTTCAAATAGGGTAGTACTTCCATTCATCGATATCTGACTCCAGTTCATGGAATCTGCAAAAATATTATAGGATGTACCAAAGTTTAGGTTATCAATAATCTTAATTTTTTTCGAGCCGGTTACCGTATCTTTATCCGAACGGACTTTCATCTCAAGATTATTGAACAATCCCAAAGACACTGCTCCGCTTTTTTTGTTGGATGATGTGGGAGTACCATAAACATTCCTTTCATACCTGGAATAGGTACGTAATTTACCATCCGCATCGAAATAACTTCGCTCATAATCGGGTGCAAAACCTTTTAAACTTGGAATAAACGAAACACCTGCCGACGGCCTTAAAACATGCCTGATCGCTTCAATTTTTGAGCCTTTTTTAAATTTCAGAGTTCCATATAAAGTTGGATTTGCTGCCAATGACAATGAAGGTGAAAACCCCTGAGCATAGGTTAATTTCGAAACTGTATCAATATCAAGGAATGTATAGGTAGTATCATTGATTGAATCGTTATGTAATACCTGATTTTTTTTAATATAGTTGGTATAAAGCATACCATTATAATTCAACGATGGCGAAAGGTTTAAATTAATTTTTTTCCAGATTTTTATGCTTGTACCAAATGGAATAGAATGTTTGAAACCATTTTCCATTCTTTGCAATGTTTTAGAGATAAAAAGCGAATCTTCATGGGCCTGAATTTTATTTACCAGATTAGAAGTGTAACTAATCGAAATATCATCGTACCATTTACCGGAACTTCCTTCTTTTCCCCTGAATAGATAAATGCGGTTCACATTAAATGAAATTTCAGGAAAAGTAAGACTTACTGAATTATTTTGGCTGTTCTGACTATGCCTCAGGTTTGCCGATAAATTGACAGGACTGTTATTTGGCCATGATTTGTTAAATGATATACTGGATTGCTTCTGATTTGTTAAATATTGGGCAGGATTGGTATAATTATGCCGCTTATTAAATTTCTGACTGGAATAATCGACGCTTGCCGAAAACCGTTGATAAGGATTTGCCTGAGCTTCCTGACCATGGTTCCAACGTATTGAGAAATCGGTTGAACGTTGCTGATCAGGGCCTTCATCTCCAATCTTGTTGCGGTAATATCTTAAATTGAAAACGCCATTAAATTTATACCGTTTCCGGTAAGTTGAAGCAGCAGTTGCACCCCAGGTTCCCTTAGAATAAATATCGCCTGTTAGCCGGAGGTCAAAATTATCGCTCAGTGCAAAGTAATAACCACCATCTCTTAAAAAAAATCCTCTGGTTGCTTCTTCCCCATATGTAGGAAGTAATATTCCCGAAGCACTGTTCTTCTTATTTGGAAAAAAACCAAAAGGAATTCCTATTGGTAAAGGGATATCTTCCATTACCAAATAAGCCGGACCGGCAACAATCTGGTTTTCAGGAATTACAATAGCTTTAGTGAGCGCCAGGTAAAAATGAGGATGTTCAGCATCGCAGGTGGTATATTTACCTTTGATAAGATTTATATTTCCATTACTTTCTTTCTTGGTTTTTTCGGCATGTAAAAAACTTTCATCCTGTTCTGAAATAATGTCGTGGATAATTCCTTTTTTACTTTTAAAATTATAAGAAAGATCTTTGGCATCGAATTCTTCGGCAGATTGTTTAAAATGAGGATTACCCATAAGTTTACCGGTTGAATCCTTTATTCCTTTGGCATAAACAACACTTTTATTCATATCGAAATCAACCCTCTCCGACTTCAGTTCTATATTATCATAATTAATCTGAGAGTTTTTGTACATGTAAACCTTTTTGGAACTCATTGAAAACCTTATAGAATCATCGGCTGCGTATGTTACCTTAGATTTAAAAGGTTGTTCCTTTTTCTTTTTTAAAGAAAGTGAATCAACTAAAGCCGTATCTTTTTTTACAAGAGAGGTATCAACAACATTTTTTTCCTGTCCAGTTATAATTACACACTGAAGAATTAAGAAAGCCGTTATATAAATAGGTAATTTATTGAACAATTTTATACTATTTTTGTGACTATTATTAATAAAAAACAAGATCCCAAAACTAATCAAAAATTTTATAGCTGCGAATGTTTGGTTTATCTTATATAAATACATTGGTACCCGTTAATATACGATTTTATAATGCTGTTATTGTAGTAATTTTGTTAAATTTTCCTAATCTTTCAGGCCAAAATGAACCAAAAACAAAAATAAACTGCGTTGTAATTGATGCCGGACATGGTGGGAAAGACCCAGGTGCCATGGGAAGTAAATATTTTGAAAAAGACATAGTATTGGACATAGCCCTAAAACTTGGTAAATATATTAAGGAAAATTTATCGGATGTAAAGGTAATTTATACCCGCGAAAGCGATGTTTTTATTCCATTACACGAACGAGCAGAAATTGCAAACAAAAATCAAGCCGATGTTTTTATTTCAATTCATTGCAATTCCAATCCAAGTAAGAATCCTTTTGGAACAGAAACTTATGCAATGGGTTTAACTAAGGCTGCTGATAATCTGGAAGTGGCAAAAAGAGAAAATTCAGTAATATTGATCGAAGAAAATATAAATAACAAGTACCAGGGTTTTGATAATTCACCCGAGTCCTATATTATGTTGTCGTTAATGCAAAATACTTACCGCGATCAAAGTATTACATTGGCATCATATATACAAAATGAATTTAAGGAAAAAGCCAACCGTACTGACAGAGGTGTAAAACAAGCCGGATTTCTGGTTTTGTGGCAAACTGCAATGCCGAGTGTGTTGGTAGAATCAGGATTTCTTTCCAATACTGAAGAAGAAAAATTTTTATCATCTTCGAAAGGACAGGATTATATAGCTTCTTCAATTTTCAGGGCATTTCGCGATTACAAAAATATGATCGAGCATAAAAGTATTTTCATTTATAACCGAACTGCCATAACTACAGGGAAAATGGATAGTGTACCAACTAAATATGAACCAGTTACAGTGAGTATTTCAACACCCGCCCCTGTTCAAAAAGATACTGCAGTTTCAGGTTTTTTTATGGTACAAATAAGTTCTTCGCTAAAAAGTATCCCTTTAAATTCTAAACTTTTTAAAGGAGTTCAAAATATAATGGAACATAAAGTAGCTGAACGTTATAAATATACTGTTGGAAATAAATCGAACTTTAAAGAAATACTTGAATATTTGAATGTTATGAAAAAAATATTCCCTGATGCTTTTGTTGTAGGCTCTATTAATGGGAAAATTGTACCTGCAAAAGAAGTACTGAATCAAATAAAAGGATTAAATTAGCACCTTCATTAAACAAATTCATGAAAATTCGAAAAGAAGCAAAAATTGGTTTTATTGTTACTCTTGTAATTGCTGTCGTTATCTGGGGATTTAATTTCTTAAAAGGCAAAAATATTTTCACAGTCAGCAGGCAATATTATGCGGTGTTCAGTAATATTGGTGGTTTACAGGAATCAAGTATAGTAAGCGCAAATGGATACACTATTGGTCTAGTTTCAGAAATACAATTTGTACACGGACAAACTTCTAAAATTATAGTTGAAATTTCTATCGACAGGCAGTTTTCGATTCCTTCAAATTCTGTAGTTGAAATCTATAGTACTGATTTTATGGGAACCAAGGCTGTAAATATGATATTGGGCGATTCCAATATACCTTCCAAAGAAAATGATACTCTTTCAGGTAGGTTTGACGGCGATTTAAGTGTTCTTGTAACAAAAAAATTATTGCCAATCAAGGAAAAAGGAGAACGGTTAATAGAGTCGGTTGATTCTGTTATGGCTATGTTAAGACACACCTTTAACCCTCAAACACAGGCGAATATACAGCAAGGGGTTGCTTCACTGGAACAAATAATTGTAACACAACGAAAAAGGGTTTCAATAATAATGGAAAACCTTCAGGACATAACTGAAAACCTCAAAAAAAGTAATAGTCAAATTACAAATACGTTAGACAATTTATCCAATTTTTCCGACTCACTTTCCCAATCAAATATAAAAACTACCATCCAGAGTGCGAACAATTTAATAGCTGAAACAGATCTTTTAATGCAAAAGCTAAATAAAAGTCAGGGAACAGTAGGTAAACTTATAAATGAAGATTCGGTATATATTTCCCTGGAAAAAACGATACAAGACCTGGATGCATTATTGCTCGACTTGAAAGCTAATCCTAAAAAATACGTTAACTTTTCAGTATTTGGCTCGTCTGGAAAGAAATCAAAGTAATAAAATTGGAATTTAGATAAACAGCTAAGTTATTAACACTTCCAAAATCAAGTTTATTTCACAAAAGAAATTAACAATTTATTAACATCTATTTAACAATAAGTTAAGAAAATGTTCATTAGTTGTTAATATTAAATTATTGATATTCAGACAAATACTTAAAATACAAACAGGTATAAAAATAACGAACTGATTTTAAACCCAATGACTTTAATTCGACAAATACAATACTGACAACCATTTTTTTTCTGCTTTTTTTTCACAAAATTGCTTAACAATTATTTTAGAGCACGAAAAATTGTAAGTCACTAACTCATAATAAAAACACAATAATGCATCAGTCAGTTTGGAATAATTGCTTAAAGATTATTAAAGATAATGTTCCTTCTGTAAGTTTTAAAACTTGGTTTGAGCCTATTGTTCCATTAAAACTTGAACAAAATGTTTTGACCATTCAGGTACCAAGTCCATTCTTCTATGAATACCTGGAAGAACAGTACATTGATATCCTGAGGAAAACTTTAAGAAAAGAACTGGGAAATGAAGCAAAACTGGAATATAGTGTTGTAATGGAAAACAACAACTATGCTACTGCTAAACCGTACACAGTTAAATTTCCGGGCAAAGGAAGCCCTGATCTCAAGAACAAACCGGTTTCGATGCCCATTGACCTGGATGACCAACCAATCAAAAATCCATTTGTTATTCCCGGGATCAAGAAGTTAAACATCGATCCGCAGTTAAACCCCGACAATTCTTTTGTAAATTTTATTGAAGGGGAATGTAACCGTTTAGCCCGGTCGGCGGGTTACGCAGTTAGCCATAATCCGGGAGGAACAGCCTTTAATCCATTATTTATTTATGGGGAATCTGGTTTGGGAAAAACACATTTGGCCCAGGCTATTGGAATCCAGGTTAAAGAAAGATTTCAGGACAAAGTAGTATTATATGTGAATGCAAACAAATTTCAAACTCAATTTGTAGATGCTATCAGGAATAATACTAAAAACGATTTTCTGCATTTTTATCAAATGATTGATGTATTGATCATCGACGATGTTCATGAATTTGCAGGTAAAGAAAAAACCCAAGACATCTTTTTCCATATTTTTAATCATTTACATCAATCTGGAAAGCAACTGGTGTTAACATCCGATAAACCTCCGGTTGAACTTCAGGGCCTTGAACAACGTCTGCTATCACGCTTTAAATGGGGCTTATCAGCCGATCTTCAACCACCTGATTTTGAAACCAGGGTTGCCATTCTAAAGCACAAAGCATACCTCGACGGCATAAATATCCCATTCGAAGTAATGGAATATGTTGCTACACACATAACAACAAATGTACGGGAGCTCGAAGGAGCCATGATTTCCCTGCTGGCTCAATCGACCCTTAATAAAAAGGAGATTACACTCGATTTAGCTATGGAAATGATTGATAAACTTATTAAAAACACAAAAAGAGAAATTTCTATTGACTATATACAAAAAGTAGTTTGCAGCTTTTTTAATGTACAAGTTGAAATGCTACTTTCAAATACCCGTAAACGAGAGATTGTTCAGGCAAGGCAAATAGCCATGTTTTTCTCTAAAAGTTTAACCAAATCTTCATTGGCAACAATTGGTGCACAAATTGGAGGAAAAGATCATGCAACTGTGCTGCACGCCTGTAAAACAGTCAATAATTTGATTGAAACGGATAAACGGTTTAAAAATCAAGTGGAAGAAATAGCTAAAAAATTAAAAATTTGATAAATCTATTTTAAAACAGGTTTCTTATTCAGAAACCTGTTTTTTTTTGTAGTAATCTTGCATATGCCTGAATTAATCACAGATACTTACTTAACAATAGCGAATCAGTCCAAAGGCCTGTTCAAGGAAAAGGGCAGTAAGTTTCTTGCATTTGCATTTCCGGTAAGTTCTGAACAGGAAATTAAAGAACACCTGATAAACTTAAGAAAAGAATTTTTTGATGCGCGACATCATTGTTACGCATACCGGCTAGGACCTGAGATGAAGGTTTTTCGCTCTTATGATGACGATGAGCCATCCGGATCGGCAGGAAAACCAATTTTAGGACAAATAATTGCCCATAACCTTACCAATATACTAATTGTAGTTGTGAGATATTTTGGCGGAACGTTATTAGGAGTCGGCGGACTAATGCACGCATATAAAAATGCCAGTGCCGATGCAATTGCCAGTTCAACCATCCTGGAAAAAGAAATAATGGACAATCTTACCATTATCTTCGATTTTTCACTTCAAAACCAGGTAAACAGATACATAAAAGATTATAACCTAAAAATAGTAAAATCAACTTTTAATTATAATTGCCGGATTGAACTTCAATGCCGTAAAAAATTTACTGCAGTTTTTATTCAAAAGCTAAAGGAATTACTGCATATTGAAATATATTTAAATGAAAATTTACTGAACCAAAACATATAACACTATGCTTAACAAAAGCCTTGTTTCCATTACCGATTATAGCAAGGACGATTATCTGAAAATCTTACAAATTGCTGCTGAATTCGAAAAGAATCCAAGTCAGAAATTATTAGACGGAAAGATAGTAGCCACTTTGTTTTTCGAACCATCTACCCGCACCCGGCTGAGCTTTGAAAGTGCAGTAAACCGCCTGGGAGGAAGAATAATTGGTTTTAGCGACGCAAATTCATCGAGCGTTACAAAGGGAGAAACATTGAAAGATACCATTAAAATGGTAACCAATTATGTTGACCTTATCGTAATGCGACATCCTCTGGAAGGTGCCGCACGTTATGCAAGTGAAGTTGCAAATGTACCGGTTATAAATGCAGGCGACGGAGCTAATCAACATCCCACACAAACTCTTCTCGACTTGTATTCAATCAGGAAAACCCAAAATAAACTGGAAGATCTCAATGTATTTATGATTGGAGACCTGAAGTATGGACGTACCGTTCATTCGCTTTTGATGGCTATGTCGAATTTCAATCCAACATTCTTCTTTATCTCACCCGATGAGCTTAAGATGCCTAATGAGTACAAAATCTTCCTGGATCATCATAATATAAAATACTATGAATACCGGGAGTTTATGCCAATCATCTCCGAAGCTGATATTATTTATATGACACGCGTTCAAAAAGAAAGATTCTCAGATCCTATTGAATATGAAAAAACCAAAAATGCATATGTTTTGAGTAATCACATGTTGGAAAATACACGTTCCAATATGAAAATTCTGCATCCGTTGCCAAGAGTTAATGAAATAAGTTTGGACGTGGATGAAAATCCTAAAGCATATTATTTCACCCAGGCCTTAAATGGCGTTTTTGTACGCCAGGCAATCATTACTTCAGTTCTTGGAATGAAATAAAAAAATGTTATCAAAATTATTTTCTTATGAAAGACAAACAACTTATTGTTAATGCAATAAAAAACGGAACAGTAATCGATCATATTCCTGCTAAAAGCTTATTTAAAGTAATTACTATTTTAGGTCTGCAGCAAATTAACAACCAGATTACTTTTGGAACGGGTTTGGAAAGTAAAAAGCTTGGCAGCAAAGCTATTATTAAAATAGCCGACAGATATTTTCTCGATGAAGAAATTAATAAAATTGCATTGGTAGCACCCCAGGCAAAATTAAATATTATCCGCGATTATGAAGTGATTGAAAAAAGGGTTGTGGAAGTTCCTGACCACATTCAGGGAATTGTAAAGTGTGTAAACCCAAAATGCATCACTAATAACGAAGATATCAAAACAAAATTTACGGTAGTTACCAAAAATGAAGTGGCTCTGAAATGTCATTACTGTGAAAAAATAACTGATCAGGACCGTATTGTCATTATTTAAATTATCGTAACCGGTCGAGTGATCTTACTAATTTCTCATCTTTATTAATCCCGCGATAAGCTAATATTAACAGAATAGCTGAAATTACAGGAAAGATAAAAGATATATTGTACTTTATTTCGGCAGCAAGTTCAGTTTGATATTTGCTCAAAATAAAATACATATAGATATTTAAACCTATCAATAGCAGTATGGATATTATTGTTAGATTCATCTGGAACTTTCGGTTTTTATAAAGAAATATAACCACAAAAATTAAAGTTGTGACAATTGAACCAACAATAGTAAGAATCAATGGTTGCTGAATATTTTCAATTGCTTTTACAGAAGTAATTCCTAAAAAAGAAATTTTATAAACTTCATTTGAAATCAGGCTGGCAAATGGCATGAAGAATACCAAACCTGTCAATATAAATGCATTAAATAGAAAAACTGTTTGAATACGTTGAATCATAACTTTAAATATTAATTTTTGCAAAAATAATGTTTTAAATTGCTCGATGGCATTTTTTTTACTTCTGTTAAACAAACAATTGTGGTTTTGCCATTGTTTAACAAAAAAATGTAATTCGTATAATTTAAGGAAGTATCAGATGAATGAATTAATAAATCCTGCATTTCTTTTTATCAGGAAGAAAGTTAAGATCCAGGAAAGTTGATTTTATTTTTAAAATTCAATAAATTTAAATTGAAAAGTAATCGTTAAATGACAGAGAAAGAAATAAGTGCTTTAATTACTTTACTTGACGATCCGGATAAGGACATTTATCAGGCAATTTCAAAAACCCTGATGGATAAAGGTATCGGTATTGTTCCGGATTTAGAAAAAGCATGGGAAAACTCTGCGGTTAGTTCAGTGCAGGATCGTCTTGAATCGATAATACAAAAAATACAACTTAATCATATTCACACCAGTCTTACCGTTTGGCTTAATAATGGAGCTGTTGACCTGCTGGAAGGGGCCTATATTATTTCTAAATATCAATATCCTGATATTGGGTTTTATGAAGTAGTAAATGCAATAGAGAAGATAAAACATGATGTATGGCTTGAAATAAACGATAATTTAACAGCCCTTGAAAAAGTAAGGGTAATTAATCATATCCTGTTTGATATTCATAAATTTACATCCAATAATTCTAATTATTATTCTCCCCAGAACTCATATATCAATCAGGTATTGCAATCAAAAAAAGGTAATCCTATCAGCCTTGCTATTGTTTATATTGTTGTTTCCCAAAAATTGGGTTTGCCAGTTTACGGTGTTAATCTTCCGAAAAATTTTATTCTTGCATATAAAGATGAATACCATAATCTGTTTCCATCGGGCGATGAAGTTTTGTTTTATATAAATCCATATAATAAAGGTGCCGTTTTAGGTAAAAAAGAAATAGATATATTCCTTAAACAACAGAACATTGTCCCGGAACAAACTTTCTATAAGCCATGCAGCAATGTTGAAATAATTCAAAGAATTTTGCTGAACCTTATCTATTCGTATGAGAAACTGGGGTATGAAAGCAAAGTTAAAGACCTACATTCTTTAATGAAAATTACGCGATTAAACTCAGCCGGCTAAACTTTATAAAATTCATTGTACCAATTAACAAAATTCTGAATACCTTTTTTTACCGGAGTGAATGGTTTATAATTTAAATCTGCTGTAAGATCCGATACATCTGCCCAGGTTGCAGGAACGTCGCCAGGCTGAATAGGCATCATATTTTTTATGGCTTTTTTCCCTAACGACTCTTCAAGTGCTTCTATAAAATCCATCAGTTTTACCGGGCTGCTGTTGCCAATATTATAGATTTTATAAGGTACTTTTGAAGACGAAGGATCCGGATGTACTCCGTTCCACTTGGAATCAGGCTTTGGAGGATGATCATTTACCCTTACCAATCCCTCCACAATATCGTCAATATAAGTGAAATCGCGCCGCATTTCACCATGATTAAATACATCAATTGGTTTTCCTTCCAAAATAGCTTTGGTGAAAATAAATAATGCCATATCAGGCCTTCCCCAAGGACCGTAAACAGTAAAAAAACGTAGCCCTGTAGTCGGAATTCCAAACAAGTTACTGTAAGTGTGCGCCATTAATTCATTCGCTTTTTTGCTCGCAGCATATAAGCTAACAGGATGATCTACATTGTTTTTTGTAGAAAAAGGCATATTTTCGTTCAAACCATAAACACTGGAGCTACTCGCATAATACAAATGTTTTACTGGATTAAAACGGCAAGCTTCCAGAATATTCAAAAAACCTGTAATATTAGAATCAATATAAGCATATGGATTGGTAAGACTGTATCGAACACCTGCTTGTGCAGCTAGGTTGCACACACTGTCAAATTTTTCCTGTTTAAACAGTAATTGAATATTATCCTTGTCTTCGAGTTGAAGTTTTATAAAAGTGAAATTCTGATACTTATTGCTCTTTAATAGTTTATTGTCTTCAATTTTTTTATAATCGATCCCAAGATTATTTAACCTTCCATATTTTAAGGTTACATCATAATAATCGTTTACAGAATCGAGGCCAACGACTTCATCGCCACGATCAATAAACCTTTGAGAAAGATGAGAACCAATGAATCCGGCTGCACCAGTAATTAAAATTTTCATTTTTATATGTTATTAAAATGAAGAGTTGTCGTTAACTATTTACACTAAAACTTAAAACTCAAAGATTCACAAATGCTTTTATTGCAAATTGTGAATCCCGGAGCTCTTGAATTTGGCACTAAAGATTTTTAGACAGCCTCTGTTATTGTACTAAAATAATTATTTAGCATAAGAAACTGAACGTGTTTCGCGGATCACGGTAATTTTTACCTGTCCGGGATATGTCATTTCAGTTTGAATTTTCTTTGCAATTTCGTGCGACAAATTCTCAGCATCTTTATCGTTCACCTTTTCACTTCCAACAATAACCCT
This sequence comes from Bacteroidales bacterium, assembly GCA_038320545.1. Classification (GTDB taxonomy): domain Bacteria; phylum Bacteroidota; class Bacteroidia; order Bacteroidales; family JAAUTT01; genus JAAUTT01. The sequence continues at coordinate 36,322 of JBBQEI010000010.1, forward strand.
TAATTCACGGCCTGCCTGGATGGCATATGTTTTAGTAACTCCCGGATATGAAAGAGCTACTGCTTCAAGATCTTTTAAACGTTTGATATAAGCTTCCACAACTTCGCGGCGTGCACCAGGACGGGCACCTGAAATAGCATCGCAAACCTGAACAATTGGAGCAAGAAGAGTTGTCATCTCGGTTTCATCGTGGTGAGCACCGATAGCATTGCAAATTTCCGGTTTTTCTTTATATTTCTCAGCAAGTTTCATCCCAAGGATTGCATGTGGCAATTCTGGTTCATCATCGGGTACTTTACCAATATCGTGGAGCAAACCTGCACGTTTGGCCAGTTTTGGGTTCAGGCCCAATTCTGAAGCCATAATAGCACAAAGATTTGCTACTTCGCGCGAATGTTGCAATAAGTTTTGACCATACGAAGAACGGTATTTCATTTTACCGATCAAACGGATAAGTTCAGGGTGTAAACCATGAATACCCAAATCGATGGTAGTCCTTTTACCCACTTCATTCACTTCGTCTTCAACTTGTTTCTGAACTTTGGCAACAACTTCTTCGATACGGGCAGGATGGATACGGCCATCGGTAACCAACTGATGTAATGCTAAACGGGCAATTTCGCGGCGAACCGGATCGAAAGCAGAAAGTATAATGGCTTCAGGTGTATCGTCAACAACTATTTCAACACCGGTAGCAGCTTCCAGAGCACGTATATTACGACCTTCGCGGCCAATAATCCTACCTTTGATTTCGTCGGATTCGATATGAAAAACAGTTACAGAATTTTCAACAGCAGCTTCTGTTGCAACACGTTGAATTGTTTGAACAACAATTCGTTTGGCTTCTTTGGATGCAGTCATTTTGGCTTCTTCCATAATTTCGTTAATTACAGACATGGCCTCAGTTTTGGCTTCGTTTTTAAGAGAATCGATCAAATGAGCTTTTGCTTCTTCGGCTGATAAACCGGAGATAGTTTCCAATTGCTCAACTTGTTGTTTGTGCATTTTTTCAAGCTCATCCTGTTTTTTATCAACAACTTCTGTCTGCACACTTAGATTTTCACGAATGGTATCAACTTCTTTTTTAGTTCTTTGAACTTCTTCAAATCGTTGATTTATAGATGTTTCGCGTTGTTTAAGCTTATTCTCATTTACTACAAGCTTTGAATTCTTTTCATTTATTACTTTTTCGTGTTCCGTTTTTAACTGAAAGAATTTTTCTTTTGCCTGAAGTATTTTATCTTTTTTAATTACTTCTGCTTCTGCTTCTGCTTCGCGGATAATTTTAATCCTGCGTGCTTTCAAAATTTTCAGATATGCAGAATATGCAAGAACAGCACCAACAATAAAAGCAATAAAGCCTGTAATGAAGGCCAGAATCCAAGGAGAAATAACACCTATAATAGTATCTATAATCATATTTCCATAGTTTTTTTTAAATTTAAATTAACAAAAAAACCCGCAAAATTCCTTCATCTTTTAAAAACCCCGTTTTTACAAGGGTGGAATTACCAGGTTATTTCGGACTTCCATTGTCCACCGGAGTGAATTCCTGCCGAAGCAGGATGATGGCCTGTCCTAGACACCCTGAGGTTATTCCAATATTTAAAATGTTGAGTTCCAAAAGGATTGAAGAAACGATGCGGGCAATATCTTTCAACATATATTAAAGAACGTCTGCTTCTTTATTCAACAAGCTATCCAGATGACTATCCAAATCCCTGAGTTTCTTAATCAGGTCACTTTCATCGGTTTTGCTTTCTAACTCAATTAACCTGATTACAAATTGCAAAGCTGCCATAGCTAAAAAATCCTGTGTATCCTTATCAGTATATTTACTTTTATACTGGAACACTTTATCGTTTATACTCTTGGCCGCCTTCCTTATCTTTTCCTCGTCTTCCCTGTCAATCTTTAGTGGATAATATCGATCGGCAACATTTACCCGTATTGATAATTTTTCATCCATATTTTCCACCTATCTGTTTAAAAGAGAAATACATTTGTCTATTTCCCGCACAATTCTATTCACCTTAATTTTTGCATCATGCAAATCGTTTCCACTTAGCTGAATAACCTTTGCCAGTTTTAAATTTTCATATTTAACATTTAAATCATGAACATCAAGTTCTTTGTTTTTTAAACCACTATTAACTTTTTCCAATTCACTTTTAAGCTCAAGGTTTTCTGTTTTTAGCTTTTCAATAACAGAAATCATCTTATTAGCCTTGCTATTTAATGCAGATATTATATTTTCGTATTCTGACATATATTTAATTAATCTTTACAAATATAATATAGCTAGCTTTAAATTAAAATAGATACAACAAATTCTTTTAATTATGGTTACTGTAACTTGTTAAACAAACTATTCAATTTGAGGTTCAATCGCATGAAAAAAAAATGGCTCACCGGAATATTATTGATAAATATTTCTATATCAGTTAGTCTCGCTCAAGTATCAAATGCTTCAATGTTCTCATCCCCCCTTAAAATTCCTTTAAATATTTCTGGTGGTTTTGGAGAAATTCGTACAAATCATATCCATTCGGGTATAGATTTTCGAACAGGAGGGGAAATTGGCAAGACAGTTTTAGCAGCTGCCGACGGATTTATCAGCAGAATTAAGATTGAACCGGGTGGTTTTGGTAAAGCAATCTATATTGATCATCCGGAAGGATATACAACCGTTTATGGCCACCTTGACGCTTTACGTGATGATTTAACAGAATACATACGAAAACAGCAATACGAATACCAATTGTTCACTGTTGATTTATTTCCTAAAAAAACAGATTTTATTGTCAAAAAAGGCGATAGTATTGCTTATTCAGGTAATGCGGGCGGATCGCAAGGTCCGCACCTTCATTTCGAAATAAGGGAAACAGTGAAACAATCGCCCATTCAGCCTTTGCTTTTCAAACTTCCAATAAGAGATACAAAATCACCATCTTTTTATGGATTAACTGTATATCCGCTTAGTAAATATAGCCGTGTAGAAGGTTCTGAAAAAAAAATAAATTTTCAGACGGTCCCGGTTGGTAAGAATTTCTCAATAAATCATGGGGTAATAAAGGTTTCAGGACCTATAGGTTTTGGAGCACAGGTTTTCGATGCAGTCGATTCAGATGCAACCCGTACAGGCTTTTATATGCTGACAATGAACATTGACTCGGTGATGATTTATAAAAATGAAATTGCAAGTTTCAGCTTTGGAGAGTCCCGCTATATAAACAGCATGATTGATTATGCTGAATACATGAAAAGCAGAAAAAAAATAACAAAATTATATATCGACCCCAATAATAAATTGTCGATTTATAAAACATCAGTTAATAAAGGTATAATTGAATTTAGAGATACGCTTGTCCATAATGTTGAAGTTACTGCTTTCGATACATACGGGAATAAATCAACTTTGAATTTTAAAATTAAATCGACGAATAATAATTCTGCCATTTTAAATGATTCAAGCGAATGTCTCAGGACTTTTTCTTTTCTGAAGGAAAATATATTTACTGCTGATAATTTTAAATTGTTAATTCCCTTAAATGCATTGTACACTGACATATGTTTCAGATTCGCAACAAAGCCGGGCAAACCAGGGTATTATTCAAAAATTTACCAGGTTGGCGATACATCCATCCCTGTTCAATTCCCTTTTGAAATAAGTATAAAACCCGAAAATTTATCTCCTTCCCTACTGGAAAAAGCCCTGATTGTGAGGTTTGATGACGGCAATCCAAATAATATCGGAGGAACAATTGATAAAGACTTCGTTAAAGGAAAAACCTATATTATGGGGAGTTTTGCAGTTACAATCGACACTACTCCTCCGAGAATTGTTCCGTATAGAAGCTTTAGTACTTCATATCAGGGGATACGGAAAATATATATTGCCTTCAAAATAACCGATAATCTTTCCGGAATAAGAGATTACAACGGATTTATTGACGGCAAATGGGCGTTATTTGAATATGATGCCAAAAACAATCTGATGCTTCATCAAATTGATAATTCAAGGTTTAAATACAATGCCGGTACAAATATTAAAATAGTAGTTTCAGATAGTAAAAACAATACTACTACTTTAGAAACTAAATACAGACCTTAATTTTGTTATGACTGTTTTCGCTGATAGTAAAAATGAATTTCTTGTTGTTGGACTGATGTCGGGAACATCACTCGATGGCGTGGATATTGCTTTATGCCGGATTAAAAAGACCAATTCAACAAAATGGGACTATTCAATTGAAAAAGCAGTTACTGTTCAGTACAGCCCATTATGGAAAAATAAACTTTTAGATGCTGAAACTGTACCTGGATTACACTTAATTCAGTTGCACAAAATATATGGAACATACCTTGGAGAATTAGTTACCGACTTTCTGAAAGATATAAAAGAAATACCCGATTTTATCTCTTCGCATGGACATACAATTTTCCACCAACCGGAAAATCAATTCACATTTCAATTAGGAGATGGTGCTTATATTGCAGCTAAAACCGGTATAACAACCATTTCCGATTTCAGAAACCTGGATGTTGCATTGGGAGGACAAGGCGCCCCATTGGTCCCAATTGGCGATCGATATCTTTTTGGAGAATTCGATCAATGTTTAAACCTGGGAGGCTTTGCCAATATTTCATTTCAGTCGTCTGATCTACGAATGGCATTTGATATCTGTCCTGTCAACATTGTTCTGAACTATTTATCCTTGAAATATTTTCAATCGGAATACGATAAAGATGGTGAATTCGGAAAAAAAGGAAAGGTTGATACTCCTCTTCTTGAAAGGCTGAATAAATTAGATTATTTTAATGAATTACCGCCCAAATCGCTTGGCAAGGAATGGGTCGTGAAAAATATGATTCCAGTGATTGAAGATGCAAATATTTCTGCAACTGATAAATTGAGAACAGTTTACGAAAATATTTCAATTCAATTAGCCAAAACAATAAATTCAGTTTCAGGAGAAAAAGTACTTATAACAGGAGGCGGCGCTTATAATATATACTTACTGGAACTTCTTCAGAAAAAAATTAATAAAAAATATGAAATTCCTGATGAAAAAGTTATAAACTATAAGGAAGCTCTTGTTTTTGCATTTTTAGGAGTTCTGCGATATTTAAACTTACCCAATTGCCTCTGTTCGGTTACGGGAGCTGCCAAAGACAATACAGGCGGTGTAATTCATATTCAGAAATACTTGTAACTTTTCCTTATCAAGTTTAAATGCTTACAAATCTTTACCTATTTTTATACCTCAAAAAAAAATGATATGCGGGGTTTAATAATTATTTTCATTTTCATAACATCGATGGTGCATGGCCAAAATTCAGGGACGGGCGATACCATTTTTAACCAAACTGATAAACAAGGTTTAAAGCAAGGATTCTGGAAAGGATATTACCCAAATAAAAAAGTAAAGTATACAGGCTATTTTAAAGATAATAAAGCTGTTGGTACTATTAAACGTTATTATGACGATGGAATCATAAAAGCTAACATGGTTTACAATTCTAAAGGGAAAGCGTTTACAACGCTTTTTTATCAGAATGGAACTAAAGCTGCTGAAGGTAATTATATTGGAACACTGAAAGATAGTATTTGGAACTACTATAGTTATTATGATAAAACCATTTCGAACAGGGAAAATTATGTTTTTGGTAAAAAAGAAGGGATTTCGGTAAATTATTTTCCTTCAGGAAATAAATCGCAGGAACTTGGATATAAAAACGATCTTAAGCATGGTATATGGCGCCAATATTATGATAGTGGAACCATTAAACTTAGTGCAATATATTCCGATGGAAAAAGAAACGGTCAGTTCCTTTTAAATTATCCGAATAATCAACCAGAATGGAAAGGTGTTTATCTAAATGACGAAAAAGACGGAAAATGGATTCATTATGGTCAGGATGGCAAGGTAGATTCGGAAGTTGAGTTTAAAAATGGAATAGCAAAAAATGCTGAAGAACTAGATACCAAAGAACAAAAGATGTTACAGCAATATGAAAAACTAAAAGGCTCAATTCCTGAACCGGAAGAAAATAGCTTTATTCCAGGATCGGGTATGTAAAATATTAAAAATATGATTCGTTCCTTATTTATTTTTGCACTCACTTTCCTGGTCTTCCAGGTAAATATAAAGGGACAATCGCAGGAAACGGCTCCCAATACTTATATTTTATTCCTTAAGAATAAAGAATATTCTTCTTTTAACTTAAATAAGCCAACCGAATTCCTTAGTCAAAAAGCTATCGACCGCCGGATGGGCCAGAATATCGCAATCGATTCAAGCGATTTGCCTGTAAGTAGTTATTATATTGATAGTTTAAAAAAACTGGATATACAAATTCACAATGCTTCCCGATGGTTCAATTCTGTAACCTTCAAAACCGGAAATGCCGAAATAATAAATACACTGAATAACATAAACTTTGTTCAAAGTGTTAAAAAAACTAAGCCTGCCCTTGTTAAGTTACAAGTTTCAGAATCAGCACATACTGAGGCCGCAGAATATGACAGTACAGCATATGGGTATTCGTACAAACAAATTCATATTCATAATGGCGACTACTTGCACAACAATGGTTTGAAAGGTGAAGATATGCTAATCGCTATAATAGATGCCGGTTTCAGTAATTACAAAAGCATGACAGGCTTCGGGAAGATACGTTCTGAAAATCGTATTAAAAGCATTCGTGATTTTGTAGCTCACGATGGAGAAGTAAACCAGGATCATTACCATGGTGCGCTGGTTTTCTCAATTATTGGCGGAGAAGTTAACAATGAATTTATTGGAACTGCTCCAAGATCCGATTTTTTACTTTTACGCTCCGAAGATGCGACAGACGATTTCATGGGACTTCAAAGTGAATATCTGGTTGAAGAAGATAACTGGATTTCAGCTGCCGAATATGCTGATAGTATGGGAACCGATGTGATCAATACTTCCCTGGGATATTCTACCTTTAATAATCAGGAACAAGATCATACTTACAATGATATGAACGGAACAACCACAAGGATTTCATTAGCTGCCGACCTGGCCACCAAAAAAGGAATGATAGTTGTGGTTAGTGCCGGAAATGAAGGAAGCGGTCTATGGCATTATATATCAGCGCCTGCTGATGCAAAAAATGTTCTTACCGTGGGTGCAATAGATACTGATTTATTCCGGGCGGCCTTTAGTTCAGTTGGCCCAAGTGCCGACAACAGGATTAAACCAGATGTTATGGCAATTGGTCAGGGTACATTTTTTCAGAACCTGGACAATTCTATCAGTTCAGGAAATGGCACTTCATTTTCTGCCCCTGTAATTTCAGGATTAACAGCTTGTTTATGGCAAGGTGCTAAAACCAAAACTAATTTAGAAATTATTGATGCTATCCGAAAAAGCAGTGATAATTATCTAAGTCCAAATAATAATTATGGTTATGGTATTCCTGATTTTAAAAAAGCATTATTGATGCTGAATCCTTTTTTCGAAAGTAAAGGTCAAATATTGGTTTTTCCAAATCCATTTACCTCCAATTTAACAATAAAGCACAAACCTTTAAAAAGCACTTCTGTAACCATAGAAATATTCAATACTACAGGCAAAAAGCTATGGTCGCATCAATACCAGATACAGGCCAATTCTGAGGGCGAAATCAGTTTAAATGAAGTTGGTTCACTTCCGCGTGGAATTCTCATTATCAGGGTCATATCCGGTGAAAATGCATTCACTGCAACAGCAGTAAAACTATAACAATGGCTGGTGAAATCTCAAAAATATCGTTATTTGAACTTAACAGAATCCTGAAAGAAGGGATTCAGGGATTATTTCCTTCTGGTATTTGGGTTGTTGCAGAAATCAGTGATATGAGCATTAACCAGAGTGGCCATTGTTACCTGGAACTTATTGAAAAAGCTGATGGTGCCGAAAGTATTACGGCAAAGGCAAGGGCAACAATATGGTCTTTTACTTTCCGAATTTTAAAACCTTATTTTGAATCGGTTACCGGACAACGGTTTTCAGCAGGTATAAAAATTCTGATTTTTGTGTCAGTCGAATTTCATGAAATATATGGTTTAAGCCTGAACGTAAAAGATATCGATCCAAACTATACCATTGGCGACTTGGCACGTCGAAAACAGGAAATTATTAACCGGTTAACTGCTGAAGGTGTTTTTGAATTAAATAAAGAGCTTGAACTTCCGGAAATCGGTCGCCGAATTGCAGTAATTTCATCGGAAACGGCAGCTGGTTATGGTGATTTTATAAAACAACTTAAAAATAATTCCCGTAGGTTTAAATTTAAGGTGACACTTTTCAACACTGTCATGCAGGGTGAAGCTACCGAACGATCTTTTATCAATGCCATGGAACAAATTTATTACAATTACTCAAATTTCGATCTGGTTGTAATAATTCGTGGCGGAGGTTCACAAGCTGAACTGAATTGCTTTAATAATTATAATATCGCTTTTCATATTACACAGTTTCCCATTCCCGTTTTCACGGGTATAGGGCACGATCGTGATCAAACGATTGCCGACCTTGTTGCCCACACAAGTTTGAAAACCCCTACTGCTGTTGCCGAATACATACTTTCTTTAATGGACGAGACTGCAGATTATTTTGAACAGCTCGAAAATCAGGTAATATCGATGTCGTCGAATGTTGTTTCAGAATGTAAAAATTATTTAATCGATTTAAGTAACAGTATCCGTAATTTAAATAAATGGCAGATAAGCTCGCTTCAGAATAAGTATGCATTGCTGGAGAGCAGCTATCATCAAAAAATCCGAAATATTTTACCCCAGCGAAAATCAATTTTAAATCAATTACAACATCAGTTTGAGGCGAGACTTAAATATAATTTATTGATGCACAAATTGCAGGTAAACAGACTGAATCAATTGTTACCTGTTACAATAAAAACCCTGCTAAAAAAGGAAAGGATAAAAATGCTGGCAGCCGATTCGTTAATTTCAGCATTTAACCCTGTTAATATTTTAAAAAGAGGTTATTCCATTACCTATTTGAATGGAAAAACGCTTCATTCGCCCATGCAAGTAAAAGATGGCGACACTATTGAAACCAGACTGGCCGAAGGTTGTATCACCAGCATTATTGAAAATTTGTCAGAAAAAGTAAACTGAATTTAAACAAACGCTAAACACAAAATCAAGGATATATCAAGTTACAATGGAAAAAAAGAAGATTACTTATAAGGAAGCCATCGGCGAAATTGAAGAAATAATTTCAAAAATGGAAAATGAAGAGATGGACGTTGACGACCTTACTCTGAAAGTTAAACGTGCAGCACTTTTATTAAAATTTTGCCGCGAAAAATTGTACGACACTGAAAGTGAAGTTGATAAAATTATTAAAGAAATCGAAAAAGATCAAAAGGGTTAAACTTTTGAAGTCATGGTTTTCGTCTCTGTCATTTCAGGTTTTACAAAATAATTTTCTATAGATTTCAATTCATGAGCATAACCGTAACTCATCATTGCTGTTTTATAAAACTCCCTGCTGATTTGTTTTAGTTGGTTTTGATTGGCAATTAAAACCTGTATTGGATCGATATCCATTATGGTAATTTTACCTTCCGATTTCTTCAATAATTTAAGGTTCTCATCAATAATATTCTTGAAAGATTCATAAGAGCGGGTAAATGCAGAGAGTCTGTAACCAACCACTCCAATTACCTTACCCGTTTCAATATTGATGAGCGGACTGCCTGAATTTCCCTGTTTTATAGCCGCGTCAAACTGAATATATTCTTTTCCGTTATCCAGTTTTAAAAAAGAGGAAATAATACCAGTTTTAAGTGACATATTATCCTGATCGCCATGATAACCTATTAAGGCTATACTTGTACCTATTCTGTTTATGTCATTTGAATTGAGCATGAGGGAAGGAACCTGTTCTATCATCAGATCATCAATTTGGATTAAAGCAAATCCTTCATTTTCATATTCTGAAATCCTGTTTAGACGGAGCTTTAATTCTTCATACGAAATTTTAATTGCATGTGAAAATGTATATCCATCGGCTTCTACAAACTGAAAAACGATTTCGTGACAACTCTTAATTTTGTAAATATATTCATCGGTCACAATAAAGCTCTCCAATCGGAAACCCGTTAAAGTGTTCATTTTGATTCCATTTTCAGTATAAAAACATATACTGCAAACGGATCGGTAACAAAAATCCCAAATATTGGTGCACATGGTTCAAGGTTATTATTGATCCACTTTATCAAAAAATCTTACAAAAGTTATCAGTTCAGAATACATTTATTTTGTAAATAAAAAACGCAGTAAATGTATAATATTTATAATTTCTGCACATATTTTAGCCTTAAAAGATTCATGGCATTTCCACTGAAATTTTTAATATAAACAGGGCATATCCTAACAACCATATCGTAAAACAAAGGTATAACAGGAGCTTCTTCAATAATAATTCTGTTCATTTTCCGGTATAATTCATTACGAACCGATTCATCAGTTTCACGAAGGGCTTTTTCGTATAATCTGTCGTATTCTCCGTTTTTAAAATGGGTAGTATTTGGGCCTGAAGGACTAAAGTTTTTGCTATAAAACAGGGAAAGATAATTTTCGGCATCGGGATAATCAGCGATCCAGGAACCACGGAAAAAAGATAATTTAGAATGAGCCACCATTTCCCTGAAGGTAGCACCATTGCTCACTTCAATCTGCACAGGGATTCCTATTCCAGCCAGCTCGTGCTGAATATATTCACAAATATCGACATAATCGGCAGTAGTAGTAAGGGTAATTGGCGGCAAGCCCTTTCCGTTGGGATATCCGCTTCGTGCTAATAACCTTCGGGCTGAATCGGGATTAAATCTGTACTTTTCGAAATCCTTATCAAAAGCAGGAAGTCCTTTGGGGATAAATCCATTATACGCAGGCGTTCCCAAATTATTTCGAAGATATTTAATCATCTCACCGCGATCGAACCCATAGTTAACTGCCTTACGAAGGTTTTTCTGCTGATAAGGATGTTTATCCAGTGAAGCATCAAGCATAAACCCAAGGTATTCTGTATTTAAAAATGGTTGTGTTATCAGTTGAAAGCGATTTTCATATTTTGGATTTAACAAACCACTACGGGTAAAAAGGACATCTTTATAAGCCGTTTGAACTCCTGAAAGAAAATCGAGATTACCTTTCATAAATTCCAGAAATTCAGATTGTTTTTCAGTTATAAAAGTTATTGAAATAGCGTCGAGATATGGAAGGCGATTGCCGAGACTGTCTTTTTCAAAATACGATTGGTTTTTTTCAAGTACAAGTTTTTCACCTTCGCGCCATAATTTCAGTTTGAATGGACCTGTACCGATAGGGTTACTTCGAAAATCGCGACCATAGCGTTCAGCAATCTCCCGTGGAACCACATAACAATAAGGCATGGTTAATAATCCCAGGAAAGAAGAAAATGGCCTGATAAGCTTGATGGCAAAAGTTGAATCGTTAATTGCCCTAAATCCATAATGGCCGAAAGTATCTACCTGCGAGAATACCCACAAACCGGGAGAAGCAATTTTAGGATCCAGAATCCTGTTAAAAGAATAAACAAAGTCGGCAGCAACTACTTTGCGGCTTTTTCCACCTGGAAATAAGCTGTGGTCATGAAAAAACACATCTCCACGAAGGTGAAAAGTATATTCCGTTCCATCATTGGATATGGACCAGTTACTGGCGATGGATGGTTGGATTCGAAGGGAATCGTCCATTTCCAGCAATCCATTAAAAATCTGGGAAACAGGTCTGATTTCATTTTCCCGCCTTGCAAATGCAGGATCGAGAGTAATGATACCTTTCGATTCATTATATCGGAAAGCTTTTCGGTTTTCTTCTTTTTTGTTATTGTCACAGGAAAAAACAAGTAAACCAATTACAATTACTACGATATACCGCATGATAAAACCTTTATTTTTGAAATTAACTCCAAAATCGGGAGATTATTTGTGCATTGAAAGCTACTCAACTCTCATATACATAGCCACTCCCGATGCCGGACAGATATCTTTAAACTCCCGTGTTTTATTAATAGGATCCGGTACAGTGTTTCTGTCGATTCTTTGAAATCCTAATTTCAAAAAATATTTTTCTGCCGTGGTGGTTAGTAAATATAATTCGTTAATTTTTTCGTTGACACAAAAATCAAATAGCCAATCCATCAGCATTGTTCCAACCTTTTGGTTTTTAAAAGCCTCTTCAACCGCTAACGATCTTAAAAGCCCAACTTGATTGTATCTCTCTAATCCAACGGTGCCAATAATCTTGTTATTAAACAATCCAACAAACAATTGAACAGCATCCTCTTTTATATCAGTCGTTGGAAGCTTATTGTCGTTTAATAAGCCTGTGATTTCTTTTATATCCTTTTTTCCTGCAGCTTGTATTATTAAATTCATATCTAAATTTTTTTCAATGGTACAAATTTTACAGGAAGTTTAGCCTGAATACTTCATTTAATTAACAGCAAAAATTAATCCTTGACTTTTGTCGTTATTTCCTATTTAGTTCCACAATTAGGCTTATTCATTTTAAAAGATGCTTCATTGTTGGTGAGGAAATAAAAACAAACCAAATATAATAAATAATCATCTGAATGTTCTTGCCTCCTCTTTTCAAACTTAAGGTATTCCACATTTATAAAAGTCTGTAAAATTTGTTTTTTTAAACTAATAACTCCTGTTTTTTAGCCTCCTGGTATTTGACGAGACTATTTACCATACCATTGAATATAAAATAATGAAACGGCAGAACTGAATACCAGTATAAACGTCCTAAAAGTCCTTTAGGCCTAAAAGTAGCCCTTTGCTGCAAATGCATTATACCATTCTTTGGAATAATTTTGAATTCCAGCCATGCTTCACCGGGCAGCTTCATTTCTGCATATAATAGCAAGCGTTTGTTTTGCTTATCGGCTATTAAAACCCTCCAGAAATCAATTGTATCGCCCGAATTAATTGTATTCTTATTTGTGCGTCCACGTCGTAATCCTACGCCACCAAAGAGCTTATCCATAAATCCACGGATTAACCAAAGCCAATGTCCGTAATACCAACCCCTTTCTCCACCGATAGACCAAATATTATTCAGCACCTGATCAACATTTTGTGAAATAGGTTTTACTTTTTCGTCCCAAAAGCAACCATCTGTTGGAACATTGATATGATCGAACAGTGAATTATCCTTGTAACTCGAAATAAGGGAGTCTTTCCAACTTGAAACAACACTGTTTTGTTCAATATTTTGAAAAGCAAGACCAACAGCTTCTTTATAACTGACAGGTGTAATATTTAATAATTCTCCAAGATTATTTTTATTTGCCACAACTTCAACCTTCATACTATTAACGAGATTGGTTGCCAGTTTAAAAGAAGTGGCTGTCACAAAATAAAGCCAGTATGAGGATAATTTTGGAGACATTACCGGGACAGTAAATATGTAACGTTTCAAACCGCGGACTTCAGCAAATTGCAGCAACATTTGTTTGTAAGTCAAAATATCAGGCCCGCCGATATCGTACGATTGATTATAAGTTTCCTTTTTCAATAAAACTCCTGTCAGATATTCAAGCACATTTCGGATAGCTATTGGCTGAGTTTTAGTATTTAGCCATTTAGGAGCAATCATTACAGGCAGTTTTTCAGTAATGTCCCTTATAATTTCAAAAGATGAACTTCCTGATCCTACAATTATTCCAGCTTTTAATGCGGTTACAGGTATTCCGGAAGTACGCAGAATCTCTTCTACCTTTTTTCTGGAGGCAAGATGTTTAGATAGGGTTTTAACATTGGTAATGCCGCCTAAATATATTATTTGACTGGCATGAGTAAGTTTAATAAGTTCAACAAAATTTTTAGCCGACAATTCTTCCAGTTTTTCAAAGTGAGAAGATTGATCGCTCATCGAATGGATTAAATAATAAGCAACATCAATATTTTCCAACTGATTATTGAAAGAAACCTCTTTCAGAAAATCGATTTCGAATAAGGATATATTAGCGTGCTTATAAATTTCTTCTTTAGGAAATCGATTTTTATCCCTTACACAACAAATAACTTCATGCCCCTGCTCTATGAGTAAAGGAAGTATTCTCTTTCCAATATAACCATTGGCTCCGGTAAGAAGTATTTTCATGTTAATTTAAATCGACATGTTAAGTTAATTACAAATACAGACGAGTTCTGTAATTATTTGTGAAACATTTTCTCTAGGGAAAAGTTTAAAAAAGCCAGGCCGATTTCCCGACCTGGCTTTAACCCCTGAATTATTTAGCTGTAGCAAAAAATTATGGTATTATTACTCCTTACTTCCTGTTCCTTTGTTAAAGTAAATTTGTAATCCGAAAAATAATCCAAAATCAACATCGTCATGAAAGTTTGAAGTACCTCCAATAAATTCCGCTTCAAACCCCACACTTTTATTCAGGAACCATACATGCCCAACGCCCAGTGTCAATGCCTTGCTATTAAAAGTATTATCAAAATCGAAAAGACCTGTAATGCCAATAGCGCTTGAAAAATATAAGCTTCTGGGTTCTTTCGATTTTAAATAATACCTCGCAAATGGAGAAATGCCCCAATATATTTGCTCTGAAACATATTGTACAGGTAAAGAAATTCCCAGGCAAAATTTGTCAGATAAGAAAAATCCAGTGTTAGGATTTAAATTCAAATACAAATTTTCGGAAGCAGATAAATATTGAATATTAGCATATCCTCCGAGCAATAACGTTTTCTTCTCAACCTGGGAATAACCTTTAAATGCTATAGTTATCAATAATATAACTAATAAATAATGTTTACCTTTTTTCATTTTGATGTTTTTAGTTATTGTTAGTGAGTATAATAACAAACCAAATATAATTAATTATTTAAAACAAAAACCACTGACTATTGCCACTGTAAAGAAGCATTTTATAATTATAAAACTTTTATGGTAAAAAGGCAAAGATTAGTTAAACAAAATATAAATAATAGCAGCTTCCATTAAAAAAGCCAGGCCGATTTCCCGACCTGGCTTTAACCCCTAAAACTAAACCTTTAAACTAAAAATTCAGAATAAAACTTATCATATAATTTCTTCCTGCTTGTGGAAAGAAACCATCCATTATTTTTAGTTTGTTTCCTTCTATATACTGGTATAGCCAGGCATTAGTTTCATATTCTGTGTTAAATAAATTGTTCACCGAAACAATAGTTTCAAAGTTAAATAAGTTCTTCACATTCAGGTGAGTGTTAATTCTTAAATCGTTCACGAGATATGAATGTAAAACTCTGCTTTCGTCGGATGAATTGTCAATATATTGTTTGCCAACATATTTGGAATTAAAACTAATACTTAAAGCTTCTATTGGTTTATATTGAAATTGACCGGAAGCAATCACTGATGGTGAAAAGGATATATCTGTTTCTCCCAAATCTGTAACAAATTGTAAGGGCAGGTTTTCAGTATCGTTCCAATAATCCCAATTATCAACATGATCGTAATAGTGTTTTATTTTATTTTGACTTAGTGTAATATTGCCACTCATTAGCAATTTGGGAATAGGTTGTAATGATACTGAAACTTCAACACCTTGCCGGAAGCTGCGTGGTACATTGGTCATAACGGCTGCACCTACATCATTTATTTCGCCTGTAAGTACCAGTTGATCGTAATAATCCATATAATAAAAGTTTACGTTTGCTTTGACTATATTAGTCGACAAAGTATATCCCAATTCATAGTCGAGTAGCATTTCGGCAACAGGTGCAGGTTTTCCGGGATCAGCATCTATAAAATTGTCGCGTGTAGGCTCTCTTTGTGCAACTCCCCAAAACCCAAAAAGGCTTTGATTTTCATTGATTGTATAACTTAAACCTGCTTTGGGATTGACAAAATTGAATGTGTTCTTTTGAGTAATATCCCTGTGGTCGTCGTCCTCTCCTTTAATATCATGAACAATATGCCGGTATTGCAGATCGGTAAACAGGTTCAATGATTTGGTAAACTGATATCCAAATTTCCCAAAAATATTAAAGTCCGATTTATTGCCATCGGAATAATAATATCTGTGGTTGATATCTCCATTACTGAAATATTTTGCCCAAACAACTGTACCATAATGTTCCCCATAATAATTATTCCATCCTCCTCCTAAATTAAAGGAAGCCTTCCCTTTCTGGTAATTTAACGAATAGGTTAAACCATAAAAATCATTGTCGAGCCACTTTCTCCTTATCAGGTCGCTTCTCGAAATAGTTGAATCTTTTATAGTTATCTTTTGAAGATTATGATCAGTAAGTTTGGCATCTTCCTTATAACTTTCGTAATAACCGATACCTCTGGTATAGTGAAGCGAAGCACTGAAATTAAGATAAGTATTTACCTCCCGGGAATATTGTAACTGATAATGATCTTGCTGATAATTATCAGTTTGATTATCGTAATACTTTAAATTATCCGATTCATTATAATAAGCTCCCAGACCATTGTATTGCCTGTTTGTTTTTAAGATATCGCTGGGTATTCCATCCCAGGCCTGGTAAGTTTTTTCGGTTCCGGTGAGCAGGTTAAAACGCAAAAGATTTTTGCCATCCCGATAAGCTGCCGAAAGGTGCAGCGATTTTAAATCGCTTGAAGCCCTGTCGATATAACCATCAGAAGTAATTTTTGAAGCACGGGCATCGAAAGTAAAATGATCGTTGATAAGCCCTGAACCCACATTTACCGTATTTTTAAAAGTATTGAACGAACCATAGGCTGAATTTACTTCTCCATGAGGTTCCTTGTTTAAGGACAAGGTTTGTAAATTGATACTGGCGCCAAAAGCTCCCGCTCCGACCGATGATGTCCCCACTCCTCTTTGTACCTGTATGTTTTCGACCGAAGAGGAAAAATCGGGCAGATCGACCCACCAAACTCCATGCGATTCTGCATCGTTCATGGGAATGCCATTCATGGTGATGTTTATTCGGTTTAAATCGGTGCCCCTGATGCGGAAACTAGTGTAGCCCACACCTCCGCCTGCATCGCTCGATGTTACCAACGAGGGTGTTAGTGCCAGCATATATGGGATGTCCTGACCCTGGTTTTGCTGCCGAATATTTTCTTTGGCAACAGTAGTTTGAGCCACAGGAGTATTGCGGTTAGCACGTGTAGCTATCACCACCACTTCATCAGCCATCATCACACTCCTTTTCAGGTTAAAACTAAGTGTCAGGTCCTTGTTAACAGGCACTTCCCTGATTTCAGTTTCATAACCTAAAAAAGAAATTTTCAATGCTATGTTTCCAGCTTTAATACCAGAAAGCCTAAATTCCCCATCTGTATTGGTAACTGTTCCACGAAATGTATTTTCGAGAGTTACATTTGCCCCGATCAGGGCATTGTTGTTTTCATCTTTCACGGTACCCATAACGGTATACTGCGAAAAAACTGTCAGTTGCCTGCAAATTAAAGCAAGCAGAATGATGCTTTTCTTCATAATGCTTAAAATAAAGGTTAGTACTAGCGGCAATGACTTACACTGCCTAAATCCCTACACCGGCATTACCCGGATCAGGTTCCAAGGGTATGATCTCAGCCCGAAATATTAAGGCACCCCCTTAGGATAATTTGATGCAAATATAAAAAGACTCCCTGAAAAAACAATAGGCCTGGAGTAACCAGACCTATTGTTTTATAATTTTTCATTCAGACACAAATTACTCAACTTGCAATACTTCTTTAAAAGCTTTTTTGAAAGTTTCTTTTGGTAATGCGCCCATGGCCATTTGAGGTTGCCCTGAAACGGGAACAAATAATAGAGAAGGAATACTCTGTATTCCAAACATGCCAGCTAATTCTCTTTCTTTTTCCGTATCAATTTTATAGATATTGAGTTTACCGTCATATTCACTGGCAAGCTCTTCCAAAACAGGAGCAACCATTTTGCATGGGCCACACCAATCGGCGTAAAAGTCTATAAGGCATGGTTTGTCGCCTTCAAATTTCCATTCTTTGTTTGCTTCGTAGTTAAAAACCTTGTCTTTAAAGGTTTCCTGATTTAAAAATTCTACCATATTAATTTATATTAACGTATTTACATATTTACATATCAAATAGTATGCCTGAAAAATATACTAAAAATTATCATTCAGTTTCAATAGGTTAAACAACCAAAAGAACCGTTTGTTATTAGACAAGTCCGAAAAGCAAAGGCCGAAAAATAAATAATTGTAATTTTGTCATCTTGCTAAATGTTTCTTATTTAAAATATGCAAAACTGTTTACAACATCCCGTTTTTAAAATTATTTCGGAAATAGCTGTTCAGGAAGTACTTGAAGTTTATGTAATTGGTGGGTTCGTAAGGGATGCAATTCTGAACCGTCCTTCTAAGGATATTGATATTGTTGTGGTTGGTAATGGCATTGATTTAGCCCGAAAAGTTGCGGTAAAAATTGGCAATGATACTTCTGTTACGGTTTTTAGGAATTTCGGCACAGCCATGCTTAAATACCAGGATTATGAAATTGAATTTGTGGGAGCAAGAAAAGAATCGTATCGTCGCGATTCACGAAAACCATTGGTAGAAAACGGTACATTGAAAGACGACCAGGAACGCCGCGATTTTACAATTAATGCTTTTGCGATTAACCTGGGTATTAACTATGGACAATTGATTGATCCTTTTGGCGGTCTTCACGACCTGGAAATTAAACTTATCCGCACTCCTTTGGAACCGGACAAGACATTTTCGGACGATCCGCTTCGAATGATGCGTGGAATAAGGTTTGCAAGCCAATTGGGTTTTGACATCGACGAAGAAACTTTTGAATCGATTATCAGAAATAAGGACCGGATAAACATTATTTCCAAAGAAAGGATTATCGATGAAATTAATAAAATTGTACTTTCTCCTGTACCGTCGTATGGATTTAAATTATTGGACAAGAGTGGCTTGTTGGAAATTATTTTTCCGGAACTCGCAAATCTTAAAGGGGTAGATATAATTGAACAGAAAGCACATAAAGATAATTTTTTGCATAGCCTGAAGGTCTTAGACAATATTTCACTGAAAACTAATTCCCTCTGGCTTCGTTGGGCTGCTCTTTTGCATGATATTGCCAAACCGCATACAAAAAAATTTTTCCCTCAGCAAGGCTGGACATTTCACGGTCATGAATTTTTAGGTGCCAAAATGATCCCCGATATTTTTCGTTCTCTGAAACTTCCATTAAACGAAAAAATGAAATATGTACAGAAGCTCGTATTACTTCATTTAAGACCCATTGTGCTTTCGCAGGAAGAAGTGACTGATTCGGCTATCAGAAGGTTGTTATTTGATGCAGGTGATGACATAGACGATTTAATGATGCTTTGCGATGCTGACATAACTTCAGGTAATTCGGAAAAAGTAAAACGCTATCTTCAGAATTTTGAGCTGGTGCGTCAAAAACTTAAGGAAATCGAAGAAAAAGATACCATCCGTAATTTTCAGCCACCTATATCCGGCGACGAGATTATGAGTATATTTAACCTGCGACCGGGAAGGGAAATAGGCACTTTGAAAAACACCCTGAAAGATGCAATTCTCGATGGAATTATACCTAATGATTACAAAGCAGCTTATAACTTATTGGTTGAAAAAGGAAAAGAGTTAGGAATAGAGCCGGTTCAGAAATAATGTACATGTCGAGAGTCCATAATCAATAGTCGAAAGTCCATAATTGATAGTCTATCATCTATTGTCTATCGTCTTTTAATCAAACAAATCCATAATATCTGCCCGGGTAATTTGCTTAAATGGATTATTATTATTGATAAACAAATCGGCCAGATCGGATTTTCGCTCCTGTAGTTTTATGATCTTTTCTTCGACCGTTTCAACTGAAATATAGCGATATACAAATACTTTCTCGGTTTGACCGATACGGTGAGCCCGGCTGATTGCCTGCATTTCAGCTGCGGGGTTCCACCATGGATCAAGAATAAATACATAATCGGCAGCGGTTAAATTTAATCCAACGCCTCCAGCTTTGAGCGAAATTAGAAAGAACCTGTTTTCGGGGTCTTCCTGAAATTGTTTTACCACCTCTTCCCTATTATGCGTTTGTCCAATTAACATCGAATATTTTCGATTGTTGCTGTCGAAATATTTTTTAAATAAGTCAAGGTGTTTTACAAAAGAAGAAAATATCAAAACTTTGTGATCCTCGGCAATTATATTTTCAATACTGCTGATCACTTCCTCAAATTTGCCTGAATCCAGATTACATTTAGGGTCAATCATGGAAGGATGATTTGCAATCTGCCGCAAGCGAGTTAATGCCTGAAGAACAATCAATGCAGATTTTTCAATTCCCACATTCGAAATACTGTCCAGAATTTCGTTCCGGGCTTTTGATTTTTCTTCTTCATAATAGCTCTTCTGACTTTCTGTCATATTGCAATACCTGATCTGCTCAGTTAATTCCGGCAGATCCGAAGCAACTTCACTTTTTGTGCGACGCAATATAAAAGGTTGGATTATTTCACGAAGCTTTTCCTGACGCTCCGTATTAGCCTCTTTTTCAATCGGAATAATAAAATGTTGTCTGAAAAAAGAAATTTCACCCAATAATCCCGGATTTATGAAGTGCATTTGTGACCATAGATCGGATAAGGAATTTTCGATTGGAGTACCGGTGAGAACCAGTCTATTCCTGGCATTAAGCTCAGAAACAGCCTGAAAAACCTTAGATTCAGGGTTCTTAATGATTTGACTTTCGTCTAATACAATGTAAAAGAATTCATATTTCTTTAGCCATTCAATTTCATTCCTCACTACACCATAAGTGGTAAGAATAATATCGTATTTGTCGAATCTTGAAAAATCAGTTTCCCGGTTTCCACCGATATGTTTTAGAATTTTGAAATGTGGGGCAAATTTTAATATTTCGTTTGCCCAGTTATGCACCAGCGACGAGGGCAATACAATGAGAGAAGCCCGGACAAAATTTTCCCTGGTATCCTGAAATATTGATAACTGTGTTCCTTCGGGATTTTTTTTTTCATCTGTTGGTTTCTTTAAAATCTCTTCCTGTCTTGCTTTGGTAAGTATAGTTAGTGTTTGCAGCGTTTTACCCAGTCCCATATCATCGGCAAGGCAACCTCCCAAACTACACTGGTACAAAAGATACATCCAGTAAAAACCTTCTTTCTGATATGGCCTCAACTCAGCATGGATGTCTGTTGGAATAACTTCAGCCAAATTCCTGGTTGATTTCATCAACTCGTAAAAAGCACCAGTGGTATCGTTCAAGCCTATTTCAGGAATTGTTTTCTCCAATAGCTTGTAATGAAGTTTGCTCAAAGAGATTAAATCCTGACCCTTTTTTGAGAACAACAGCAAATCAGTATATTTCGAAAACCATTCTTTGGGCAGAATCATAACCTCTCCATTCGGGAGTACATACTCCCTTTTATTGGACAAAATATGGTTTTTGAATTTCATAAATGGAATGATATAACCACCCAAATGAACCATTGCATCAATATCAAACCAATCGCCTCTCAGGTGTACGTCAGTTTCAATTTTTATAGGACTGAGATAATATTTCTTTTCGAAAAAATTTTGGCGCGTTTGAATATTCAATTTCTTTAATTCCTTTTCGTGATCGTTCATCCAATTCACTAAATCGGAAATTTCTTCATCTTTATTAGTTTGGGTATTTATAGGTAAACTAAAAAAAGAGCCTGGTGAAATATTTAAACCCAATTGAATCAGAAATGCTGAAATTTCCTCTTCTTTTTCAATGTTTCGGTGAATCTTGAATAATTTGTAATCGTTATCTATATTTTGGAGTACAACATAAATTTTATCAGGAACTTCTAAATGAACAAAAACATTACGGCCATAATCAAAGCGCATTGCCAATACCGGATGATATGCCAGATCACCTTCCAATGAAAGAATAATCTGAGGGTTTGGGAATTCATCAATTATTTCGAAACCCGAATTCTTAACTCTAAATTTTTTTATAGCATTGATGATGAATTTTTCAAAATATTCCTTTTCCCTTTGCGGAGGGATATGAATGTATTCGTTTTTAAAAAATGGACTAAGCTTTTTACCATCAATATCGTTAAATACCAGAAGTTTATTTTTTATAACCAACCGGCATGGATCGTTCGACAAGACAATCGCAGCCGTATTGGTTAAATTCATCTCCTGGTTTTTGTGACTTACTGTAAGAAAATACCTGATTCCTTCACTATTCCGATTAAAATTAAATACGGCTTCAGCCGATTGTGGTTCAATGGTAATTCTATCGGTTAAATAAATCTGTTTGGGAGAATCTTTATAAAAAAGAGGAACTTTTCCTTGGATAATGAGATCAATACAACGCACAATACGCTTTTCAATATATGGGCGTATTTGTTTTTGCAAAAGCTCTTCGCTTATTCCATTCAAGAAGTCCTGAACTGTTATCCTTTTTTTTGAAAATGATTTTATTAGTTCATTGTCATTATATTCATCCAGTGTTTTTACAATTTTCTTCTCAATATCATTAAAACGCAGCGGCTGAAGGCGAAGGTCAGTTGTAGTTATCCTTTCGGTAATCGAATAGTATTCGTCGATTGGTTTACCTTCAATAACATAAGGTACCAGAACAAATCCCAGTACACGATGTTCGGCCAATGCTATGATGAAACTCTTTTCCACAAAATAAAAATGATAAAGTTAGGAAAAGAATCCATGAGTTTATGTTAAAATGAAATCAATTTTGAATTTCAATAAAGCATGAATTTCAATGAAATCAATACATGTAAACTTATTTTGAAGAATTTTCAGTAGTTAGGGTTACAATTATATTTTATCAAAATGATATTATTTTTTTTCATTTTGATGAAAAAGTTTAATCATATTTAAATTAACATTGTGTTTTCCAATTCATTATACTTTAAATATTTTTTGGCATCTATATTGTTTTATTCTAATCATGTTGAACCTTAAACCCAAGAGATTATGAAAAGAATTATCGTTATGACTACTGCCTTTTTATCGTTAGGTTATGTTGCAATGGCCGAAGTTAGCAGAAGCGAAATGAACAAATCAGGTGTTGAAATTGCATATCAAACAGATAAAATAAAAATAACAGTTGATGAATTACCACAAGCTGTAAAAGATGCTGTAACTCTAAGCTATAGTGAATGGCAAATTGGTGATGTTTATAAAGTTAGTGGAACAAATGAATATTATAGTATTGAATTAAAGAATGGTACCGAAACCAAAACTGTAAATTTGGATAAAGACGGTAAAGAAGCTAAAATTGAAGCATAAAAGAACCCAAAAACAACCCAAAATAACCCAAATCTGAGAGCGTCGGGATTTTTTCCCGACGTTTTTATTTTATGCAAATGCCCAATGGATTGTGTAACCTCATGCCGGTAATCTCGTATGAATAACACAATCTAGGCTGTGAGGCACTTTGTATAATGTACACGGGGAAAAATAATATTCAACAAAAATTATATATATCAATTCTTATAGTACTTCTCATTCTGTGTACTGTTTTTGCTTTTACCCTTGTTATTAAAAACAAACAAAGGGATGTATTTAAAGAATCAAGCAAATCTCAACTCAGCCGTTCCATCGATTTATTCACTGAAGTAAAGGAGTCGGTAATAAAAAATCCCTTATTGGATTATACTTTTTGGGATGAAATGTTGGATTTTGTAAAAAAACCAACTGTAAAATGGGCACAATTGAATATGGATCCCACCTTAAACACCTTTAAAGTGCATGCTTTATGGGTGTTTGATACAACTCAAAATGTTATATATTCCATTTATAATCCTCAATATCCTATTTTAAATGAATTTCCATTACCTAAAACAGTCTTTAAACAATTAAATAAAAAAAAATATTTACATGCCTTTTATTTTTCGGATAATACACTTGTAGAAATTCTGGCAAGTACTATTCATCCATCCGACGATCCTGACAGATTAACATTGCCTGGTGGGTATCTGTTCTATGCACGGATATGGAATAAAGAATTACTTGAAGAATTCTCACTCGTAACCAATTCAAATATTAATATAATAAAAAGAATACCAGACAACTATAAGATTGCTAAAACAGATATTCAACTATACAAACCACTTTTAACTTTTGAAAATGTACCTGTTGCCTACTTAAATGTAAATAAGAAATTTGGGGCATTTTTACTGTTCGAAAAATTTTCAAAAATTTACGTCATTATTTTAATTTTATCGAGTATCCTAATAATTTTCACGCTTATTTATACTACAAATAAATATATTAATAAACCACTGAAGATACTGGAAGAATCGCTAAAGAACCAGACCGACAAAACTAAAGAATTATCAAAATACACCTTAGAGTTTTCTGCGATTGGGAATTTAATAAACATATTTATTCAGCAAAAAAGCGAATTGGAAATTGCTAAAGAAAAGGCTGAAGAAGCTGATAGATTAAAATCTGCTTTCTTAGCTAATATGTCTCACGAAATCCGATCCCCTTTGAATGGAATCATTGGTTTTAGTGATTTGTTAAGTGAATCGAAAACACAGGAAAATACCCAGCGATTTGCGAAATATATCAGTAGCCGAAGTCAGGATCTTCTTAGAATTATAAATGATATTTTGGATTTTTCGCGTATTGAGGCTCAACAATTAGAAATTATCAGGCAAAATGTTCTTATCCATTCGCTTTTTGAAGAGATGGAAGCTATGTACCTGGTTACCAATAGGAGTACCCAAAAATTATTGTTCATTAAATCGGATGATATTGAAATTGTAACCGACTTATTAAGGTTAAAACAAATATTTATTAATTTAATTGATAATGCCCTTAAGTTTACAAGTGAAGGAAATATTGAAATTGGCTATCTGGTAAATGGTTCATCTGTTCAATTTTATGTGAAAGATTCGGGGATAGGAATACCAAATGACAAGATTGAGATAATTTTCGACAGGTTTCGGCAAATAAATGAAACAATTACCAGCCGGCAAGGAGGCAATGGGCTTGGATTAGCCATTTGTAAAGGATTAATTGACCTAATGAATGGAAAAATATGGGTTATATCGGAGGAGGGAAAAGGATCCACTTTTTATTTCACCATACCCAAAAAGTAACAATTACTTCTTTTTGAAATTTACCATCTTTAGCAAGTAACTGGTTAAGTTCTCTGCCGCTTTTCTGTTTTCAAAATCATCAGTAAGTCTCGAATGGTCTATATATTCATTATAAATCCAGGGATCGCCCACAGCAAAAACAAAACCCTTCCCAAACCTGCATTCAGCCATATAAATGATATTATTTTCCTGAAGCACCGGTTTTGCTTTTCCCAATAAGCTTAAGGATGAAACTTCCTTCATATATATTTTATTTACCCCCTCAAAGACAGGATGCGACGGCAATTTTGTAAAAGCTCCCATTTCCCATTGTTTTCCCTGAACTGGTTTTAAACTAACATGATTAAAAACCATCCCGAATTTTGAAGTTAGATTATTTAAATGGGAAAACTCACAATTTGGAGCATCGTTAGCAAGTATAATCAGGACTCCTCCATTTCTGACCCATTTTGAAATAATCGTTATGTCTTCGTTTAAAATATAATTTGGTGTTGGATTTTCTTTAGTAGTATCCGGATCCACTATGATATAAACCTGAATTTTATTTAATTCCTTTGCCTCAGGTTTTTTTAAGGTACTTAATTTGGCTCCCTTATCAGTAAATATTTTGCCCCATTGTGAGTATCCACTGTCGGTTGTATCATTCCAAAGATAATGAAAAGCTTCACCATTTCTTGCTTCATGATTAAACCAATTATCAAGTCCAACAACAATTTGTGCCTGAATACAAACACAAAACAAAAACATGGATGAAGTGATAAGCAATGAAGTTTTAAAAAAAGTTTGTTTCATTTCTAATCTGCTTTAATTTTTACAACCAGCTTTTTATCTGCATCGAAACCAGGTATTTTAATGGAAGGACGATGTGCATCGCCTGGAAAGAAAATAAGAAATGCTTCGGGTGTAGCCTCATAATATTTGGCTTCATCTTCGGGAGCTGTATAAAAACCCAGATCTTTAGTGTGGTCGAATATTTCAAGTACAGAAACTTTCTGAATTGGCACCATCCCCATTTTTTCTTTTCCCAGAATCACATACTGAATATCAATATATTTTTTATGTGCTTCCCATTTGGTTACCTCAAAATCTTTAAGTGGCCCTTCGCTAACAGTAATAAAAAGATTTTCGCCATCCAACACATATTTTCCGGGGGAAAGCGTATCAAGCTTTGTATTATTAAGATAAGTAAAAACCTTATCCCATAAAATTTTATTTTTGTGATACTGATATGCTAACTCCTGAATATTAACAGAAGGATGAGGTACAATTTTCCATGCATTTTTCCATTCTCCGGCTTCGAACCAAATTTTAGCTTTTTTTAATGTCCAATCTTCTCTTTTAATGGTTTGACCTTTAGCATTTTCCTGGTTCATAACAAATAAGCTTATCAAAATAATAAAAAACGAAATTTTTTTCATAATGTAATAATTTTTATCGTGATACTCTGCCGGAAGCATCCCCCGACATTAATTTTTCTACTTCAGTAACCGAAACCAAATTAAAGTCGCCAACAATGGTATGCTTTAAGCAGGATGCCGCAACAGCAAAATCAAGGGCTTTTTGATCATTTTCAGGAAAATTGATTAAACCATAAATTAAGCCGCCCATAAAGGAATCGCCACCGCCAACCCGGTCTACAATATGCGTTATATTGTACTGTGAAGCTATATTCAGTTTTTTTCCATCCCACAGAACGCCCGACCATGTATTATGATTTGCATTGATAGAACCTCTGAGCGTAATAATTATTTTCTTTGCCTTGTTAAATTGCTGCATTAACTGCCGACAAACCGATTCATATTGCGATGCTTCAACATGGCCTTTTGTCACATCGGCTCCCTGAGGTTTAATTCCAAATACCATTTCAGCATCTTCCTCATTTCCCAGAATAATATCGCAACCTTCTACCAGCGAGGGCATTACTTCAGAAGCCTTTTTTCCATATTTCCACAGGTTTTTCCGATAATTAAGATCAGTTGATACAGTAATTCCTTTTGCATTGGCAATTTTAATTGCTTCAGCACAAACTTTGGCAGCTCCTTCGGAAATGGCAGGTGTAATCCCTGTCCAATGAAACCAGGTAACGCCATCAAAAATATGGTTCCAGTCGATCATTCCTGGTTCAATTGCTGCAATGGCTGAGTGAGACCTGTCGTAAATAACTTTACTGGCACGGGCAACAGCACCTGTTTCAAGGAAATAAATTCCAATGCGCTCCCCTCCTCTTATTATGTGTTTTGTGCCAACATTATATTTTCTTAAGTTCATCAGGCAGGCATCGGCTATATCATTTTCGGGCAAACGGGTAACAAATTCTACCGGTATTCCATAGTTTGCAAGAGAAACTGCAACATTGGCTTCTCCTCCACCAAAAGTCATATCAAGTGAGTTTGCCTGAGAAAATCTTTGAAAACCCGGGGTATTTAACCGAAGCATGATTTCGCCGAAAGTAACTACTTTTTGAGCCATAAATATTTTTAAATTATCAGAATTTTATTTTGCGCTATCGTTTGCACAAAGATTAAAAAAGCTTCTATAAGTTCAAAATTAAAAGACACTTTTCGCAAACCAAAAATAAATTTTCTACTAAATGCTACTAGGTTAAAGTATTTTCGAAAGGAGTACGGTTGATTATTGATTTACCTAAAGTTATCTGGTCGGCATATTCTAGTTCGTCGCCGACTGCTACACCACGCGCCAGTGTAGAAACTTTAACGAAGTAAGCTTTTAATTTTCTGAAAATATAAAAATTCGTGGTGTCGCCTTCCATGGTTGTGCTTAAAGCAAGAATAACTTCATGAATATTGCCGGCCGATACACGTTGCTCGAGTTCTTTCACAGTCAGGTTCGAAGGACCAATTCCATCCATGGGCGAAATAATTCCACCCAATACATGATATACTCCAAAATATTGTCCGGTAGCTTCAATCGACATTACATCCTTAATGTTTTCGACAACACAAATCAGTCCATGGTCGCGGTTTTTGGCTGCACATATGGAACAAGTTTCTGTATCTGATAAGTTAAAACACTCCTTACAGTATACAATATCATTTTTAAGCTGAATAATAGCATTTCCAAAATTTCGAACCGTATCCTTATCTTGTCTCAAAAGATAAAGTACCAGGCGTAATGCTGTTTTATTTCCGATTCCGGGAAGTCGTGAAAATTCATTCACAGCATTTTCTAACAAACGGGAAGGATATGAAATCAAGGTCATGTATTCAAACTAAAAATGTAAAATTAATCGGTTTAAATGGGAAATCCTAAAGATAGTGTATAGTTGATAGGATGATTAAAAATGGAATTAAGAAATGAATAAAATAAAATTAGTTGCCCCGGAATCCCGAGGCAACTAATTATTTATAGGATTAAAGACCCTTAGAATGCGATAGAACCCATTTTCAACTGCTGTTAAACCTTCACCAGATTCGAAAGTTCCAAAAATCTCGAGGCTTGCAACTTTAACAAAAGGATTTAATCATAAAACTGTTAAAAGTTAAATGAATGAGTTAAAAAATTATTTTTATGTGACAGAACCCATATCAAAATTCACTGTCACTTCATCTCCTACCTTAATAGCCCCCCAACATGGCAGTAGTTGGCACCATTTTAAAATCAGTCATTTTTAATTTCTTCGAAATAACCAGTTGTAAGTCTCCATTATCCAGTACCTTACTTTTATTTCAATCTTACGTTTTTATGAAGTCCTTTATTTATTCCAAATGATATCAGCATTTAAATAGTTTTTCCTATTCTTGCATTTCTTAAATCAGTAACTATGTCACCATATATTATTCTAAGCATTTTTCTCCTTTACACTGCACTAATTTTCATTATAACTTACTTTACATCACGTAAAGCCAACAATGAGTCGTTTTATGTTGGGAACAAAGTCTCTCCCTGGTATGTGGTAGCATATGGCATGATTGGGGCTTCCCTTTCGGGAGTTACTTTTATGTCGGTTCCGGGATGGGTTAGCAGCACACATTTTACATACCTTGTATTGGTTGCAGGATATCTCGTAGGATATGCGGTTATAGCAACTATTTTACTTCCTCTTTATTACCGATTGAACCTAACATCTATCTACACATACCTTGAACAACGTTTCGGTTTTTGGACATACAAAAGCGGAGCTGCATTCTTTATGCTATCACGCACAATAGGTGCTTCGCTACGGTTATTTCTGGTGGTTAACGTTATGCAGATTTTTGTTTTTGATGCCTGGAATGTGCCTTTCTGGTTAAATGTTTTCATATTTATTGGGTTAATAATTTTATATACATTTAAGGGAGGTATTAAAACTATTGTTTGGACTGATACTTTGCAAACTACTTTTATGCTGGGTGCAGTTGTACTATGCATTCACTATATTTTGAAAGATTTGAATGTTGATTTTGGCACCATGCTTGACACAGTTATTAAAAGCGATTATTCTCAGATAATCGAAACTGACTGGCACAATAAGACATATTTTCTGAAACATTTTCTTGGCGGAGCTTTTATAGCCATCTCAATGACAGGGCTTGATCAGGAGATGATGCAAAAAAACCTGAGTTGCCGCAATGTGAAGGAAGCCAAGATTAACATGATTACTTTTAGCTGGATTTTGGTATTTATCAATATGATGTTCCTTTTTTTGGGAGCAATCCTCAATATATATGCTGCTTCACAAACTATAGATACCATGGGAAGTACTGATAACCTATTCCCGGCAATTGCCATCAATCATCTCACACCGGTTGCAGGAATTGTATTTCTTATTGGTCTAATTTCTGCTGCTTATCCTAGTGCCGATGGAGCATTAACATCTTTAACCACTTCTTTTACCATCGATTTTTTGGGTTTACCCCAACATAAAGGACTTACCGATACACAAAAAAGGAAAATCCGATATGGGGTACACATTGGGATAGCCTCTATATTCTTTATTTTGATCCTCTTTTTCCGGACAGTTAATGATAAAGCTGTAATTGACAAAATATTTACACTGGCAGGTTATACCTATGGGCCTTTATTAGGTTTATTTTCTTATGGCCTGTTTACTAAATGGAAAATTTATGATAAATGGGTACCCTTAGTTGTGATACTTTCACCAATAATTACCCATATTTTAAATATGAACTCCAAAGCATGGTTGAGCGGCTATATATTCGGCTTTGAATTAATTATTGTAAATGGAATGTTGACATTTTTGGGATTGTTTTTAATACGGAAGAAAAAAATTGAGGCTGAAGGCGGAAAGGCTAAAGGCTGAAAGCTGAAGGTTGAAGGTTGAAGGCTGAAGGGAGTTTATTCGAGAGAATTGCTGTTTATCTTGGTCCCAGGCTCTTGGTTTTTAGCTAATAACAAATATCTGATTGCTAATATCTATTCGTTACTAATGCGAATTAAGGGTTTAACGATTAAAATATGCAGTTTGGATCCAAGAACCTAACTCGTATTATTCAGGCTGAAAGCCTGAGACATCGCAACCTTGGGTGAAACCCAAAGCACTAAAGACTCCCCACTTCCGTTCAGCCTGAAAGGCTGGGACAAAAGCCGGTATCGAACAGGCAGGTATAAACCCATATCACAGGCATACAGCCTGCAAAAACAAATGGTATCTCTTTACGACAGGGCGTTGCCCTGTCCTTTGCTGTCTCAGGCTTTCAGCCTGAAAAACGAGTCAGGCGATAATTTTGCCAAAATAAAGTATTTAACCCTTAATTCGCATTAATAGCTAATATCAAATTGCTAATTGCTAATAGCTAATAGCTATTAAGCCAGCTCCGTTTCAAGTATTTCGAAAAATTTATTTTTCGCGTATTTTTCTTTCCAAGGATAATGGCCACACTGGTCTAAGCCTATAAATTTAAATTTCTTTTTTAAAAGTTTTGTTAATGGTTCTTCTACACCCAATGCGGGATGGGTGTCGTAGTTCCCATGAATGGCAATTACCTGACATTTTATAGATTTTCCATATTTCATCAGCTCTCCGAAACGTCTCATTTGGTCAGCCTCTTTCCATACCGATTGAAATACATCATATTGGAATTCCGAATTTTCCTCTTCCTCCGATTCGCAATCGTAAAAATCGGCCTTTCCCATTAAATCACTGAAACGCATCATTTTTTCAGTATCATCTTCCCTTGCATGATTCATCCAATTGATAATATCCATCGCTTCCTTTCTGCTTTCTTCATCCAGCCTGCTTAAACGAAGCTTTGTGAGGTTGAAATTATAACGCTCATCAAAGGATCCTGCAGCAACCAATATCAATTTTTCAATTTTTTCGGGATGAAGCGAAGTATACATATAAGCTAGCCAGGCTCCCCACGAATGTCCGACAATTTTTACTTTTCCTTTGCCACAATTCTCTTGAATAAAAGTATGAAGTTCATCAACTTGCCCGGCAACAGAAGATGCACTTTGAAACGGTTCTAGTACACTATATTTTTTCGATAATTCCCTTGCAACAGATCCAAGACTACCAGGTGCACCTGGTCCCCCATGAACAACAACCACTTTATATGGTTTTTCTCCGTACACCCTGTAATTTAACATAACCAAATAAATAATTAAACAAATATAGTATTATATTATAATTTATAGAGGGGATACACACATGTTTTTTATCATTTATTTAATCTAACCCCTTAAATAAAACCAATTGATTTTAAATTTTGAATTAAATTTAATGTGAGTTCGATTTTAGCAAAGATTATAGATCTACAATGTCTCAGGATTACAGCCTGAAAAATTAACAGCCATCCTAAAAGGCAGAACTCCCGATAGCTATCGGGAGCCCTGTTAGAATGCGAAAAACATCTTCTATCAGGCTGATGGCCTGAGACAAATTTGAACTACTTACATCGAACTGAAATTAAATACTGAGAAGGCATGGCCGTCAAGCTAATATTTCCAACTTTTTCAAGAAAACAGAAATATTGCTTTAACCTTTTCCCTGTATTTGGAGCAACATTTTATTTTTTAAAATTTTCCCTGAAGAAGAAAGTTCAAAAGATTCAATGAAATGGGTTTGTTTTGGCTTTTCATACTTGCTTAAAGCCGAATTGAATTTATTTTCCAACTCAGAATGTTCATAATTGGAAAGTGGATTTCCTTCAATAACCAAAATTACTTTTTGGCCTAGATTTCCATCGGGAACAAAGCCAATAAAAAAGCGCCTTTCAAGATATGGCTCGATTTTTTTTTCTAGCTGCTCCGGAAATATTTTTATTCCTCCGGTATTAATCACATTATCGTACCTTCCCAGCCATTTAAAATGTGAATTATCCGGCATTTCAATAACATCGTTGGTAATCAATTCGTCATCAGTAAGGGCAGGCGCTTTTATTACGAGGCAATTCCTATGATCCTGATGAATTTCAATCTTTGGCAATACTTCGAAATATTCTGAAGCATTCGCACCATTTAATTTACGAAGCGCAATATGAGAACAGGTCTCCGTCATTCCATAAGTTTCGTAAATATCCGTTTCGAGGTCTTCCATAAGTTTTTGAAGCCGCAACGAAACAGAACTTCCGCCAATTATCATTTTTCTTATTGGTTTATTTTGAATGGACTGGTAAGAATTGATAAACTGAAATGGTGTAATAGCAGTAAAATCAATAATTTCATCTACTTCCTCAAATGGATTGGCCGAAGGCTTAACAACCAACAAATTAAAACCACTCACTATTGCTCTAACAATCATCATTTTACCTGCGATATAATCGGCAGGCAAACATAGCAATACGGTGTTATCTTCCGAAAGGTTAAAATACTCACAAGTCATGCTTGCTGAATTGATCATACTTTGTTTCCTGAGCTGAATTGTCTTTGGAATACCTGTGGATCCGGAGGTTTGAACTTCAATAAAATCGCTGCTGTCGAACCATGAATAAAGAAAATCGACCAGGTTTTCCATCCAAACACCCTGATTATGGCTTAAAACAGATAAAATATTATCTTTTGAGTACAGAATGTTATTGATCCGAATAGAGTTGAAATTTTTCATGATGTTATGTCAGTAACATCCCATTTTAAGGAAGGATCGTAAAAAAGAAAATTGTTCCGGATAATTAATGGCGAAGGAATGTTATTATTGTATAATTGCCCTGTTCCCAAACCCTGTGGCAAATTTGTATTTAATGAGGCAGTCCATTGCGCAATGGCATTTAGACCAATATTCGATTCCAAGGCAGAAGTAACCCACCAGCCAATTTGATGTTTTTTGGCCAGTTCAATCCAATTCTGCGCTTTTTCTATTCCCCCAAGCATGCCAGGTTTTAAGATGATATAATCGGGTTGAATAACTGTAAGTAATTGATCTTTCTTTTCATCGGAGTTAATTCCGATCAGCTCTTCGTCGAGAGCGACCGGCATGGGCGATAAGGAGCAAATAGCAGCCATATCAAGCCATTGTCCGGCTTTTATGGGTTGTTCAATGGAATGTATACCAAATTTTGAAAGACGTTTTAATTTTTCAATTGATTCTTTTACTGAAAAAGCACCATTGGCATCCAGCCGGATTTCCAAATCTGATAAAGAATAATTTTCCCTTATATTTCGAAGAATTTCAAGTTCTGTATGAAAGTCATTGGCTCCAATTTTTAATTTGATGCAATGATATCCTCCATCGATTTTGTCGCGGATTTGTTTTTCCATGAACTTTTTATCGCCCATCCACACCAACCCATTGATATGAATTCCTTGCAAACCTTCAGTAAAAGAACCGGGAAAAAATACTTTGCTGCTTTGGGATTTGATATCTAAAAGAGCCGTTTCGAGTCCAAAAGAAATTGAAGGAAATTCGATAAGATCTAATTCCCTGAAATCAACTCCCTGATTTATTTCCTCACAAATGCTCCTGATTTTTTCGGAATAATCATCCCTGTCGTCGATGCTCAAACCAGGAATAGTTGAACATTCGCCAATTCCAACAACATTATCGAGCTTCAAAATCAAAAAATAAACCTTTTTGTTGAGTAAAACACCTCTTGAGGTTTTTGCGACAAACTTGAATTTTAAAGTATACTCTTTATAAGAAGCCGAGAATGCCATAATCTAATACTTTAATGAAACATAAGTCCTATTCCAAAAGCAATTGAAAACAATAAGGTTGAAATGGCTAATTTTCTTAATTCGCTATTCAGTTCTATAGGTTTTTTATTTTTAAAAACGATGATAGCATTCTGAACAAAAAATGGAACAGGGACTAAAAAAAGAAATTGAAATGGCGAAGTGAAATTAATTATCGTATAGAGAATTACAGTTAACAAAGCTCCTAAAATCAGTCCTAAATGGTAAAATTTAGCTTTTTCACTTCCCATAATTACAACAAGAGTCCTTTTCAATGCTTTTTTATCGCTATGGTAATCGCGCATATTATTTAAATTAAGCACACCGGCACTTAAAAAGCCGATAGAAGCTGCGGGCAAAATCAGGTCTGCTTTAAAATTATGAGTATGTAAATAATAAGTTCCTAAAACACCCACTAACCCAAAAAATATAAAAACGAAAATATCCCCAAAACCTTTGTATCCATAGGGATTTTTACCAACTGTATATTTTACGGCAGCGAAAATAGCACCTATACCTAAGACCAGAAAAAGGAGTTTAATATTATTACCCGTTCCGTCGGTTCCACTAAAAATAAGCGAAATACCCGATAGTAAAGTTAATATAATCACTATGCTAATGGCTAAAAGCATTTGTGCCGGTTTGATTTGACCCGACTGAACCATTCTGAGGGGACCAATACGATCGTTGTTATCGGTACCTTTTTTAAAGTCGCCGTAATCGTTGGCAAGATTCGAAAGAATCTGAAGCAAAACAGTTGTTAACGAAGCAAGTATAAATACTTTCCAGCTAAACCTTTTCTCTGCTGCCGCCACAAAGCTTCCCAATATCGTGCTCGACATTGCCAATGGTAATGTTCGAAGGCGAAATGCATGCATCCAGGCAGAAATCATATTCATAGTTTTTTCTGCAAATTTACGGTAACTGCTGATATTTTGTAAAATCAGGCTCTCTTTTTTCAAGAAATGCATTTTTTCCCTCCTGGGCTTCGTCGGTCATGTAATATAACATGGTTGCATTTCCGGCAAGTTCCTGGATGCCAGCCTGACCGTCCAATTCAGCATTTAAGCCGACTTTGATCATTCTCAGAGCCAATGGACTATGTTGCATCATGATTTTACACCAGGCAACAGTTTCATCTTCCAGTTGGTCCAAAGGAACTACTTTATTCACAAGTCCCATCTCCAAAGCTTCTGCTGCAGAATATTGTTTGCATAAAAACCAGATTTCACGTGCTTTTTTTTGTCCAACTACCCTGGCAAGATACGATGAACCAAATCCGGCATCGAAGCTTCCTACACGTGGCCCAACCTGACCAAATATTGCATTTTCGGAAGCTATGGAAAGATCGCATACCACATGCAACACATGACCACCACCAATAGCATAACCATTTACCATGGCTACAACAGGTTTTGGGCAGCTACGAATCTGTTTCTGAAGGTCGAGAACATTTAAGCGTGGAATTCCATCTTTACCAATGTACCCTGCAAAATTTTTAACATTTTGGTCACCCCCGCTGCAAAAAGCCTTATCGCCTTCACCCGTTAAGATAATATTGAAAATGTCCTGACTTTCGCGGCAAATAACCATAGCATCGCACATTTCCTTCACAGTATCGGGTGTAAATGCATTGCGGTACCGCGGACGATTTATAGTTATTTTTGCAATTCCTTCAAAAAAATCAAATTTAATTTCTTCATATTCTTTAATCTTCGACCACTGTCTCATATGACGCTTTGTTTTATGTATTGATAATATTCTTTAAATATCCTTGTATTCTCCTTAGAATCGGTTTTAATTTCTAAAATACATGAGCTCTGACTTTCAACAAGAGCGACCATACATTTTGGCAAATAAGAAATTTCGTTACATTCCAGATAACTCACATTATAAGCTTCGGCCAGAGCCTTTATTTTTATACGGTGAGGTGTTTCAAAAAAGGGCCGGGCTTTTTCCATTTCGTCGCCGGATTCAATCAGGCTAAAAATATTTCCGCCGTTATTATTGATAACGATAATTTTAAGATTTGCATTGATATAATTGTTCCACAACGCATTGGAATCGTAAATAAATGCCAGGTCGCCTGATATTACAAAAGTTGTTTTGCCTGAAATAAAAGCAGAACCCGCAGCCGTCGAAATACATCCATCGATTCCGGAAGTACCTCTGTTGCAAAAATATGCAATATCGCTAATAACCGGGAAAAGCTGTGAATACCGGATGGGTGTGCTGTTTGCCAAATGCACGATGGAATTTCCAGGAATTCCATTTAAAATATGATGCATGGCATGCAAATCATTCATTGCAATAATTGAAATAAATTTATTATGCTTTTCGGATAAAGACCCGATTTTATTTTTCAAGATTGAATAAGCAGTTTGAATATCGGCTTGTTCACTTAAATTGGCAAAAAAAATAACTGGATCCACCTGAAGAATAGAACTAAGACTTTTGAAAGTGTCGATATAATTTGATGACGAGCCAATATGCCAGTGTTCCTTTGGTGAAAAAGCCCTTAAATATTGTTTCAGCCGTTTTGAGACCACTCCCTCACCTATTGTTATCAGAATATCTGGTTTACAATTTTGCTTTTCATCATCATTTAAAGCAGCAACAAAAGTTTCAGGAGAATAGACGATATCATTGCCACTCACATTGGAAATATTTTCGGCAAAAACAAGAGTATCGCTTCGTTTGGATAGTTTTTGCGCTAATTCGTTAAGTTCCGGATTTTTTCGGTTCACACCAAAAATGATCATTTTTTGTTTTGAAGATTTCCAGCTATTTACAAAACCTTCAATCTCTGAAACCGATTGATTCAGTTTAGGAGAAGTAATCGTGCCAATGGGGCTTTGAGCATCAGGTAAAGGAGTGTACAACGGTTCTCTCAATGGAACATTGATATGAACAGGTCCAGCCGGAAATGCCAATGCGGTATTGATTGCCTGTGAAACTGTGCGGTTAAAATACCAAAGGTCATCAGCATGCGGTGTTTCTAATGGCAGTTCAAAACTTTGTTTTATATAATTTCTGAAAATATCAGCCTGACGAATTGTTTGTCCATCAGCCTGGTCGATCCATTCTTTTGGACGGTCGGCAGTGATAATAATGAGCGGAAGATTTTGATAGTAAGCTTCGGCAACAGAGGGAGCAATATTTAAAACCGCTGTGCCCGATGTACAAATTACAGCAACCGGATCGCCTGTAAACTGCGAAATTCCTAAAGCAAAATAACCGGCCGAACGTTCGTCGGTGATGCTTAAACAATCGATTGACTTATGTCTTGTGAATGAAAGAATAAGTGGAGCATTACGTGACCCGGGACAAATTATCGCTTTTTTTAATCCATGTTGAAAGCAGATTTCAGGCAGATTGCTGATACCTTGCCGGGCATTAATCGTGTTGCTCATTTATTATTTAAACTGTTAATTACATTCAACATGGTCATCATTTTCTGATTTGTTTCTTCCCATTCGCTTTCCGGATCAGAACCTGAAGTTATTCCTGCACCCATAAATAATGCAAATTTATTGTCGAGCATTTTCATGCAACGCAAATTTACATAAACATGAGTTGCATCGTCAATATTTATAGGACCTAAAAACCCGGTATAATATTCCCGGTTATGAAGTTCGAGTTTATTAATGTATTCATAGGCTTTTCTTCGGGGCAATCCACAAACGGAAGGAGTTGGGTGTAATACCGAAACAAATTCACCTATTCTGCCTTTCAATATTTCCCTGTCAAATGAAAAAACAGATTTTAAATGCACCAAGTTTGCTGCCGGCGAACTTATAGGACCGAGTTTTTCATAATTAGTAATTCCAAATTTTATGAGACGATCCTCAATAAAATCAGTTACGAATTTTTGTTCCTGCAATTCTTTCGATTGCCATTTAATTGCTTCTACCGGGATGCCATTTAAATTCTGAGTACCAGCCAAAGAAACAGTTTCAACAACATTTTCGTGAATATCAACAAGTGGTTCGGGCGTTGCACCCAACCAGCAACCTGCTCCCGGAATATTAAAAATATATTTAAAAGCCCGTGGATATTTTTCGCATAATGCATAGAATATTTCTAAAGCATCGGTATCATAATTATCAACAAGTTGCACTCTTGATAATACTACTTTTTCAATTTCGGAATCCCTGATGGTATTAGTGATAGCATTTACCTGTCCGATATATTCGTTTTTACTGGCAACATAATAATCCTTCTTTGTTGGGGTAGGCTTTTCGAAACTGACAGGTTCTAAAATTTTAAAAAAAGAATCGTCAACTTGATTGCCATGAATCTCAATATCCGGTTGTAAAAAATAAACCGGAAAATTCTGATCTTCATAAAATGGAGCCACAATAAAGCCTTTTTTATGATTTACTTCATCCAGGGACTGAATTTTTGATGGTTTCGATTTGTATTGAAGCAATGTTGATATCACTTTTTTATGAGGCAAACAAAAAGATACAAAGGGAATATTCTTTGAAAAACATATCTTTTGAAAGTTGTATAAAGTATTTGTTATTAAAGTATTTGAGTGCATAAAATTTTTGTTTTAAAATTCTCAAACCTCAAAAGGTTAGAGGAGCTAAATATTCATGATAAATTCTGCAATTTCAAATGATCGCTATCATGGATATTTTTAGTTAGCAGTTCCTTCTTTTATTTCTAAAATCATATTGGTCATCCGGCAAATAGATACAGGTTTGCCATATTGGTCGTTCACCAATATTTCCCAAACATGGGTGGTTTTTCCTTTATGCAATAGGCGACCATAACCGGTGACCAGTCCTGAAGTAGTGTTTCCAATATGATTTGCATTTATTTCCATTCCAACCACTGTAAATTTATTTCTGTCGACCATGATAAAAGACCCTGCACTGCCAATTGTTTCAGCAAGGGCTAAAATTGCTCCGCCATGGAGTAACTTCATTGGCTGGGTAGTTCTTTGATCAACCGGCATGGTGGCTACAAGTTTACCTTCCGAAACATTTGTAAAAACAATACCAAGATGTTCAATTAAGGTGTTTTTACAAGTTTCGTTTAATTCTTTCAATAATGTGGAAACATCCATTTTAATATAACATATTAAAGGCTAACACTGTTCAGCAATAAATTACTTCGATTATTTTGCATTACCAATAAAATCAACCTGTTTATAATTTTCCTATTTAAAAAAAGCTTTAAAAATCACTATTTATTTTGTTAATTGAAAATTCAAGCTGTAAAAATAACGGTTAAAATCGGAAAATCTAACATTAATATCTGAACGATACTGCTAGGATTTTATATATAAAAGCAAGAAGTTGAGAATGGAGTGTCAACCCTGAGCGGAGTCGAAGG
Source organism: Bacteroidales bacterium (assembly GCA_038320545.1). Classification (GTDB taxonomy): domain Bacteria; phylum Bacteroidota; class Bacteroidia; order Bacteroidales; family JAAUTT01; genus JAAUTT01. The sequence continues at coordinate 75,891 of JBBQEI010000010.1, forward strand.
GTGCTTAGGCCCAGAAAAGCTTTGGAATAGAGCTCTTTGGGGCTGCTTCGACTCAGCTCAGCATGACAATAAAATTTCACCCTGAGCGGAGTCGAAGGGTGTTTAGTCCCCGAAAAGCTTTGGAATAGAGCTATTTGGGGCTGCTTATAAGGATTGTTTTATAAACTTTTTCATGATGGTACTTTTTTTATCTTTATAATTATGATGGAATACAAAAATTCGGTTATCTATAGCATAAATAAATAAATGAAATTGTGTTTCTCACTATAACAGAATAGTTTCGGAAGGTTAGTAATTTAGGGATACGCTATGAAGTCACCCAAACCTTGAAATAAAATTTTTTGGCGAAATCAAATGGATAATCATTTTTCATGATTAAAAATAAAAAGAGGCTGTCTCAAAAGTTAAAAAGGCTTCGACTACGCACAGCCTGACGCTTGAAAGTTAATTGCTTGTGATATTGAGCGTCATATTGAGCGAAGTCAAAGTACGAAATGGCAAATAATTGACTGTTGAGGCAGCCTCATAAATGATTTTTTTCGTTTAATTTTTAACTACATGAAAAACTTTAACCTGATTATCGGCAGATTTTACTTTAACAATATAAAATCCTGGCTTTAGTATATGTGTCTGTAATTCGGCAGTCACTTCTTTACAAACGAGTGAAATGATTTTCTCACCCAAAATGTTATAAAGTTCTATTTGACTCAATTCCTGATTACTATTTATCATAAGTATATCTTTGAATGGAACAGGATAAACCTCAATATTCAATAGTTCATTTTCGGCAGGTAAATCGATATTAGCATCCAGTGATTTAAGCTGTGAAACAGATCCATTTACAATAACTTCAGCTAAATTCAATTCAGCAGTTCCGGCAAGTTGAACCCTCACGTAGCGACCGGTTCTGCCTACATTATGAATATCGGAAGGATTCGGATATGCAGATTTAAATACATACCAAACACCTACCTGATTTAATGTTGTATTTAGCTGTTTTGACTGAAATGGCTGGTCGCTGACAAAAACATAATAATTTGATAATCGTGCCATACAACAACTGGCAACACGGTTCCAGACTTCAATATTACTGATAGAATAGACTGCACCAAGATTCACTTCCCACCAGGCATTTAAATTGGATGCTGTGTGCGTCACTGAGCCATTTGCCCAGAATCCGTCGGTATTGCCATCGACAGCTCTTTCAGGTACTCCTCCATAAAGGGTACTCGATTGAGTTGAAGGCTTATGTAAAGCTAGATTTTGAATAACAGAACCTCCAGGAACTGTAATCGAAGCTTCATTTGAATAATTTGATGAGCCATCATTGTTATATGTCTTTGTCCGGTATGTATAAGTTATACCAGGTTTCAGACTGGTTTGATCAATATATGTTTTTGTATTCGGAGTTACCCTGGCGATTAACTCAAAAACTGTATTTGCCACCTTTCTTTCAATAGTAAAACCTATTTCATTATTAGAGTTATCGTTCCAACTGAGGTTTATGGCAGGTGCTGCATATAATGCCTTTAATGCTGAAGGTGCGGCAGGAGGTAACTTTAAAGCTCCCATAACCACAACTTCAGCCATATTCAGTGTAGCAGTTCCGGCTAGCTGAATTCTTATATAACGGCCTGTCCTATTAACAGCAATAGTTGTTGATGGATTAGGAAAGGAAGATTTTAAAGTATTCCAAACTCCAGATTGGTTCAGGGTAGTGGTTAATTGCTTGGACAGGAAGGGCTGATTGCTTACAAAAACATAATAGTTCGACAAGTAAGCTTTGCAACAAGCATCTATCCTGTTCCATACCTGAATTGTACTAATCTGGTAACTATCTCCGAGATCCATTTCCCACCATGAATTTAATTCATTTTTGGTATGTATAACCGAACCATTTACCCATGAACCATTCGTGTTGCCATCAATAGCCCTTCCGGGGTTACCGCCGTATAATGTGCTTGACTGGGAAACCTTTTTACCCAATCCAAGATTGGTAGAATCGACCCTGGTAATATGTATGAAATTTATTTTCGAATTGATGGCATCATTGGCAGCACGGATAGTAAGTCTGCCATCCTTGACCATTACAGTGTCGTAATGGGTTAACCATGGCTTTTCTTTCGAAGGAATACCATTCAGAATTAATTTGTTTTCAGCCATAATTTTAAAATTACTATCAAAAAGTACCGGATCTCCTGATACTAATTGTACTAGGTAAGAACCATTTTTAAGTGCTATTTCCCAGTAATTGGCAGGAGAAGTTTTTTGGAAATGATTATAAGTATCATATAATTTATCTGGCCATAAGTTCTTCAACCTTGCATTTGCAGTATTATCCAGATGCCATCCATAAGTTAAGCCATTTCCTTTAGGTGCATAAACAGCTCCAATATCTGCCAAATAATTTGTTGGTGTAGTGGTAGTATTTGTCTGAAAATTAATTCTGATTGTTTTTTCAGCTTTTATAGCATCGAACCGCCAGATACAGGAGTCAGTATAAGTTGCATTTTTTGAATATGCTTTTGTCCTGATTATATTTACGCCTGGTTCCAAAATAATGTCATTCCAGAGGAATACGTTATCGGTTGCTTTTTTGCCGCCATAAGAGTAATTGTTTACAAACAACTTAACTGAATCGCAGTTAGAGTAGACTTTTACATAAGTCATTTCATCAGTTCGTTCACTGTACCTTCTGCTTGTTATATATACAAACGGATTTTTCGACCATTGAGATTTATAGAAGAAGAAAGCATCCTTTTTAATCATACGATCCTGTGTTACCAGACCTTTATCATTTATGCCAGGCCGGTCACCTTCGTTGCGGCCATCCGAAGAAAAATCAAAAGCTACCCAAGCTGAGGTTTGCCACAGAAATGGATATTTCTTTATGCTTTTCCAATACTGTTCATGAAAAATATTTTGCAGTTCTTCAGGATGCCAGTCGGTACTATTATTGGGCATAACAGGATAAAGTTCATGATGCTTTGTGCTTGCTCCGGCGCCATATTCGCTAAGTCCTGCAGGCAAAGATAGAGGTTTCGTTTTTATTGCTGCCAACCAATCGGTAAAGCCTTGAGTGTTGCTGGAGTACCAACCATAATATTTATTAAACGAAACCAGATCGGCTATTAGATTTACAGCCTGATTGTCTTTGTTTGATGCCACTGTTGTAAGTCGGGTTGCATCTTCCAGGTGAGCAAGAGTATTAAGTTCTTTTGTTAATGGTAAAGGATCCGGGCCGGCTTTTTGAAGAATTTCATTATATAAACCCCAGAAAATAACCGAAGGATGATTATAATTTTGTCGGATCAGTTCTTTGAGTTGTTCTTTAATATTATTCGAAAATACAGTTGTATTCGCGATGCTGTTTATCAACGGAACTTCTGTCCATAAAACAATGCCATTTTTATCAGCAAGATCATAAGTATACTGATCGTGCTGATAATGCGACAATCGTATGAAGTTTACTCCAAGTTCATTGAGAATATTCATATCTTCCTGACGATCGGTATTGGAAATTGCCCTTCCTTTATCAATTTTATCTTCATGCAGATTTACACCATACAATGGATATCGTTTCCCATTCAGGTAAAAACCGGAGTCTGCTTTTACCTGATAATAACGTAATCCAAAAGGTTGAGAAAGGGAGTCTTTAATGATGTTGTTTTCCTTCAGTATCACTTCCACTTTATATAGATATGGGTTTATTTTTCCATTCCATAATACAGGTTTATTTATAGTAAATGATTTGACCGGTTCGGTTCTGCTATTAGCCGCCAAACTTATCAGTTCGGTGTTGGAAACAACAATATTGTTTCTGGAGTCTTTAATATTTATGGTTTTATAAATGGAATGAGTTGTAGCAGAATAGTTGTTAATTAATACCTTAACACTAACACCGGCAGATATTTCACTAACATCCTTTGGAGTGATATAAATCCCCGGGGAGGCATAATCAGTCAAAGAAATAGTTATTGGATCGGTGACAATTAACTGCACTGACCGGGTAATTCCGCCACAGAAAGTAAAATCAGCACTTAGAGGGGCAATGCTATCGCGGTTAGAATTATCTACTTTAACAGCTATGGTATTTGATGCGTTAAAAATAACTTTTGAAGTGATATCGAAAATAAAAGCAGCATACCCGCCACGATGCACACCAACTTCATTACCATTAATATATACTGTAGAAACCAGATTTGCAGCTCCAAAACGAAGAAATAACCTTCGACCCTGGTAAGTTGCAGGAATATTCAATTTTTTCCGGTACCAGCCAGTTTCTCTTTTATAGCCATTTCCATCCTGTCCATCGAGATTATTCCATGTATGAGGCAAAGTTATAGTTCCCCATGAGCTATCGTCAAAACCGGGATTCTGAACCCCGGAAAACGAACCCAATTTAAATTTCCATTGATCGTTAAGATTAACTGATTCACGAGGCTGCGAATAAACATTGAAACTGATAATTATGCCAGTTATAATGAGACAGCATATGGTAAAACAATTGGATTTCATGGTAATTAGTTTAATTAAAAATTTACAACATATTTATTGCATTAATCTTTCAATAATTAAATTTCCAGCTTTTTTACATACATACTGGATACGCCAAGGTTGGGTAATTAAAAAACACAATGGTAACGTTTTGCATTACTTTAAGAATAAGAATCAAAATCAACTTATAAAGCTCTCTGTAAATGCATAGAGTTCAGTAAAAAAATTCCTGAATATAATTAGAATCTAAGGCGGCGAAAATGGGTTTTTTTGTTCAGGTAATCAGGTTCTAGGATAGTTAACAATTAACCTTAAACCAAAATACTTACCCTTTACAAAATTACAACCGATGGAGCGGAATGTCAATAGTGTAAATACAATTAAACGTATAATTGTGATGGAATACAAAAATTCGGTTATCTATGATTTACTTATGTTTATGAAAGATGGGAAAATCACTACATGAGAATGATTCCGGAAGGTTAGTAAAATAATTTTATGATTATTTAAGGTAACTTTTTATGGTTAATACTGAAATAGAAAAACAGGCAAAACTCAGTAAGGAAGACATAGTTCGAATAAAATGAGATATTTTCCATTTATTGCGGAGCTGTTCCCAATTTGATGGGATAGTATCGGTTGTCCAGGTTCTAATATCGTTATCGATTGGTACGAGAATAATTAAGGTAACAAACAAGGCAATCACGATAAAAATAATGGCAGCAACCCCCAAAATAAAAACTGTTCGAATATTTATTGGTGTGCATTAAAGTCGAAATGATCATAAACATAATACAGGCAGGCATAAGAAAAGCCATTGGCATGGCAACATTGGCAATAATCACCTTTCCGATGCTGATAAACTCGCTGGCTGAAAAACTTTCGAGCGATTGTGATAGCGGAAACCATGTTCCCCAGAACACTCCGGTAACCATTAGCAAAAAAAGCGCGATAAAATTTATCAGAGAAAATTTCATAAGCGTAAGTTTTTATTTATTCTTATTAAGACATTGCAAAGCCGATTTGGTTGTATGTTTTTTAATTTGATCGTGAGGAATGAATTTTACCCAACCTGAATTATTCATGAATTTTGCCCACCTCACTATAATCCCGAAAGCTTTCGGTCCCTCTCCAGAAAAGGAGAGACTTTAAAAACCCTACATCTCGCTCCCTCTCTTTCAGGAGATTTCAGGAGAGCGGCTGGGGGTGAGTTATTATCTGGTTTATGAATTATCTACTCCAAAATTCATCCATTTAAAATATTCCATATATTTAACCTTTCCACCAACATCTTTTTCATGAAACCATCTCTTATTTTTTTGGCTTTCTTATTATTTCCAGCATTTAGTTATTTATACAGCCAAAAATATTATGATATCAAATTGCCCGAAAACAACTCCAAAGAATGCCAGGCCTGTTTACTCCAAATAAAGCTAAAACCCAAGGAAGTAACATATGGAATCAGGATGGATGAAAATGACAACCTTTATCTGGTGGTAAGTCAAAAAGAATGGTTCGATCAAATGTTAAAAAAGAACATTGATGGAGTTGCCATTGATATTATTGGAAAGGACCGATACGACTGTTCAGTCGAAAAAATAAGCAGAAAATATTTGGTGATGGGTGAGTTGCAGCCTCCCATTTATTTAAAGCAATTAAAAAAGAATATTATACCCTCCCAATCTGGTTATCTTGTAGTTAGCATGGGAAAAGTCCCTGAGAAATTCCGGGATAAAAACATAGAATTTAATATTGCTTTTATCAAGAATAAATACCTCTGCTATTATAACGCATTTTATGATTTGAAATCGTACCGCTGGGATTTGCTGGATATGGGCTTGTATTTCGATACTCTTACATATAAATCTTCCTTCGATACCAGCTTAAAAGAACAAGAGAAATACATACTTCAGCATAAGGTTTTTACCTTTGAAATCCCTTTCAACCGAAATAAATCAGAATATTCGGCCGCCGATATCAAACCTCTTTATGATTCTTTGCAACTTACCGATTTTAATATCCGGAAAATTTCTATCCGGGCGTATTCGTCTATCGAAGGAAATGAAGAGCGCAACGTTCAATTACAACAGGAACGGGCTCAGAGTATAGTGAATGCGTTGCAATCGTTTCAAACTCCCGAAATTATTACCGATATTCTGGCGACTGAAAATTGGGTCGATTTCCTTAATGACATCAGTATATCACCTTATTCAAACCTGGCAGAATTAAGCAAAGTGCAAATCAAAGAAAAACTCAGGGACAAAAAACTGATGGACGATTTGGAACCTTATCTCCAAAAACATCGAAAGGCAATTGTAATACTGGAGCTTTCGAAGAAAAATAAATATGAGAGTCTGAAAGTGGACAAATTGGTGGATATGTTTTCTAAGTCAGTTTCAGATCATAATCTTGAACAGGCTATTGATATTCAGAATTCTATATTCGAAAAGGTTCGAAACCATGAGGTATCGGTGAATTATATCGATAAACTGGAAATACCTGAAAAATTAGAGTTCAGCTTATTACTCGATAAAAATTCCATTTTTAAATACCTCATGAATGAGTCGGATGTATATAGCACATTTCTGGAACTTCAGAAATTACAGGATCTGATCCCAAACGATGGACATTTGAAATACAATTTAACTGCTTTAAAATTTAAGGTATGGATTCTTGGCGACCAGGCAATAAGTCCACCTGATTTTAAAAAAGAAATTGTAAGTCTTAAAAATTACGGTATTCCGCCAAACCTGATCAAACGAATGCTCATTAATTATGAGATCATCATGTGCGAATATTATATGAAAAAAGGTGATTTTGTCAATAAGGACAAGTCGTTGAAATACATATATTCCAATTTTCACCAAGTTCCTTTATCCGATTATGATTATTTAACCCTTGCCCAATATTTTTCTTCCTATTCACAGTACGATTGGGCAACCCGCTTACTGGCAAAAAAAGTTAAGTCGGTAGATGTAAACAAAGACCTTCTTTTTTATTACCTCAACCTGACCATTATTGATGAAAAACTGACCCGCCGTCCTGAATACCGGGCAATTCTATTAAATGCATATAACCTTGATAAAAAACGTTTTTGTACGTTATTCAATACATATGGAAAAGGAGGAGTAACTTTTCAATTACTCGAAAATGAATACCTCCGAAAAACCTATTGCGAGAGTTGTAATGCGAATTAAGGGTAAACACTTTATGTTGGCAAAATTATCGCCTGACCCCGTTTTTCAGGCTGAAAGCCTGAGACTGCAAAGGACAGGGCAACGCCCTGTCGTAAAGAGATCCCATTTGTTTTTGCAGGCTGTATGTCTGCGATAAGGGTTTATACCCGCCTATTCGATACCGGCTTTTGTCCCAGCCTTTCAGTCTGAACGGAAGTGGGGAGCGTTTTGAGCCTTGGGTTTCACCCAAGGCTGTGATGTCTCAGGCTTTCAGCCTGAAGAATACGAGATAGGGTTCCCTTGGATCCAAACTGCATACTTTAATCGTTTAACCCCTTAATTCGCATTTGTAATTAAATTATTTAATGGAAGAATATCCTGAGTGACTTTCAATTATTTCAGCGATTTTTATTATTACATTTGATAAGTAAATGTATATACTTTAGTGTTATGCAAGCATACTTAATTTTTATTGATAAAATAACCAAACTACTTGAAAAATCCAGTGTTGAAACCCAATTTCAACTCGCTTTGGAAATATGTAAAAAGCTTTATCCCGACTATGAAAATTTTTCGAACAAACACAATTTCGGGAAGCCTAAATTATTGAAAGAAGCAATGGATTATTGCGAGAAATCGTTCCTGAATAAAAATTTCAACTGTCAATCATTGGATCTATGCCTGAAAAAAGTAGTAAGCCACGCCCCCGATACTGAAAATCATAAGGACTGGGACGCTTCCTACGCTGTAAATGCATCAGCATCGGTATGTGAACTACTGGCTTATTTGCAGGATTCGAGAGTGAAACACATAAGCGAAATCTGCTCCCTGATGATTGATACCGTTGATTTTAAAATTGCCGAAGCCAACGAGCACCTTTCGGACGATGGCATTTTTAATCACCCGATGATGGTGGAGGCGATGAATGAAATAATTAGGAAGCTGGAGTAAATCACAATTTATATTCGGGATGAAAAAATATTGGACGATTTTGTTAGTCAGTTTCACAATTCAGGCTAGTGCACAACAATTTTATACCGACCTTTAATCGGAACGACTATTTTCCAATCTTCATATATCCCCAGTCAAAACCGGGACTATCGTGGAATTTTTTCCTTTGAAATTTCTCAGCAATGGTAGGTTTTATCATCGCTTTTTCCTTTACCAACAATTCCCCCTGGTTGGCGATCAACCTTCGGTCATTATCTTCACAGTTCCAAATTTCATTTGAGACAGGAAATGCGTTCAGTTCGGTTTTGGGTACCGGTACCAGCATTTCGGTTACTGCTGTTAACGATAAATTGGGTTTGAGCCATTTGCGATATTGGTATTCATCGAGTACAACAGGCAAATATTCGATGCCTGCTTCTTTGAATACTCCAAATGCCGGAATGGTGAGAATGGCAAAACCATAAGTCAATGGATCGGTAATTTCTTTTTTCCAGCAATCCCATATACAGGCCAGGGCAACAGGTCGATTCTTTTTCTCGGTCGGAAAAACCAGATAAGGAATGTTGTTTTTTGCGGGGACAATAAAATAATCGATAGGCAAAATACCACGTTGACTGCGGATAGGTTTTCGAAACGATTGATCAAGAATAATATCTTTTCTCAAAATTCCTTCCTTATGCTCTGTTTTGTGACTTTCGACAGGTGCATGGTAATATGGAACCGGTTCTTTCGACCAGGAAGGAATCATTCCATAGTGGTATTCGGAAAACTGTCCCGGTTTATCAGAACTTATAAATATACAGGTGCGATTTGGCTGGATGTTATAATTTGGAAGATACTCCAATTTTTCTGTCATCTCCACCTCAAATTTTCTTTTCAATGTCTCTTTTGCCGATACTAACCCTACAATCATTCTGCTTAGTTTTTAATCATAAACAACGATAGTAAACTAAGTATTATTTTGAGATTATCTATAGGAAGGAGAAAAATAAAAGGCAATAACAGAAAAATCCCATCCTAAATATTATTATTTAACGTGAGTTCGATAGTCGAAACGCCCGACTTCAGGTACGAAAAGCCATATTATATATATTTAGGCATTCAAATGTTCTAAATCCGGCCCTTCGGCTCCGCTCAGGGCTCTGGTCTTCGGTATTACGAAAATGCCGGTCGTTGAGCGGAGTCGAAATGTTGCCCTGTTTCCCTTTCCAATCCAAAATTTACGACTTTCAATTGGAGGTTGGTGCCGCCCAATCAAAAATCCTGGTGTTTCAATCGGTAGTTGACCCCTACCAATCAATGCATTAAAAATTAAAGGTATTCTCAACCGCATTGGAGGTACCAGAGGATATTGGGAAATTAACCTTAATAATGCATTAACATGTTTGGGAAATGGTTATCAATCATCCTTTAATTTGTTAGGCCAATGGAATGAATTAGTTGATATGTTAAGTAGAATGAAAATGGATGAGAATACTATGAAAAAGATATCTGAAAAGGCAGATGAGAATTTCGAATATTTAAAAAAGAACGGGAAACTTTTATAGTAAGTTGTTTTTTGACCGATCGATTTTGCTAATTTTTTTTAGCAAACGTTAAATACTAAAAGACTTAAATTCAATCTATTTTGTAAACTATTGAACCTTAAATCATTTATTACAACCCGGGCTTTTGATTATTTTATTTTCTTTTTTCTAATTGCGGGCATACTTCTCCTTTTTTATGAGAGAAATTCAAAATATAAACAGATCGTGGAAAAATATAAATCTGAGTCAGTATCCACTCTTGGTTGGTCGTTTACGATTATTAGTGTCGCATTTTTCTATATCATGTTTTATTTAAAATCGCAATAATAAAGTCGTATCCTGAACTCTATATTCAATATGGAAGCGTTAAAAACATCACAAACATACATTTTAAACAAATCCCAATTTTCTGCGTTTGTTATTTGACCATTAATTTTTAACCCATATTACCCATGCAAACCATTTTAGGAGCCAACGGAACAATCAGTAAACTTCTGGCAAAAGAACTATCAGCTTATACCGATATAATTCGTTTGGTTAGCCGTAACCCAAAAAAAATAAACCCTACCGATGAACTTTTTCCTGCCGATTTATCGGATGTATCTGTCGTAGATAAGGCTGTTGAAGGTTCGGATGTTGTTTACCTGGTGGTTGGCTTTGAATACAACATCAAAGTATGGCGCGAAACCTGGCCCAAATTGATGCGTGCTGTGATCGAGGCATGCAAAAAATATAAGTCGAAACTGGTATTTTTCGATAACGTGTATATGTACGACATCAATACCATTCCAGGCATGACAGAGAGCTCACCCATCAACCCGCCCAGCAAAAAAGGACAGGTACGGAAAGAAATTTCGGATATGATCCTGAAGGAAATCAATACCGGGCAGCTTACAGCTTTGATAGCCCGTTCGGCCGATTTCTATGGTCCGCACTGTGACAAGAGTTTATTCGATATGCTTATTATGGCAAACTTTAAAAAAGGTAAAAAAGCTAACTGGATGGGTAATCCCCATAATAAACATTCGTTTACTTACACGCCTGATGCAGCCAAAGCAACTGCATTATTAGGAAACACTCCCGACGCCTACAACCAGGTGTGGCATTTACCAACCGATAAACAACAATTCACCGGAAAAGAATTTATAGAAATGTTTGCCAGCGAAATGAAAGTTGATAATAAAATGATGGTGGTACCTTTGTGGATGCTAAAACTAATGGGTTTATTTATACCATTGATGAAGGAACTACCCGAAATGATGTATCAGTATGACAGGGATTATGTTTTCGATTCTTCAAAATTTGAAAAGAAATTTGGAGTTGTACCCACAACATACCAGGAAGGAATAAGGCAAATAGTGCAGGCTCAGAAGAAGTAACGAAATAGTAGGATGTAATAAGTACGAAGTAAAAAGAAAAACAGCCGTTTTTGTTGCTGAAAGTACCAAGTAACAAGTAATGATTAGAACAGCCTTATTTAGCTGTTGTCTCGCTACTTGATACTTGTTACTTTAATACTATTTAAATTAATTTCCAACAGGAGCAATACTATCAGCCTGGTATTTCCCAGCTTCCAATTTTTCCCTGATTTCAGAAAAAGCTTTTAATGTATATTCAACATCTTCGAGGCTATGGTCGGCAGTTGGAATGATACGAAGCATGATGACTCCCTTCGGAACTACCGGATAAGCTACTATAGAACAGAATATCTTATAGTTTTCACGTAAATCGAACACAATATTGGTTGCTTCAGGGACCGTTCCATTTAAGAAAACCGGAGTAACCGGCGATTCTGAATTACCAAGATTAAATCCACGAGATCTTAATCCGGTTTGTAATGCATTTACTATTTTCCAAAGGTTAGCACGAAGTTCCGGTTTTGTTTTGATAAGCTCGAGTCTCTTAAGAGAGCCAATAACAATAGGCATCGGAAGTGATTTTGCAAAAATCTGCGAACGCATGTTATAACGGAGATAATCGATAACCGTTTCAGGGCCTGCAACAAAACCGCCAATTCCTGCCATGGCTTTGGCAAAAGTGCCAAAATATAAATCTACCTGGTCCTGCACACCAAAATGTTCGGCTGTACCGGCGCCTGTTGCGCCCATGGTACCAAAGCCGTGAGCATCGTCAATTAACAAGCGGAAATTGAATTTCTTTTTCAATTCAACAATCTTATCTATTTTACCAAGGTCGCCCGACATACCAAACACACCTTCGGTAATAACCATAATACCACCACCGGTATTTTCTACAATCTTTTTAGCGAAACCAAGCATTTTTTCGCATTTTTCAATCGTATTGTGTGGAAAAACAAAGCTTTTTCCACCTTTGGCCTTATGTAAAAATATTCCGTCCATGATACAGGCATGCGATTCCGAATCGTAAACTATCGCATCGTGACGGCTAACAAGGGTATCAATAATAGATACCATACCCTGATAACCAAAATTGAGAAGGTATGCATCTTCTTTACTCTCGAAAGCAGCAAGCTCGCGCTCAAGTTCTTCATGTTTGCTGGTATGTCCCGACATCATGCGTGCACCCATAGGATAACCTAAACCCCATTCCTTTGCACCTTCTGCATCGGCTTTTCTAACTTCAGGATGATTGGCCAAACCAAGATAATTATTCAAGCTCCAGGTAAGAACTTCTTTACCACGAAACTTCATACGAGGGCTTATTTCACCTTCCAGTTTTGGAAACATAAAATAACCCTGTGCATCTTTCTGATATTGGCCAAGCGGGCCTTTGTTAGTTTTAATTTTATCAAATATATCCACTGCTCAAAATTTTAGTTTAAAAAAATTGAAGCACAAACCTAATGGAATTTTAGGAAATACCAAAGAAGCAATATCACTTTATCCTTTTCATTCAACTCTTGAAAAGTTCTGCCGGAACAATAAACACAAAAATTCAGCTCAAGGAATATGAACTCACATAAATATGGTGTTACTGATTAGTCAATACAAAAAGGCTATTCGTAGGAACAAATGACCAAACAGTATAATTTGTTTGATATAAAGAATGCACATGAATAGCTTTGAATCAGATTTATTCGCCACTAAGGCTCGAAGGCACAAAGGTGCACGAAGGATTAATATACTCTTTCTTGGTGATTCTTTGAGTCTTGGTGTCTTGGTGACTTATTCGCCTCTAAGGCTCGAAGGCACAAAGGTGCACAAAGGATTAATATCTTCTTTCTTGGTGATTATTTGAGTCTTGGTGTCTTTGTGGCATATTCGCCACTAAGGCTCGAAGGCACAAAGGTGCACGAAGGATTAATATCTTCTTTCTTGGTGATTCTTTGAGTCTTGGTGTCTTGGTGGCATATTCGCCATTTGTTATCTCAGACTTTCAGCCTGAATATGCACATCCTCCATCTGTTTTTTATTTTTCAAATATCTGAAAATATTGTAATTTGCATACACTTAATTATCCCCATAAAATCTATAACTATGCAAGACGACACTAATACCAGACGTGATTTTATAAAAAAATCATCAGTTGTTTCAGCAGGAATATTGGCTGCACCCCATATCTCATTTGCTGGTCGAAAATCCAATGCATTAATGAAACGACCATTTGGAAAGCTCAATTTTGATGTTACTACATTTGGATTAGGCGGTCAGGCTTCGTTGCAATGGACTCCGGCAGATGTTAATCCGGTACCGATTATCATTAAAGCTTACGAAGCAGGCGTAAACTATTTCGATACTTCTAACCTGTATGGACCAAGCCAGCTAAACTATGGAAAAGCTTTTCGACAGTTGGGTTTAGTTCCGGGACTCAGCAATTATGATGAAAATAAACGAAAAGCCATATTCCTCACAAGCAAGTCACAACTTCGTTATGCAAAAGGGAAAAGTGAGACATTAAAAATTGATTATTGGAGCAATGGCGATCCCGAAGGTGGAACAATCAGTGATGTGCGCAGAACTTTATCGCAGGTATTTGGAGACGGAAAAGGTAATTTTCCAAAAGGATCGTATCTCGATATGTTGCTACTCCACACAGTAAGTTCTATGGAAGATGTGGAAGCAGCTTATGAAGGTTATGACAATCCTGACCCAAACGCTGAAAGAATTGGAGCATTGGCAGCATTGCTCGACTACCGCGATGGTACCAATAAAACAGGATTAAATCCTCAGAATGAAAAGCTTATCAGGCATATCGGATTCAGCGGACACTACTCCCCTTTGGTAATGACTGAAATGATACACCGCGATACCAAAAATATTATCGATGGAATGCTGGTTGCCATAAATGCAAACGATAAATTGAACTTTAACATGCAGCATAATGTAATCCCGATTGCTGCAGCCAAAAATATGGGTATAATAGCTATGAAGGTATTTGCCGATGGAGCGATGTATACCAAACCGGCAACCTGGTCCAATCTTCCGGAACATGTGGTTCGGGTGGTTGGAACACCGGAATTGCCAAGCAATCCATTTATACATTACACACTTTCAACACCAGGTGTTAGCACATTAATTATCGGGATTGGCCAAATCAGCGACAATCATTCCCGCTGTCAGTTATTCCAAAATATAGCTGCAGCCCAAATTGAACCAAATGGAATGTCGTCCGAGAAACGCAAATCAGTGGAACTCCTGGCGCAAAAGGTAAAAGATGGTAAAACCAACTATTTTCAGGACCCCAATGCCCGGATGATTTTTATCCGTGAACCAGCCCTGAAAATATCAGAAAGTGATAATAAGAAAATTGTTAAGGTTTTATGGCATTCCGCATTTGCAAAAGACGAACCTATCGAACGATATGAAATCTTCAGAAATAACGAAAGAATTGCCATTGTTCCGCATTCGCCACAAATAAGTATTAAACCATTCGAATATAGGGATGAAATATCCTTTACAGGTAAATTAGCTTATAAAGTTATAGCATACGATAAAGCTGGAAATACTGTTGAAACGAAGGAGATGGCGGCTGTTTAAATATTTAACTGCAACACAATCCCGGAAGAAGCTGTTTCAAAAGTTAAAAGGTTTTGACGGCGCTGACTATGAAGTCCTTTTTTAAAAAGCTGAATCAGTCCATCCTTCGACTCCGCACTGGCCAAGTCATACTGAGCGGAGTCGAAGTATACCGCAATGCCCCCAAGTCATACTGAGCGAAGTCGAAGTATGAACGAAAAGCTTGTTTTTAAGGATAGGATCTTCAGGTCGCCCTTCGACTCCGCTCTGGGTGACTGGCAGTTTTCGTTTATTTGTAACAAAAAATAATATTTTTTATAAATTAACGTGAGTTGGATATAAATTCTTAATAATTTACAGATAGACAGTACCTTTTGTGAAAGATTCCTCGCTACTTTCGGAATGGCACAAAACTGTTATAAATAAAGTTGTGCATAAAGGCTGTCATTCGATTGAAACGAGAAGTTAATGCCAATGATACGATATTTCTTTTGTTACGGAATTCGATTATAAAAAAACCATTTAATACGTAACTAAGACATAATATATTTAACTGAATTTCTTATAGATTGTAAATATTATATATAATTCTTCTAAAAGTTCGTAAAAAAAAGCTTAAATCAGGAACAAAGTGCTTAAAAAGATATTATCTTAACTTTTTCAAAATATTAGTATTAACCTTTATTTTAAGCTTCTAACAATGAGCGATAATAAGAAAAGTGGATTAAGCCGTAGAAATTTCCTCGGCATGTCTGCACTAGGTATTACGGGACTTACCATCCTTCCAAGCTGGACAATAAACGGCGTAAGAATAGCTCCGAGTGACAGAGTTGTTTTAGGTTTTATAGGCCTGGGACAACAAGCTATGTCCGATTTTGCAGGATTTGCAAGTGTTGCAGGAGTTCAGGTTGCTGCGTGTTGCGATGTTGACTCTATGAAACAACAGCGATTTAAAAAACGTGTTGAAGCATGGCAAACAAGCAAATCAATGTCTGCCCGGTGCGATATGTACGAACGCTACGAAGATTTGCTTAACCGTAAGGACATTGATGCAGTTGAAGTAGTAACTCCCGACCATTGGCATGCGCTGCAAACAATACATGCCTGCCAGGCAGGAAAAGACGTTTATGTTCAAAAACCATTGTCGTTTACAATTCAGGAAGCTTTAAAAATGGTAAAAACTGCCAGGAATAATAAAAGGGTAGTTCAGGTTGGAAGTCAACAACGTTCAAGCAAAGAATTCCAAAAAGCAATTGAATTGGTTCAGACTGGAGCCATTGGTCATATTGAAAAAATTTATTCGAAGGTTGGCGATCCTCCAAAACCACTCGACTTACCAGAAATGCCGGTACCCGGAAATTTAAACTGGAACTTATGGATGGGACCGTTAAATGATTCTAAAATTCACTATCATCCTGATCTTTGTCCTCCAATTTCGTTAGAACCTGAAGAAAGAGAAAAACTTTGGGGAGCATGGCGCTGGTACCGCGAAACCGGTAATGGTTTCACGGCCGACTGGGGTGCACATATGTTCGATATTTCACAGGCTGCAATTGGTATGGATGGTTCGGGACCTGCGTTGATTACCCCTAAAGGTTATAATGGACAAAAATATTTAACCTTCAGATACCTGAATGGAATTGAAATGACCGAACAACCTTACCTTGAAGACATGCCAAATGCTCAAGGTATTAAATTTATCGGCACAAAAGGCTGGATTGAAGTAGCAAGAGGATATCTTGGAGCTTCTGACCCCAAACTTGTACCTGCTGAATTAGCCGGTAGAAGACCAAAGCAGATGACCGATGCAGAAAGAAAGAAGATGTTTGAAGAAATGCAAAAAAGTGCAGCTAAAGGAGGTGGAAGCTTTGAAATAAGTGCACCACATATGCAAGACTTTATCGATTCAGTTCGTTCGCGCCGCGATCCTATTGCTCCAATTGAAGTTGGCAGCAGTACTGCTATTTTATGCTGTCTTGGAAACATTGCAACAGAATTAGGCCGTCCTGTAAAATGGAACCCTGCAACACTCAGCTTTGGCGATGATAAAGAAGCTGAAATGCATCGTCTCAACAATTACGAATACAGAAGTACATACACATTATAATTACCTCCTTGTTCTCAAAATAAAGAGGCTGCAAAAAGAAGGATCGGCGCGGCTAAAACCCTGTCGATCCTTTACATCACAATAAGATCTGAAAGTTATTTTCTACTTTTCTAATTATTCAATAAAACATACCATGGGAAACAAACGTGATTTTTTAAAGAAGTTATCATTATTAACCGTTGGTGGTGTAGTAGGAAGCAGCATGGTACCTGTGCTGGCATCCGAAAAATCAGGCTCTTCATTTTTTGCTCCTAAAAAAGCAATAGGTTTACAAATTTACTCATTAGGTAAAGAATTAACCGATAATGTTCCAGCAGGAATGAAAAAAATAGCCGAAATAGGCTACACAAAAATAGAACTTGCCGGATACCGGGAAGGTAAAATGGGAGATTATAACCTTATCGACTACCGTAAAATTGTAGAAGATAATGGAATAAAAATAACAAGTTCACATGTTAACCCTCCGGTTCGCAAATATGCTGCCGACAATACAGCTCAGATCGCCGATTTCTGGAAAAAAACTGTCGAAGACCATGTAAAATTAGGAGTAAACCTGCTGGTTCAACCAGGAATGCCAACTATCGAAACCCACGACGATGCCAAACTGGTATGCGAAGTATTCAATAAAGCCGGAGAAATTGCCAAAAGCGCCGGAATAAAATGGGGATATCACAATCATAATATGGAGTTTAAACGCGTAATGACTGAAGCAGAAAAAGCTGCCGCACCCAGCCAGAATGATTTCT
This sequence comes from Bacteroidales bacterium, assembly GCA_038320545.1. Lineage (GTDB taxonomy): Bacteria > Bacteroidota > Bacteroidia > Bacteroidales > JAAUTT01 > JAAUTT01. The sequence continues at coordinate 93,831 of JBBQEI010000010.1, forward strand.
TCCGTCCGAAAGGGGATGTTATTTATGATTTATTGCTGAATGACACCGATCCGGCTCTCGTATTTTTCGAAATGGATGTATATTGGACGGTAATGGGCCAGAACGATCCACTCGAATATTTCGAAAAATATCCAACCCGTTTTCCTGTTTTGCATATCAAGGACCGTGAAGTCTTGGGACAATCGGGTATGATGAACTTTGAAAATATTTTCAAAAAAGCTTATGCCAATAATTTAAGCGAATACTTTGTGGAAATTGAAAAAGTAAAAGGAAACATGACCCAGTTCGAAGGTGTGAAACAATGTTACGATTATTTGAACAATGCTTCGTTTGTGAAATAAAAATAAATAGAAGAGGATGTCCTGAAGATTGTGAGGCATCCTCTTCTATAGGTTATAAATCCAATACATTCCAGGAGATCATTAAACTTCGGAACGACTTTAGACTAATATTCAAATTCCCACTCTTTTGGATAAACCCATAAGTTAAACGGTGTTGTGGTGGAATGAATGATATCACCTTCCTTATTAAGTGTTTGAATGTATATCTGATAAAAGCCAATATCCTTCTTTTCAAAATCCCAGGTTAATTGGGTGTTATTTAAAATTTTATCTCTAATAATTGTTTGTTTTTCTCCATTCGGTATCAAAGATGCCGTTTCATACTTATAAGGCCAATAATCGTAATTAATGCGGATGTATTTATCGGTTCCTGAAGTTTTATCCTTTACACTGTACTTTACAAATTCATTTTCGCAATGTTGATTCCTCAGATTTTCCAGTTCGTAACCCGATTTTTCCGGAACATTGGAATAACCATAGATTCTAAAACTCGGGATATTACCATTAAACTGATGGATTCCAGGTTCTATTCCGGCAAAGCCATAACCCACCATTAAGGTTTTTTGCAGGGAATCGCCCTTGTTAGCTTCAGTATATGATGTGACATCTTTGAAAAACATCTGGGTTGAATCGGGAAAATAAGCATGCGCAAAAGAATTGATGATCTTTTCTCCTTGTTTTAACTGGATCAGAATTCCATCAGGACGCTTGTCCATCACAAATGTATAATCGATTCCGGTAATAACCGGCCAAAATGAATCTCGGCAATACCGTGGATATTTGTAAGTACAAATGGTATAAAAGAAGAAATCAACAGGATCGGGAATGACATTATAATGACCTATTTCAATAGCCATATGAAATCCTGGTTCTTCAACGGCATTATCGGTTGGGTTTTTATTGATAGAACCATAATAGAACAATGGCATAAATGAATGTGACCCGCCACCATTATATCGGAAGTCAATTTCAATACGTCCATACTTTAAATTAGGAATTTCTGCTGGGATCTCTGCTTCCAGATAAATGCCGGGAGTGAATTCCTTTATGAGACTTTCGGTAAATTCAAAATTAGAATAGGTTCCGGAATAACTATAAACGGTTTTATCTTCGGAATCATCTTTATTACAACTCAATACAAGCAAAGCTGATAATACAAGGAGTGTGTTTCTCATATTCGGGATAAACAAAAATTAATTACCGTATATGTAACTGTTCTGGTTAATCATAACCGGATATCCCAAGCTGTTATATTCGTATGTATAACTTATTTCATTTTCCGATTGATATCCATTCATGCCATAATTAGTCAGAACCTCTGTAATGATATTGTTAGGATTAGTATATTTTCCCGGAGAACCTTCTGCTGCAAAAATCAGGAAAGGATTAATTTTATCGTCGAACTGATAAGTATAAGATGAAGATAGAAATGGAGTTGAATTGCTTATGGAATAGAAATCCGATTTTTTAACATTTCCATTGCTGTCATATTCAAACGTGTTCATATTGTTACGTTCACCGTTTGGATTGAAAGTCTCGATCTTTTCAATTTGATTTTCTTTATATGTATAAACTTCATATGAAGTTAATTGAGGAGCATCGTTGTTATTATAGAATAATTTCTTTTTGGCCAGAGTTCCGTTAACGTTATATTCAAAAACGAAAAACATCCCAACTTTAGCTTTTCGCGGGTCGGTAAATGTTTCCCCGGTAGAACCAGGTTGCATGTAACAACTTACACCATCATAGGAAAATTTGACTTCAATTTTTTCCAACTGATTGCTGCTATTATATATATACTTTTGGTAAGCAAATCTTTCAATCGATTCATTTAGTTGGCAATTACCATCATAAGTCACCTCCTGAATATCCAAATTGTTAATTCTCACCTTCCGGATAAGATTTGACTCATTGCATGGATCTTCGTATTCTGTATTTTCTTTAGCACAGGAAATCAATGCTATAAGGCTCAGGAATAGAATTAATTTTTTCATTGCGATTGTATTTTTAGGTTAGCACCAATCCATTTCAGATGAAAACAATGAAATAATGCATTGATAACACTGGAAGTGAAATGGTTTATCGCAAAGACGATGGAAAATGATGAAGGTTGCGTACGAAAAAATAAAAAAAAATAAAAAAAAATAATGCAACTGCATTTACCTTGTTTTGTTTACTGGTTGAAACTTCCTGTACAAAATTCTCAAGTTCAA
>JBBQEI010000011.1:0-86269 GCA_038320545.1 Bacteroidales bacterium
AGACAGCAAAGGACAGGGCAACGCCCTGTCGTAAAGAGATACCATTTGTTTTTGCAGGCTGTATGCCTGCGATATGGGTTTATACCCGCCTGTTCGATACCGGCTTTTGTCCCAGCCTTTCAGGCTGAACGGAAGTGGGGAGTCTTTAGAGCCTTGGGTTTCACCCAAGGTTGCGATGTCTCAGGCTTTCAGCCTAAAGAATACGAGTTAGGTACCTTGGATCCAAACTGCATATTTTAATCATTAAACTCTTAATTTGTATGATTAAATGAAGACTATGATGTGTGGAGCTATGATTAAATGAAGACCTTGATTTCAAATTTAATAGCAATCATAGTTATCAATAAATCAGGTGAATCAAAGTTCAGACAATCAGGTGAATTAAAGTTCCGGATGAGTTTTTTATTTTACTCTCCTAAATCTTTTACAACCAATTGAATGGTACGTTTATTTTTTTGTTCCAGCACCAGTTGTTTGTTAACCATCACGCGGTCGATGGTGGATGTGTCGTAATAACGGATTGTTACTAACTCAAGGCTTTCTTCGTACGATACATTAAAATATTGTTCCAGTTCGGAAGCTAAATCACGGATTCTTTCCATGCGGTTGTTAACCAGGGCCATAAAGCTGATAGCTGAATTTTGCATCAGGTTAATTTTTATTCCATGCTTTGAAAAAACTTCGAAAATATCGGTAAGACTGGCTTCGGTAATAAAAGAAAAATCGCGGGGCGAAATATGGATCAATACCTGATCCATTTTAAATATAAAAGATGGGATCAGCGATTCATACTGAACATCTCCGATAATGGTTCCCGGATCGTCGGGATAAACAAACGATTTTACATGTAATTTGATGCCCTTGTTTTGTAAAGGTTTGATTGTCTTCGGATGTATTACACTTGCTCCGTAATATGCTAATTCAATGGCATCGAGGTAGGAGAGCTGTCCTAATCGTACGGTATTATCGAAATATTTTGGATCGGCGTTTAAAACCCCCGGTACATCTTTCCATATTACGACTTTTTCGGCTTCGAGCAGATGAGCAAGAATGGCTGCTGTATAATCAGAACCTTCCCGGCCAAGTGATGTTGTAAAACCGTTATCTTCAAAACCAATAAATCCCTGGGTTATATGAATTCTTTCTTTTTTCTGATCGAAATTATCCTTTAACAGCTTGCCCGATAATTCCCAGTCGACGAGAGCTTCGCGCCAGGTAGAATCCGTTTTCAGGCATTTGCGGATGTCGATCCATTTATTTTTAATAGCCCTTTCGTTTAAAAAAGCACTTACAATTTTAGTGGATAGCACCTCTCCAAACGACACAATCTGATCGTACTGCTGATCGTAAGATCCTTTTTCCTCCTTCATCAGCAAACTTCGTAATAAGTCGAATTCCTTTTTGATTTCCGAAAAAATAGAATGCTTTTCCTGCTGAAAGAGTTCTTTCAATATGGTTGTATGGTATTCGTTCAGGTTGTTGAATTCAGCTTCGAACGATTGGTTTTTATCTGCCTGATCGTGTATTTTTTCGAGACTGTTGGTGGTTTTTCCAAAAGCAGAAACTACAATAACAAGAGGTTCTTTAAACGATTCTACAATATGAGCCAGGTTTAAAATGCCTCCGGATGTTTTTACTGATGCGCCGCCAAATTTGAATACTATCATACTTTGAGCTATTAAGTTTTTCAAATATAAGTAACAAGTATCTCTAATAAAATGATAAATTTAACATTGACCTAAAAAAAGTTGTAACAAAATTAGTGTTGGCAGGTTAAATTTACGGTCAGCTTTTTTAATCGGACAGCAATGTAACAAAATATCAGGTTTAAGCGTCTTAATCCAGTTTTCGGCCAACTTTAACAAATATTTATGAGTTTTATAAGATTATTGCCTTTAGCTATTCTGATTTTTATGTTCCAAACAGCTTATATGCAAGGAATAAAAGGTCGGCTCACTGATGTGAAAAACAATCCCATTCCCTTTGCAGCAGTTTACGACGAAAGTACTTATGCCGGAACAACCAGCAATGCGGAAGGTTTTTATGAATTAAAACTTGCATCGGGTAAGCATTCCATTATTTATAAGTCGTTGGGTTATTTTATCGAAAGGCGAACAGTTGAAACATCAACATCAACAATAACGATCAACATCCAGCTTTCGGAACAGGCTTATGAATTAAAAGATGTTATCGTAACTCCCGGCAAGGAAGATCCAGCTTTTGCTATTATGCGCAAAGTAATTGGTAAAGCGCCATATCATCTAAACCAGGTTAAGGAATATTCGTCGGATGTTTATATAAGAGGATCCATCCACATAATTCATATTCCTAAGTTTATTGCTAAAAAAATTGAGGTAAATGGGAAAAAAGGTTTAATAAAAGACGGTGATACTTATATGGTTGAGTCTATCAATCAAATTGATTTTAAAGCACCTGATAAATACAATCAAAAAGTAAAATCGTTCCAGACAAATTTCCCGGGAGAAAATGATGTTAGCCCAATGCAAATAATCAGTTCAAGTTTTTATAATCCTAAAATTGATGAGGCTGTTTCGCCCCTTGCACCAAATGCTTTTAGTTATTATAAATATCGTTACGAAGGATATTCACGCGAAGGGGATTACACCATTTTCAAGATTAAAGTTATTCCTAAAAGAAAAAGTCAACTATTATTAAGTGGTTATATTTTTATTATCGATCAGCTATGGTGCCTGCATTCGGTTGATGTTACCCAGGAAATGTTTTATGGACAACTTAATTACAAGGAAATCTTTTCTCCTGTAAAGGAAAATGCATGGTTGCCTATAAGTTACCGGTTTAGAGTTAATGCGGCGATAATGGGCATAAAAGCCGATTTTAATTATACCAGTTCAGTAAAATATCAAAAAGTAGTATTAAATGAAAAAAATATAATCAAACCGGTAAAAATTGCCGATGCCAAAGAAGAACTCGTGAAGCCGGTAAAAAATGTCAGTCCCAAAAAACTTAAAAACCAGCAGGAAATCGAACGGTTAATGACTAAGGACGATTTGAATAACAGGGAAATGGTTAAACTTGCCGGCTTGATGGCAAAGGAAGCGCCACTGGATACAGCTAAAAGTAAATCGCTCGAAATAAAAGACAATAACACGAATGTTTCGATCGAAAAAGATGCTATGAAAAAAGACACTGCATATTGGAATACTGTTCGTCCAATTCCATTAACATCGGTCGAATCGGGGTTGTCTCATTCAGTTGATTCTGTCAAAACAATTAACAAAGATACTGTCGCTAAAAAAGATACAGCTTCCTCTAAAAGTAAAAAAGTACTTGGCAAGTTTTCTAAATTTATTACCGGAGGAGCAGGTTTTTATATTTTCGATTCTACAACCCGGGTTCAATATAATGGCCTAGCAGGTTTAAATAAGATCGATTTTAACACTGTCGATGGGTTTATTTACAAGCAATCGTTTGATATCAATGTCAAAATTGATTCATTACACAGGCTAAAAATAAATCCGGGAGTTGCCTATGCTTTCAGCCGAAAAACATGGATGGGTTGGGTAAATGCCAATATAAATTATTCCCCTTTAAAGAATGGTAACTTTAGTATAGATTATCATAAAGGAACAACAGATTACAATCAGAACGAAGGCATGAATAACTTGTTAAATGCTGCTACATCATTATTTTTCAGAAGAAACTACAAGAAGTTTTATGAAGAAAGTTGCATCAATATTAAAAACAGTATTGATATAGCGAATGGTTTAAAATTAACCGGGAGTATGGGCTTCAGCAGCGAGAAAGTCCTACAGAACAATAGCAATTACTCCTTCTTTTATCGGAATACAAGGGAATACACATCGAACGAACCTGTTAATAAAGCTGAAGATATAATTTTAAATAGAGATAATAAGGAAGCATATCTTAAATTAGCCCTGGAGTATACGCCTGAGTATTTTTATAAAATCAGGAATGGACAGAAGCATTATGAACATTCGAAATATCCAACATTTTTTGCAAGTTATATAAAAGCAATTCCGGGTATTTTTAATAGCAATACCAATTTTGATTTTCTCGAAATTGGAGCCAAACAGGTAAAAGAATGGGGAATGATGCATAGTTTCTCCTGGAATATAAAAACAGGGAAATATTTAAGTCAGAAAAAAATTTATTTGAGCGATTATAAATTTTTCAATAATCAGCCCTTACCGGTTATATTTGGTAATACACGCAATTCGTTCTTTTTGCCCGATTTATATGAAAATACTACCAATAAGGGATTTGTTGAAAGTCATATCACTTTTTCCACACCCTATTTATTGCTAAAATATTTACCCTTTATCAGCAATAAAATATGGCTCGAAAATATTCACTTAAATTATTTGTATACAAAGCCACTTGGCCATTACTGGGAAGCAGGCTATAGCATAAGCCAGATATATGCCATTGGCGGAATAGGAATTTATTCGGGTTTTAAAGGGAGTACATTTCAAGCGGCAGGAGTGAGGGTAACGTTAAATTTTAATTAACAGCCGGAAAAAACTCCAGGGAAGGGGTAAGACTTCAATACAGATCTGGAAAAACTCCCAGGGAGGGTTAAAAGTACTGCTTCGATTCCGATAGCTATCGGAACCCCAACAAAACTTATATGTAACGCTTACCGCCCATTTTAAAAAAAATATTTTCGCAATGATTAATTTGGATTTTTGATAATATGTACGTATTATTGTACAAAATAATGTACCATGATAACAGCGACTATTTCAGATTTTAGAAAGGATATTAAAAAATATCTTGATGATGTGAGTGATAACTTCGAAACATTGATTATCAATCGTGGAAAAGATAATGGTGTAGTTGTGATTTCCTTAAATGAATATAATTCATTATGTGCAACCCAACATGAGTTATCCTCTAAGAGTAATGAAACCCGTTTAGATTCCGCAATTGAAAAAACTAAAACTGGTAAAACATTTCCTAAAGACTTAATTGACAAATGAAATATACTTTTGTTGACGAATCTTGGGAAGATTACCAATATTGGCTTAAGACTGACAAGAAAATATTGACAAGGATGAACGATTTAATAAAGGATATTTCAAGGACTCCATATGCTGGACTTGGTAAACCCGAACCACTTAAATATAAGTATAAAGGATATTGGTCTCGTCGGATAACCGATGAACATCGGTTGATTTATCAGGTGAAAGGTGATGAATTATTGATACTAAAATGTAGATTCCACTATGATTAAAAAAAACGAGCGTAACATCATATAAATTTTCTGATCTCGTAACTCGACTGGCGTAATTTCTCCAGACCAAAGCTAGGTATATACGGATAAATATATTATATTTGCACGTATACATAAAATTTGAATATGGATGCAAAGTTGACATTAAAACTTGATAAATTTGTGATTGATAAAGCAAAAGATTATGCTGCATCGCACCAAAAAAGCCTTTCTCGGATGATAGAATCATATCTAAAATCACTAATTGACAAAGATTCTCCTAAATCTGATAGTGATTTTGAGATTTCACCATTTGTTAAAAGTATGAGGACTGGCATAAAAATTCCGGCAGATTTTGATTATAAAAAAGCTTATGGTAATTATTTATCAGAAAAATACAAATGAAAGAGAAGCTATTTTTAGACACCAATGTGATATTGGATTTGCTTGGAGAAAGAGACCCTTTTTATGAATCGATAGCTAAAATTGCAACGATAGCAGATAAAGGAAGAATAAAACTGATAGTTTCTGCATTATCATATTCGACTATGTTCTATTTGCTAACAAAATTTGAGAACAACGAAATTGTAAAGGAAAAACTTCGCAAATTCAAAGTAATTGCTGATACTTCTGATTTAACTGATAAAATAATAGACAAAGGATTATCATCAAAATTTTCCGACTTTGAGGATGCACTTCAATATTATTGTGCACTCAAAATGGAATGTAACATACTGATTACACGAAATGGAAAGGACTTCAAGGAGTCTGATATCCCAGTAATGACACCAGATGAGTATTTAAGTAGTTTAAAAGATAAATAAAAATCTGCGCCCGACATTCTGTCATAAAATATTTGGATTACACTTTGATAAAGTTTAGTTCAACATGCATTATAAAAAATTGGCTCAGTAGATTATTCAAGGGTTGTAGCCCGTTTCTACTTCCTTGTAACTTTATAAGAAATCGCCCGCAATCGTTTAGCTACAAACCTAAAAAAATGCGCTCGATATATTTTTCAGTCTTTTAATTACATGGATATCAATTGTATATTATATCTTTCTAAATTATTTAATGGATTTTTAACAAAATATTACTAACTTTTACTGTTCTAAAAATTAGAATATGTTAAATACGATTAACCCTATGTCGATTGAATTACAAGGTAATTCAATCACATATTATCGAATTGGAAGTGGGGATCCTGTTATTTTTATTCATGGCATAACTACATATTCTTTTATTTGGCGAAATATTATTCCATATTTTCAAGACAAATATGATGTAATTGTTATTGATTTGCTTGGTTGCGGCGATTCAGATAAACCATTAAATGAAGATTTTTCTTTAAAACGACAATCTCAAATTATACGAGAATTTTGTCTTAAATGTGAAATAACTAAATTTCATATGGTTTGTCATGATGTTGGTGGTGGGATAGGCCAAATATTTGCTATCAATTATCCTGAAATGTTATTCGATTTAACATTAATAAATACAGTGGCTTATAATTTTTGGCCCGTACAGCCAATTGTAGCAATGAGAACTCCAATAATAAGACAAATAGCCATGGCATCCCTCGATTTTGGTATGTTTGAACTCATTGTAAAAAGAGGACTTTATCACACTTCAAAATTAACTAATGAGGTGATGGAATTTTTTTGGAAACCAATGAGTAGCTCAGTTGGAAGAAAAGGATTTTTGCATTTTGCTAAATGTCTTAATAATAAAAATTTAACTGATATTGAAAGTGAATTAAGACAGATGCAATTACCAACTCTGATAATAAGAGGTGATGCTGATATATACTTAAGTGCTTCAATAGCAGAAAAATTGCATTCTGAAATCCCTAACAGTCAACTTGTATATATTGCAACAGGAGGGCATTATATACAAGAAGATGAACCAGAGAAAATATCAATGAATATCTTGAATTTTATTGCTCGTTAAAATGAAATCAAAAATAGAATCTCGAATAATAGAACTTGAGTCAAAGATTCAAATACTGGAGCGAGAAAATGAGGCTTTATCGGCTAAAGCAGAGGAAAATCTTTTATTAAACAGGGCATTTGAGGAAATTAATTCTTTCGATGTCGAAAACTTATTGATTAATACATTAGAGAGTATTTCAGTATTGTTGGACGTCCAATTTGCCGGAATTTTTGAATTAGTCGATGACCAGTTTGTTTGTGTTAGCAGCTATGCTCAATTTATGAATGAGGATTCAATATTGATTAATTTATCAGTTTCGGATTTATGGTTGAATAAATTAAAATTGAAAGAAATTTGTTATGAAGATAATCCTTCTGAATTTATCTTTAAATGTCAGAATTCAGGATTTGTTGCCCATAAAATTGTCATAATTTCATTTGTATCTGAAATTATGAAAAATAGATATTTCGTTTTTATAAATGATTTTGAAAATACTGATTTGTCAGAACGAATTGTAATATTTAATAAAATCATTCAAATAATATCTGTAAAGCTGGATAGATATTATTATCAGAATGAATTAAAAATACTAAATTCTGAATTGGAAAGGAAAGTCGAAGATAGAACATCCGAACTTGTCAGGCAGAATAATGAGTTTCTAGCACTAAATGAAGAATATAAAAAGATAAACGAAGAATTATTGGTAGCTAAAGATCATGCCGAAGAAAGCGATAGGCTTAAAACAGCCTTTTTGCAAAATTTGAGCCATGAAATACGCACTCCAATGAATGCTATAATGGGTTTTTCTGGTTTGTTAGTTGATAACTATAATGATAAAAATAAACTTGAAAAATTTTCACAAATAATAAATAATAGATGTAATGATTTGCTTGATATTATTAATGATATCCTCGATATTTCGAAAATTGAATCAGGACAGGTAGATATTATTAATGAAAAAATTGACTTAAATGAGGTTTTTTCTGAGCTTTCAATTTTCTTTAACGAATATCAGAAACGTATAGGAAAGCAAAATATTTATTTTATAATAAAACCCTTTACAGGTATTAAAAATAGCGTTTTTATTACCGATAAAGGGAAGTTGAAACAGATTTTTATTAATTTAATAAGTAATGCCTTCAAATTTACAGAGAATGGCTCGATAGAATGTGGTTGTGAATTTGATAATAATAATTTAATATTTTATGTGGAAGATTCCGGAATTGGTATCTCGTTAGATAAACAGAACCTTATTTTTGAGAGATTCTATCAAGTACATCATCCTTCCATTAAAAATATTGGTGGAACGGGTTTAGGTTTGTCAATAGTTAAAGGAATAGTTAACTTATTAAAAGGAAAAATGTGGCTTAAATCAGAACCCGGCACAGGAAGCCGTTTCTCCTTTCTGCTTCCATTAGTAACTGCAGAGTTAATAAAGTCAGAGCCAAATGTTGATTTACAAAACGGAGCGAAATAATTTTCGACAAAACAATTCTTATTGTTGAAGATGATTTTATAATTCTGAATTTTTAAAAGAAATACTCTCTGATTCAGGAATTAATATTATTTCCACCGAATATGGTAAAAAAGCTGTTGATATTACTATGTATCACCAAACTGATTTGATTCTAATGGATAGTCGCTAACACCGGCATAAATTTAATTGGGGCGGAAGCTTTTAATAGTTCCAAATATGCCGCTGCATTTCGTTATTACTCCTAAAATTAAAAAGCGCATGAGTTTCTAAGAGAATGCAATTTAAGAACCGGACGATTGTTTTCTATATTTGTTTAGTTCAGCCAAATGATTACGCGAAAGTTCCTGTTCGCGTTCTAATGCTCTTTTTCTGAATTTATCGAATTCTTTTCTGGTTTCCTCCAAATCTTGTTTGTTCTGAAGGGTAACTGAATTGCTTCTTTTATAGAGGATAGCAAACACAGCCAAAACCAGAGTCAATAATATTATTATTATCCACATGGTTTTTGAATAGGCTTCTTTGCTCATTAACATCCCCAAAAAACGAATGCTGTTTTTTTCCCTGAAAGTTTCTTCAAGCCGGTTATTTGAGTTTTGGAGCTGAGCTTTCACCGAATCTATATTCGATTGGTGAGCAGTAATAATATTATTGTTTTCTTTTAAATTACTTCTAAGCTTTTTTAAAGTGTCGAGTACATTTGATCTAAGAGTTTTAAGCTGTGCTTCGTTTACTACTTTATATTCCTGGTATTTACCTGATTTTTCGACAATATATCTGAATTGTTCTTCAATACTTCCTTTGCTTTGTGATGTGTTTTTTTCCGGTTCTTGAGCAGTAACCGATCCAATAACTAATGAAAGGAAAATTAAAACACTCATAAATTTTCTACCAACGCGATCCATAGATGTACTTTTTTTCATAATTATTCTTGTTTTGGGTATTCTGTTGTCTTAACGTATGCTATATTTAAAAATTGCCAAGTGTGATAAAAAATCAACATAAATTCCTATTAGTATCTTGCATTGGAAATTATGTCGGTTTACTTTTTTAAATTATATACAATTTATTTCAATTTATTGGATAATCAACCGATATCAAAACAGATAAAAAAATAATAGGTTGTAAAAGTTTACAGAAATATTGAAATAAAAATTGGAATCGATAGTTTTGAAGTTTGTTTAAGTTTTAACTTTCAATGTCGTTTAGTTAAGAATTAGGCTTCGACTCCGCTCAGCCTGACAAACTGGTATTATTGTCACACTGAGCGGAGTCGATGTGAGCGGAGTCGAAGTGTGGATTAATTATTCAATTTCTAAACTAAACGACATTGTTTTAACTTTTGTCAATGTTATTAAGAATAGTAATTTTCATTTTGTCAATGGGTTCGTTCATTTCAATTAAAGCGCAGGAGCCCTGGGTTAAAAGATTGTATTTTGAAACCAATTACCACTATGGCTTTTTATTGCCGCATTCGGAGTTTATTAAATATTTTGTCGAAAAACACATTCAGGGATTTCAGGTAAATGTAGGTTTAATGGCAAACGGTGAGAAAGCATGGCATCAATCCTATAATTTTCCAAGGTTGGGGATTGGTTATCAACGTTCGGGTTTGGGTAACGATAAAATTTATGGGCATTTTGACGCTGTTTTTGCTTATGTGGACAGGTATTATTTAAATTGGCAAAACAGGTTTAATATTGGAAATCGGTTGTCATTCGGAGGTGCTTATGTTAGCAAAAAATTTGATCTCGAAAAAAATGGAACAAACCTGGCAATTGGTACTAATATAAATGCTTATGTGAATTATAGTATCGAAAGTTTAATTCAGGTAAGTCCAAATATTGAATTTAAATTAGGTGCCGGAATTACCCATATATCGAATGGAAATTTTAAACAGCCCAATAAAGGTCTTAATTCATTTACTGCTTTTTCAGGTATTACTTATTCAATAAATAAACCAAAATACTTGAAAGTTAATTCTGAAAAAAACGATAGTTCAAAACACCAGTTTCTTGTAATGGCTTGTTATGGCCGGAAACAAATTTCGCGTAAGTATGACTATAATTATTCAGTTATTGGTTTATCGGGCGAATATTCACATATTATTGTTGGTAATAGCTGGGGCGGAGCGGCATTAACTGTTTATCACGATCCTTCTTTAACAAAGGAATTGGCCTTAAATGATACCATTAATGCCGGATATTCCGACAAAATAAGAATTACATTTAATTTAGTTTATGAACTGAAAATGGGAAAAGTGTCGTATGTTTTTCAACCTGGCATTTATTTAAAAAACTCGTTTAAAAAAAACGGAAGCATTTCAAATCGGATTGCTGTGCGGTATCAGATCAATGAAAACTGGAACGCCGGTCTGACTATTAAAGCTCACTGGTTTGCCATTGCCGATTTTTTTGAATGGGGTATCGGATATAATTGGAAAAAATAGCGAAATGAAACCAATCTATACAATATTTGTTTTGGTGTTTTTTGTGGCGTGTACCGATGATGCCTTTTTCAATGCAGGCCCCACGGTTACAAACGAAATTGCTTTACCAGGATTTGACGTCATTGAAGCTCAAAATATGTATGAACTGGAACTTGTTAACGATACTGTTAATAAAATTCAAATTACCTGCGGTAAGAACCTGCAATCGCATTTAGATGTAAAAGTGGTTGATAATATCCTTTATTTAAATCACGATGTTAAAAATACCTGGTCGCGTAAATACGAAAAAATAAAGTTGAAACTCTACTCACGGCCATTTTCACGAATCAATGTTCGACAACCCGTCAAAATATTTAACAAAGACATTTATAAAGGACCTGCTTTCACTTTGGTCGATTGGGGCAAATTTAGTGAAGTGGATATGAATGTTGATGTTGAATATTGCCTGATCGCCATGTCGTCCGATAATTTTGGTAATTTCAAAGTCAAGGGAAAGGCAGCGACAGCTACTTTTTGGGGTTGGGGATCCTGTTTGGTTCGGGCTGACAGCCTCATTACCAATAATTGTACTGTACTTCACCGCGGAATGGGAAATGTTTATGTACATGCTGTTGATCAGTTAAATGTATCTATTGAATTTTCAGGAAATATCTATTACACAGGTAATCCATCTAATTTAGTTATCGATAATCATACCGGTTCCGGAATGCTGGTTAAGAAATAGTAAAAGGAACCCGGTGGTTATTTATTGAAAGGTTTTCATTATCTTATCAAATAATTTACGATTACACTATGAATAGTCCATTGTTTTCTACGAACGATCTCTTTACATCTTTTTTTGAGTCGTCTCCGGTTTTTATCTGGATAAAAGATTGCAATAACAACCTGATTCACATAAACAAAGCTGCGGCATCACTTGAAGGGAAATCAGTTGAAGAGCTTGAGGGAAAATCGTGTTACGATATTTATACCCGGGAACGTGCTGATGTTTTTTGGGAAAACGATCTTGAAGTAATTAATTCAGGGCAACCCAAACTGTCGTATTACGAATTACACATTATACCCAATACGGATATCGGGAAATGGTTACAAGTAAATAAATTGCCGGTTAAAAACAGCGAAGGCATTATTACCGGAGTTATGGTTTATGCCATTGATATTACAGAAATAAAACTTGCAGAAGAAGAAACCCGGAAAAAAGAAGAGAAAACCCAACAACTAATGGATATCGCTCCTTTCCCGATAATTATTACAGCACTTCTGGAAGATAAGTTTATCTATTTAAATAATGCTGCAATCAAACTCTTCAATTTAAAACTTGACGACATATTTAAAATCAAGCCTTCTGAAATATATACGGATAAAAGTCAGAGGGAACATTTTAAGCAATTATTGACACAATTTGGTGAAATTAAAAGTGAAGAAGTAACTTTTACAAGACAAAACGGGGAGTTAATTTATGGGTTGCTTTCTACAATAACTATTGATTATAAGGGTATTCCATGTTCTTATAATGTTTTTAACGATATTTCCAATCTTAAAAAAAATGAACAAAAAATTATTCAGATAGCTGAAGAATTCCGAATGGTTTTCGAAAATACTATCGATGCATTTTTCTGGGCCGATTCCGATACCGGGATTATTATAAATTGTAACAGGAGTGCCGAAGAATTGCTTCAAATGGAAAAATGCGAGATAATTGGTAAATATCATTGGGAAATTCATCCGAAACAGGACAAAGAAAAATATCGAAATTTATTTGCAAATTTGGATAAAACCAGCCCTGGTGGATTATTGCTCGAAGTTGAAGATTCCCAAGGGAATATAATACCTGTAAATATTACTGCTTCAACCGTTAATCTCGGTAATCGTTGTATTTCTCAGGCTTTGATAACCAATGTGTCCGAGCGGATTGCCAATGAAAAAGCTTTGAAAGAAAGCGAAGAAAAATACCATGCTATTGTTAGTAATGCGCCTGTAGGTTTCTTTGAAATTGATAAAAATGGAATTATAAAACTATTGGAAGGGAAAGGCATTTCAGGAATGTATTTCGATAATGATCGGGTAATTGGAAAATCTATATACGAGGTTTATAAAGAAAAACCCGAATTTATTTCACAAACCCAAAAGGCACTTCAGGGAGAAACATTGAATTTTGCCCTGGAAATAAACTATAGTCATTACGAATTTTACTATTCTCCGATTAAAGGCACAAATGGCGAAATTTCAAGCATCATTGGGGTAGTTGTCGATGTTTCGGATAAGAAAAGTGCTGAACAAAAGCTATTTCAGGAAAAAAACTTACTTAGTACCCTTATCGATATTATTCCTGACCTCATTTACGTTAAAGATGCGGAAAGTAAATTTTTACTGGCAAATAAATCCACTGCCGCATTTTTCAATATAAATTCACCAGAGGAAATGCTTGGCAAGTCCGATTTTGATTTGTTCCCGATAGAAGAAGCTCATGTTTTTCATAATGAAGAGAAAGGTATTTTATTCGATGGGAAACAGATAATTAATATGGAAATAAAGAGTATCTCCAATGGATCGGAGATTTTTCATGAAATAACCAAAATACCATACTTTGGTACTCATGGTGAAATTGTTGGTTTGGTAGGTATAAGCCGTGATATAACCCAACGACGTAAAAATGAAGCCGCTGTTCGGGAAAGTGAGCTAAAATTCAGGTTAATGGCCGAAAACATGAAAGATGTAATTTGGCAGTTGTCAACTGATATGGATTTTTTATATATAAGTCCTTCTTTTACTCAACTTACCGGCGAAATTCCTTCAGAATACCTTGGTAAACCTTTATGGTCGCTGATAACAGAAGAATCAGCCCCGGCGTTTAAGGATAAGGTGAATAAAAGAAAAGAGGCTATCATAAAAAAAGAAAAAATTGGCACTATGTTATTTGAAGCTTCATACAACACTAAAAAAGGTTTAATCTGGGCTGAAATTATTTCAAACCCTATTTATAATGAAAATGATGACATTTTGTATTTCCAGGGGGTAGCACGCGATATTACTCAAAGAAAAAGTGCTGAATTAGCTTTAAAGGAAAGCCAGGAAAAATTAAGTGTTGTAGTTGCTAATGCACCAATAGTTCTTTTTCAGATCGATAAAAAAGGAGTTTTTTTATTTTCTGACGGTAAAGGTCTTGAAAAATTAGGATTAAAGCCAGGGCAGGTTGTCGGCATGTCGGTATATGACGTTTATAAGGATTTTCCTGATATTTGCTCCCATATTGATCGTGCCCTGAAAGGCGAAACATTAATTAAAATAGTTAATGTATATAATATCTACTTTGAAATTCAGTATAATCCTTTAAAAGATATTTCAGGCGAAATTATCAGTGTTATTGGTATTGCCCTGGATATTACCGAGAGAAAAATTATGGAAGAAGCTCTAAGTGAGAGCGAACATCGGTTTAGTACTTTATTTCACGAAATGAACGAAGGAGTGGCCATTCACGATCTTGTTTTCGATGAAAATGGTATTCCGGCAAATTATAAATTTATAGAGGTAAATCCGGCATATGCTAAACAAACCGGAATTGATACAAGTAATGCCAAAGATATGCTGATAACCGACCTGTTAAATATTCCACATCCGCCAAACCTCGATAAATTTTCTGCTGTAGCCTTAAATGGTGAAAAATTTAGTTCGGAGTTTTATTTTGAACCTACTGAAAGATATTTAAAGGTTTCGGCTATTTCTCCCGGTAAAAATAAATTTGCAGCAGTATACGAAGATATTACGTTGCAAAAAAAGCATGAAAAAGAATTGAAAGACAAAAATGAAGAACTTGAGCATTTTACTTATACCGTTTCGCACGATTTAAAAAGCCCTTTGGTTACTATCAAAGGTTTTATTGGAATGTTAGAACAGGATCTCCTTCATCAAAACAAAGAGAATATCCGGGACGACATGCAAAGAATTACGTCGGCGACCGATAAAATGACCAGTCTTTTAAACGATCTTCTGGATTTGTCGAGAATTGGACGGGTTATTAACCCTCCTGTTAAAGTATCAATGCTTTCGGTTATTAAAGAAGCTATCGAACTTTTGTCAGGAATTTTAAAAGAACGTGAAGTGGAAATTGAAATAGCCGAGAATCTTCCCTATGTATTTATTGATAAACAGCGGTTTGTTGAAGTTTGGCAAAATTTGATCGAAAATGCTGTAAAGTTTTCAAAAGATCAACAAAATCCTAAAATTTTAATAACTTACATTAAAGAAGATATTAAATTTATATTTACTATTCAGGATAACGGTATAGGCATTGACCCAAAATATCATAATATAATATTTGGACTTTTTAACAAGCTCAATAACAAGACAAACGGTACAGGAATAGGATTGGCATTGGTAAAAAGAATAATTGAAGTACATGGAGGAGGAATTTGGGTTGAATCGGAAGGTCAGGGATCCGGGGCGAAATTCAGTTTCACAGTTCCAGTTAAAAATTTTAAAAAGTAAACATTAGAAATCCACGAAATGAATGGAGAACCATTAATAATTTTACTTGTTGAAGATAATCCCGACCATGCAACTTTGGTAGTCAGGAGCCTTAAAGATTTTTTAGTAGCAAATACTTTAATCCATTTGGAAGACGGAGAACAAGCCATTGATTATTTTTCACATATTGGAACTATTAATCAACAACCTCATTTGGTATTGCTAGATCTTCGCCTTCCAAAAATTGATGGTTTGGATGTTTTATCCCATATTAAAACTTCACCTGAATTCGCTGATATTCCTGTAGTGGTGTTAACAACTTCCGATGCGGAAATTGACATTGCCCGGGCTTATAAATATAATGCCAACAGTTACCTGGTTAAACCGGTCGACTTTTCTAAATTTACCGAATTAATGAACCTGCTTGGTTTTTATTGGATTTGCTGGAATAAAAACCCCTTTATTAAAAACTAAAAAAATTTAAATGAGCACCCTCAAAAAGGTATTGATAGTTGACGATGAAGATGATCATTTGTTTTTAATTAAGCGGTCATTTGACGATTCTGAAAAGTTTACACTTGAATTTCAAACATCTTTAAAAAAAGCACTCGATATAATTCCCGTATTTAAACCGGATATCATTTTGTCCGACTTTAAACTTCCCGATGGCGATGCCCGTGAAATTATAACTCAATACTCATACGATATTCCTATTGTTATTATGACAAGTTACGGAAACGAATCTTTGGCTGTTGAGCTTATAAAAGCTGGTGCTATGGATTACTTCATAAAATCGCCCGATACTTTTTTAAACATTAATTGGATTATCCAAAGAGTTTGGCGCGAATGGCGTCATATGACTGAGCACAGGAAAATTGAGGAAGACAAAAAATTACTCGCCGAACTATTGGAAATGGCTCCTGCATCGTTTGTTGTTCACGATGAGCAGGGTAATTTTTTGTATGCAAACCAAAAAGCATTAGGGTTAGGTGATTATCACGAAAATAATCTTTCAGGATTATCCCCAAAAAATTCTTTTTTGAATGAAGTGCTGCCCAAAGATATATTTCAAATGAATGGAATGGATGAAATAAATTTTGAAATTGACCATAAACATAAAGATGGTTCAATGGTGCCCTTAAATGTTTATTCCCGTTCGATTAACTGGAACAACAGGAAATTTGTATTAACCGTTACGACCGATATTACTGATATAAAAAACTACCAGAAAGAGATTCTTGATAAAAATAAGGAAATAGAAATTCAAAATCTGGAATATCGAAAGTTGATGGACGAACTCGTAAAATCTAAAGAAAAAGCCGAAGAGAGCGACAGGCTTAAATCGGCATTTTTAGCGAATATGAGCCACGAAATTCGAACTCCTATGAACGGAATTATCGGTTTTGCTGATCTTTTGGAAGATAATTCAATTGAAGATGATAAAAAGAAACAATTCCTCCAGATTATTAAAACTTCAGGCTTACAATTATTAAATATTATTAACGACATTATCGATATTTCCAAAATCGAAACTCACCAAATCCGGTTTACCGAGGAAAAGGTCAATATAAGTCAAATAATGAACGATCTTGTTTCGTTCTTTTATCAAATTACAGAGAAAAAAAATTTACAGCTTACTATATCTTCGATGGTGGGTAATGATCAGGATGAATGCAAAACAGATGGTGTAAAACTTCGGCAGATATTAACTAACCTTATTAACAATGCTATAAAATTCACCGATTGCGGGTTTATTAAAGTATTAGTAAGTGTTAAAGACCATCTCTTTTATTTCGAAGTGCAGGATTCAGGTTGCGGAATCTCAAAAGAAAATCAATCCGTGATCTTCGACCGGTTTCGTCAGGTTGACGACAAGAAAGGTAGTACCTTACAAGTTGGCACCGGACTTGGACTTGCCATAAGTAAGGCATATATTGAGCTAAATGGCGGCAAAATCTCTGTAAGTTCCGAACCTGGAAAAGGAAGTGCTTTTTCATTTACATGGCCATATGTTAGTGCAAAAGAGTTGCCTCTAAAGAATGGAGATGAATTCTGTGATGTAAATAAATCTTCAACTTCCATATATAATTGGAGTGGTAAAAATATTTTGGTTGCTGAAGATGAACTGGTCAATTTTTTTTATGTACGGGAACTACTTACACCCACCGGTGCAAACATAATTAAAGCAGTTAATGGCAAGGAAGTTTTGGATTATTTAAGCAAAAATCCTTATCCGGACATCATACTGATGGACTTGAAAATGCCCCTTTTAAATGGATATGATGCAACAATAGAAATCAGGAGAACAAATAAGGATGTTCCTATCATAGCAGTAACAGCTTATGCTTTTGCTGGTGAAAAGGAAAAAGCAATGAATGCAGGTTGCCATTTATTTATTCACAAGCCTTTTAGAAAGGAAGAATTGCTTTCAGCGATTTCTCAATTTATTGGGTAATAATTTAGTTAAAAAACCTTCAAAAAAAACATATGAAAATTTTATTTATTGGTGGTACCGGAAATATATCTTCAGCTTGCACAAAACTAGCCTTAGATGAGGGGTTTGAAGTTTGCCATATTAATCGTGGGATAGCTAAAAACTTAGCAATTTCTGAAGTTCATTCGCTGATAAGTGTATAATAATTATTCAATTCCTAAACTAAACGACCTTGAATAATAATTGTATTATTTATACTTATTTTTCTATTTTTACAGGGCAAAAACTTTCTTAACTAATTATTTTAACTATGCTTCCACAAAGGGACAATGTGTTTAAGCATATAATGCAAGGCGATAAATCGAGCTTTGAACAATTTTTTAATGAAATGTTTCCAAAACTATATAGGTTCGCTAACGATTTTGTTCGGGATAAAGAAATAGCCCGCGAAATAGCACAGGAATCTTTTGTCACCCTCTGGGAATCGCTGAATAATCTTAAGCCGGATTCTAACCTTGATGCATATATTATAACCATCTGCCGAAATAAATGTCTTAATTTTCTGAAGCATAAAAATGTTATTCTCCATTATCAGGATAGTAAAAATTCTGAAAATGCCGAATTAGAGATTTTATCGAACTTGCTGATAGAAACTGAATTTGAAGAAATTGATTTTATTGTTTTAAAAGACAAAGTCCAAAAGGCAATTTTTAATTTACCGGAACAATGTCGTAAAGTTTTTGAGTTAAGCCGGTTTAAGAAAAAAAAGTATTCTGAAATTGCTTCTTTTTTAAATATTTCCCAAAAAACAGTAGAAGCTCATATTTCATCTGCTCTTAAAAAGCTGAGAATCGAACTGAAAGAATTTTTATAAAAATTTAAAATTCAACTAAGGGTATAGAGGCATAATGTTGTTTATGCTTTATACACCTTAATAAATGGATGATAAATTTTTTAAATACTTCGATCCTGAGTTAACTACGGAAGAAAAGAAAAAGTTAATTACTGAATTGAATACGGATTCTGTTAATAAAAAAGAATTCGAATCATATTTGAAATTATGGTCAATCACGGCTTTTACTGATTCGAATAATGACGATCTCAATATTCAAAAAGAATATTCTTTGCTAACAAAAAATATTTCCAAAGAAAGAAAGTCTAATTATAATAATGAAGAAGCAGTTGTTACCCTCAGGGTATTGTTTCAATTTGCTGCTATAGGTTTAATATTGATAGGGCTTGGAATTTTTGGATATTTTTATTTAAAGCCTCAGGAGGAAATTGCTTATAATGAGATTACCACCAAAACCGGGGAAAAAGTCCAGATAAAACTGAGTGATGGTACTAAAATCTGGTTAAATGCATCGAGTAAATTGCGTTACCCGTCAAAGCTGGATGGAGAAAATGTTCATGTATATCTTCAGGGAGAAGCATTTTTTGATGTTACACATAACAAAAATAGATTATTTCAGGTTCATGCTTCCGATTTAAATATTAAAGTTCTTGGAACTGCATTTAATGTTAAATCTTATCCTGAAGAACGGATTGTGGAGACCACTTTGGTTCGTGGTAAAATAAGAATAGAAGGTAAAACAAATCAACCTGACGATTTTGTTATTCTATTACCCAACCAAAAAGCCAGTTATATTGGAACTAATTCAAAGCTTATAGTTACAGAATCGGTTAGCAAAAATGTCAAAGACCGCTCCGACGATTTGCCTCAAATTCAAGCCATCGCTTCCCGAAATAACGCGACAGTTGTTTTATCTAATAATGTAAATACAATTTTCGATACATCCTGGAAGGACGGCAGGCTCGATTTTGTTGACGAACAGTTTTCGACGCTTGCCATTAAAATGGAGCGGTGGTTTGGTGTTTACATCGACATAAAGGATCCGCAGCTTAAAGACGTTCGCTATACCGGAACTTTTGAAAAAGAAACAATTGAACAGGCTTTACATGCATTAAGCATGAGTTTGCCATTTAAATATAAAATCTTCAAAGATTCGGTAACTATACGAAAATAATATAAACCTAAATAAAAACTATTTGCCTATGATATAAAAGCTTTTAAATAAAAAAGACAGGAAATGCCTCACATTCCCTGCCTTAATTTTAAACCCTTAACGGGTAATTTATTGTGAAACTTATAACCCTGTAAAATTATGAAAAAAACACAGAGTAACTACTTTTTTGTCTCTAAATTAAGAGTAAAAAAAATCCTACTAACTATGAAAATCACTTCTTTGCTACTGCTCGTAAGCTTTTTGCAGATTAATGCAAACGTTAGTTCACAAACAACGCGCATTAGTCTTAAGGCTGAAAATGCAACAATAAAACAGATATTCACCGAAATTGAAAAAGTAAGTGAATATCGATTCTTATACCATGATGGAATAACCGATCTCAATAAACTTATTTCCTTAAATGTAGATAAGGAAAATATTATTGATGTATTAGATCAGGTTTTCCGCGAAACCCAATCTTCTTATAAAGTTTTAGATAATAACCTGGTGGTTGTTGTACCTACAACTCATTATCAAAAGATTAGAGTAAATGGCGTTATTTCAGACGCAGAAACAGGAGAGCCTTTGGTTGGGGTTAACATAATTGTTAAAGGAACAACTATAGGAGTAATATCTGATATCGATGGTAAATATTCCATTGATATTCCTGATGGCAATGCTTCTCTTGTTTTTTCTTCTATTGGATATGCATCAGTTGAAATGCCTATCGGGAATCAACAGGTAATTAATATTTCCCTCCAGCCCGAAACCAGACAACTTGAGGAAATTGTGGTTGTGGGTTATGGTACTCAGAAAAGAGTAACAGCAACAGGTTCTGTTGTATCTGCCAAAGGTGATGATATCAGACGTTCGCCTGCTACAAATATGACAAACAACCTCGTTGGTCGTCTTCCGGGTTTGGTTGCCGTTTCAAGAAGTGGTGAACCCGGTTATGATGGTTCAACACTTCGTATCCGTGGTTCCAATACACTTGGAGATAACAGCCCGCTGGTTGTTGTTGACGGTATTGCAAACCGAGGTATGGAACGTCTTGATCCTGCCGATATCGAAAGTATCAATATCTTAAAAGATGCATCTGCAGCCATTTATGGTTCACAGGCTGCCAACGGTGTTATTCTGGTTACTACAAAACGTGGCAAATTAGGTAAGCCTAAAATTTCTATCAACATGAATGCAGGTGTTAGTCAACCTACACGAATTCCTGAAATGGCTAATGGAGCGCAATATGCAACCATGCTGAATGAAATTTCTTATTATAAATCTCCTGGTAATGGTCGTTTTCAGAAATATTCTGAAGATGATATTGAAAAATATGGTGACGGATCAGATCCTTGGGGACATCCAAATACCGACTGGTTTGGGGAAGTGTTTAAAACCTGGTCAAATCAGAACTATCAGAATGCATCTATTTCAGGCGGTACCGAAAATATGAAGTATTTCCTTTCTATGGGAGCCCGTTATCAGGATGGTATCTATAAAAACAGTGCTACTAATTATAAACAATACGATTTCCGCAGTAACATCGATGGTAAGGTTAATAAATATATCGATATCGCCTTTGATGTTGCTGGTCGTCAGGAAATGAAAAACTTTCCCACACGTTCCTCTGGTTCTATTTTCCGTATGTTAATGCGTGGTAAGCCAAATATGCCTGCTTACTGGCCCGATGGTACACCTGGTCCTGATATTGAATATGGTGACAATCCGGCAGTTACATCAACTGCTGCTACTGGTTATGATAAAGATAAATGGTACATTCTCGAAAGTAATCTTCGTGCCAATATTGCCATACCTTGGGTAAAAGGACTTACTGTTACCGGTAATGCTTCTTTTGATAAAGCTTTCCGTTTTCATAAAAGGTTTGAAACTCCATGGTATCTTTATTCATGGGATGGCAATGCTGATCATATCTTAAACAAAGGTAAAAGAGGTTTTGATGCTCCGCAGTTATCTCAGGATATGACCGATGGTCAGAAAGTTACCGTGAATGCTTATGCTACTTATGAAAAAACTATCATGGATGTGCATAACATTAAGTTTATGGTTGGTGCCGAAAGACAAAGTGGTGTTGAAGATCAATTCAGCGCTTTCCGTAAAAACTATATTTCATCTGCTATTGACCAGCTATTTGCCGGAGCTTCTGATCAATACATGACTAACGATGGTTCTGCAAAACAAAATGCCCGTATGAACTATTTTGGACGTGTAAATTATGACTTACGTCAGAAATATATGGTTGAATTTGTTTGGAGATACGATGGTTCTTATATGTTTGCAACCGGTAAACAGTTTGGTTTTTTCCCAGGTATTTCTGCAGGATGGCGTGTTTCGGAAGAAAATTTCTGGAAAAATAACCTCGCTTTCTTCGACGATTTTAAAATTCGTGGGTCATGGGGTCAGACAGGTAACGACCGAATCAGTGAATATCAATATTTATCTTCATATGGTTTTACTTCCAGCAGAAGCTATGTTTTTGATGGTGGCGACAGTAAACTGTTAAATGAAACAAAAATTCCAAACCCTAATGTAACCTGGGAAGTTGCAAACCAGGCTAATATCGGCTTTGATGCATTCTTCTTTAATAGTAAACTTTCTTTTTCTGCTGATTATTTCTATAACAAACGCACTCAGATTCTTATCACCCGAAATGCTTCTGTGCCTTCTTCAACTGGTTTGACATTACCTCCTGAAAATATTGGTAAGGTTGATAATAAAGGTTTTGAAGCCATACTTGGATATCATAATGCAATTGGAGATCTGAAATATGACATTTCAATAAACGGAAGTTATTCAAAGAATAAGATTGTTTTCTGGGATGAAACACCCGGAATACCCGACTACCAGAGATCTACAGGTCGTCCTATGGGATCGTCCCTGTACTATGAAGCAATAGGTATTTTTAAAGATGCCGCTGCTGTAGAAGCTTATCCTCATTGGGCTGGTGCTATTCCTGGCGATGTTATCTTCAAGGATGTTAATGAAGATGGTAAAATTGACGGTTTGGACAGAGTAAGAAATGAATTTAACAATATGCCACGTTTTGTCGGAGGTGCCAGCATTAACATGCAATGGCGTCAGTTCGACCTGGCAATGTTATTCCAGGGAGCTACAGGTTCACAACAATACATTAGTGCTGAATCGGGCGAAATAGGTAACTATTATAAAGATTTTGCCGATAATCGCTGGACTCCTGAAAATACTGATGCATCGTATCCTCGTACATTTAACCGCGACGAAGAATACTGGAGAAGTCAGGGAAATACTTTCTGGTTAAGAAAAACTGATTATCTGCGTTTGAAGAACATTGAGCTTGGATTTAATTTGCCATCAAAAGCAAGTAAAAAACTTGGCATCGAAGGTCTGAGATTATATGTTAACGGATTAAATCTTTTAACAGTTGATAATGCAAAAATAATTGATCCGGAAGTAGAGTCAGGTACTTCTTATCCTTTACAGAGGGTAATCAATGGTGGTTTAACTTTAACTTTCTAAAATTTAGAACTATGAGAAAGAAATTAAATATATTGATGATATTGTTTATCATCGCTATCAATTTTTCATGTGAAAACAAAGACGATTTTCTTAATAAACAGCCATTAGGTGATTATTCTGAAACTGCTGTCTGGAGTGACCCTAATCTTATTGAGACTTTTGTAAACAGCATGTACAGAAATGCGCTGGGATTTCCTTTTTCAATCGAAAGACTTTCTGATTATGTTGACGAATCGCACTTCACTCCCGATTGGGATGTATTAAACTTTAACAAAAGTTTAATGACATCGGATGGTTTACAGGGCTGGCAGGTAGATTGGGCTACCCCGCATACTTTGCATTTCCGCTGGTCACCACTTTATGCCAATGCGAGAAGAACCAATATCTTTTTTTCGAAAATAGGTACTGTAAAGTCTGACAACCAGGCCATGATTGACCGGTTAAAGGGAGAAGCTTATTTTATGCGTGCATGGACTTATTTCTATCTTACCAACTTATATGGCGGTGTTCCTATTATTATGAAAGCTTATGGCTTAAACGATGAATTTGAAGTTCCACGCAATACATACGAAGAATGTATTAATTTTATCGTTGGTCAGATTGATTCGGCTGCTCTTTTCCTTCCTGAAAATGCGCCTTCAAAAGGACGCGTTTATAAAGGAGCTGCTTTGGCTTTAAAATCAAGAGTTTTGCTTTATGCTGCATCCGATCTACACAATTCGCAGAAGAATAGTGTAGTTGCTGCCGGATTTTCTAATCCTGATTTGCTTGGTTATATTGGCGGTGATGCAACTGCCCGCTGGACTGCTGCCAAGAATGCTGCAAAAGCTGTAATAGATCTTGGTAAATTTGATTTGTACAAGAAAAATCCTGCTCCTGGCGACAGTGTTGCTCAGAATTTTGTAGAATTCTTTACCTCAAAAGGTACTGAAGAAGATATTCTTTTGCAGTTCTTTACTCCAAAAACTGATGAAGACTGGGATGGATACAATCCCGCTCTTTACAGTGGCCCGAACGGATACCACAACTGGGGTAACAACTGCCCGCTCGGAGAACTTGTTGATGAGTATGAAATGAAGGATGGATCAACCTTTAGCTGGTCTAATCCTGCTCAAAAAGCTAATCCTTATGTAAACCGCGATGCTCGTTTTTATGCTACAGTTCTATACGAAGGTGTTCAATGGAGAGTTCGTCCGTCGGATGCTCTTAAAATAGATCCTTTCAGCAAGATTCAGGTTGGTCATGTTTTCGACTTAACAGGTAAAATGATTAAAGCCGGACTTGATACCCGCGAAGGCCCGATTGAAGACTGGAATGGTGGAAAAACAGGTTATTACCTAAGAAAATTCAACGATCCTACTATCGATCCTCAGTATGTAAAACAGGATGTGCCTTTCAAACATATACGTTATGGCGAAATTATTCTGAACTATGCTGAGGCTTGTAACGAATTAACTCAGGATGTTGAAGCCCGCACTTACCTGAATATGATACGTAAACGTGCAGGTCAGCCTGATGTTGATGCAACAGTGACTGGTGATGCTTTACGTAAAGCCATCAGACATGAGCGCAGAATAGAAATGGCATACGAAGATCATCGTTTCTGGGATGTTCGCCGCTGGTTAATTGCAGATCAATCTTATGTTCAGACTCATGGAGTTGATGTTCGTTATGTTGCTGCTGGTACTGTGGATGCATACAGAAAACCTGATGGCTCAACCTGGGGTGATCCTCTTTTTGAAAAGAAAGAGGTTTTTGGTGATGCAAGAGCATTTGATAAGAAAATTTACTTCTTCCCAATTATGAGGGATGAAATGAACAAAAACACAAAATTAATTCAAAATCCTGGTTACTAAATAGGTATCCATATGAACAAGCAAGTATGGGCTAAATGTTCATACTTGCTTTTTTTATTTTTTATATCATTATCTTTAAAATTTCAATTTATGTTAATTTGAATTAGCTTAACTTAAACTCCTTGATAAATGAAAAGAATATTATTCGCAATTATTATGTTTCTGACAATGGGCATGCATACTTTTGCCCAGCCTGCCGAATGGGAAAACCCTAAAATCAATGCCATCAATAAAGAACCAGCGCGTGCCACATTTATGCTTTACGACAACGAAAAAGCTGTAATCGCCGACGATTATTCAAAATCCCCCTGGTTTCAATCTTTAAACGGCACCTGGAAATTTAACTGGGTAGCACAACCTGAAAAACGCCCGGTTGATTTTTATAAAGATAATTTTAATGTTAGTAAATGGAAAGATATTCCCGTTCCGAGCGATTGGCAAATGCATGGTTACGACTATGCCCATTATGTCAATATTCAATATCCTTTCCCAATGAACCAGCCTTTTATCGACCATAAATACAATCCTGTAGGTTCGTACAAACGAAATTTTACTATTCCTGCCACTTGGAAGGGAATGGATGTTTTTGTTTACTTCGGCGGAGTAAATTCTGCCATGTATCTTTGGGTGAATGGCCAAAAAGTAGGATATAGCGAAGACAGCAAAACTCCTGCTGAATTTAATATTTCAAAATATCTGCGTAATGGAAACAATAGCATCGCTGTGGAAGTTTACCGCTGGTGCGATGGAAGCTATCTCGAAGATCAGGATTTTTTCCGTTTAAGCGGTATCGAACGTGATGTTTACTTATACGCTACCCCACAGGTTAAAATTGCCGATTTTTTTGCTTCAGCAGGATTAGATGCCCAATATGTTCACGGAACTCTTAATCTCGATGTGATATTGAAAAATTCTGCTTCGCTGGATCAAGAGAATCTTAATCTTGTTGTTAATCTTTATGATGCAGAAAATGGCGATAAGGTTTTTTCCGAAACTAAAAAGACGTCGCTTGCAAAAGTAGGAGAGGCTTCAATTAGTTTTAACACTATCCTAAAAAATGCAAAAAAATGGTCGGCTGAAATTCCGAATTTATACAATCTTACTTTACAGCTTAACGATTCAAAAGGCAATCTTATCGTCACTACAGGTTGTAATATTGGTTTCCGTACAAGCGAAATTAAAAATGGACAGCTACTTGTAAATGGTAAACCAATTTATATTAAAGGGGTTAACCGTCACGAAACCGACCCTTTAACCGGCCATGTAATATCTGTGGAATCGATGATTAAAGATATTCAGATAATGAAGCAGTTTAACTTAAATGCTGTTCGCACGTGCCATTATCCTGACGATCCTATGTGGTATAAACTATGCGATAAATATGGAATTTATCTTTACGATGAAGCCAATATTGAATCACATGGTTATGGTTACGCTCCTGATAAAACGCTTGGAAATAATCCTGATTATCTTATAGCACATCTGGAACGCACCAGTAACATGGTAGAACGAGATAAAAACCATCCTTCAATTATAGTATGGTCAATGGGAAATGAAGCGGGTACCGGAACTAATTTTCTGGCAACCTATAAATGGACTAAGAACAGAGATAATTCTCGGCCTGTCAGTTATGAACGTGCCGAGAAAGATACAAAAATCACAGAACGTCATACTGATTTGCAAGGTGATATGTATGCGGGAATGAATGATATTCAGAAATATTTGGATACCGATCCCGATCGGCCTTTTATCTGGGTTGAATATGCCCATGCCATGGGTAACAGTACTGGTAATTTTCAGGATTTATGGGATTTTGTTGAGTCACATCCAAAACATCAGGGTGGCTTTATCTGGGATTGGGTTGATCAGGGCTTTATTAAGACCAACGAAAAAGGATTGAAATATTTTGGTTATGGTGGCGATTTTGAACCAAAAGGTACATTTACCGATCTTAATTTTTGTGCAAATGGTTTAGTTAGTCCCGATCGTGCGCCTCATCCCGGAATCTGGGAAGTGAAAAAAGCATATCAGTATATCAAGGTTCGTCCGGTAAATCTTGAGAATTACAGGTTCGAAATCAAAAATATGTTCGATTTTGCTTCACTCAAAGATTATAAAATTAAATGGGAAGTACTTGCCAATGGTGTTTCAATTCAGAATGGCGAATTGCCAATTATGGATATTGCTCCTCGTAAATCTGCCATTGTACGACTGGATGAAATAAAAATAATTCCTGAACCTGCGGTTGAATATTTCATTAATTTTTACGCAGAATCGCTTAAGGCTACTGAATTAGTTCCTGCCGGCCATATTGTGGCAACTGAACAATATAAACTTCCGTTATTTACCTCCAACATGGTAGATAATCGCAAGATGCCTAAAAAAGTGGACGTGAATACTACCAGCGACAATTATATTGTTTCGGCCGATGGTTTCAAAGTATCATTTTCAAGAAAAGCAGGTAACCTGTCGGGTTATAATTATAAAGGTACTGAACTGATAAAAGAAGGATTACAGGTGAATTTTTGGCGTGCCCCAACGGATAACGATTTTGGAAATAACATGCCTTACCGCATGAAAGTATGGAAAGATGCTGGAAAAAACAGAACTGTAACAAGCGATTCCATTCTAAAAGTTAGTGAGAGCGAGATTCATATAATATTCAACTTTAACCTGCCGGATATTGATTCTAAATATCGCAGCGAATATGTTGTTACTGGCAATGGTGAAGTAATTGTGAACAACTCTTTTGTTCCAGGCAAAGATAGCTTGCCTGAATTACCCCGTTTTGGAATGTACATTGGTATGCCTGCCGAATACGAAAATTTAAAATGGTTTGGCCGCGGACCATATGAGAATTATCAGGACAGATATACTGCATCGTTTGTAGGAATTTACAGCAGTAAAGTTGCCGATCAGTTTATTCCTTACGTTCGTCCGCAGGAAACGGGTAATAAAACGGATGTACGTTGGTTAACACTTATAAATAATAATGGTAAAGGTTTGAAATTTACCGGTATGCCTGTTTTAAGTATTAGCGCCCTGCCATATGCAATGGAAGATTTAGATCCGGGACTTAAAAAGAAAAATATACATCCGGCAGATCTTGAAAAACGTAATCAGGTTTATGTGAACCTCGACCTCATTCAGATGGGTGTTGGCGGCGACGATAGCTGGGGCGCCAAACCTTACGACAGATACAGAGTGTTTCCAAAAAATTATTCTTACAGTTTTAAAATTTCACCTGTGGAATAATTGCGGTTAATGCCATAAATATTTAAAGAGGGTATCTCATTTGCGGGATATCCTCTTTTTTATTATTCTTTATTTAATCGATAGCTATCGGGATTATCGGGACTATCGGGATTATGCCAAGGCTATTGAAATATGCAGCTCTTAACTCTTGTTTTTCCCTTTTAACGTTTTAAAAAGCATCACAACGCATGGGAATGTAGTTCTAATGCTTTTTTACAGGATAACATTTGCTTGTAATAACATTTCAAAGCTTTTTTATGGCTTTACAATGCAATGTTATGTACTTTAAAAGGGATTTAAGGGCATTACATTAAAATGTTATACTCTTATAAAGCTTTTTTATAGTATTATGCGCCACCGTTGCAGCCTTTTAACGTTGTATAATATAATAAAAATCCGTTGTAGCGTACTTTAAAGGAAAAGAAACACTCTTACAACGGATTTTTGTGCTGTTAAATGAAGTTTAACACTGTTACCCGAAATTAGTTACTTTCTACCTGCTGGGGCCTAACAGCAGCCAACGATAGAACAGGGAATATCTTTTCGGTCAGAGCCGAGCCAAATTGCCTGCGCGCATTGAGGTAGTTATTTTCGTAAGCACGAATGGTTTCCATTTTTATAATTTCCATTTCGGCTTCTACCTTTTTTTCATTTCTTATCTGGGTTTTAAAAACCTCGAGTGCTTTGTTTACGTCTTCAATGGCTTTTCGCAGTCGGGCGGCCTGAGGGAAAATGTTGTGACTGGCACCAAAGCTTTCTAGTTTTACAATCAGCTTTTCGGCTTCGCCAGGTTCTTTATCATAAGGCATATGGATGATTTCCGAGAAAGTGCCATTCTCAAATATGGTGTTCAATATACTGCTTCCGGCATTATTTCTGTCATAACCTTTGCAGGCATCATATACATCGCGTATTACATTGTCAAGGTCAGAGTCGGCAAACAGCACATCGTCATGAGAGTTTTGCCGATCGACTTCGGCTTGGGTATTTAATGCTACCTGAGCCTTAAGCTTATCAAAAACCGGTTGAATATCCTTACTGTAGTTTTCGCCTGCCTGAACTTTACGGCTTAACCTTTGGTGACGACGAAGAACATTCAGCATAAAGGTGGCTGAATCGCGGAGATAAAGCATACGTGCCATAATGGTTTGTTTTTAGTTAGATTTTTGTTAAATGAATTAATATAAATACGAATTTATAATAATTAACTTATTAATCAAATATTTGCACTATTAACTTCATGGAACGCATTTAGAATTTTAGTGATTCTCTGCTTTTTTTGCTTTTTATGATGCGGATACAATTAGTCTTCTCTGTGATTCTCTGTGTAACCTCTGTGGTTCTCTGTGTAATTTTTAATTTGGCGGCAGTGTACTTATATTTACAACAAATCTTCAAATATTGCCTTATGAAATACTCTGAGATGTATAATTATTTAAAAGATGCGGTGTGTTACGATAAAAGCATGGTTAACCTGGATATAGCTTCCCAATTGATTAACTGCGATTTTGAATCGCATAACTACAAAATATTGCCCGGAGAAGAAGAATATGTTTGCAAGAAACATAACTTTCCTATACACAAAGGATACAATTATGAAAATACAATGGGCATTCCCAATGAAATTTTAGATGTTCACGATTCGGAAATTATCGAAAATCAAAAATTTCAATATCATATCTTTAAGCCAGTAAAACCCGGAAAATCAAATGAAATAATTTTGTTGTTTCATGGCTTTAATGAGAAACACTGGAATAAATATCTGCCGTGGGCAAAACGACTCTTGGAGCAAACTGGCAAAACTATAGTGCTCTTTCCAATTGCATTCCATATGAACCGTGCACCTCACGAATGGAGCAACCGCCGTTTAATGTTTCAGGTAAGTGAGCAGCGAAAGAAAAATTTCCCGAATGTAATTTGTTCTTCACTTTTCAATGCTGCCATTAGTGCGCGTCTTCAATCTAAGCCTCATCGGCTTTTCTGGTCGGGACTGCAAACTTTTTACGACGTCATTCAATTGGTAGAGCAGATTCGAAAAGGTAACCATCCGGTGATAAACAGT
This sequence comes from Bacteroidales bacterium, assembly GCA_038320545.1. Classification (GTDB taxonomy): domain Bacteria; phylum Bacteroidota; class Bacteroidia; order Bacteroidales; family JAAUTT01; genus JAAUTT01. Next base: position 30,661 of record JBBQEI010000011.1, read on the forward strand.
GAAGCTACTATTGATATTTTCGCTTATTCTATTGGAAGCCTGCTTGCCCAGATTTTACTGATGAACAATCCTAATGGTTATTTTACCAACACTAAACTTTGCATGTTTTGTGGCGGCGCTGTTTTCAATCGAACTTCTCCGGTTTCAAATTTTATTCTCGATAGTGAAGCCAATGTTTCATTATATTCTTTTGTGCTTGAACATCTTGAAAGTCATTTAAAAAAAGACAGCAGGCTCAATCATTATTTAATAGAACACCCCGAAGGATTGGATTTCCTAAGCATGCTTAATTTTATAACCATGAGAGCCGCACGTGAGGATAAATTTCGAAAACTGGCGAAACAGGTTTTGGCCATCACTTTAGAAAAGGATGCCGTAATGCCTTCATATGAAGTTGTGAATACCTTGCAGGGAACTTTCAGGGATATTCCGATTGAAATCCGTAATTTGGATTTTCCATATGATTACAAACACGAAGACCCATTTCCAGCTATTCCCTTTTTGGAAGAAAAAGTAAATTCATGTTTTGATGAAGTTTTTAATTTAGCTTCCGGATTTCTAAAATAAGAAGTTTATATTTACCTGACAGTTACATTAAACTACTAATGATTTTTTAAGTATTCAAATTTCATTGAATGAAACGAACCCCTGTTAAGGATACTGGGATAGAAATTCCAGCCATAATATTTGGAACAAGCGCCATGGGAAATTTATATTCCACTTTAAAAGATGAAGTTAAACTCGAAATTATTTCGGAATGTTTTAAGTATGTTCCAAAACCCATAGTTTTCGATAGTGCTGGAAAGTATGGTGCTGGTCTTGCCCTTGAAGTTCTGGGGCAATGTCTTCAGAAATTGGAAATAGAACCTGACGATGTAATTGTTTGCAATAAACTCGGTTGGTTGCGAACTGAATTAAAGTCTCCTGAACCTACTTTTGAACCCGGAGTATGGCATAATTTAAAGCACGATGCTGTGTTGAATATTTCCTATCAGGGAATTTTGGAGTGTTTCGAACAGGGAAACGCGCTGTTGGGAAGTCAATACCAACCGCAGATGCTTTCGGTCCACGATCCTGACGAATATATAACAGAAGGAAAAACAGCAACTGAAAAAGAAAAGCGTTTTCAGAATATCGTTGAAGCTTATAAAGCTTTGTCATTTCTTAAAAAACAAGGAAAAATTAAAGCAATTGGTATTGGAGCAAAGAACTGGAAGATAATTCGGGAAATTGCCTCAAAAGTCGATCTCGACTGGGTAATGTTTGCAAATAGCATAACTATTATGCAACAACCACCGGAATTGTTATCATTTATGGAAGGCTTATATCATCGAGGAATCAGCATTATCAATTCAGCAGTTTTCCATTCCGGGTTCCTCACAGGTGGGAACTATTTCGACTACAAGCTCATTAACCCCCATAATAAAACAGATCATCAACGAATTGAATGGAGACAAAATTTCTTTAAACTTTGTGAAAAATATTCCATTTCTCCTGCTCTGGCATGTGTTCAATTTGCTATGACTCCACCTGGTGTTGTTGCGATTTCTCTTAATACATCCAATCCTTCACATGTAAAAAATAATGTAGATTCAGTTACTACTGCTGTACCCAGGGATTTTTATCTCGAAATGTTACAAAAAGGGCTATTGGATAGTTCGTATCCTTATATCAGTTAAAATTAGGCATATGAAGATCGATAGTCATCAGCATTTTTGGAAATATAATGTAACAGATTTTGGCTGGATTAAAGACCCGATGAAAGAAATCAGAAGAGATTTCTTGCCCGAAGAACTTCGAAATATATTGCAACTGGCAAATTATGATGCCTCAATAGCTGTTCAGGCACGGCAAATTATTTCTGAAACTGATTGGTTGCTGGAGCTGGCTTCCCAATACAACTTCATCAGTGGGGTGGTTGGCTGGATGGATCTTTGTTCCGACAATCTCAACCAACAACTGGAGTTTTACTCTGCAAGTAAAAAATTAGTTGGTGTTCGTCATGTATTGCACGATGAACCCGATCTTAACTTCATGCTGCGGCCTGACTTCTTAAAAGGAATTTATAAAATTGGTCAATACAATCTTACTTACGATATTCTTATTTACCCTGAACATCTCCCCAACACACTTCAATTTGTAAAACAGTTTCCAAATCAAAGCTTTGTACTTGATCACATTGCCAAGCCAAAAATTATAAATAGAAAAATTTCTACCTGGAAAGAAAATATCAGGAAATTGGCCCAATATCCGAATGTAAGTTGCAAGCTATCTGGAATGGTTACTGAAGCAGATTTTATAAACTGGAAACCAGAAGATTTTTGGCCTTACCTTGATATCATAATGGAAAGTTTTGGAACAAACAGGGTAATGATCGGATCAGATTGGCCTGTTTGCTCTGTTGCAGGAATGTATGGCAAAGTAATGAACATAGTGGAAAACTATATTGCAGGTTTTTCTTTATCAGAAAAGGCTGGTATTTTAGGAGATAATGCAACACATATATATAATATTAAATCTGAACCAAAAATATCATGAAAGCATTTGCAATCAAGGGAGTTGGAATTATCGAAGAAGTTGAAATTCCCGGACCAATCATTAAACCTGCCGAAGTATTGATCGAAGTTCGGTTTATTGGTCTTTGTGGCAGCGATATCAATGCTTTTCGGGGGCTCATGCCTTTTGTTACCTTTCCAAGAATTCCAGGCCACGAAATAAGCGGTATTATACTTAAAAAGGGAGCTGAAGTGCCTTCTTACTTAAAAGAGGGCGATTCAGTAACCGTGTCTCCATATACTGAATGTGGCTCCTGTCCTTCGTGCCGTCAAGGCCGGTTTAATTGTTGTCAGTTTAATCAAACTCTTGGTGTGCAGCGCGATGGGGCTCTTGCCCGTTATATCTCGGTACCGTTTGAAAAGGTTTTTACAAGCGATAAACTCACACTTCAGGAGTTAGCATTGGTTGAACCTTTTAGTGTTGGATATCATGGAGCCAATCGTGGCAGGGTTTGCGAAACTGATATAGTATTATTGTTGGGCTGTGGTACAATTGGTATTGGTGCATTATGCTCTGCTGTTAGAAAAGGGGCAACTGTGATTGCATTAGATATCGATGACGAAAAACTTGCCATGGCTGCTAAATTCGGTGCCCGTTATCTTATCAATTCTACAAAAATAAATGCTAAGGAATCGGTTATGGCTTTAACCGGTAATGAAGGTGCAAATATTGTGATTGAAGCTGCCGGAACTCCTGATACTTTTAATTTAGCACTTGAGCTAGTTTCTTTTGCCGGACGGATTGTTACCATCGGATATTCTAAATTCGAAACATCCATCAAAACTCAATTGATCGTTAGTAAGGAACTCGACATTCTGGGTTCCCGGAATGCTCTCAGGGTTTTTCCTTCAGTAATCAATATGTTCGAATTGAAAGAAAAACCATATACTGATATGATCACAAAAATTTTTCCTTTTTCAGAAACAGCACAAGCCTTTCAATATTGGACTGATAATCCCGGAAAAATTTCCAAAATATTAATTGATATGCATCATGTTTCAAAATAGTTGGAAAACCTTCTGAATTACCCGATTGGCAGGTTATAATTTTTGCTATTGAATTTATAGATTAAAATGGAATAGCAAAAAAAAAGGCGTTTCAATTCTGAAACGCCTTTTTTATCTGGTCAATTAAGATTATTCTTCCTTTTGTTGGGATGCTTCGTATGTCTTAAGTAGCTCAGTTTGAAGATCACCAGGTACAGGTGCATATTCTGAAAATTTCATTGAATACATTGCTCTTCCTCCTGTTAGAGAACTTAAGGAAGTTGAATACCTGTTCATTTCAGCAAGAGGAACTTTGGCAGTTATTTTTTCAAAGCCATGTTCACTCGACATTCCCTGAACCAAAGCCCTGCGTGTCTGTAAGTCGCCCATTACATCGCCCATACGGTCGGCAGGAACCCAAACATCAACATTATATATAGGTTCAAGAATTTTTGGCCCTGCATTTTTGAAAGCTTCCCTGAATGCATTTCTACCAGCTAACCTGAAGGATATTTCGTTGGAATCGACAGGGTGCATTTTTCCATCGTAAACGGCAACACGAATATCGCGGGCATACGAACCTGTTAATGGACCTTCTTCCATTTTCTCCATCAAACCTTTTAAAATGGCTGGAAGAAATCTTGTATCGATACTACCTCCAACGATACAGTTGTAGAAAATGATCTTGCCACCCCATGGGAGTTTATGTTCTTCCTTATCGCGAACACTTACTTTTATTTCTTTTCCGTTAACCTTGTACATAGTAGGATCGGGAGCACCTTCAATATATGGTTCTATTACCAGATGTACTTCTCCAAACTGACCGGCTCCACCCGACTGCTTTTTGTGACGATATTCGGCCTGAGCAATTTTTGTAATGGTTTCCCTGTATTGAATTTTCGGTGTCAGGAATTCAGTTGGAATTTTAAATATGTTATCTAAATGCCATTTCAATATATTAAGGTGATATTCGCCCTGTCCATGAAGAATGGTTTGTTTTAGTTCTTTTGAGTATTCAACCATAATCGTTGGATCGTCTAGGGTTAACCTGCCCAAAGCTTCACCGAGCTTTTCATCATCGTTTTCAGAAAGTGGATGTATAGCTGTTCTGAATTTGGGTTCAGGAAAAACTACCGGACCATATTTAATTGTGTTATTTGGTGCTCCAAGCGTATGTCCTGTTCGTGTACCTTTTAATTTGACAGTAGCACCAATATCCCCGGCAACCAACTTTGGTATCTTCACCCTGTTTTTCCCGGCAACTGCAAAAATCTGAGAAATACGTTCTTTGGATGATGATGTCATGTTTACGATATCCATCCCTTCATTTACTTCTCCGGTAATCACTTTAAAGTAATTGATTTCACCAATGTGCTGCTCAATACTCGATTTAAACACAAATGCTGAAACAGGTGCACCGGCGTTTACTTTAATCATATTTCCATTTTCATCGGCCATTCCTGGCATATCTTCAGGAGAAGGTAAAATTCGGGTTAAAAATTCCATTAAACGTGCAACGCCATAATTCTTTTTGGCCGAAATACACATTACCGGAACAATTCCCTGGTTAGCTAAACCAAGTGTAATACCTTTTCTTATTTCATCGTCAGTGAGTGTGCCGTTTTCAAAAAAAGTTTCCATTAATTTTTCATCGCTTTCTGCAGCTTTTTCCAACAATGCATTTCTTAATTCATCTGCACGGTCTTTCTGATCAGCAGGAATGTCCGTTATTTCAACCTTAGCACCATCAAATTTGAACTGTTTCTGAACAAGTACATCTATAATGGTATTAAATCCGGAACCTTCATTTATTGGGTACTGAACCAAAACAAGGTTTTTATCAAGTCTTTCTTTGGCTAATTCTATCGTTTTATCAAAATTGGCTTTATCGTGATCAAGTTGATTTATAACTAGAACCATTCCTTTTTTGGCTTTCATTAAGTGCCTGAAATGAATTTCAGTTCCTACTTCTACGCCATTTTGAGCATTCAACACCATCAAAGTACTGTCAGCAACTGTTAGAGCTGCAATAGTACCATTCACAAAATCGTCAGCACCGGGACAATCTATGAAATTTAGTTTTTTATCGTTAAACTCAGCATACAAAACTGTGGCATAAACCGAATTTATATTTTCGTGTTCAATGTCAGCAAAATCCGAAACGGTATTTTTACTTTCCACATCACCCCTTCGTTCAATTACTTTACCTTCAAAAAGCATTGCTTCGGAAAGGGTGGTTTTCCCAGAGCCGGAATTCCCCAACAATGCAAAATTTTTAATTTGGTTGGTTGAATATGTTTTCATAAAATGGCAATTAAATTAGTTAAATAAAAACATGAAAATTGTGTAAATGTAGTGTAATGTCAAATGTATAAAATTTTTTTAAAGATGCAAGAGCACTGGCTAATATGTATGACTGTATTTAAGAGAAGTTGACAATAATCATATAGAGAAGAAGTTTAAGCCCCGATCCGAAAAGAATCATATTCCCGGTAACATTATTTATACCTATATATCAATGTCGGTTAGTTAAGACTAAGGCTTCGACTCCGCTCAACCTGACGAAATGGTATTAGTGTCACACTAAGCGGAGTCGAAGTGTATTATAATTATTCAATTTCTAAACTAAACGACATTGTCATATATATATGTATAGTTTTTTCAAAATTCGAAATAATGTTTTTTAAGAATGTAATCATTATCATGTTTTCAGAAAAACAATACTGGATTTTCAATTCTTTTTTAACCTAAAGCAGTTAATTCTTTTTTTTTGAAACAAAATATTATAAATTTGTGCTCTTTTTTTTAGGAACTTTTTAGTGCTGTCATTCAATAGACAATGCCGTTTTGAAAATAAAAAGAAATAGTTTTAAAAAAAAATCAAAGACTATTGGAATTAAAAAAAAAAGAATACCTTTGCGAACCATTTTTGAAAGTATATAAAAATTATTGAAGGATATATATGCCTACGATTCAGCAGTTAGTAAGAAAAGGAAGAGCCAAACTCATCGATAAAAGTAAAGCTCCGGCACTAGATGCTTGTCCGCAACGACGAGGAGTTTGTGTACGTGTTTACACCACAACTCCTAAAAAGCCAAATTCAGCAATGCGTAAGGTTGCTAGGGTAAGGCTTACAAACAGTAAGGAAGTAAATGCCTATATCCCGGGTGAAGGCCACAATCTTCAGGAGCACTCCATTGTATTAATCCGTGGAGGCAGGGTAAAAGATCTTCCTGGTGTTAGATATCACCTTGTTCGTGGATCCTTAGATGCAGCAGGTGTGGATGGTCGTAAACAAGGCCGTTCAAAATATGGTGCAAAACGTCCTAAAGCAGGTAAGGCAGCTCCAGCAACAAAAGGTGCTCCAGCAACAAAAGGTGCTCCAGCAAAGAAAAAATAATACATATATAAAAGGTATTAAATAATGCGTAAATCAAAACCAAAAAAAAGAATCATATTACCAGATCCGAAGTTTAACGACGTTTTGGTAACCAGGTTTATTAACAACCTCATGTACAGCGGTAAAAAAAGTACAGCTTTCAGCGTATTTTACGATGCAATGGAAACTGTTACACAACGCATGAAGGACAATGACAAAGCTCCTCTGGAAATTTGGAAGAAAGCTTTGGAAAATATTACCCCGCAGGTTGAAGTAAAAAGCCGGCGTGTTGGTGGTGCAACTTTCCAGGTTCCAATTGAAGTACGTGCCGACAGAAAAATAGCTTTGAGCATGAAAAACCTCATTCTTTACGCCCGCAAAAGAGGTGGAAAGTCGATGAGCGACAAACTTGCCGCTGAAATTATGGCAGCCTTCAACGAAGAAGGTGGCGCATACAAACGTAAGGAAGACATGCACAAAATGGCTGAAGCAAATAAAGCTTTTGCACATTTCAGATTTTAATATTAAGGATAGTTTAGTTAGAGGTTGAAAGAAGTAGGTGTAGAATGAGTAGAGATTTAAGTAAAACGAGGAATATCGGTATAATGGCCCATATTGATGCTGGTAAAACTACCACCACCGAAAGGATATTATATTATACAGGTATCAATTATAAAATTGGGGAAGTGCACGATGGCACTGCTACTATGGACTGGATGGTTCAAGAGCAGGAGAGAGGTATAACAATTACTTCAGCAGCTACAACCGCAGCATGGACATACGAAGGCGAAGAATATAAAGTAAATATTATTGATACTCCGGGTCACGTTGACTTTACAGTGGAAGTTGAAAGATCATTACGTATTTTAGATGGCGCTGTTGCCCTTTTCTGTGCAGTTGGTGGTGTTGAGCCTCAATCGGAAACAGTATGGAGACAAGCTGATAAATATAATGTTCCAAGAATGGCTTTTGTAAATAAAATGGACCGTTCAGGTGCCGATTTTTACGGAGTTATTGGTGAAATCAGAGAAAAATTGGGTTCTAATCCTGTACCTCTCTGTATCCCGATTGGAGCTGAAGAAAAGTTTAAAGGTCTTATCGATCTTATCGAATTCAAAGCTTATATATGGGACGATAAAGACCAGGGAAAAAACTTTGAAATAGTGGATGTACCTGCCGATATGCTTGAAGAAGCTGAAGAATGGCGTGGCAAATTGGTTGAAGCTGTTGCTGAAACTGATGATACTTTACTCGAAAAATATTTCGAAGATCCAAATTCAATTACAATAGAACAGTTAAAAGCTGCAATTCGTAAATCAACTGTGAGCATGTCAATTGTTCCTGTACTTTGCGGATCTGCTTTCAAAAATAAAGGCGTTCAAAAATTACTCGATTCTGTAATTGCATATTTACCTAGTCCAATGGACAAAGGCAGTGTTACAGGAATTGATCCGGATACTGAAGAAAGTATTGAACGTTCTCCTGATGTTAAGCAACCACTTGCAGCACTTGCCTTTAAAATTGCAACCGATCCTTATGTTGGTCGCCTGGTATTCATCCGTATTTACTCCGGAGTACTGGAAAGTGGTTCATATGTTTTAAATACACGAAGCGGACGAAAAGAACGTATATCACGTCTTTTCCAGATGCACGCCAATAAACAAAATCCCATCGATCGTTGCGAAGCAGGTGATATCTGTGCCGCAGTTGGTTTGAAAGATTTACGTACGGGCGATACTTTTTGTGATCCCGAAAAGCCAATCATTCTTGAAGCTATGGTTTTCCCTGCTCCTGTAATTGGAGTTGCTGTTGAACCTAAAACTCAGGCTGACGTTGATAAAATGGGAATTGCACTTGGTAAGCTTTCGGAAGAAGATCCTACCTTCCAGGTTAAAACTGATCCTGATACAGGACAATGTGTAATCTCCGGAATGGGCGAACTTCACCTCGAAATTATTATTGACCGCTTAAAAAGAGAATTTAAAGTTGAATGTAACCAGGGTGCACCCCAGGTTAATTATAAGGAATCTATTACAACAACTATTGAACACCGCGAATTGTTCAAAAAGCAATCAGGTGGTCGTGGTAAGTTTGCAGATATTATTGTTCGCATATCTCCGGCCGATGAAGGCTTTAAAGGCCTGCAATTCGTTGATATGGTAAAAGGTGGTAATGTTCCTAAAGAATATGTTCCATCGGTTGAAAAAGGATTTAAAGAAGCCATGCAAAATGGTGTTCTTGCAGGATTCCCTGTCGATAGCATGAAAGTTTGCCTGTTAGATGGTTCTTTCCACGCAGTTGACTCCGATGCACTTTCTTTTGAAATCTGCGCCAAACAAGCTTTCCGTCATGCATGTGTAAATGCAAAACCAATGCTGATGGAACCTATCATGTCTGTTGAAGTTGTTACCCCTGAAGAGTACATGGGAGATGTTATCGGCGACTTCAACAAACGCAGAGGACGGATCGAAGGAATGGAATCCAAAGCAGGAGCAAGGGTAGTTAAGGCTAAAGTACCACTATCGGAGCAATTTGGTTATGTTACAGTGTTACGGACCATATCATCAGGACGTGCTACTTCCACAATGGAATTCTCACATTACGAAGCTGTTCCTGATAGTATATCCAAAGAAGTTGTTAGCAAGATAAAAGGAAAAGCAGAAGTTCAATAAATTATAAATATCAAATGAGCCAAAAGATTAGAATAAAGCTGAAATCATTCGACCATAACCTGGTCGACAAGTCAGCCGAAAAAATTGTCAAAACGGTGAAATCTACCGGAGCTGTGGTAAGCGGACCAATTCCACTTCCTACTCACAAAAGAATTTTTACGGTAAACCGTGCGACCTTTGTTAATAAGAAATCGCGTGAACAATTTGAGCTAAGTTCTTTTAAACGTTTGCTCGATATCTACAGTTCTACTCCTAAAACTATAGATGCGCTGATGAAATTGGAGCTTCCAAGTGGAGTAGAAGTAGAAATAAAAGTTTGATTAATACGATAAATTAATATAGCTATGCCAGGACTAATTGGGAAAAAAGTCGGAATGACTTCAATATTCACTGAGGAAGGAAAAAACGTTGCCTGCACGGTGATTGAAGCTGGCCCATGTGTTGTTACTCAGATCAAAACTATTGGTATCGATGGATATGAGGCCGTACAAGTAGCATTTGACGATTGTAAAGAAAAGAATATCAACAAACCTTTATTGGGTCATTTTAAAAAAGCAAATATTTCACCAAAAAGAAAAGTAGTTGAACTACATGGTGATTATGCAAACTATAAAACTGGTGACGTTCTTACTGTAGAATCATTCAAAGATCAATTCTTTGTTGATGTGGTTGGAATTTCAAAAGGTAAAGGTTTTCAGGGCGTAGTTAAACGTCATAACTTTAGTGGTGTTGGAGGTCAAACTCATGGTCAGCACGACAGATTAAGAGCTCCGGGATCAAATGGTGCATCATCTTTCCCTTCAAGGGTATTTCCAGGCCAGCGTATGGGTGGAAGAATGGGTGGAGCCAGGGTTAAAGCTTTGAATCTTCAAATAATGAAAGTGATTCCTGAAAATAATGTACTGCTCCTCAAAGGCGCTGTTCCAGGATCAATTGGTTCATATTTAATAATTGAATATTAATGGAAATAGCTGTATATAATAAAGAAGGGAAAGAAACCGGAAGAAAGGTTACCCTCGACGATTCAATATTTGGATTAGACCCAAATGACCATGCTATTTATCTTGATGTAAAACAGTACCTGGCTAATCAAAGGCAAGGTACCCACAAATCTAAAGAAAGAGCAGAAATTAGAGCCAGTACCAAAAAAATTAAAAGACAAAAAGGTACAGGTGGAGCACGTGCAGGTAGTATCAGTTCACCTTTATTTGTAGGTGGAGGACGTGTATTTGGACCTCGTCCGCATCTTTATCATTTCAAATTAAACAAAAAAGTAAAGCAACTGGCCCGTTTATCAGCATTGTCTTTCAAGGCAAAAGCAAACAGTATTGTTGTATTGGAAGACTTTAGTTTCGAAGCTCCTAAAACAAAACAATTTGTTCAGTTGAATAAAAATTTACAATTAGTTGAGAAAAAATCCTTATACATATTGAACGAACCAAATAAAAACATATATTTGTCGTCTCGAAATTTGAAGGGATCTAAAGTTGTAAATATCTCAAGTTTAAACACTTACGACATTATGAATGCATCAGTTGTAGTGTTGTCAGAGAGTACGATTAATGCCCTACAGAGTAATTAACAATTATTGGCAGAAAAAGAAATGGATATTTTACTTAGACCAATAGTTACTGAAAAGTACACTAAACTAGGCGAGAAGCTGAATCAATATGGTTTCGTTGTTGAACGCACCGCTAACAAGATTCAGATCAAAAAGGCTGTTCAAGATCTATACGGAGTGAAAGTTGCCGACGTGAATACATTAAGGTATGCTGGAAAAATTAAATCCAGGTTTACCAAAGCAGGAGTCATATCAGGAAAAAAGAACGCTTATAAAAAAGCTGTTGTCACCCTGATTGAAGGAGATAAAATTGATTTTTACAGCAATATTTAATTGAGTCATGGCAGTAAGGAATCTTAAACCGGTAACTCCCGGGCAAAGGCATAAAATCATCGGAACATTCGATGAGATTACAGCATCTAAACCAGAAAAATCATTATTAGCCCCGATCAAGAAATCAGGTGGTCGTAATAATACTGGTAAAATGACCATGCGCTACCTTGGTGGTGGTCACAAACAAAAATACAGATTAGTTGACTTTTTAAGAGATAAAGAAGGGGTTAAAGCTACTGTGAAAACAGTTGAATACGATCCTAACCGCACTGGACGAATTGCACTGATTGAATATGCTGATGGTGAAAAGCGTTATATGCTTGCTCCCAATGGTTTACAAGTTGGTCAGACAGTTGAGTCTGGTAAAAATGTTGCTCCTGAAGTTGGAAATACACTTTATCTTTCTGATATTCCCCTAGGCTCAATCATTCATAATATAGAACTTCGTCCCGGACAAGGTGGTATATTGTCGAGAAGTGCCGGAGCTTTTGCTCAGCTTTTAAGCCGCGAAGGTAAATTTGCAATTATCAAACTTCCTTCAGGTGAAACCAGAATGATCCTTACTACTTGTAAAGCTACTATCGGTTCTGTTTCAAATCCGGATCACTCAATCGAACAATCTGGTAAAGCAGGAAGAAGCCGCTGGTTAGGACGCCGTCCACGAAACAGAGGTGTTGCAATGAACCCGGTTGACCATCCAATGGGTGGTGGCGAAGGTCGTGCATCAGGAGGACATCCACGTTCACGTACTGGGAAACCTGCTAAAGGCTTCAAAACCCGTGCACCTAAGAAAGATTCAAGCAAGTATATTATAGAAGGCCGTAAAAAATAAACAGAATAACAGGAACCACATATGAGTCGTTCATTAAAAAAAGGCCCGTTTATTGACCCAAAGTTAGACAAGAAAGTTCTGACTTTAAACGATGCCGATAAAAAAGCAGTAATTAAAACCTGGGCACGCAGATCGATGATATCTCCTGACTTTGTTGGTCATACCATCGCTGTGCACAATGGAAACAAATTTATCCCTGTATATGTAACCGAAAACATGGTAGGTCATAAACTTGGTGAATTTGCACCAACCCGCACATTCCGCGGACATTCAGGTAATAGAAAAGGTGATAAGTAATTATACCCTGTTATAAAGAAATAGTAAAATGGGAGCACGAAAAAGATTAAGCGCTGAGAAAAGGAAAGAAGAACTGAAAGGTCAATACTTTGCAGTTCTGAATAACTGTCCAACTTCACCACGTAAAATGCGTTATGTAGTTGACATGATTCGCGGTGTTGAAATAAACAGAGCATTGGATATTCTTAAATTCTCAAACAAAGAAGTATCTGAAAGAGTTGAGAAATTACTCAGATCGGCCATTGCAAACTGGCAACAAAAAAACGAAGGTGAACGCATCGAAACTGCCAACTTAGTTGTAAGTGAAGTATTTGTAGATGGAGGAGCAATGTTAAAAAGATTAAGGACTGCTCCACAAGGAAGAGCCTATCGGATTAAGAAAAGATCCAACCATGTTACTCTCTATATTGATAATGCACCAGTTATTCAAACAAATAATTAATCTGTAATGGGACAAAAAGTTAATCCGATATCGAACCGCTTAGGTATTATCAAAGGATGGGATTCCAACTGGTACGGAGGTAAAAATTTTGCTAGTAAATTAGTTGAAGATTATAAAATAAGGGAATATTTGAACGCACGTCTTGCAAAAGCCAGCGTTTCCAAAATTATAATTGAAAGAACTTTAAAACTTATCACCGTAACTGTAAACACTGCACGTCCGGGAATTATCATCGGAAAAGGCGGTCAGGAAGTTGATAAACTAAAAGAAGAATTAAAGAAAATTACTAAAAAAGAAGTTCAGATAAACATCTTTGAAGTAAAACGGCCCGAACTTGATGCTACAATTGTTGCAAGCAACATTGCACGCCAGGTTGAAGGAAAAATTTCTTACAGAAGAGCAATTAAAATGGCTATCGCATCAACAATGCGAATGGGAGCTGAAGGAATAAAGGTTATTGTTTCAGGTCGTTTGGGAGGTGCTGAAATGGCTCGCTCCGAAATGTACAAAGAAGGAAGAATTCCTCTTCACACTTTCAGAGCCGATATCGATTATGCACTAGGCGAAGCACTTACAAAGGTAGGCCAAATTGGAGTTAAAGTCTGGATTTGCAATGGCGAAGTTTTTGGAAAGCGCGATCTCTCCCCGAACATTGGACTTATGGCAGCTAAACCTAAGCAAGGATTGAAGAAGAAGAACAATAAGAGGTAATGTAATTGAATAATTTCAAAAGAAATGTTACAACCAAAGAAAACAAAATACAGAAGGCAACAGAAAGGGAAGATGAAAGGAATAGCTCAGAGAGGTGCAGACCTGTCTTTCGGCTCTTTCGGAATCAAAACCCTTGAATACGCTTGGATTACCGGCCGTCAGCTCGAAGCAGCCCGTCAGGCAGTAACCCGTTACATGAAACGTGAAGGACAAATATGGATCAGAGTATTTCCTGATAAACCTATCACCAAAAAACCTGCAGAGGTTCGTATGGGTAAAGGTAAAGGTGCACCTGAAGGATTTGTTGCCCCTGTAACACCAGGAAGAATTTTAATTGAAGCTGAAGGCGTTTCTTTTGAAATAGCAAAAGAAGCACTTCGTTTAGCAGCTCAAAAACTTCCTGTTAAAACAAAGTTTATAGTACGTCACGATTACGCTGAACAAATTTGAAAATAGCTTAAGAAATGAAACAAGCTGAAATAAAGGAATTATCACCAAAAGAATTGCTCGAACGTATTGAAGGTGAGAAAGCAAATCTTCATAAACTTAAACTGAATCACACCGTCTCCCCATTGGATAATCCTATGGTAATCCGCAAGGTTCGCAGAGATGTTGCAAGATTGGTGAATGAGTTACGTATACGTCAAATTGCCGAATCGAAGAAAAGTTAACACACGACATGGAAAGCAGAAATCTAAGAAAAGAGCGTACAGGTATTGTTGTCAGCAATAAAATGGAAAACACCATAGTAATTGCTGTTAAACGGAAAGTAAAACATCCGATGTACGGGAAGTTCGTAAACAGAACTTCAAAATTTTATGCTCACGACGAAAAGAACGAGTGCAATATTGGCGATACAGTTAAAATAATGGAAACCAGACCGCTTAGCAAGCTCAAAAGATGGCGTTTGGTTGAAATCATCGAAAGAGTTAAATAACCATGATACAGCAAGAAAGTAGATTATCTGTTGCAGATAACAGCGGCGCCAAGGAAGTTTTATGTATTCGTGTACTTGGTGGTACCAGAAAAAAATATGCCTCTTTGGGCGATAAGATTATTGTTTCTGTAAAGAGCGCAATACCTTCGGGAGATATTAAAAAAGGCGCTGTAAGCAAAGCTGTGGTAGTTCGTACTAAGAAAGAAGTACGCCGCCCCGACGGATCTTACATACGATTCGATGATAATGCAGTTGTTCTTTTAAATGCTCAGGAAGAAATCAGAGGTACCCGTATCTTTGGACCTGTTGCAAGAGAACTTCGCGATACATTCATGAAAATAATATCCTTAGCACCTGAGGTACTTTAATAACAAAGAAAACATGAGCCAGAAACTTCATATAAAAAAAGGGGACATTGTCTTTGTAAATGCCGGAGACAGTAAAGGGCAGCAAGGACGGGTACTTGAAGTTATTACCAAAAAAAGTAAAGCACTTGTTGAAGGTATTAACATGGTATCCAAAAGTACTAAACCTACTTCCAAACATCCACAAGGTGGAATAATCAAGAAAGAGGCCCCGGTACATATTTCAAATCTTAATTTGTTGGATCCTGCTACTGGAAAACCAACCAGAATTGGAAGAAAACTCAACGACAAAAATAAATTGGTACGGTACGCAAAAAAATCAGGGGAGGAGATTAAATAATGAAATACGTTCCCAACCTTAAGACAAAGTATAAGGAAGAGGTAATTCCTGCACTGATGGAAGAATTCAAATACAAATCAGTAATGCAGGTTCCCCGGTTAACCAAGATTGTGATTAACCAAGGGATAGGATTAGCAACAGCCGATAAAAAACTGGTAGAGACAGCAATAACAGAGATGTCTAATATTA
The DNA here is from genome assembly GCA_038320545.1 of Bacteroidales bacterium. Classification (GTDB taxonomy): domain Bacteria; phylum Bacteroidota; class Bacteroidia; order Bacteroidales; family JAAUTT01; genus JAAUTT01. The sequence continues at coordinate 46,261 of JBBQEI010000011.1, forward strand.
GTGGTCAAAAAGCTGTGTCTACAGTGTCAAGAAAAGATATTTCAAACTTTAAATTGCGTAAAGGTGTAGCAATTGGGGTTAAAGTAACTTTAAGACAAGACAGAATGTATGAATTTCTGGAACGTCTTATAAGTGCTGCCCTTCCACGTATTCGCGATTTCAAAGGAATAAGTAATAAATTTGATGGTCGTGGTAACTATACTTTAGGAATTACTGAGCAAATCATTTTTCCTGAAATAGATATCGATAAAATCTCGAAGTTACTTGGTATGGAGATCTCATTTATCACTACCGCTACAAACGATGAAGAAGGATTTGCTTTATTAAAGGAGTTCGGGTTACCATTTAAAAATCTCAAAAAGATCTAGGCATGGCTAAGGAATCAATGAAAGCCCGCGAGGTTAAGCGTGCAAAGTTAATCGAAAAGTATGCTGAAAGGCGTGCTAAATTGAAAGCAGAAGGAGATTACTCAGCATTGAGTTTATTGCCTAAAAACTCAAGTAAAATTCGCTTAAGAAACCGTTGTATGATCACTGGTCGTCCCAGAGGTTATATCAGACAATTCGGTGTAAGCAGAATAGTTTTCCGGGAAATGGCTTCTCAAGGGCTAATTCCAGGTATCAAAAAAGCAAGTTGGTAATAATTTTATAAAAGTAATATATCAGAAATGACTGATCCAATAGCTGACTTATTAACCAGAATCAGGAACGGTATTAAGGCTAAACATAAAGTGGTTGAAATTCCTGCTTCGAATATGAAAAAGAATATTACAAAAATTCTTTTTGAAAAAGGATATATCCTTAATTATAAATTCGAAGATGAAGAAGGTCCCCAGGGAACTATTAAAATAGCCCTGAAATATCACCCTGAAACTAAAGTGCCGGCAATTAAAGCTATTCAACGTATTAGCAAGCCTGGTTTAAGGAAATATACTGGCCATACTGAATTGCCCCGTATTCTTAACGGATTGGGCATCGCTGTGGTATCAACATCCCAAGGCCTGATGACTGACAAAGAAGCCAGGCAGAAGAACATTGGTGGAGAAATAGTTTGTTACGTTTATTAATAGCACGGAGGATTTACAATGTCACGTATAGGTAAATTACCCATCACCATACCCGATAAAGTTACAATTGCTGTTGGCAAGGATAATATTGTTGCAGTTAAAGGACCACTCGGAGAACTTAAACAAAAAGTTGACCCGGATATTAAAATCGTTGTTGATAATGGCATTGCGACCATTACCCGTCCAACCGACGGAAAGCGCCATCGTGCTTTACACGGATTATACAGGTCCCTTTTGAATAATATGGTTATAGGGGTATCACAAGGATATAAAATTAAACAGGAATTAGTTGGTGTGGGTTACCGCGCTGAAGCTAAAGGCCAGGTTTTGGAACTTAATTTGGGATATTCACACGACGTTATTTTCGCTTTACCTGAAGAAGTTAAAGTTGAAACAGTAACTGAAAAACGTGCAAACCCAATCATTACTCTAAGTAGTCACGACAAACAATTAATCGGACAGGTTGCGGCTAAGATAAGATCACTTAGAAAGCCGGAACCATACAAAGGTAAAGGTGTTAAGTTTGTTGGCGAAGTTGTTAGAAGAAAAGCTGGTAAATCAGCTGGTGCTAAATAATATTAATTATTAAGAATCATGGCTTTAACAAAGCAAAATAGAAGAGATCGTATCAGAAACAGAATCAGGAAAAATGTTTCCGGTTCGTCTGATAAACCAAGGTTGTCCGTTTTCAGGAGCAATAAAGATATCTACGTTCAGATAATTGATGATGTTGCCCAGGTTACTTTACTATCGGTATCATCTAAAAACAAAGAATTAGCTGATCAATTAAAAGGATTAAATAAAATTGAACAGGCAAAGTTGGTTGGAAAACTGGCAGCCGAAAAATCAATTGAAAAAGGAATTTCTACGATTGTTTTTGACCGTAGCGGTTATCTTTATCATGGTAGAGTTAAATCACTAGCAGATGCCGCCAGAGAAGGTGGACTTAAATTCTAAAATATTATGTCAACAAGCATCAGAAAAGTAAAAACCACCGATCTTGAATTAAAAGACAGATTGGTTAGTATCCAAAGGGTTACCAAAGTTACAAAAGGTGGTCGTACATTTAGTTTCTCGGCAATAGTTGTTGTTGGAAATGAGAATGGGATTGTTGGCTATGGTTTAGGAAAAGCTAACGAAGTAACTACTGCAATCTCAAAAGGTATAGAAGACGCAAAGAAAAACCTTATTAAGGTTCCAATTTATAAAAATACCATTCCTCACGATCAACTGGCCAAATTTGGTGGAGCTTTTGTATTCCTCAAACCTGCATCCAGTGGAACTGGTGTTAAGGCTGGTGGTGCAATGCGCGCTGTTCTTGAAAGTGTTGGTATTAAAGATGTATTGGCTAAATCAAAAGGTTCATCCAATCCACACAACCTTGTAAAAGCTACATTCGAAGCATTGACTCAAATGCGCGATGCCTTTACAGTGGCTCAACAACGTGGAATTAATGTAAGTAGGGTTTTTAACGGATAATAACTAATAGCTATGTCCAGGATTAAAATAAGATTGGTTAAAAGTACCAGCGGAAGCAACAAAAGAGTTAAAGCAACACTTATAGCTTTAGGAATTGGCAAGATTGACAGCTGTGCAGAGCACGAAAACACTCCTCAAATAAAAGGAATGGTGCGTAAAGTGATTCATTTAGTGAAAGTTGAAGAATAGGATTTCAAAAGATATATTTATATGGATTTAAATACACTAACACCAGCTCCCGGGTCGGTTAAACATCAGGGAAAAAGAAAAGGACGCGGCCAAGGCAGCGGGAGAGGCGGAACTTCTACAAAAGGTCATAAAGGACAAAAGGCTATTTCCGGATATTCCAAAAAAATTGGTTTTGAAGGTGGTCAGATGCCAATCCAACGTCGTTTGCCTAAATTTGGATTTAAAAATCATTTCAGAGTAGAGTATAAGGCAATTAATTTATCTACTATCGAAGATTTTGTTAAAAAAACCGGTATTCTGGTTATTGACGAACAAGTCTTAATCAATGCAGGATTAGCTCCAAAACATGCTCCTGTTAAGATTTTAGGAGATGGTGAACTAACTCAAAAGATTGATATTAAAGCTCATGCTTTTTCTAAAAAAGCAATTGAAGCTATCGAAGCCCTTAAAGGAACCGCTGTTAAAATATAAAGAATGAAGTCTTTTATAAATACGATTCGGAATATTATTAAGATAGAAGAACTATGGACAAGGATTCTTTATACCTTGTTTATCATAGTTATCTATCGTTTAGGGTCATTTATTACCCTTCCAGGAATCGATCCAACACAACTTGTAAATTCTGGCCTTCAAAATCAGACTAAAGAAGGTGTTTTAGGTTTATTAGATATGTTTTCGGGTGGAGCTTTTTCAAATGCATCTGTTTTTGCATTAGGAATTATGCCATACATATCAGCTTCTATTGTTGTTCAGTTACTTGGAATTGCTGTACCATTCTTTCAAAGGTTACAGCGTGAAGGTGAAAGCGGACGCAGGAAGATGAACCAAATTACCCGATATTTAACAGTTGGTATTTTATTAGTACAAGCTCCTAGTTACCTTGCAAACTTACACGCACAGGTTCCGGAATCAGCATTCTTAATTAAAGGCAGCTTATTTACGATTATGTCCATGTTTGCCCTTACCGGTGGTACTATGTTCGTTATGTGGTTGGGTGAAAAGATTACTGATAAAGGTATCGGAAACGGTATTTCTCTTATAATCATGATTGGGATTATTGCACGCCTTCCTTATGCAGTTACTGCAGAATTTGCTGCACGGCTCGAAAGCATGGGTGGTGGAATGGTAGCTTTCCTGCTTGAAATTGTATTCCTATTCCTTGTATTTATTATATCCATTTTATTGGTGCAAGGAACTCGAAAAATTCCGGTTCAATATGCTAAACGGATTGTTGGAAATAAGCAATATGGCGGGGTTCGTCAGTATATACCTTTAAAGGTAAATGCAGCAGGTGTTATGCCAATTATCTTTGCTCAGGCTTTAATGTTTATACCGGTTACTTTAGTTGGATTCTCCAGTGCTGAATCTTTAAGTGGTATTGCAGCAGCTTTTTCTAATTTTAATGGTTTCTGGTACAACTTTACTTTTGCATTTTTAATTGTAATTTTTACATATTTTTATACAGCAATTACAATAAATCCTACGCAAATGGCTGAGGATATGAAGAAGAATGGCGGTTTTATTCCCGGTATTAAACCTGGAAGAAAAACAGTTGAATTTTTAGATTCAATTATGTCTAAAATTACTTTACCTGGTTCTTTGTTCCTGGCATTCGTTGCGATTTTACCGGCTCTTGCCAGACAGGCAGGAATCGGTTCTCAATTTGCACAGTTTTATGGAGGTACTTCACTGTTAATTCTTGTTGGGGTTGTGTTAGATACTTTACAGCAAATTGAAAGTCACTTGTTAATGCGTCATTACGATGGTCTGATGAAATCAGGTCGTATAAAAGGTCGTGCTGGTAATGCGGCTTCTGTATAATTAGTGAAAGAATATAAGTTCTTTGATGATAATAATAAAAACTGATCAGGAAATTGAATTAATAAGACAAAGCAACCAACTGGTGCTTGATACGCTTGCTGAAATGGCAGGTCTAATTGAACCAGGAGTTACTACAGCTTATTTAGACAATATCGCTGAAAAGTTTATCAGAACCAATGGCGGCGTTCCTGGTTTTCTTGGATATAACGGTTATCCCAAAACTCTTTGTACTTCTGTAAATTCTCAGGTAGTACATGGAATACCTTCTGATTATGCACTAAAAGAAGGAGATATAATTTCGATTGATTGCGGAGCTATATTGAATGGATTTTATGGAGATAGCGCTTATACATTTGCAGTTGGATCAATTGATCCGCAAATTTTAAGATTAATGGAAGTAACAAAGGCTTGTCTTTTGCGTGGACTTCAGGAAGCTATTGAAGGAAAAAAAATCGGTGATATTGGGTATGCGGTTCAAAGCTATGCTGAATTAAATGGTTTTTCTGTAGTAAGGGAAATGGTTGGACACGGGTTAGGAAAGAAACTTCATGAGGAGCCTGAGGTGCCAAATTACGGAAAAATGGGTTCTGGAATAAAATTAAAGAAAAATATGGTTCTTTGTATCGAACCAATGATTAATTTTGGAGCCCGAAATATAGTTCAGGAGAAAGATGGTTGGACCATCCGGACTACCGATAAAAAACCATCAGCACACTATGAGTTGCCGGTTGCTATTGGAGAACATAGTCCTGTCGTATTAGGTTCTTTTGATAAAATAGAAGCGATTTTGAATACTAGATAAAATATATGCCAAAACAATCTTCCATCGAACAGGATGGTACTATAATTGAAGCATTATCAAATGCAATGTTTCGGGTTGAACTTGAAAATGGGCACGTTATAACAGCTCACATTTCAGGAAAAATGAGGATGCATTACATAAAAATTTTACCAGGCGATAAAGTAAGAGTTGAAATGTCGCCTTACGATTTGACAAAAGGAAGAATATCATTTAGGTACAAATAAAAATTATAACAATGAAAGTTCGTGCTTCAATTAAAAAGCGCTCAGAGGATTGTAAGATTGTCCGTAGAAAAGGACGGTTATACGTGATTAATAAAAAGAATCCTAAATTTAAACAGCGTCAAGGCTAATTTAACAATACTATTATTATATGGCAAGAATTGCTGGTGTTGATTTACCAAAAAACAAACGTGGAGAAATAGGACTAACTTATATTTTTGGAGTTGGTCGTAGTTCCGCGGTGAGAATACTACAAGAAGCAGGTGTAGATAAAGATATCAAGGTTAGTGAATGGAATGATGAACAACTTGGTAAAATTCGGTCTATTCTAAACGCAGAATTCAAAGTAGAAGGAGAATTACGTTCTCAGGTACAGATGAATATCAAGCGTTTAATGGATATAGGATGTTACAGAGGTATACGTCACCGGTCAGGTTTACCTGTTAGAGGGCAAAAAACAAAAAATAACGCCCGCACCCGTAAAGGCAAGAAGAAAACAATAGCAAACAAAAAGAAAGCGACTAAATAACAGTTGATTAATTTATGGCAAAAAAAACAGCAGCAGCTAAGAAAAAAGTTGTAAAAGTTGAGCCTACTGGTCAGGCACATATTCATGCATCATTTAATAATATCATTGTATCCTTAACCAATATTACCGGTCAGGTTATTTCCTGGTCATCAGCCGGAAAGATGGGTTTTAAAGGATCCAAGAAGAATACTCCTTATGCAGCCCAAACAGCTGCAGCGGATTGTGCTAAAGTTGCATTCGATTTAGGACTTCGCAAAGTTAAAGTATTTGTTAAAGGCCCAGGGGCTGGTAGAGAATCTGCAATCCGTACTATTCATAGTACAGGAATTGAAGTAACCGAAATCGTGGATGTTACTCCAATGCCTCATAATGGATGCAGACCTCCAAAAAGAAGAAGAGTATAATTATCAGTTGAAGAAAAAACTTCAATTTTTTAATAGTCAATTTAAATAAACATGGCAAGATATACAGGTCCAACAACAAGAATAGCCAGGAAGTTTGGAGAACCAATTTTTGGTGCTGACAAATATTTCGAAAAGAAAAATTTTCCTCCGGGTCAACACGGTTTAGCTAAAAAGCGGAAAAAAGTTTCTGAATATGGTGTGCAGTTGCAGGAAAAGCAGAAAGCTAAATATACATATGGTGTTTTAGAAAAACAATTTGCAAATATTTTTCATAAAGCTTCCCGTTCTAAAGGTGTTACTGGTGAAGTATTATTACAACTTTTGGAATCGAGATTAGATAACGTGATCTATCGTTTAGGTGTTGCTCCTACAAGAGCAGCTGCCAGACAACTTGTAAACCATTGTCATATCACCGTAAATGGTCATGTGGTAAATATCCCATCTTACATTGTTAAAAGTGGAGATTTGGTTGGAGTTCGCGAAAAATCAAAATCGATGGAAGTAATTTCTAATTCATTATCATCAGCCCGCAAATCAAAATTTTCCTGGTTGGAATGGGATTCTGAAGAATTAGTAGGCAAATTTCTCAATATGCCGGAACGTGCTGATATACCTGAGAACATTAAGGAACAGTTAATTGTTGAATTGTACTCGAAATAATCAATATAGATAATATGGCCATATTAGCTTTTCAAAAACCTGATAAGGTTATAATGCTCGAATCGGATGACTTCACAGGGAAATTCGAATTTCGTCCATTAGAACCGGGTTACGGTATAACTGTAGGAAACGCTCTCAGGAGGATTTTACTATCTTCACTTGAGGGTTATGCTATCACTTCAATAAAAATTGAAGGCGTAGATCATGAGTTTTCCACTATTGCCGGAGTTATTGAAGATATAACTGAAATTATTCTCAATCTCAAACAAGTTCGCTTCAAAAAGCAAGTTGAGGACACTGACGGTGAAAAAATTCATATTGTAATTAGTGGCCAAAATGAGTTTAAAGCAGGTGATATGAACCGATTCCTTAATGGATTCAAAGTTCTGAATCCTGATCTTGTAATCTGTCATATGGAACCTGAAGTAAAACTCCAAATGACTTTTACTGTTAACAAAGGCCGCGGTTACGTTCCTTCTGAAGAAAACCGTCCACACGACGTTGAATTTGGAGTAATAGCAATCGATTCAATTCATACTCCGGTTAAAAATGTTAAATATTCGGTAGAAAACTATCGTGTTGAACAAAAAACTGACTATGAAAAATTAATCATCGACATCAAAACCGATGGTTCAATTCATCCAAAAGAAGCGTTAAAAGAAGCTGCTAAGATTCTTATTTATCACTTCATGCTCTTCTCGGATGAAAAAATTACCCTTGATTCGGAAGACAAATCAGCTAATGAAGAATTTGACGAAGAAATACTTCATATGCGTCAGTTATTAAAGACGAAACTTGTAGATCTCGATCTGTCAGTTCGTGCTTTAAACTGCTTAAAAGCTGCTGAAGTTGAAACATTGGGCGACTTAGTGAAATTTAATAAGAATGATCTGCTGAAATTTAGAAATTTTGGTAAAAAATCATTAACCGAATTAGATGAACTGCTTGAATCGATGAATCTGATGTTCGGGATGGATATAAGCAAGTACAAATTAGACAAGGATTAGAACAATGAGACATTTAAATAAGATTAATCATCTTGGCAGAACAAGTTCACATCGTAAGGCATTAATGTCGAACATGGCAGCTGACCTTATTCTTCGGAAGAGAATATCAACAACCACTGCCAAAGCCAAAGCATTGCGCATGTATGTTGAACCACTTCTTAACAAATCGAAAGAGAATACAACTCATTCAAGACGTGTAGTTTTTAGCTATTTACAAAATAAATTTGCTGTTAGCGAATTATTTAAAGATATTTCTGCAAAGATTTTGAACAGACCAGGTGGTTATACAAGAATTTTGAAAACTGGTGTCCGTGAAGGTGACAATGCCGAAATGTGTATTATCGAATTGGTTGATTACAATTTGAATATGCTTTCTGCTGGTGGAGATGCCAAAGGTAAAGCTGTAGTTCGTAAGAGCAGAAGAGGCGGTAAGAAAAAAGCTGAAGGTGTTGAAGTAAAAGCTGAAAGCACTAAAAAAGCTAAGGATGCTAAGCCTAAGGCAGAAGCAAAAGCTCCTGAAGCAACCCAAACTCCTGATAAAGAATCTTCAGAAGCTTAGTGTCTGAATTTTTATATTTGAAAAGGGATAAGGGTTTTACTGCCTTATCCCTTTTTATCGTTAATAATAACTTTTTAAAAAATAATTTATTATGGGCCAAATTGTAAGTATACATGCTCGTGAAATATTAGATTCACGTGGAAATCCAACCATCGAATGTGAAGTTATTTTGTCGAGTGGCGCAAATGGACGCGCAGCTGTTCCATCAGGTGCATCTACCGGTGAAAATGAAGCCATTGAACTTCGCGATGGCGATAAAAGTCGTTACCTTGGAAAAGGTGTACTTAAAGCTGTTAATAACGTTAACGAGGTTATTGCAAAAGAACTGATAGGCATGAATGCTATGGATCAGGTTGCTATTGACCGCAAGATGATTGAATTAGACGGCACAAAAACTAAAAGCAATCTTGGCGCTAATGCTATTTTAGGTGTTTCTCTTGCAGTTGCTAAGGCTGCGGCTGATCATCATGGTTTGCCATTATACCGATATATTGGTGGCACCAATGCGAAAGTTCTTCCAGTTCCAATGATGAACATTATCAATGGTGGTTCACATTCCGATGCTCCAATTGCTTTTCAGGAATTTATGATTCGTCCTGTAGGTGCAACTTCTTTCAGAGAAGGATTAAGGATGGGAGCTGAAGTGTTTCATGCTTTAAAAGCCATTCTTAAGTCTAAAAATCTAAGTACAGCCGTTGGTGATGAAGGTGGCTTTGCTCCTAATTTTGCTGGCGGAACTGAAGAAGCTCTCGATAATATCTTAGCTGCTATTGAAAAAGCTGGTTATAAATCGGGTAAAGATATTATGATTGGTCTCGACTGCGCTGCAAGTGAGTTTTTCAAAGATGGTATTTACGATTATACCAAATTTGAAGGTGCAAAAGGTGTAAAACGTAATTCTCAGCAACAGGCTGAATATTTAAAAGAACTTTCAAACAAATATCCTATCGATTCTATAGAAGATGGTATGTCGGAAAATGATTGGTCGGGTTGGAAAATCATTACAGATTTAATTGGGGATAAAGTTCAGCTTGTTGGCGACGATTTGTTTGTTACCAATGTTGAATACCTGAGAAAGGGAATACAACAGGGTTGTGCTAATTCAATTCTTATAAAGGTTAATCAAATTGGAACATTAACCGAAACACTCGATGCTATTGAAATGGCTCATCGTGCTGGTTATACTTCGGTTACATCGCACCGTTCAGGTGAGACTGAAGATTCTACAATTGCTGATATTGCTGTTGCAACTAATTCTGGTCAGATTAAAACTGGTTCATTAAGCCGTTCAGACCGTATGGCAAAATACAACCAGTTACTTCGCATTGAAGAAGAACTTGGAGAATTTGCAATCTATGGATTTAAAAAATAGATAAATTAATTCAACAAAATAGGAAAGGTCTTTTTCTTATGGAAAAGGCCTTTTTTATTTAATTTAAAATAATATACCTGTTATTATTCCTTTGATAGTTAGTTTCCTGTTGATCTTTATTTAAATTCTTTCAATTGTTATTAAAGGATTAATGACAAAATTCGCTTTTTTTTGTTATATTAGTAAATCATAGTTTAGCAATCACTAATACTAATAATATGCCCAAGCTTAAAGAAAAATTACAGGAAAAAATCGAATCTTGGCGTCAAAGAACTAACAGGCTGTTAAATGATTATGGCGATGTTGTTATTGATGAAGTAACTATATCAAAGGCTATTGGCGGGATGAGAGATTTAAAGTGCCTGGTAACAGATATTTCTTATTTGGACCCTCAGGAAGGTATTCGTTATAGGGGCTATACTTTACCCGAATTGTTTGAAAAATTACCAAAAGCTAAAGGATCAGAAGTTCCATTTGTGGAGGGTTGCTATTATTTGTTATTAACAGGAGATATTCCAAATGATGAGGAAGTTGCGGAACTTATTGATGAATTTTCAAAAAGAAGGATATTGCCCCGCTATGTTTATGAGGTTATTGATGCTTTTCCATCTATAAGTCATCCAATGACTATATTTTCTTCGGCCATTCTGACGATGGCTAGAGAATCATTTTTTAATAAAAAGTATCACTCAGGTATAAATAAATCTGAATATTGGGATTCGTATTATGAAGATGCGCTCAATCTTCTGGCAAAACTACCTGAAATTGCCACATATATTTATGCCAAGCTATATAGAGGCGGTAATCGCATTCAAAGCAATCCAAATCTTGATTTTGGAGGTAACTTCGCTCACATGATGGGGGTAGGATCACCCTATGACGACGTTTCCAGGTTACATTTTATCCTTCATGCAGATCACGAAAGTGGAAATGTGAGTGCACATACAGGACATTTAGTTTCAAGTTCACTTTCAGATATGTATTTGTCTATTTCTGCAATGATTAATGGATTAGCTGGTCCTTTGCATGGTTTGGCAAACCAGGAGGTGTTACTCTGGTTGCAGGAAGTTATGAATAAAATGGGTGGAAAAACCCCAACCGAAGAAGAGTTGAAACAATTCGTCTGGAATACATTGAATTCGGGGCAGGTAGTTCCCGGATATGGACATGCTGTGTTGCGTAAAACCGATCCCAGGTATACTATTCAAAGAGAATTTTGCTTAAAGCATATGCCCGATGATCCTTTGTTTGAACTTACTAACATGTTATATAAAGTTGTGCCTCAAGTTCTTATGGATCATGGGAAAGCCAAAAACCCATGGCCAAATGTCGATGCTCAATCAGGTGTAATTCAATGGCATTACGGAGTTAAAGAATATGATTTTTACACTGTTCTTTTTGGAATTGGACGTGCAATTGGTATTTGTGCCAATATCATTTGGGATCGTGCATTAGGTTACCCCTTAGAAAGGCCAAAATCAGTTACTACCGATATGTTGGAAGAAATTGCAATGAAATCAGTTAAAAAAGGATAAAAAAATCTTAATATTTTAAAGGCATTTGGATACTTTTCAAATGCCTTTTTTTTTGAATTATAATCCTGAAATTTTTATCGAAAATAATAGTGCTTTGTTGAACTCTTTTAACATCTTCTTTGGGAATGTATTTATAATTGGTAACTTAGCAATTACAGTATAAGTTATGAATAAATTAGTTAAGGCTTTCTTAATTTTATTATTGCTTTTAAATTCCGAATATTCATTTACTCAGGATTTTGTAACTGATGTTGAGTCTTTTACTGTTGTAGACGGACTATCTCAAACAACCATAAATGTTGTTTTTCAGGATTCTCATGGCTTTTTATGGTTAGGTACTCAGGGTGGGTTAAACAGGTACGACGGGTATAACTTTAAAACATACAGTCCTCATATTTACAAGAAAAATTCTATTTCAAGCAATTTTATAACTTGTATTACAGAGGATAAGAATGGTAATTTATGGATTGGAACTAAAAGCGGCTTAAATAAATTTATCTATAATGAAGATAGATTTGTTTCTTATTTTCATGATGCCAGAAATCCTCTAAGTATTGCTTCCGATGTAATTGAAGGTCTGTTTTTTGATAATAAAGGTAATTTTTGGATAAAAACCCCCGAAACTTTAGATAGATTTGATAACTCTTCTGGGCATTTTTTTCATTACCCATTTTTTAACAATATTTTTAATTTTGATAACGATCAGGTTAATTATCCCATTATTGAAGATAATACTGGCAAACTATGGTTAGGAACAAAAGATGGCTTGAATTTTTTAGACAGAAGTTTATTATTATTTGACAGGTATACACAGGTAAAAGAATTTGCTGGGAATTCTGCTATTGATAATATTACAACCATCACATTAACAAAAAAGAACGAAATCTGGGTTGGAACTTTTAATGGTTTGTATTTATTAGACAGAAAGAGTAAATCTTTTATTGTAGAAAATTTCATGAAGCAATATAAAGGGATTAAAATATTTGCAGTTCTGGAAGATAATAATGGAATATTTTGGATAGGAAGCGAAAAAGGAATTGAGTATTATGATCCTAAAAGCAATAAAATTAACAAATTTGATTTTTCCTATGGCCCCTGGCTTGATGCATTGAAGGCTCAAATCACTTCTATTTTCCAGGATAAGGCAGGTTTAATATGGATAGGTACTAACAGAGGCCTGATTAAAATTAATGTTCATGCAAAAAAGTTTAAATTAATTAGTAAAAATTCGGTTCCTGCTTACAATTTGAGTTCTGACGATATTGCTTCAATTTACAAAAGTGGTAACGATAGTTTGCTAATAGGAACCTGGGGTGATGGTCTTAACATTGTTAACTTATTATCGAATAAGGTAACGAAATTTAATTTTGCAAATTCAAACGGTAGCACCGACTTCAATTTTATCCATTCTATTTATAAAGATGAGAAAAATAAATATTGGTTAGGCACTCGTGACGGTGTTTTGATTTTTGATCCTAAAAGCGGCATTTCCCGGAATATTTGCGAAATGTTCAATATTAAGGGTTGTGTAATTGTGAAAGGGAATAGGATTTCTCAAATCCTGGAAGATGATCATGGTAGTATGTGGTTTGCAACGCGTTATGGATTATTGAAGCTTAATAATGTAAAAAACGATATAGAATCGTGGCTTCATTCACCTGACGATTCTACTTCAATGCCTTCCAACATTTCTTATTGTATAAAAAAAGATAGTAAGGGGTTTTTCTGGATAGGAACTGAAAAAGGACTAGTTAAATTTGATCCGGTAACAGGACAAATTCTAAAAAGGTCTCAGTTTTTGAATCAGGAAAAATATTCTGGAGTTGCAATAATTTATTCCATTGAAATTGATGAAGTTAATAATGCAATTTGGGCTGGTACTGAAAATGGATTATTACGTTTTGACTTAAATTGTAATTTAGTTAAGATGTATTCCGAAGATGATCAATTATCTGGCAATGTTATTTATGCGCTATATAAGGATGATTTTAACAATTTGTGGTTAAGTTCAAACAGGGGAATTAATAAATTCAATATTCAAAATGAATCGATTATCAGTTACGATTTAAAAGATGGTTTGCAAAACTATGAATACAACCTGGGAGCATCATTTAAAGATAAGGATGGTACATTCTATTTTGGTGGGATTTCGGGAATTAATATTATTAAGCCCGACGCAGTGGCCAAAAATACCAATATTCCAAATATTGTAGTTACATCTATTGAGATTATTGATAACCAAGGTTTTAAAAAAAATCTTCATATAAATGAAAATCAAATTACCCTTCCTTATGGTACAAACTTACTTACAATGGATTTTGCAGCTCTTGATTTTAATTTTCCTGCAAAAAATCAATATAAGTATAAATTTTACAGTGACGAAGAATCGGATTGGATTAATTTAGGAGAAAGACATACAGCAACTTTTACAAATTTAAAACCAGGCAATTATAAGTTCAAACTGATTGGATCGAATAGCGATCTTATTTGGAATAACGTTGGATTAGAGTACAATATCATTATTGAATCTCCTTTTTGGTTAAGTACACTTGCCTATTATTTATATGGAATCTTTTCCGTTTTGCTATTTTTCATCATATACCAATTCAGAACTATACAATTTCATAAATCGAATAAATTGCTTCGCCAACAAGAAGTTATTGCTAAGGAAATGCTGAAGCAAAAGGAAGAATTATCTATTAAAAATAAGAATATTACCGATAGTATAAACTATGCAAAACGTATCCAGGAAGCACTAATGCCTTCTGAAAAGCAGATAAAAAAGGCATTTGACAATTCTTTTGTGTTACTAAAACCAAAAGATATTGTGAGTGGCGATTTTTTTTGGATTAGTGAACGAAATGATAAAATCTTTGTTGCCGCAATTGATTGTACCGGACACGGAGTTCCTGGTGCATTTATGTCGATTATTGGATATGAGTTATTCCGGAAAATTACAAATACCCAAAATATCAATAGTGCATCAGAAATGCTTACAATGCTTAACCGTGAATTTGAAGCCATTTTTATAGATGTCGAGAATTTTACATTGAGGGATGGAATGGATATTGCCTTTGTTATAATTGATAAGAAACAGAAGAAACTCGAATTTTCAGGTGCAATTAACCCGATGTATCTAATTCGTAATAATAAAATACAGGAAATTAGGGGTTCACGATTTTCAATTGGTTTAGAGGAAGACGATGATCGGGACCAGTTTTTTGAAAATAGCAGTATTGATCTGGAACCTGACGATATTTTCTATCTGTTTTCCGATGGATATGCGGATCAATTTGGCGGGCCTGAAGGTAAAAAATTCAAATACAGGAGGTTTCGGCATTTATTGTTAACTATTCATAAATTTCCAATGGACGAACAATTACAATTGCTTGAAGAAAGATTAGAGTCGTGGAAAGGTGATATTGAACAGGTAGACGATATATTAGTTATTGGCATTAGACCCTTTGCCAAATTTTAAGGTTAATTCCAAGTAGTATAAAAGAGTGATTTATTTTTTTGCCAATAAATTCTTTATTTTCTGAATCAATACTTCCACTTGAAATGGCTTACTAATATAATCATCCATTCCTGCTGCAAGGCATATCTCTTTATCGCCTGCTAATGCATTAGCTGTAATGGCAATAATTGGAGTAGAAGTGTTAGTGCTTTGTTCAATTTCCCTGATTTTTTTTGTAGCAATTATTCCATCCATTACAGGCATTTGAATATCCATTAAAATAATATCATATTTGGAAGTTCCGAATTTATCCAGAGCTTCTTTGCCATTATTGGCAATGTCAATGTTTTTAACTATTTTTTGAATACTCAACACAACTATTTTTTGATTGATCAGATTATCTTCAACAAGCAATATATTTGCCTCGTTTATCTCAATAGGTACCAATTTAGCCTCTATTGCTGCCGCAATTGTATCGATTTTTCCTGAGTTATTAACTTCCGTTTCAATGGTCGATTTTAGAAATGTTAAATTGAAACTAATAACCGTATTCTCCTTGTTGAACACAGTGTTTACTTTACCGCCGTTGTGTTCAATAAGTTTATTTGCAATGGACAAGTCCCATATTCCTCCTTCATCGTCCAGTGTTGTGTTTTGAAAGCCTTCCTTAGGGTTATTCTTTAAAATAGGAGGTGTGATATTAATTTTGAATAGAACTTCACTGTTAGTCTGGCTCTCTTTTATCAGGCTGTATGTGACATTTATTGCGGATTTATTTTCAGCCGATTTGACCAGATTTTCTATGATGTTTAAAAATATCTGCTTTACTTTTATGGGGTCGCCTATAAAATTAAATTTAAAATTAACCTGCGGCTGAAAATGAATATTGAATTTTTCGGAATTTAGCGTGGAGAATAAACGTATAGTACTATTTATAGTTGAATATAAATTAAAACTCAGGTTTACATTTATAAGACCGTAATCGATTGAAGAAACTTTTGAAATATTATTTACAACATTTACAAGGTTATTTGTAGATGCCTGAATGGTCTCAAGCATATCTTTTTGTTTCTCATCTAATTCAGTATCGTTTAGAAGATTACTGATAACCATCAGGTTATTTAATGGAGTCCGTATTTGGTGCGACAATTTGGAGATAAAATCATCTTTAAGCTTCTTTTCATTTAATGAGTTGAGAAACTTGTTTTCTAATTCAGAAGTGATTTTTGTCTTAGAATATTCGTAAGTATAACTAATAAGGCTAATACCGATGAAAATCAGGATAGACTTAATTTTTATCGATAAACTCAGGTTATAAGCATCGTTCCAATCAAACGGAAGGAAAAGGGAAATGCTAAACAGTATAAAAAATAAAGTTGAAAAAATAATTCCTCTTCGGGTGCCAAATAAAACTATACTAAAAAGCGGAAGGCTGAAGGACCACAAAAATCCATACTGTTTATTTGCTCCGGTAACATTAAGATATAAGAGCATGAAGGAATAAAGGAAAAAAGTAATTTTTGCCTGATTGGAAAACCAGCGGTTTAATTTGATTAAATAAATATTAACTGCCAAAACCAACAGAAATACAAATTGAGCTATGGCCCCGAAATAATCTTCAAGTAATATATCGTAAACAGAGGTAAAACCAAATAAAACCAAACCAATCCAACTAAATAAATAGATAAAAGTCAGTTTATTAGTCTCAATAGGATCCAGGTTATGTTTCTTATTAAGTGTAAAAATATCGTTCAGAAAGTCTATAGAAACCATTATTTTTTAATCTAAAATCTAATTTATTAAAATTTACAATAACGATAGTTTAAAATTAAAAAAAAAACAAAATAAACATCCTATTCTCTGGCATTTGTTTTAAATAAAAACATGTTAAAGCCGTTTTGATTTTGAAGTAAGATATAATTATAATATGGCTTACATTTTGTATTATAATGCATAGTCAAAATTGCTAAATTTGTATTTATTAATATTTTTATGAAACCCAAGGTAATTAATTTATTAGGATTTATAGGCTTTTTATGCTTCAGTTTTTATACAATTGAAGCTCAGCAAGAAACCGGAGATACCACAAAAAATGTTTTAGTGAAGTATTCTCCGGATTTTAAGTTTAAAGATGGTGTATATCTTAATTTTGAACAGGTTAAGGATAATAATCCCATTCCTAAGTACAAAATAATTTCTTCAAACGACTTTAGCGATCCCCAGTTTTTTGATGCACTTGCTACTGAATCGGTAATTAGTTATTATGATAATCTAGGAATCAGACAGGATATCGCAATGAAAAATGTGTGGGGTTTTACCAAAAATGGATTATTATATGTTAGAATGCGGCAGTCGTTTAATAAAATAAATATTGTTGGTAACATATGTCATTTTGTCGCTACCATTACTGTTCAAAACAATAACTATTACGATCCTTATTATTATAATCCATATTATTATTACAACCGGAATCCTGGATTGTCGAGTACTACTAACGAAATCCGACAATTTATAATGGATTTTGATAATGGAAAAATTTTGGATTATGACACAAATAATCTTGAAGCATTATTTATGAAGGATCCGGAACTTCATGATGAATATATGGGATTGTCGAAGAAAAAACGGCAACAGTTAAAGTTTTTATATATCCGTAAGTTTAATGAACGAAATCCTCTTATGGTTCCTAACTCATAAAAAATCTCTATGAAAAAGTTGTTTATTGTATTGTTGGCAGGTATGGTGGGAATGAGTTTGTTTGGTCAAAGAGAGTATGTCCCTACTCAGGAAGAATTACAGAAGTTTAAGAATACAAAAACTCTGGTGGTACTTGAAGATAATCCACTTTCGGATTATAATCTTGTGGCAAAAGAAATAATGTCGTCTGAATGGAAGCTTACAAAATTTGATTATATCCCCTGGAAAGATTTTGAAAAATTAAGACTTGATCCTGCATATTCCTTCATCTTGTTAAACCAGGTAAAATTTCAGCACGATAAAACCAATGCAAAATATAATTTCTTAAGTCTGCTGTTAGGTGGAACGTCGCCTTCTTTGGGCGATATGGCCGATTTATGTTCGGTACCCTTGTCGTACACCGGAGTCGATGAAGATCATTACAGCTATAAATTGGGGGTGGTTTTACGTTTCATGCAAAACCATGTTCAGGCATTGCTTGGTAACCCTGAATTGTTAAATGTTAATATTTTTAAGCATTATAACGATAACATCGCAGAATTAAAAGGTAAAACCCTGTACTTTGTTCCCGACGAATTATCGAAAGATATAAACTCACTTGCTAAAATTAAAAAAGTATATGCCGGCGACGTTAAAATTGTGAGCAGGGATGAAATCAGAAATGCTATCGACGAACGTACACCTAATATTGTATTTCTTCATAAGGTTGGCCCTGAAGGTACCAGAATCGAATCCCGGTGTTACAATATTTTAATTGGAGCCGACGATGCTAAATTCTATTATTTCGATTATCATATGGTGGGCAAGGATGTTGATGATGCTGATGCCTTTTTGTTAAAGGATCTGAAAAAAATAGCCAAGAAATAATTCTTAATATGTCTAATATGAAAAAAATATATTTATTGATTGTTGCCGGGTTTTTCTTTATAAGTATTGAAGCTCAAAGCAACAGGTTTATCAGCAAGTCTCAATTGGTTGATTTTTTCACTTCCACAACTTATGTGGTGATGGATAACAATCCTTCGGTTGGCTTCAATATTTTTATCAAAGATGCCATGCAGAAATATTGGAAAGTTACACCATATAAGATTGTCAGTCACAACGAATTTGATAAAATGAGAAAAGACAATAAAAATTCGTTCTTGTTTCTTTCGGTTGAAAATCTAACTAAAGGCAATACTGAAGCTTTTTATGATTTTTTAGTTTTAGCAATGGGAGATACTTCTACAATTCTTTCCAATATGCCTGAGATTGTAAATATACCATTGTCGTATTCGGGGGTGGACGAAAATGAATATGTAAACAAGTTGGGCTTAATTGTACGCTTTATCGAAGGTCATGTACAAAATATGAAAGAGGCTTCCAACCATGTATATCTCCGAAAGCTGAACTATTACAATAAATACCTTAAAGATGTGAAAACTAAAACACTTTTGGTGGAAGACGAAGATTTGGCAGAGGAAGTTAATACCATTGAAAAAATAAAAGCTATTTATAAATACGATGTGAAAATAGTGACATCCGATGAGATTGAAAAAGCTGTCGAAGAAAAAACCCCCAATACACTGGTTTTACATCAGATAAGTCCTGGTGCTGAAGATACTGAAGGTCGCTCGTATCATTATATTCTGGGAACAGATGATGCGAAAATGTATTATTTTAACTTTTTTACCATAAGTGGAAAGAAACCAACAGGTTTTTTAGCTAAAGATTTCAGAAGACTGGCAATGGGTATTTGACTTGTTTACCCGGGAACCAGCGAAGCTGTACCCTTGCTCGGCGTAGCGTCCCGCTACGTCGCTATTAACCCTTGACTCGGCGTAGCGTCTCGCTACGTCGTCTATTACCGGCCTCCGGCCAATTTATATTTCAGGTCCGCCGTTTCATTCATATCCTCAACAGCGAACAAAACCTTGTTCATAGTTTCATTCATATCCTTTCCTGCAAACAAAAGCATGTTCAAATCTTCATAGGCTCTTCCGTTTCGAAAAAATAACCTGAATGAGCTTTTGGTAGTGTTTTTGCTCCGGAATTATGATTGTTAAAAACCTTTTTATTCAAATTTGTACCGTAAAATGGACATTCCAGGAGGTTTGGTGTTAATAAAAATTAAAAGCTATTGACTTTTTCATTTCCCTGTTTTATATTTACTCATCTCAACAACTAACCTTCTTATCAATGGAAAAGATTAACTTATTAAACTTCTCCCGACTGAGGAACAACGAACATTATCAATAAATGATCGACTTCATTTCCCTGATCGAAAAAGCTAAACCATCAGAAATAGGAGTATCTGATTTGTATCCCGAATTCCAAAAAACTTTAGCCTTTGAAGACAAGGCTTTGAAAGTGGATTTTGGAAGTGTAAAAACAGAGCATATCAAAGAACTGGATTTACTACGGGATAAAACATGGAATTCAATTAATCAACGTGTTAATGCAACGGTTATATCTCCGATAGAAGCTGAAGCTAAGGCAGCCGCAGTGCTCAAAAGAGTGGTTAACTTATACGGCGATCAGCGCCAGGCTTCTTATAATATTGAATCGGCCGCTATTGCAAATATGGTGAGTGACCTGCTTTCTGCAACAAACAAAGTTCATGTTGAAAAAATTGGTATTACCGTTACGGGTATCAAGGACAGGAGAAGGATGACGACATAACAGGGAGTACCGGGACTGATTATGCCTTTAAGTTCAGAATGTACGATTCCAGAATAGGTAGATTTTTCAGTGTTGATCCGCTTACAAAGAAATACCCACATAATAGTCCGTATGCCTTTAGTGAGAACAGAGTTATTGATGCTTTTGAGTTAGAAGGTTTGGAATCAATAACTCTAAGTGGGTCTTTTACTGCTAGTTTTGGCGCAAGTGCTTTTAAAGAAAGAGGATATATACTTGATTTCTCAAAGCCTAAACTTCAAATTTATACATATATTACTACGGGATTAGGTGTTGAAACTAATGCTTCTCTTGCACTTGAAGGGGTCGTAGGTTATTATCCAAATGCATCTGCACAAGATTTAGAGGGTGGTGGAACAGTAAACAGTTTCTCAGCAGGTGAAGGTTTGTATGGTTCTGTATCTGATGCTAACACTTCCAATGGGAAAAAAGGTATTCTAGTTGGTGTCGGTTTTAGTCTAGGGGCTTAACCTGTATCGGTTTCTTCTTACTCTACTAGTACTACAATTAAACCAAGCAACCAAGCTGCAAAGGATTTAACAGGTTTGCTTGGAGCAATTGACAGGGCTATCACAACAATTAATGATAATTTAGTGATTAATGATGACGAAATAGGCCAATTAAACCCAAGGTATAGCCAGAACATCACGATCTATTGAAGCTATCAATAAAAAGCTTGTGAATAAAAATTTGACAGAAAATGAAAGGTTAGATTTAGTAGGAAAAAATATGCAATATTTTGATGCGAGAAAAGACTATTTTAAGAGGCTTGATAAGAAGATAAATACAAGAACACAACTTATAGATCAAAAAAAATCAACTAAATGCAACTAAAAGTGAACTCACAGGAAGTTAAGAATATGTTTTATATTGTTCCGTATATAGACTACGAGCTTAAATCACTAGACAAGAAGGAATTGCTATTAAAAAGATTTTGTAGTACTGTTAATATAATACAAACTCTTTCATTTACAAGAACAAGTTCTTATAGAGATTTTGAAGGTATTTTATGTATTGATGGATTTAAATTTAGGAGAAATGTGAGATTAGGTTATTCTGCTTTTTTACCAATCCTTTCATGTAAAATATATGAAGAAAAAAAGAATGTGCGTTTAAAAGTTAACATTCAGTTTCATAAATATGTAAATATTGGAATAATAGTATTTTTACTTTTTTCAATTCTCTATTTTGTTTTTTGACTTCTCTTCTATTGCATTATTAATTTTACCTTATTTATTTATTATTTATTTATTTAATGCAGAAGTACGGACTCTTAAAGCGAAGATTAATGAGATTATTCCGCCCGCTAGCGCGGATGTTCCTTAGTACTATCTGAATTGCCCCTTAGTTCGCCGTAGCTTATTGACTCATCTCTGATAGGCGTAGATTGCAATGAGTTGTTCGGCCTTAGATAAGCGGCATATGTAAGTCGAACAGCTAAGCGGATTTTGCAAATCCCTAGATAAGCGGCATATGCAAATGGTTGCAGCTAAGCGGATTTTCAAATCCGCTTGCAACACGGTAGGATTTGTAATCCGGTTTTAGGGATAATGCCAAAGCCATGCAGCAGGGATGTTGTGTAGTTTTGGTATTTTTATGAAGCCAGTTGTTTAAGCTTTCCTTTAGTAATAAAAGCATCGAGAAAAATTTTCACCACACTTCTATCTTGTTCCGGTAGTTTTTCAATGATTTTAAATTGGTTTAGCAGTTCTTTGTCCGATAAAGAACTATTTGCCAAGTCATCGGGGGTTCCATTCATAAGGTAGTCGGAAGAGACTTCCAGTGCATTGGCCAGTTTGGTTAACACATCGGCTGATGGTTGAGCCCAGCTAGCGCATGTTTGGAACGTGTGAGGGATATAAGCAAAAAAAGGAATAAGGATAAGCCAAAGCCATGCAGCGGTTTATCTTCAATAACCACTTTTTTGGGTATTTTACCGTCATTGTATAAAATTTGGTCGGTGGTCACATTAAAGAGATGCGCCATTTTTTGCAGGTAATCCTCTGTCAACGGGGATTGAGGAACTAAAGTCGGGAATATAGAAATATGATCCGTTGAAATAAGACTAAGAATGAGTATAAATCGTTAAATTTGTAAAAAAATATGAAAATTATGGTAACAACTATTAAAAAAGGAGCTTCAAAAGAGGAAATATCTACCTTATTTGAAAAGCTATCAAAGGAATTTAATACTAACAAAGGTTTTGATGCATATAAATTTTGTGGAACAGTAAAATTTAAAGAAGATGGTTTAAAAATCCAAAAACGATTAAGAGATGAATGGGAATAGCATTCTTATTGACACCAATACAGCTATTTATCTTTTAGACGGAGATGCTTCACTTGCAGAAATATTACATCAAAAAAGGATTTACCTCTCATTTATTACCCAACTTGAATTACTTGGCTATCCAGGAATAACAGAAAAAGCAGTGCGGCAAATAGAAAACATGCTTGAAAACTGCGTTGTTATAGATATTAACAATATTATAAAATCGGAAGTAATACGCTTAAGGCGTGCCTATTCTTTAAAACTTCCAGATTGTATTGTTGCAGCGACAGCTATTTATATGGATTTGCCAATAATAACATCAGACAAAGGGTTTAAGAAAATAGAAGAACTTAACCTGATGTTTTATGAGAAATAACCCACCGGAACCCACAGGGCTTTAAACCCTGCCATTTGGCAAAATGGCGAGTTGATTTTAAAAGGTATTTTGCCAAATTCCCCCAGTGTTTAAAGCCCTTCCGCGCAGCCATCCCTTCTGTTGTTTTTCCTTTCACGCTTTTTGTCCGACCCACAGCGGCACATGCCGGCTTTGTCTTTGAACAGGTTAATTTTTTAAGGGTAAAAACAAACCGGGAAAAGCCGCCCTCCCGATAGCTATCGGGATCAACAAAAAGACCCGCCAGGAATAAAACCCCAAGCTATATTTAACATAATGCGTTATTATAGAAACAAAACTCTTTCATAGGTATAAATGGCGTATTTTGTTTTGTTCTAAATCGCACTATGTTAAATAGCCGCACACCACCCACGCCAACCCCCCTACCAATAGCTATCGGTACACCCACCCCTAAATACAACAGCGGAACAAACAGCCCATGTTTAACCTGTTAAAACGAGGATAACCCCGTGAGTATTATTGCAAACAACAAGCATCCCGGTGGCGTTATCTCCCGTTTTAACAAGATAAACGCCACCATAGAGCTAAATATGGCAAAGCCCGTTGTGGCAACCTTTGTAAACGAATTAAACGCAAAGTTGGCTTATTACCAAAATACTGTTGACATCCGCCAGGGTCGAAGGCTTGCAGAAACAAAAGCAAAGCTGCAAACCGAAAAAAATTAGATTAGGTTTGATTGGCAAGGTGGTAGGCCCTGCCCGGACTATATGTTCGGGTGGGGCTTTTTCTTTTCGGAAATTCCTGCCACAACCGACTTGATTCGCTGATTTAATAATCCGAAACGAAATAAAAACCATTCCAGAATGGAATTATCTGTCACTTCCTTCTTTCTGATGTTCACATTTGCAAAAAAAACACCTAATTTTACGGCCTAAATTTTTTAATAAAATGGCCGACGACAAAAAGATAATATTTTCAATGGTGGGGCTCAATAAAATATACCCACCGCATAAACAAGTTTTAAAAGACATTTACCTTTCCTTCTTCTATGGTGCAAAAATAGGCATCATTGGTTTGAACGGTTCAGGCAAATCGTCCCTCTTAAAAATTATAGCTGGCATCGAAAAGTCGTTCCAGGGTGAAGTAGTTTTTGCCCCGGGTTATACTGTTGGTTACCTGGAACAGGATCCGCAGCTCGATGCCACAAAAACTGTGAAGGAAATTGTTCAGGAAGGTGTGCAGGAAGTAATGGATTTGCTTAAGGCTTATGAAGACGTAAATAACAAGTTTTCCGAGCCCATGAGCGATGATGAAATGACCAGTCTGATTGAGAAACAAGGTGAATTAACTGAGAAAATTGATCATGCCGGAGGTTGGGATATCGACAGTAAACTTGAAAGGGCGATGGATGCCTTGCGCTGTCCTGATGGAGATGCTCCTGTAAATGTACTTTCAGGAGGCGAACGCCGGCGTGTAGCACTTTGTCGTTTGCTGCTTCAGGAACCTGACGTTTTGCTTTTAGATGAACCAACCAACCATTTGGATGCAGAATCGATTCAATGGCTCGAATTGCATCTTCAACAATATAAAGGTACCGTAATTGCAGTAACCCACGATAGATATTTCCTCGATAATGTTGCCGGATGGATTCTTGAACTCGACCGTGGCGAAGGTATTCCATGGAAAGGGAATTATACTTCGTGGCTCGACCAGAAATCGAAACGATTAGCCCAGGAAGAGAAAACCGAAAGTAAAAGAAGGAAAACTCTGGAACGTGAGCTCGAATGGGTACGCATGGCTCCAAAGGCACGACAGGCGAAGTCTAAAGCGCGTATCTCGGCTTACGATAAAATGCTGAACGAAGACGTTAAGCAAAAAGACGATCGTTTGGAAATATTTATTCCAAATGGTCCACGGTTGGGTGATAAGGTGGTTATTTCCAATGGTGTTTCAAAGGCTTTTGGAGATAAACTTCTCTTCGAAAATCTGAATTTTATGCTTCCTCCCGGAGGAATTGTTGGTATTATTGGCCCGAATGGTGCTGGTAAAACTACCCTTTTCAGGTTAATGATGGGCATCGAAAAACCCGATTCGGGAACATTCGATGTTGGCGAAACCGTTAAAATTGGTTATGTGGATCAGGCTCACACATCGATAGATCCTCAGAAAACCGTTTATCAGGTTATATCTCAGGATAGCGAGAATATCAGTATTGGAGGCAAACTTTTTAATGCCAGGGCATATGTTTCAAGATTCAATTTTGGAGGTGCCGACCAGGAAAAAAAATGCGGAATTCTCTCCGGTGGGGAACGAAACCGTTTGCATTTGGCTATGACCTTAAAAGAAGAGGCTAATGTGCTGCTGCTTGATGAGCCCACTAATGATATTGATATTAACACGCTCCGTGCTTTGGAAGAAGGTCTGGAAAGCTTTGCCGGTTGTGCTGTTGTTATCTCGCACGACCGCTGGTTTTTGGATCGTGTAGCAACGCACATTCTTGCATTCGAGGGTAATTCAACTGTTTACTTTTTCGAAGGTTCATATTCAGATTATGAGGAAAACCGCAAAAAACGTTTGGGTGACGATACACCGCATAGAATAAAATATAAAAAATTGGTAAAATAGGCAGGGATTGTAAATGCATGCCCGCAGGGAGAGGATGCATCCTCTCCCTACAAATAAAAAAACAATAAATCATCCAAATACAAAATGTCCATCACAAAACCATCCATACCTAAAGGCACCCGCGATTTTTCTCCTGAAGAAATGAATAAGCGTAATTATATTTTCGATACTGTACGTGAAATTTTCAGGAAGTATGGATACCAGCAGATAGAAACTCCGGCAATGGAAAATCTTTCAACTTTGCTGGGTAAGTATGGCGAAGAAGGGGATAAACTGCTTTTCAGGATTTTAAACAGCGGAAATTTTATCGATGGGCTTTCAAAAGAGGATATTTCAAAAATGGATGTCGTCCAGCTTTCTTCGTACATGTGCGAAAAAGGGCTGCGCTACGATTTGACAGTTCCTTTTGCACGGTATGTGGTTCAATATAGAAATGACATTACTTTCCCTTTTAAAAGATTTCAGATTCAGCCGGTTTGGCGCGCTGATCGTCCGCAAAGAGGACGATACCGTGAATTTTACCAATGCGATGTGGATGTGGTTGGAAGCGATTCGCTCCTGAATGAAGCAGAATTAATCCAGATTATTGATGAAGCATTCACGAAAATGGATGTACGAACTGTAGTAAAGGTAAATAACCGTAAAATTCTCACCGGTATTGCTGAGTACATTGGCGAACCTGAAAGAATTATTGACATCACCATCGCGATCGACAAACTTGATAAAATCGGATGGGAAAGGGTAAAGGAGGAACTATTTGAAAAAGGTCTGGCGGAAGAAGCTATAAACGAATTAAAATCTATCGTCCAGGTTTTAGATTTAAACAATATTGAAAAACTCGATTTCCTCGAAAAAGTATTGTTTGCTTCCGAAGCAGGAATGGCAGGCGTAAAGGAGCTAAGAACATTATTCGAATATTTGGATTTACTTACTGTAAAAACTCCTGTCGAAATCGACCTGACTCTTGCCCGAGGTTTAAATTATTATACGGGTGCAATTTTCGAGGTGAAAGCTTTGGATGTTGAAATGGGCTCTATTTGCGGAGGTGGCAGGTACGATAATCTGACAGGTATATTTGGAATGCCGGATGTTTCGGGTGTTGGAATATCATTTGGTGCCGACCGTATTTTCGATGTATTAAATCAGTTAAATAAATATCCTCAGGACTCCACTCAGGGAACACAAGTGCTTTTTATCAACTTTGGCGAAAAAGAAGAGAAATACTGTTTGCCTGTTGTTTCGAAGTTAAGAGCCAATGGCATTAAAGCTGAATTATATCCGGGTTCTGTTAAAATGAAAAAGCAAATGGCCTATGCCGATGCTAAGAAAATTCCATTTGTTGCTTTAGTCGGGGAAAATGAAATGCAGCAAAATATTATATCATTAAAAGATATGGTTTCCGGAGAACAAAAAACTGTTAATATTGAGGAATTGATGAAAATGTTGGAAGCCTCATCTCAATAACTGATTTTCAATCGGCTATACCACTTTTGGTATTTGCTTTTAACTCTCTTAATAATATTACTTTAAATTCAGTTTCTGCTAAATACAGTTTCATTACTTTTTGAGCAGACAAAATTGTCCTGAATTTTTTATTGTAATCTTCAAACAGCTCTGTATCCTGCTGAGATAACTTAATCAGTATGTTAATAGTTTTATCCACCTCAGTTTCACTCATATTAGTATAGTTGTTCCGAAATGACTCTGTAAGTTTCCTTTTTTCAGCATTTATAGCATTCTTTTTTTGATCGTATTCATTAAACACTGGCCAAAATTTTTGAGCTTCATCAGGAGTAAGCTGCAGCTTGTCGGTAAAATAGGCAATACGCTTGGATTTTATTCTGTCGCCGGGACTTTGAGCACGGCTACAGATATTGATGCCAAGCGAAATAATTATTACTAGAAAGAAAATTCTTTTCAAGATCTTCATAATTTATAGTTCATCAATAATAGTAGAAATGTCAATGTCTTCTTTTACAAGATAATTGATAATATTTTCATTGTTTTCCAAATGCAAGGAATCTGAAATTTCTGAATTTTCCTTAGAAAATGATTCAATCAGTGTTGACTCATCGAGTTCCGAAATAATTGAATATTCTGTTAAAAATGCGATTTCATTCTGTGAGGTGTTTTTTTCTACACCTAATTTTGTGAAGAATATCGAAACTCCAAAATATATGATCAAGGCCAAACCAGCAAAACCTCCAGCAAAAACTAAAGTAGATTTAACCATTGCAAAAGATATGTATTGTTGTTTTTCTGTAGAAGTATTTGCAGTAATTCGATTTGAAATTCTTGAACCCAGCGAATCGAAATAATTTTCGGGAACCTGAAAAGGGTTATCCTTTTTCAGATTTTCAAGAATGTTTCGTTTGTTATCCTGAGTATTCATTTTAATTTTTAAGTTTTGACTGATAAATGTATAAAAGGTTTAATTGCTTTCGAGATATTTTTCTATTTTTTTAACTGCGTGATGATATGAAGCTTTTAAAGCTCCAACTGAAGTATCAAGTATTACAGCCATTTCTTCGTATTTCATTTCTTCGAAATATTTTAAGTTGAAAACTACTCTTTGTTTTTCTGGTAAACCAAGAATAGCTTTTTGTAATTTGAGCTGGATTTCATCTCCTGAAAAGAACTCATCAGCTTCCAGGGAGTTTATAAGTTCCTTTTCATAATCAACAATCGGAAGAAAAAATTTTCTTTTTTTCTGGTTCAAAAAAGTCAAAGATTCATTGGTGGCAATGCGGTATATCCATGTATAAAGCTGTGATGCTTCCCTGAAATCTGCTAAATTATTCCAAACTTTTATAAATGTATTTTGAACAACATCATCAGTATCTTCATGGTTAATAAGTAATTTCCGAATATGCCAGTAAATTCGCTCCTGATACTTACCAACAAGGCTGTTAAATGCATAATGCTTCTTCTCTTCTATGCGGAAAAAAGCTAGTAAATCCTTGTCAGTGTAATCAGTCATTAAAATTAAATGTTGTACTGAATTTTTAGTTTGACTATAAACCCGATAAAAAGTTTAAAGGATATACTGTTTTTCTTTAATAAAGTTCTAAAGCTTTACTTCCACCGGCAAGAACTTCGAATGTTTTTGAAACAGAATATAAGGTACTTTTGGCTCCACCAGGCCGAAAAACAGCAGTGTAGGTTCCTGGTTGAAGTGAAATAATTTGATTTCGTACATCCTTTTTCAAATTGTAAACCCATTGAAGATCTTTCCCTTTCTCCTTTAAATAGATACTTCCTAATCCTGGCGACGACATGATAAATGTGATTAATCCGGGCTGTGGTATTTTTACAGTGGTGGTAGTACTCTGGTTAACCTCTACATTATAAACATAAATTTTTGGCAATACTGGTATTTCAATATCGTATTTTCCAATGATGTATTTTTCAGTTTGCCTTAATTGCTGATAATTGAGTGTGTTCATAGTTCCAGCTTTTCTGACAATACATTGTAAATCGCGGTACTGATTTCCGCCATCGGTAACAATTGTTAAATATCCCTGAGGAGCATCAGCAGCTATAATATTATGTTTTCCCGGAGAAATCCTGAAACTGTCTACGTGAACCGGCGGTATAGTTTGAACTGTAAGCCGGTAAGTTACTAATTGATCCAGAATAAGCGTGTCTGGGTTTCCCCGGTTATTCATGGTATGAACATAATTATGCATCAATTTTCCCGAAACAATATTATAGAAACTCATGTTAACATTTGTTTCAGTAGGCATACCTTTTGAATCCAGTAAATTAACCTGTGCGGTTGTTGAATTTAAAGCCTGTAAAATTACAACTCCTAAAATTTCTTTGAAAGTTTCTTCTTTTGGGGCATTATAAAATGTTCCAATACATTTAAACGATTCTTTAAAATTCTCATCGATTCCAATTCCTAAAATAAAAGGTTTTAATGTAATTCCCTGTTTCTGAAGATTTCGTGATACCTCGCATGGGTCTCCATCGCAGGCTTCCATGCCATCGGTAATTAAAATAATAATATTCCGGCAGTCGTCGCATGCAGGGAAATCCTTTACCGATAATTCAAGTGATTTGGCCAGGGGAGTGGTTCCGCGAGCCTCAATGTACCTCAGTTTTTGTCTGATTTTTGAGGCTGTTCCCGGGCCAAATGCTACCTCCAGTTTCGAATCGCTGCAGTCCTGCGGAGGTACCGGGCTTTGATGGCCATATACCCTCAGTGCAAGCTGAATTTGATCGAGCTGCTCAAGACTGTCGATCATTGCAATTAAGATATTTCTGGCAATATCAATTTTCTTGTTTTTTTCCCATGTACCATTCATGCTTTGCGATGCATCGAAAATAAAAAGTATCCTGCTCAATACTTTTTTGGGTTTTGGGGGTAGATTTTGAGAATGAGAATTAGTACTGATGAATGTGAAAACTATTATGAAAAATAGTAAAGATATCCTCAGCTTACTAAAAATATGGTAAACAGTAAATTGAAAAAAGGAATTCCGCATGTTAAATAAAATCAAAAAATAACAAATATGCCTCTGTGTTTTCTTTAGAATGATTCAAAACTACAATAAAAATTGTATTTTAGTATATGGTAAAATATTCTCTTTTAACTTTACGATGGTTTTTCCCAAATAAAACAATCATTGAATATACCTTTCTGAAGGTATTGAAGTCGTTTATTCATTAGGAACATTTATGTATTTTGGTAATTTAATAGTTGTACTGCTGGGTATAGTTGGGTTGTCGTTTTTTATAATTCCTTTTTTGCCTGTTAAAATAAAATCGTTCGGGGCATTATTTTTAGTGTCTGTAATTGCTGTCATTACTTCATATCTGGCAATCGATACGATATTACATGGTACCTTAGAGTTTGTTTTTTATGGTGGATTCATTTTTGGAAATATTTCTCTTCGTATTGATGCACTATCCGCCTGGTTTATAATAATTGTCAATATTACGGCTTTTAACGGTTTGTTGTATGGAATCGGGTATACAAGGCATGCTGTTGTGGCATCGTCGCAGGTTACTATGCACTGGATTCTGTATGTAGTATTTTATGCATCCATGCTTGGGGTGTTATTGATTCAGCACTCTTTCGCTTTTCTCATTGTTTGGGAAATAATGTCTATTTCATCGTTATTGCTCATTTTGTTTGAGTATTCCAATCCAAAAACTTTGAAAGCAGGATTGAATTACCTGATTCAGATGCATATTGGTGTTGTATTAATTACGATAGCCTTTATTATGAGCTATCATACTACCGGTTCGTTCGACTTCAAATCGTTTTTAATAAGTTTTGCACAAGGAAATGGTCGCTGGCTCTTTCTAATTCTTTTTGTTGGTTTCGGAATCAAAGCTGGTTTTATTCCTTTACACAGTTGGCTTCCCCATGCTCATCCTGCTGCTCCATCGCATATTTCAGGGGTAATGTCGGGAGTTATCGTGAAAATGGGTATTTATGGAATTCTTCGCATGATTACGTATCTGTCAACCGATTTAATTATTACTGGCGAAATCATCCTTATTTTATCTATACTGACTTCCTTTTACGGAATTTTAAATGCTGCAATCCATCGCGATTTCAAAAAGATGCTCGCCTATTGTACCATCGAAAACATCGGAATCATTGGAATGGGCATTGGAATTGGTGTGATTGGTAAAGGAATTGGCAATACATCCATTGAATTTCTTGGATTTACCGGAGCTTTATTGCATACATTCAATCATGCACTTTATAAATCGCTTTTGTTTTTTTCCGCAGGAAATGTCTATATTCAAACACATACCCGAAATATGGAACAGCTTGGCGGTATTATTAAATCGATGCCGTTTACTGCCTTTTTCTTTTTATGCGGATCGCTGGCCATTTGTGGATTGCCACCTTTCAATGGTTTTGTTTCTGAATTTTTAATTTATTCAGGATTAATCGAAGGAATAAGGCTCGAAAATATACAATTCAGCTCTCTTATGATTGTTTGCATCTCTTTTCTTGCCCTGGTGGGGGGTTTATCCTTATTAACATTTACCAAATCGTTTGGTACAATTTTTTTAGGTGTTCCCCGGATGGAAATCGCTCATCATCCTAAGGAAGTAAGCAAATTTATGCTGGTTCCGCTTTTTTTTATTCTTATTTTAATGATTGGTGCTGGCCTATTTCCAGGTTTGTTTCTGGTACCATTAACCAAAGTAATCTCGGTTTTTAATCCTGCTTTTGTTCCTCATACCAGCGTTTTTGGAATTTTTGCAATATTATCGAAGGTTGGAGTCGCATCGCTGGTTTTACTTGTTCTTGTTGTTGGCACTTACCTTGTGAAAATCAAATTGGCGAAAAACCGGATGATCAATATAGCTCCAACCTGGGGTTGTGCATATACTGCACCTAATAGTCGAATGCAATATTCATCAAAATCTTATTCAAGAACTTTATCAAAGCTTTTTAGCTTTTTAACTATTGAAAAAAAGAAGTATAAAGAAATTGAAAGGCAGGATATTTTTCCTTCATACAGAAGTTTTCAATCATATTTTTTAGATTTCTTCGAAATACGAATTATTCAGAAAATTATTAAACGTTTGTTAAGGTTTACCGATTATTTTACTTTTATACATAATGGTGAAATACAAATGTATATTCTATATGGTGTGTTTTTTATACTTTCAGTGATAATAGTAACATTTTTTAATATTATGTAACGATGATTTATTTGATAGTCATCATTTTCACTGTTTTTCTTTCAGTATTCATAATCCCTTTTGTTTCTGCAAAGATAAAAGGTCAAATAGCGCTGGCAGGGATTGTGATAAATGTTGGTTTATCATCTGTATTAGCTTATAAGGCATTATTCGGACAAGCCTTAGCTTTTAAGTTTTTTGGCGGTATTGTTTTTGGGGAAATTCCAATCAGGATTGACGCTCTCTCTGCCTGGTTTTTATTTATTATGAATTTTACTTCGCTTACTGCCATTCTCTATGGAAAGCAATACCTGAAAATTTATTCTGAAGAATCATCAAGACTAACCTTGCACTATGTTAGCATTGTTCTGAATCACTTTGCAATGGTTGGGATATTGGTTGTACAGAATACACTGGCATTTTTGTGTATCTGGGAAATCATGGCTGTGACAACTTTTATCATGGTGATTTTTGATCATCATAAAATGGAAACACTTAAGGCCGGAATCAATTTTTTAATCCAGTCACATATTTGTATCCTGTTTATAATGCTTGGCTTTATATGGGTGAACTTAAAAACCGAGTCGTTCGATTTTAATAGTATTTCTCAATATGCGATTTCAGAACAACCAGCTTTCAGCTTTCTTTTGTTCTTAATTTTTTTCATTGGATTTGCTTTTAAAGCTGGGTTTGTTCCTTTTCATACATGGTTACCATATGCGCATCCTGCAGCTCCTTCGCATGTGTCGGGTCTGATGTCGGGTGTTATCATTAAATTAGGAATCTATGGAATACTTCGAATGTTACTATTGATCCCGGTAAACTATCTTGTTGTAGGAATTTTTATTCTGGTAATATCAGTAATTTCGGGAGTGTACGGTGTTATGCTTGCTATTTTGCAACATAACCTGAAAAGATTATTGGCTTATCACAGTATCGAAAACATTGGAATCATTGGAATAGGAATAGGTCTGGGTGCAATAGGAAAGGGGCTAGGTAATCATTTCCTTGAATTTGCAGGTTTTGCAGGTGCTTTGTTGCATATACTCAATCACTCCTTATTTAAATCGTTGCTATTTTATTCTGCAGGGACAGTTTACCAGGCGGCACACTCATTAAATGTTGAAAAACTTGGCGGATTGATAAAGAAACTACCACAAACCTCATTTTTATTTCTATTAGCGTCGGTTGCTATTTGCGGTTTGCCGCCTTTTAACGGATTTGTTTCTGAATTCCTCATTTACTCGGGATTATTCGGTGCCATTAACAATGCGAATCAGTTCTCATTCACCGTTCTTATTATTTTGTCCATTTTTGGATTGGTACTTATTGGTGGATTAGCTTTGTTTTGTTTTACCAAAGCATTTGGGGTTGCTTTTCTGGGTACACCTCGTACTTCCCAATATCCTGAAATGAAAGAAGCTGATAAATGGATGCTTTTACCCAAATATGCTATTGCTCTTCTGATTCTAATTATAGGATTGTTTCCGCATTTATTTATAAATGCTGTTAGTAAAACAGTGCTGTTATTTTCAGGGAATGTAATTATGCCTCAGACACCTTATATATCCTCAATAATGCAAAAAGTTGGATTTACCTCCTGGGGACTGATTATTTTAGTGGTAATTATATTTTTCATTAAAAAAGCGGTTTCTAAAAATGCAGAAATTAATTTAAGGCCAACCTGGGGCTGTGGTTACCTTGTTCCAACACCAAAAATTCAATATACATCAGGTTCATTTTCCCGGTCGTATCGAAACCTGATAAAACCTATGCTTAGAGTAATCAAATATGAAGATAAAATTAATTCCATAATTCCTGAAAATATAAAAATTGAAACACGGGTTTTTGATAAAATTGAATATTATCTGATTGATATTCCAACTAAAAACCTTAGGAATTTTATAGGTCAATTTAAATTTCTTCAAAATGGAAGCGTTCAGTTCTATATATTATATGGTGTGGTTTTTATTTTTATTGCAATTACAATTCCTTTTTTGATTCGTGCTACAACCTATGTTGTCGATCTTTTTAAACATTTATAAAATGACAAGCATTTTAAGTTTTATATTGATATTTATTAGCAGCTTATTCTTTTCGGGGATTTTAGTGCGAACAAAAAGCATATTTTCAGGAAGAAAAGGACCGGGTATTTTTCAACCAATGAAAGATATATGGAGACTTCTAAAGAAAGGCTCTGTGTATAGTGAAACATCAAGTTTTATCTTTCAGATTGCTCCAAGCATTTATTTTGCTTCGGTAATCTTGGCCATTCTATTTATTCCTTTTGGAAATTTCCCCGGACTTATTTCCTTCAAAGGCGACTTTGTGTTTTTTGCCTACGTCCTTGCTTTAGGGAAGTTTTTTAGTATTATTGGTGCGCTCGATACCGGAAGTAGCTTCGAAGGAATGGGTGCAAGTCGTGAAGCACTGTATTCAATGCTTGTAGAGCCTGCTTTTTTTATTCTGATGGGTTCATTGGCTTTGCTTACCGGTCATACTTCATTTGCCGACATATTTGCATCTCTCCACTTTGGTTCTTCTATCTCCTATGCTATAGGGGTATTGGCTACTTTTGTTTTCGTAATCATCGCAATGGTCGAAAATAGTCGGATGCCGGTAGATGATCCTAAAACGCACCTAGAATTGACTATGATTCACGAAGTGATGATTCTTGATAACAGTGGCTTCGATTTAGGTTTGATTATGCATGCCGTTAACCTAAAATTTGCCATGTACGGAGCCATTATTGCTAATTTCTTTTTAACACCTGGCTATGAATGGTATTATTCTATTCCTATATTTATTGGAGCTCAGGTGCTTTTTGCAATAGTTGTTGGAACCATCGAGTCGTTCGAAGCCCGGTTTCGTATGAATCACAATCCGCAGTTTATTTTTATGCTTACCTCTATTTCTTTACTCATTTTTTTAGGGGTGTTATTAATGCTTGGTAAAATAATTTAGTATAAACATTATTATATGACCAATATTTTTTTGATCGCATTTGCCATAAGCCTAATTTATATCGGTATGGCCAACAGGCTTTACACTTATATTTCAGCATTGGCATTTCAGGGTGTTATTTTATTTGGTGTAGCATTTATCGAATTAATTGAAATTAATATTGTTAACCTCATTTTTGTGTTATTGGAAACCATTGTATTTAAGACAGTGCTAATCCCTATTTTCCTGAATTATATTATTAATAGAAATAAAATAACACGGGAAGCGGAGCCTTTTCTTACAAATTTCGTTTCGGTTGTAATTATTACCGGGATCATACTTGGATCTTTTTTACTTTCCAATACAATTCACGACACTCACATCAGGAAGATATTTTTTGTGGTAGCTCTTTCGGCTTTATTTACAGGCTTATACATTATTATAACGCGTCGTAAAATTATTACTCACGTGATG
This sequence comes from Bacteroidales bacterium, assembly GCA_038320545.1. Lineage (GTDB taxonomy): Bacteria > Bacteroidota > Bacteroidia > Bacteroidales > JAAUTT01 > JAAUTT01. The sequence goes on from JBBQEI010000011.1 coordinate 82,063, forward strand.
GGATTTTTGGTAATCGAAAATGGCGTATTCATACTTTCTTTGGCAGTAGGAAATGAAATGCCAATGCTTGTGAATATTGGAATTCTCCTCGATATTTTCGTTAGCGTGTTACTATTGGGAATATTTGCCAACAAAATTGGCGACGTCTTAAAGGAACAAGATGTGGCACAACTCAGAAATTTAAAAGATTAACAGGTAATTATGGTAGCTATATATTTATTAGGATCAATTCTCCTTGCCTCCGCTTTATTTGTCATAAGAAAAAAAGTCTTTACCAATTTGTTTTTATTATCATTCCTGTTACTACAATGGGTTTTGACAATTCATGCATATTATCACATGAATGTTGTGCAATGTGAATATTTTATGCCCGATTCAGTTGGTATGCTTTTGTTATTTGTAATGAGCATTATTGCAATTCCTGCGTTATATCACAGTACCGTTTATTTTACTAAACACCCGTATACTCCCCGGGAACAAGGCATGTATTATGCAGCAATGATTATCCTTATTTCGGCTCTGAGTGCAGCATATATATCAAACCACATTGCAATAACATGGATTTTTGTAGAGCTTACTACCCTGAGTGCATCAGCTCTTATTTATCATAGGCGAAACATGCTTACTCTGGAAGGTACCTGGAAGTATATTTTTGTTTGTTCAATAAGTATAACTCTAGTCTTTATAGGTATTCTTTTCTTAACAGTGGCTTTACAGCAGGAAGGTTTTAAAGATTTAACCTATAATAGTCTTTTAACTCAAGCTCCTTTTCTTAGTGTTTTTTGGCTGAAATTGGCTTTTCTTTTCATTTTTACCGGATTTACTGCGAAAGCTGGCTTAGTGCCCATGTATACTGCAGGTATCGATGCTAAGGACAAAGCACCTTATCCTGCCGCAGCTTTGTTTAGCAGTGTTTTAATGAATGTTGGTTTCCTGGGGATTTTTAGGTTTTATGAGATTATAAGTCATACAACAATATTAATCTGGGCTAATAAAATCTTATTGATTGCAGGACTTCTTTCAGTTTTTGTGGCAACTGTATATATGCTTAGGGTAAAGAACATCAAAAGGATGATGGCTTATTCCAGTGTGGAGCATATGGGTTTGGTTATTCTCGGATTGGCCGCTGGTGGTATAGGATATTATGCTGCTTTATTGCATATTGTTCTTCATTCTTTTGCCAAACCTGCTTTGTTCTTTCAATTCGGTCAGATATACAGGACATATGGAAGTAAAAGCGTTTACGATGTGGGTAATTATTTTAAATACAATGTAACCGGAGCCATTGTTTTACTCCTGGCTTATTTTGTTGTCACAGCAATGCCTCCTTCCGGTATGTTTATCAGTGAGTTTCTGATTTTTAAGGCGTTGTTTCAGTCAGGAAACCTGTGGCTTTTAATCATCATATTGTTGTTACTGACTATCATTATATGGGCTTTTGGAAAAAATGTATTTAAAATGCTTTTCATAAAACCAGTTGGATTTGATGAAATGGGAATTGAAAAACCGCATCCTTCCGAATCACTCAGTCAGTATTTATTGCTGGCATTAGTAGTTTATCTCGGATTAAACCCACCTGCCATTCTTGTTGATTTAATCAATAACTCAATTGTTAACCTGCCTCATTAATATGAATAATTATATAGCTATAAAAAACAATCAGGTTATATCACTGAACGATATTCCAAATCTGGATTATCAACATTTTCTTCAGGTGAATACTGGCTTGCTGAAGGATACAATATTTCATTGTGTTAATTACTTTGGAAAGCTCTATGGCAATAACCTGAAATTATATTGTTGTGTGGCTAACGATTTGGACGGAACTATTTATATCAGTTCTTCAAATATATTAGCTTATAAAAATCATGTTGTTCCTTCTTTTACAGCCAAACATTTTTCTTTTCATATATTTGAGCGCGAAATTCACGAAAATTTTGGTTTGCAATATAGTGATCATCCATGGCTTAAACCTGTACGTTTTGCTTTCAATCGCGATAATAAACTTTCATCTTTAGAAAATTACCCATTTTATAAAATTGAAAGTGAACAACTCCACGAAGTAGGAGTGGGCCCAATTCATGCGGGGATAATTGAACCGGGTCATTTCCGGTTTATTTGCAATGGTGAGCAAATTCTTCATCTCGAAATTCAGTTGGGATACCAGCACCGGGGAGTTGAACAATTATTTGTAACGAAAAAACTATTATTGCAGCGCAATATATTAGCTGAATCCATTGCTGGAGATACTGTAATTGGTCACAATACGGCTTTTAGTAACCTGTGGGAATCATTAACCAGCTTCAAAGCCGGGGATGATATTATGTTAGCAAGGACAGTTGCATTGGAATTGGAGCGCATTGCCATTCATACCGGCGATTTAAGTGCTATATGCACCGATGTTGCCTACCAATTAGGTAGTTCGGTTTTTGGAAGGCTCCGAACTCCAATTATAAATGTAATGCAAGTTTGGTGTGGAAATAGGTTATCCAAAGGTCTGATCAGGGCCGGACGAAACCAGTTCCCGCTTAACAGACAAGTTGCCGATGCCATTTTAAAAGTTCTGGATGCATACGAACCTGATTATACTGAAATGTACAATCGCATGAAAAACTTGCCCAGCGTTCTTGCACGGTTGGAAAAAACGGGCGTAGTAACACCTGAACAGGCTGTTTCAATTGGTACTGTAGGAATGGCGGCTCGCATGTGCGCAATTCCAAAGGATATCAGAGCCTCTCATCCTCACGATTTATATAGTCATTTACATCATAAACCAGTATTGAAACATCATGGAGATGTTTATTCCCGTACCCAAATCAGAAATAGTGAAATACTGCAATCTATGAGATATGTCCGTTCACTTTTGAAGGATTTACCTGAAATCACTGAGAAAAGTCCCTTATCGTCCCCTGCTGCGAATTCTTTTGTAATTTCACTGGTTGAAGGATGGAGAGGAGAAATTTGTCATTGCGCCATTACCGATGAATCAGGTGAACCATTGTTATATAAAATCAAGGATCCTTCGCTTCATAACTGGATGGCACTGGCTTTATCAGTGAGAAATAATGAAATATCCGATTTCCCTATTTGTAACAAAAGCTTCAATTTAAGCTACTGCGGTCACGACTTATAATAATAGGACTATGTTATCAGAACTAAAAATATTATTCCATCAGGGTAAACAGTATATACCTGATGTAACCAAGGTAGAAGTTCCGGGTATATTCCGGGGAAGACCTGTAATATCAAACGATATAGTTGATGAGGAAAAACTTGTCGCTGTTTGTCCTACAAATGCTATTTTAAAGAGTCCGGTACGCATTGATATGGGTAAATGTACTTTTTGTGGTGAATGTGCTTATGCTTTTCCAAATAAGGTACGGTTTACCAAAGATTATAAATTAGCCTCCAATAAACGGGAGAATTTAATTATTGTAGAAGGGGAAGATAAACAGGTTGAAATGGATGCATCTATAATAAGAAAGGAAATCAGGCCATTATTCCGTGAATCGTTGAAATTACGACAGGTATCTGCCGGAGGAGATAATAGCTGTGAATTAGAATTGAATGCAAGTGGCAATGTCAATTTCGATATAGGAAGGTTTGGAATTGAGTTTGTGGCTTCTCCCCGCCATGCCGATGGAATTGTTATAACCGGCCCTATTACAGAAAACATGGCCGAAGCTGTTCAAATATGCTACGATGCTACCCCGGATCCCAAAATTATCGTATTAGTGGGTACTGATGCTATCAGTGGGGGGATTTTTGAAAATAGCGAAGCAATCAACCGTAAATTTCTGGATAAGTATAACATAGATCTTTTTATACCAGGGAATCCAACACATCCATTAACTTTTATTAATGGAATGTTGCAGTATTTAGGTCATTCTAAAGTTTGATAATGAATGCATTGAAATTTTATTTCAATTTTCTTTAAAAATCATTTGCAGGAAAGGGAATGTTGTATATATTTGCAGCCCGTTTGAGATATAACGGGGAAGTACGTTGAGAGGGAGATTCAGAAAGGAAGCGGTAAGAAAGAGAATGAAAAGGAGCCAAAAAAAAAGAGCAAAAGATTTGGAGAATACAAAAAAAGCAAGCATCTTTGCGCTCCGAAAAAAAGGAAAGCACATTGAAAAATAGGGACAAAGTCAGACAAAAAAACTTAAAATTATTTTAAGAAAAAGTTTGGAGAAAAGAAAAAAGC
>JBBQEI010000012.1:0-84132 GCA_038320545.1 Bacteroidales bacterium
AATGGAAAGTTTGATTAATTATTTTGGCTGCTTATCCACTTCGGGCAAGTGTTGTTATTAATAAAGAGGCCTCACTCTGCCTGCCTGCTGCAGGCAGGTTCGGAATGACAATAAAAACCTTGTTATATGGGTTATGAGAGAGGCGGGCGAAGCCAGCCTCTCTCCCAAACGCTTCAACTGACCAAAGTCTTTCATTCCGAATGAAATGAGGAATCTTATCTTATGTCGAACTCTGGTTAACTTTTAATAAGTTTCCAGAAAGCAACTTGCTTGAAGGGGATAAGCAGTTAATTAAAATAGTCGCTTAAAAAAACAAATGACTAATTCAATTTCAAATGCCAATGAATATGAAATGGACAGCTGCTTTTCAACCTCTTTTTGAAGTTTACGGAAAGCGTAAACACCCGCTTGAATTTAAGAACCGTTATCAATTATTAGTTATGGTAGTACTATCGGCAAGAGCTACGGATAAGTACATTAACAAAATGGCGCCGGAGTTTTTTGCTGTATTTCCTGATATGAGTTCCCTTGCAAAGCTTGCTCCGGAAGATTTATACCCACATTTGAAATCGGTTCCCGGATTCAGGAATAAATCGCTATGGCTCACTGAAATTGCCCAGACCATTCAAAAAGACGAAAATATACCCACCACGATGAATGAGCTGGAAAAACTTCCGGGCATTGGCCGAAAAACAGCCAATGTGATCATTCGGGAATCGGGCGGCAAAGCAGAAGGAATAATTGTGGATTTGCATGTTGTTCGTGTAGCACCGCGAATTGGTATAGCCGGTGGAACAATTCCCGATAAAATAGAAAAACATTTAATGGAAGCAATCCCGAATCAGGATTTGTGGAACCAACTGGGCATGGGAATTTCTTTTTTAGGCCGGGAAATTTGCCGTCCAAAACCCAAATGCACTGAATGTATAATAAATCCTGTATGTCAGTATTATTACCAGATTAAAGCTGGAAAAACTCCCGAACCTGCCAAAAAACCTATGAAAGCTCCTTTGCAGTTTGAATGAAAGTATAAAGTATAAAGTATCAAGTATCAAGACTAACTCTTAGGTAATTTACTTCCAATCATAAGATTACTCCTTATCGAGATAATTACCTGAGACGCGGATGTCATAATTACCATTTATGAAGGGACTCGCGCGTCTGTAATTCTTCGTTTTTTTACCCCGGATTCCAGCCGGGGTTATTGATATCCAATCCTTTCAGGGTTAAAATGATTCAAACAAAAAACATTTTACTTGTTTGCTTTTCTTACGACTTCCGATAACTATCGGAACGACTAACTCCCGAAAGCTTTCGGGATTACGACCAAATTCACTTTATCACCATGTCGTCAATTACCGATGCTCCTACCCTGTCGTTTACGGCTTTTATCATTGCCGACTTCATCATATTCAGCTCTGCCCTCACAATAGATGAGTTCAATTTTATAAACATTACACGCCTGTGAATGGTCACATCGCGTAATTGGCGGGCTACAGTTTTCCCCATCATGTCTTTCCATACCCTGATTGCTTCAACCTCTTTCAGCTTCCCTTTTATCTGCAGCTGATCCAGGATCTGATCAATCAACTCCCTTATATTTTGGGTATTCGACCTTTTCATATCATATTATTTTACTTCTTGTACCCCTGTGGATGAAGTTTCAAAAATCTTAAAATCGCTGGTAATTTCACTCATCAACGTTGAAATATTGTTGCGATCGGTATCGGTAATAAAAATCTGTCCGAAAGTTTGCCCCGAAACCAGCTTTATTAATTGCATCACCCGCAATGCATCAAATTTATCGAAAATATCATCCAGCAGCAAAATAGGTTGTTTACCAGTTTTAGTTCTGATAAGGCTTAACTCGGCAAGTTTTAAGGATACCAGCAATGTTTTTTGTTGTCCCTGCGACCCCACTCTTTTCATTGGATAGCCATCTTGTGAAAAAACAAGATCGTCTTTATGGATTCCCGCTGAAGTATATTCTAAAGCGAGATCCCTCTGTACCGATTGTTTCAATAAAATATCGAGTGAAGCATTATCAAGCTGCGATTCGTAACTTAAATGAACTTGTTCTGAACCATTCGAAATATGCTGATAAAACTCGTGGAATAATATAATCAACTCCGCAATAAATTCTTTTCGAACCTGGTAAATCGAAGTGCCATACAATTCTAACTGCGAGTCCCAAACTTCGAGCATATCCATATCTGTCCTGCCCGACCGGGCAAAATCCTTCAACAGGCTGTTTCTTTGGGCGAGGGCTTTGTTGTATTTTATTAATGAATCGAGATAATGATTATTGTATTGGGAAATAGCTCCGTCCATAAACTTACGCCTATCGTCACTACCTCCATACACAAGTTCGGCATCCGATGGAGATGCTATTATTAAGGGAATAAGTCCTATATGTTCTGAAAGTTTATCATAGGTTTTTTTATTCCTTTTCATTACTTTTTTTTGGCCTGTTTTAAACCCACAACTAATAAATTCATTTGTTTCATCGAGGTTAAATTCTCCCTGAATCAGAAAGAAATCGTCATCATGCCTTATATTTAATGAATCGGTGGCAGTAAAATAGCTTTTACATAACGACAGGTAATGAATTGCGTCGAGCAGGTTAGTTTTTCCGGAACCATTTGGCCCTACAAAACAGTTTATCTTAGAACTAAGTGATAGATCCAGCTCCTGATAACTTTTAAAATTAACCAACTGTAACGATTGCAGGGAAATGTTCATTGGAGCTTAATTGTATAATTCATAGACGATAGATCGTAGTTGATAGTCGATAGTCCATCACAATTGACTATCGACTATCAACTATCAACTAACAACTTACTCTACTCCAACTCCATGGCAGTTTTTATATTTCTTCCCACTTCCGCATGGACAAGGATCGTTGCGTCCTACCTTTTTTTCGACCCTTACAGGTTGAACCCTTTGAGGTTCACGATTTCCTTCTGGATTTCTAGCATCTGGATCCTGGTGTTTGGTCTCCATTCTACTCAAATCGAGACGCTTGGGAGGTTGTGCTCTTTGCACCTGACTTGGATCCTGGCTTGGAATACGGCCTTTCATTAAAATGGAAGCAATATCTTTGTTAATTCCATCCATCATCTGTTTGAACAACTCAAAAGATTCGAATTTATAGATCAATAGAGGATCTTTCTGCTCGTAGGTAGCATTCTGAACCGATTGTTTCAATTCGTCGAGTTCACGGAGGTGTTCTTTCCAGGCATCGTCGATTGTAAGTAGAATAGCCGATTTCTCGAAAGAACGGGTAAGCTCCTTGCCATGAGTTTCGTATGCCTTCTTAAGATTGGTTACAATATGGTAAACTTTTGCGCCATCGGTAATAGGAACAACAATATTATCGTAAATGGCAGATTGTTTCAGGTAAACATCGGCAATAACCGGGTATGCCTGATTTGAAATAACATCGATCTTTCTTTTATAAGCTTCCAATGCTACATTGTAAATTTCATCGGTGATTTGATTTTTATCGCCTTTTTGGAATGTTTCCTCATCGACAGGCGATTCTACCGAAAGAACTTTAATAAGTTCCAGGTTGAAAGCTTCGTAATCCTGAGATGACACACCATCTTCAACAATTGCCTCAATAACATCATAAATCATATTCGCAATATCCACATTGATACGTTCGCCATATAATGCATGATGACGTTTTGTGTAAATAACCTCACGCTGTGAGTTCATTACGTCATCATATTCAAGCAACCGTTTACGAATACCGAAATTGTTTTCTTCCACCTTTTTCTGGGCACGTTCAATAGAACGGGAAATCATGGAGTGTTTTATCACTTCATTTTCTTTCCAACCCATTTTGTCCATAATACCTGAGATACGGTCCGAACCAAACAGGCGCATCAGGTCATCTTCGAGCGACACAAAGAACTGGGATGAACCCGGATCTCCCTGGCGACCTGCACGTCCTCTTAACTGGCGGTCGACACGGCGGCTTTCATGGCGTTCGGTACCTATAATGGCCAAACCGCCAACCTGACGGACTCTTTCGGTTAATTTGATGTCGGTACCACGACCTGCCATATTGGTAGCAATTGTAACCGTACCTTCTCTACCGGCTTCAGCAACGATATCTGCTTCACGCTGATGTAATTTGGCATTTAGCACATTATGTTTTATACCGCGCAGTTTTAACATCCTGCTAAGTAATTCCGATACTTCCACTGATGTGGTCCCGACCAGTATAGGTCTGTCCTTTGCCACAAGTGCAGTAATTTCGTCGATTACAGCATTATATTTCTCTCTTTTTGTTTTATAAACCAAATCTTCCTGGTCGTCACGGGTAATCTTGCGGTTTGTAGGTATCACTACCACATCCAGCTTATAAATCGACCAGAATTCTCCTGCTTCCGTTTCGGCTGTTCCGGTCATACCCGCAAGTTTGTGGTACATACGAAAGTAATTTTGCAAAGTAATGGTAGCAAAAGTTTGCGTAGCTGCTTCTACTTTCACTCTTTCCTTAGCTTCAATTGCCTGATGCAAACCATCGGAATAACGACGGCCATCAAGGATACGACCTGTTTGTTCATCGACAATTTTAACCTTGTTGTCCATCACCACATATTCCACATCCTTTTCGAACAGGGTATATGCTTTTAGCAGTTGGTTTACAGTATGGATACGCTCCGATTTGATTGAGTAATCGGTAAGCAGTTCGTCTTTCTTTTGTATTTTTTCCTGTTTATCGATATTTTGACGCTCCAGATCAGTAACTGATGAACCAATGTCGGGTAAGATAAAAAATTGGGCATCTTCTGAATTGGAAGTCATGATGTCGATTCCCTTTTCGGTTAATTCTATCGAATTCTGCTTTTCGTCAATTACAAAGAAGAGGTCGTCGGTAACCAGGTGCATGTTTTTATTCTGCTCCTGCATATAAAAGTTCTCAGTTTTATGCATCAGTTGTTTCATTCCCTGTTCGGAAAGAAACTTGATTAAGGGTTTACTTTTAGGTAATCCTTTATAAGCCCTGAGTAATAATTTACCACCATTTTCAGTATCACTTTTCGCGATAAGACCTTTCGCATCAGCCAATATTTGGGATACCAGTTTACGTTGTTCATTAAACAACACTTCAACTCTTGGTTTAAATTCGTCGAAAAGCTGATTGTCGCCTTTCGGAACAGGACCGGAAATAATTAAAGGGGTACGCGCATCGTCAATTAAAACAGAATCGACCTCATCCACAATGGCATAATGGTGCTTGCGTTGAACCAGGTCGAGGGTATTAATGGCCATATTATCACGCAGGTAATCGAAACCAAATTCGTTATTGGTACCATAGGTAACATCGGCAAGATATGCTTTACGGCGTGCATCGGAGTTGGGTTGGTGCTTATCGATACAATCGACTGACATCCCATGGAATTCGAATAAGGGGCCCATCCATTCCGAGTCACGTTTTGCGAGATAATCGTTTACAGTAACTAAGTGAACGCCTCGTTCGGCGAGTGCATTTAAAAACACCGGCAAGGTGGCAACAAGTGTTTTACCTTCCCCTGTGGCCATTTCGGCGATTTTTCCCTGATGAAGTACAACACCACCAAAGAGCTGGACATCGTAATGAACCATGTCCCAGGTAATCATGTTTCCGCCAGCCATCCATTTGTTGTGATGGTAAGCCTTATTGCCCTCAATAGTTACATTTTCCTTAACGGCAGCAAGATCGCGGTCGAAATCAGTAGCAGTAACTTCAACCTTTTCGTTTTCTTTCAAACGGCGGGCAGTTTCTTTTACAATAGAAAAAGCTTCAGGAAGAACATCATTTAAAGCTTCTTCGGTTTTCTTAAGAAGTTCCTTATCAAGTTTGTCCACTTTTCTGTAAATCTCCTCGACCTCGTCCATCGGAGTTTCGTCGCTCTCCGCTTTTGCGCGTAATTCGGCTATTTCATCTTCCAGCGGTTTGATATGAGCTTTTATCCTTTCCTTTAAAGTTCCGGTAAGGGCACGCAGATCGTCGTTGTTTAAATCTTTAACTAAATTATATGCAAGCTTAATCTTTTCAACAAATGGTTGTGTTTCCTGTAAGTCGCGTTGGGCTTTATTACCAATAAATTTGGCTAATATGTCATTAATAAAACTCATTATTTAATATCTTAATGATTATAAGTGAGCAAAGTTAATCTATTTTATTTTTAAACATTGATTGCAGGCGTAAACGTAAGCAAAATTTCATAAAAGCTATTATGTTAAAAAACGTGCCATAATTTTTTTTCGACCTGAAGCACAATTTATCGTAATATTATAAATTCAGCTTTAAACCGGATGCAAAAAACTGTAATAACTGATTTGATATTAAAGTGCCGGCAAAACGACCAACATGCTTTCCGTAAGTTGGTTGAGATGCACCAGGCTATGATTTTTTCGTTTATTTTTAAAATGCTGTGCAATGAGGAAGAGGCAAAAGACGCTGTTCAGGAAACATTTATTAAAGTTTGGAAACATATTAATAAATATAATACCGAACTAAAATTCTCAACATGGCTATTTGCCATTGCATCTAACCTTTGCTGTGATAAAATCAAATTCGGAAAAAGAAAATTCAGCTTTCAACAAATTGATAATGAAAATATTTTTTTATCAGACGAAAATATCGAAATGTCTGCCATCAATTCCGATATGGCGAAAATTATTATAACAATAACCGACAAACTGACACCCAAACAAAAACTTATTTTCACTTTACGAGATCTTGAAGGTTTAAAAGTTGAGAAGTACAAGCTATTACTGGTTTGTCGGCAGAGAAGATAAAGAGCAATCTTTATCTGAAGCGACAATTTATAAGACAAAAACTTGAAAAACTTTAAAATTTACTGAAATAAAAGGGATCTTCAGCCTTCAGCCTTTCAACCTAATGAGAGCTTAACGCTAATTCGAGCAACTCACAAATGCGACCTTCTTCCCATCCGGACTCCACGATGGAACGTTGAAAGTTCCCTGTCCGCCATATATGTGCGCAACAACCTTAATAGCTCCACCGTTCAAAGGCATTGTGCGAAGCATTACGTGTTTGTAGTAAGGATGATCGCCTGAAGGTGTTGTGTTTGGGTAGGAAATAAAGATGATGCTTTTACCATCGGGCGAAACATGTGGAAACCAATCGTTGTAATCGTCGAATGTTACCTGTTGTTGATCAGATCCATCAGCTTTCATTTTCCATACTTGCATAGTTCCTGTGCGGTTCGAATTGAAATAGATCATTTTTCCATCAGGCGAATATTCTGAACCATCGTCCAAGCCGGAAGCTTTAGTTAAGCGAACTTCAGGACCACCTGCAACAGGAATGCGATAGATATCATATTCTTTATCCCTTTCGCCTGTATATAACAAATATTTACCGTCGGGCGACCAGCCATGCCAGTATGAAGGACTTTTATCTGTCATCACTTTGGGCTCACCACCACCAATGGGAAGGATATAAACCGTCGATTTTCCTTCCCTGTCGGCTGGATGATGACTGATAGCCAGCATTTTTCCATCGGTCGAAATTCCATGATCGTTATTGTTCGCGGTGGCAAAACCTGTATTAATTACTTCAGGTTGTCCTCCATCTACCGAAATCCTGTATAATTTACCTTTACTATTATATATTAAAAATTTGCCATCTCTTGTCCAGTTTGGAGCTTCAAACGGAACTTCCGATTCATAAATCACCTTGCGTAAACCGGTATTTACATCCAGAATTTCCATTCTGCTGCCAATATAGTCCTTGTAAGGAACAAAATTAGTTGAAGCCGGAACAGTATAGCGAATGTTCGTTAATTCAAATTCTTCAGTTACATTGGGGTTATGGGAGCATCCCAAAAGGCCGACATAAAATTCTTCGCTGCCAAAATCAATATCGAGTTTCCCGACAAGTTGAAGAGGTTCTCCGGGATGGGCAACTTTAACGGTAATAGTATTTCCTTCTTTCTGAAGCTGAACAATACTGAAATGGGTTTGAACCGATTTAATTTCTTCAGTTACATTCCCGTCTTTAGTACGATACTGAAGGGAAGACAATCCATCTCCATGAATAGCAATATCAGCATATGCTGAATTTGGTTCAAGGCTTTTACGTATCATCAGGCCAGTTTTACGATGAGGATCAACTCCTTTGCCAATAAATTGAAGTGAAGCATACAGAATAAAATCGCCGGAAGTTTTTTTCCAGACAAAATAAAATTCATCTGAATTAGCCCATAAATTAGTACCTGATGCTTTGAGTGTGTACTTTTCTGTTGAAGCATTATAAACTACCGATCCTGGATTTTTAACATTTCCAATGTCCTGCCCTTTTTCAAAAGAACCCAGATTAGTTTGTGCAAACAGGGAGCAACTTGTAAATAAAAATAAAATAAAAATTAAATTTTTCATTCTGATTAAGCTAATAGTTAACGACAAAAATATAAGATTCTTAGATCAATATCACTACAAATACATTTTGCTAAAAACATTCATTTATAATCCTCATTGTCCGGTAAATATATTATGCAACCTCTCCGAGCATAGCTGTCAAACTAACATATATAACTACTTGATAATATAATTATATACAATCATTTTTTACTTTTGTCTGCCACACAAAAGTAAACAAAAAGTCACCATGCTTCGACTATGGCTCAGCATAAACTTCAACCGACCTGAAGTTGTCTTTTTCGCACAGGCAAACGCGAACAAGGGCTAGACAACTTCGGGTCCGCACCTTTCGTGGACATCAACCCACAGGCCAGGGAGCCCGATTTTAACAGAAATTGACCATTAGAAGGGGATCGGCCTTCTGAAAATGGCGTTAAAAAACAAAAGACTGGCAGTCGTGAGGGGATTCAAGCGGTATAGATAGTAGATTTTCATGTAACCGAAGTATTAATAAAATAATACATCCTACAAATTTGTCAAGCACCAGCGTCTTATCCCCGCAACAGGCCAGTCTTTTGTTTTTAGCCAATTTTCAGTAAGCCTTGACTTTTTGGTACTTTTGTGTTAAGACAAAAGTACGGATGATAATTAGAAAGAAATAGCTTATCAGTTTTCAAAAAATTTTGACCCTTGCTTCGCCTTCTTCTAAAGGATATACTTAAGGAACAGCCAGAAGATACCTGTTTATATTATTGTCCATTAAATATCAACTTTATACAAGTTTTAACTTGACGGCTATGCTCTCCGAGGTTGTAGCCTCGTTCATATTTATCTATTCAACAACAATGTATCCACTCCGAGGATATTCTCAACTTCGTATCCCGATGGCTATCGGGAGTTACATAATTGTAGGAAATATGATGGAAGGTGATTTCTTCCAACTTTGTAGAAGTTGCACAGTTGACAAGACTTTCCATCGATTTCATTATTTTTTACCTGACAACAGTAATTATTAAATAAATATCAGCATAACTGCTTTTATATAAACAGTATACTAGTTTATCAACAAACAGGTGAGCAATCCTACAGTAAAACCACCAGCTCCCCATGTAATGGCATTTTTAACTTTCTTTTTCTTTTCAGTTTTGAGAATTGCCTGAGACTCGTTTATCTGATTAATGGCTGTATTCAGATTTGTATTCACCTCATTCAATGTTTCAGTTAACTCAGATAATTTGTTACCTGTTTTATCGATAAATTTTCCGGAAGCCATCGCCATAGAATCGAATTGTATCTTTAAATTATTGTATTCATTATCCTGTTGTTCAATTCGCTTGCTTTGTAATTCAACCAAACTTTCATAATTATTAAAAGCTTGTTTGATATTAATGTCGCGCCCTTTCCACTTTTCGTAACCAAGCTGGTAAATGGAAAAAGTTTTTTTATTTAACAGATACACTGAATCACAGGCAATCACCAGGGTATCGCCTCTCTCAGCAAGAATACTGTTGATAGAAATGCAGTTATTAACAGTAAAAACCTGTTGGCCATTCATCATGTTTACATGAATTATTAAAAGACCGAGAATACATAATCTTTTCATAATTATCAATTTGAAGAATGAACAGAAACAACAGGAATCTCTGGAAGGTCTTCTCCAACAAGCTCAATTTCTTTATACAAAACTTTGAGACGTTCGCGGATACTATCCTTTTTCAGAGAAAATTGCTGTGCATTAACCCTTTTCTCCAAATCAAGTATTTCTACTCTTCCCTGAATATCCAGAATGTATGATTTGAAATGTTGAATATCTTTCTGGATAGAATCAATTTCAGCCTTGGAGCTATCAATCAGTTTCACAGATTGATCAATCTTTTTTTCTGCATCTTCAAGTTTTTGTATAGCTGTTCTTAAATTTCTGCCCGAAAATAAAAAACTATTCAAAATTAAAATGAAAACTCCTATGGCCAGAAGGTACAAAACAATTTTTTCTTTTTGATTCATTTTATAGGTTCTAAAGTGAAAATAACAGTGTTCTGAATTCACAATAAAAATATGATATTTGCTTTACTATACAAAAATTGATAGGACATGCTTCAAAATATAATAATCATTATGCTATTGATAACTTCTCCGGGCGATTTTAAAAACGATCAACTAAAACACAGCAAGGTAAAAGAAGCTTATGCTGAGAAACTGGCCTTTCTTGAAAAACTACTGAAATCCAAACAAATTGATATTTCCAAACTTGAAATTTATATACGCGCCTTTAAACAAGAAGGCTTACTGGAGGTTTGGGCTAAAAATAAAACTGATCAAAAGTTTCAGTTTCTGATGAGTTATGATATTTGCAGGTCGTCGGGAAACATAGGACCTAAAAGAAAAGAAGGCGATATGCAAGTGCCCGAAGGTTACTATTTTATTAACCATTTTAACCCCGAAAGCAGTTACTACTTATCATTGGGAATAAACTACCCGAATAGTTCTGATAAAATTTTTGCTGATAAAAATCATCCGGGAGGAAGCATTTACATTCACGGGCAATGCGTTACAATTGGCTGTCTACCTATTACGGACGATAAAATAAAAGAATTATATGTTTTGGCTTTGGAAGCAAGGAATAACGGTCAAACATCAATTCCTGTCGCTATCTTCCCTATGAAAATGACAGCCGAAAATATGGTACAGCTTAAATCAATAAGTCACTCAACGGATATCTGGAACCTATGGATGGACCTTCAAATGGGATATGAAAACTTTGAAAAGCAAAAAATCAAGCCTATAATTACCTTTTTAAATAATGGCAGGCATAAAATTGAGTAGAATACCGTTTGTAATTGCGGCGATGAATAGTAATTGCGCTTAAGAATCCGATAGCTATCGGGATTACTTCTTACTTTTATTGGTGGTAAAAATACGGTAGTATTTATACTTATTAAAATAGGTATAATCGCCAATTTTTTTCTCCTGCAGCATAGCATACATTTGTATTATCCCAATGAAGTACCCAAGTATGGCTAATCTGTTCAATGAACTGCAAAAGGATGTTCGGCTGCAGGAAGGTTTAAAGTCTTGCATAAACTGCGGGACCTGCACTGCTATTTGTCCTGCTGCAGAATTCTACGATTACGATCCCAGGATTATAACAGAAAAAGTCCAGTCAAAAAATGAAGCTGTCATTGAAGAACTCCTCAAAAGCGATGTAATTTGGTATTGTGGTGAATGCATGTCGTGCAAAACTCGTTGTCCCAGAGGAAATACCCCCGGTTTAATTATTATGGCATTACGCTCTCTTTCGCAGGATCTTGGTTATTTTGTTGAATCTGAAAAAGGACGACAACAGCTATTTATTAAAAGAACGGTTGGCGATTGGCTGCTAAACCATGGATATTGCCTTTATCTGGAGGGAATGGGTACTGATTTATTTCCGGAACAAGGTCCTATATGGGATTGGTGGCAGGAAAATTACAAAGATGTTATGGATAGAATGGGTGCTAATTATCAGGGAGAAGGCCCCGGGATTTTGCGTAAAATACCAGATGAAACCATGGCAGAAGTAAAAAAAATATTTGAAATGACAGGTGCCATTGAACGTTTTGATAAAATTGAAGAGCTTTCGATGATAAAAGCAAAGGAGATGAATATTGAAATGACTTCGGAACTTCATAATGACTATATGCACCATGTCTTCACAAAAAACAGCAATATTGAGTAATCGATATTAAAAGAAACTATGCTACAGGAAGGTAAAAAAGAACTTTGGAAAGAGTATCAGAAGGAAATAGCCGACGACCGCTATTTTTATGTCCGGAGTTGTGTAAGGCAGAACTTTTTCCCGGCTTCGGAAGCTACTTTTTTAAAAATTCTTACGCAGGAACTTGGAAAACAAATATATGAGCATCCCAGTCATACTTCCTGCTCGGGAGTTGGTTATCATTCCGATGTTATTCCGTTCGAAACTACCATGACCATGGTTGCACGTCAGTTTGCACTGATGACAGAATCAGGTTTTATGAATTTTGTTCCTTCATGCATTACTTCTTTCGGTTTATACACTGAAGTTCTCGAAACCTGGCATCACTTTCCTGAAGTTGAAACACGCATTCGTGAAACTCTCAAAAAAGCTACAGGGCGTGAATTTAAAAAACCAGCCAACTTAGCTCATGCAAGCGATATTATCTATAAACTGAGAAATGAAATTGCAGCAAAATCAAAATATAAACTTGTAAATCATTTAACCGGACAACCACTCCGTGGGGTTGAACATATTGGCTGCCATTATGCAAAAATGTTTCCTCATAAAGGAGTCGGCGGAGCAGAATACCCATATGTTTTGGTTGGCATGATTGAATCGTGGGGTGGTGAAGTTATAGATTATCCCGAAAGAAGACATTGTTGTGGTTTTGGTTTCAGGCAGTACCTTGTTAAAGCAAATCGTGGTTATTCAGTGGCCAGTTCGAAGAAAAAATTTGAATCGATGGCTCCCTATAAACCCGATTTCATTCTTACAAACTGCCCCGGTTGCCCATTTTTTCTCGACAGATGGCAATATGCCATTGCAGAAATGGAAGGCACTACATATGGTGAAGATGGCATGGGAATTCCGGTTTTAACGTACGAAGAACTTGCAGGATTAGTTTTAGGCTACGATCCATGGGATTTAGGGTTACAGGTTCACCAGGTTTCGGTTGAGCCTTTGCTGGATAAGATGGGAATACCTTATAACAGCTCCCGGAAATTCCTGGGGAAAAACGGGAAATTTTTAGGGGTTCCTTTTAAACCAAATGCATTAAAGGTTTGCTGATATGTCGAAAAAAGTATTGATAATAGGTGGTGGTGTTGCAGGATTGGAAGCTTCTGGCATACTTTCCAACTTGGGTTTTAATGTTACCATTATTGAAGAAACCGATCGAATAGGAGGAAAATTAAATCGCTGGTCACATTTATTCCCGTCAAATAGACCTTCGCATGAGGTACTCAATCATTTAAAACACCAGGTTAACCGAAACACAAATATTCTGACAAATACAAAAATTGAGGATATAATTTTTGAGGATTCCGTTGTAAAAACCACATTAAACAATGGATTCAGTCTTGAAGCCAACGCTGTATTAATAAGCACAGGTTTTGAGCTGTTCGATGCCAGGAAAAAAGAAGAATACGGATACAAAATATACGAAAACGTAATTACATCGGCCGATCTTGAATTGATGTTCAAAGAAGGTAAAGAAATAAAAACCGCCAAAGGAACAACGCCGAAGAAAATCGGAATTATACATTGTGTAGGCTCGCGCGACGAAAAAGTTGGTAACACCTATTGCTCTAAAGTTTGCTGCGTTACGGGAGTAAAACAGGCTATGGAATTAAAGAAGCATCTGCCCCAATGCGAAATCTTCAATTTTTACATGGATTTGCGGATGTTCGACAGGTACTTCGAAGATATGTTTCAGGAAGCTCAGGTTAAACATCACATTCAATTTATTCGGGGAAGGCTTTCGGAGGCTTTTGAAAACCCTGATGGTTCTGTAATGATTAAAGTCGAAGATACCCTTTTGGGTAAACCAATGAAGATGAACCTGGATATGCTTGTGTTGATGGTTGGTATGACTGCGGGGGCTAATTCACTGTTGAAGGAAAAATTAAAACTGGAAACAGGAACCGATGGATTTTATGTTCCGGCAGACGAACATTTGAAAAGTGTTTTCAGCAAAAGAGAAGGTGTGTTTTTTGCAGGAGCCTGCACCGGGCCAAAAACAATTGAAAACACCATCACCGAAGCCAGAGCTGCAGCCTTGGAAATTGCATGTTTTTTAAACAAAAATTAGTATGCCCGATTTTGGATTTACAATATCAAAAGATCGCCAGATCGATTTCGATGAAAACAAGAAATTGTTATTCGAAGAAGTTGCAGTTTGGGAACCATCCATCTATCGGTGTATCAGCTGTGGAACGTGCGCAGCAACGTGCACGGCAGCCCAATTTACCAATTATAGTCTGCGAAAGATGATCCTTTTGCTGAAAAGAGGTGAAGATAAAGAAGTGATTTCTACAATTTCTAAATGTATGCTTTGCGGCAAATGCCAATTGGCTTGTCCAATGGGTGTTAATACACGTAATTTGATTTTGGGTATTCAAAATTCAATAAAAAAACTAACGACACATGTTTAACTGGTTTGTATTACCATTTACACTTGGTTTGGCTTTTCTTCTGATTTATCTTGGTTGGAAATATTACACCTGGATTAAAGTATTAAATGGTGAAGATAAATCCAAACTCGTAAAATCCCTTACTACAAAACAAACATTTATTTCAATCAGGGAAATAGTAATGGAAAGCCTTTTGCACAGAAAAATATTTAAGGTAAATCCTTTTCTTGGATACATGCACATGAGCCTTGCATTTGGCTGGTTACTCCTGATATTGGGTGGTAATTTAGAATCCAGATTATTTAATCATGGCGACATCAGCGCACCTTATGTTCCTATATTCTTCCGCTTTTTTCATCCAAATCCGGTTGAATTCCAGTTTCACCATGAATTTGCATTCTTCATGGACTTATTACTTGTTTTTGTGTTGACAGGAGTTTCACTGGCATATTACAAAAGGCTTAATTCCAAATTTTTAGGATTGAAGCGCACAACAAAACACGTTCCCGGAGACCGAATTGCTTTAACCGCTCTGTGGTTTATTTTTCCGCTCCGATTATTAGCTGAAAGTTTTACATCAGGTGCATTTGGAGGAGGTGGATTTTTAACGGCATCATTAGGGAACTTTTTAAATGGTTTTCTTCCTTCCGAATTGTTGTATCAGTCATTTTGGTGGGCTTATTCTTTCTCATTGGGCGCTTTTTTTGTTTCCCTTCCATTTTCACGCTATATGCACATTCCTACCGAAACTTTGCTTATTTTCCTACGGAATGCAGGTATTAAAGAAAGCACAAAACATTCAGGATTTACTGATATAGAATTGAATTCCTGTTCCCGGTGCGGAGTTTGCATCGATACCTGTCAACTTTCAAATGTCGGTTTAACAAATGTGCAATCGGTTTATCAATTGCGCGATATTAGATATAATTCCCAGGAAGCTGAAAAGTCATTAAATTGTTTAATGTGTGGCCGTTGCGATAATATTTGTCCGGTAGGAATTGATATTACCGGAATTCGGCAAATAAATAGAATTGAATTAAATCCTGGTTTGAAAGAAAGCTATTCCTATGTCAAAAACCAAATTCCCCAGCAAACTGATGTAGTTTATTTCGCTGGCTGTATGTCGCATTTGACACCTTCAATTAAAAAATCGGTAGTTCAGACATTTAAAAAAGCTGGCATTAATTTTTGGTTTATGGACGAAAATGAGTCCATTTGTTGTGGCCGGCCACTTTTGCTTGCAGGTAAAAACGAAGAGGCCAAAACATTGATGAATAAAAACAAAATTACGATTGAGCAATCAAATGCCAAGGCACTGGTTACCAACTGCCCAATTTGTTATAAAATGTTTAAAGATCAGTATAAACTGGAAATTCCTGTTTATCATCACTCCCAATATTTTGCAGGTTTAATTGATAATAACCTGTTGGAACTTGAAAAACAAAAGATAAAAGCTGTTTACCACGACCCATGTGAATTAGGCAGGGGCAGTAAAGTTTATGATGAACCAAGAACAGTTTTAAATCATAGCGTAGATCTTATTTCAACTGATCAGGAAAAAGAAAATGGATTATGCTGTGGAGGAAGTTTAGGGAATGTAACCATAACTTCCGAACAACGAAATAAAATCACACAAGAAGCATGTGACATCCTTTTAAAGGATAAACCAGATGTTTTGGTAACATCGTGCCCATTATGCAAAAAGACTTTCCAAAAAGTAACCGATATCCCGGTTTATGATATTGCTGAAATTGTGAATATTTCGGTAAAAACATCCAGAAAAAAGACTACTTTAAATTCCAATAAAAGAAAAGACACAAAATTAGAAGAAGAAATTATTAATAATTCAACTTTTAATGAATAAACATTAATTCCAGTTACTATTGACCGTGATAATTGCCTGTTTTAATTGATATTCATTTTTAATTCCACCAGAATGATTTTCTCTCAGAACTTTCTTTAGCTGAATTGATAAATCCGGATAAGCCCCAATTATACTTTTCTTTTGAAACTTTACCTGCTTTACAGACCGGTTACCCGATTGAATGAAATAATAAGGTTCATTTTCATAAATAAGGAATTGGTATAATCCTCCGTTAGAACCAATTGTGGGTTCAGTTGAAACAGTTACTTTCCGATAAGCATAAAGATTAATCTCTCCCAAAGCCAGTACTTCAAGATATCTAACGAATGTATCTGATAACATTGGCAGCTTCAATGAGGTTTTAACAAAATTACGTTCAGCACTCCCATTTGAGGGAAACAATGTAAAGCCACTTATAAGATTGTGATCTAAAGCAATAATTGATTTACCGTCCGACATCCATAAAAACTCATTTTTAAAGCAGTCGAGCTTAAAAAGACGATTTTTAACCGTATCCCCATTTATGAGCATTACACTTCCATTAAGCCAACTATCGAACAAATAAGGAGAGCCCTGTCCTTTTGGAGGAGCAGTGTAACTGCGCCCAATAAGTGGGGATTCAAAATATTCTGAGGTTTTAAGCGGAGTTTCGTCCTGAGCTTTTAATGAAATTCCAATAGTTAATGTAAATAGTAATACTCCAATTTTATAGAAGGTCATATATTTCGGTTTTAATCTTTTACTTCAAATTCATCATATACTTCAACTCTTTCACCCTTGTTGGTAATTCCTACTACTTTAATAATGTAAGTGGTTGAATAATCGGAAGTGTAAAATTCAACTATTGAAGAATTATTTGAATTAATTTGAAGATGAGGTTTATAATACAATAATTGTCTAAAATCTGGTTCAGGTGATTGAAGATCAATAATCGAATAATTTGGATTACTAATTTTGGGTAATTCAAAATAACTTTCTGCTTTTAATCTTACGTTATCTGAATTCATACTAATTGTCTTCCATAAATTATTATGCGAAAAAATAGATAAAACGCCTGCTAACTCCTGATGATCAACCATCCATCCAGAGGTGATAAGATTTATTTTTTTAATTTCTTTTGTTCCAAAAGGCATTACTTGTTTTATATCATCCAATAAAACACCATCAAGGAAAATCATCGGATTTGGAGGTAAATAGCGGCTATTTTTAAGGTCAAGTATCTCAGCAGAATACTCCTTGTCGTGTTTTCTTAATTTTAAAGCTGGGATTATTTCACGGGATATTTCCTGAAAATCTTTAAGCTCTAAATAGTCTGCCGGAGCAACTGAATAATCTGGTATTTTGAATAATAATTGTGGTGGTTTAGAAAAATACTTTGGCTGAAATTGAGATTGAATCTGCAGATATGATTTTTGAATTCTTACTATATCCTGGCTACGCTTAAGATATGTTATAATTGACGAATCTATTGGCCAAAGCGCAGGATCAAATGGTTCTTTAAAATCAAACTTAGAATCTATAATTATTTTAGGAATTATTGACTCGCCTTCGTTTTGCTTTATCTTAATGAAAATATCTTTACCGTTGTAATAGTCTGATATTGGGAATCGAAATTGACCCTTGGCATTTGTAACTGTATATTCAAGATTTGTAACTGTATCAGGCGATGTAAGATATAGTACATGATAGCCAATTTCATTGTTATTTACGTCCATTAATCTACCCGAAATCACTGAATACCTGTCTTCGGCCAAATAAACAGGATAGTCATCACTTAATATACCTGTAATGGCCTTTCTTACCCATACTGGCTTACCTTCCTTTCTTAAAAATTGCTCTTCAATCAGATTCTTCTCAACTACCGAAACAGAAACATCAGTATACTTAATATGATTATCAGGAATGCTCAATTTAAAACTGCATTTCTCTCTCTTATTGAATGATTTCTGTGATAATAAAATATTAATACGGTTACTTCTATTCTCAAAACTGCTGTCAACAGGTTCAGAACTGTAAAGACTTCTTTGCGATACTATACCAAAAAAATCTTTATCAAAGCGGTTAGCAATTAAAACCTGCGATTTAGAGATTAATTCAGGCGGCCCATTGCGCATAAAATTAGTGTAGGCCAAAATTTGATAATACCCTGATTGAAGTGTGTCGGATAAATATATAGCTCCGGTGGCTTTTCCATCAATAATTTTTACCTGCGACGTTCCAATAATTGCACCCTTTGTATTTTTTATGAGAACATATCCTAAACTGGAATAAGCAGCCAAAGAATTTGCTTTCGAATCAATAAGATAAAGGCTATACATAAGATTTTCACCCGCTATATAAACCCTTCTGTCGGTATTTAATAAAATTCGTTCTGAAATTAAAAATGTTTTTTCCTTTTTGTCAGCAATAATTTCAGACGTTGCTAAATTGAAAATAAAAGTCATTAAGGCCAGAAAAATAAGTTTATTCTTAATCATATAAATATCTTTTAATTATTCCAAAAAGGAGGTGGAATATCAATACTTTCTCCATCTATTGATAAACCCTGAAATTCACCTTTAGAAATCAGGGGTATATTTGTTGTACCATAAGTGTATTTGTAGTACAATTTTTCGGCATTCGAAACTTCAAAAAATCCAAATACAAGTTTATTTGGCTGTGTAATGCATTTGATATTACCAATTATTTGAGATGGAGTTGGATCAAATATTTTTCCTGATGCTTCAATCTGATTTTTAATATCGAGATAATATTTTTGGGTTTCAGTTGAAATATTATATTTTGTTAAAGAAAGAAGCCATCCGGCAATAACGGCATCCTCATTATCTATATAGTAGAAACCAATTTTATTTCCAAAAAAATTAATACTGTGTTTTGAAATAACACCAATTGACCTATCAAATTTTGATAGAGTAACATTTAGTTTTGAATTGGGATTAAAAGATTTCCAGCCATAAACAGTTGGCGGAGGAGCCCCTTTATCTAATTGATATACATATAACATGGTAATTCTGGATTCATATCTGCATTTGGGTAACTCAGTTCCTCCGCTGCTCAGGTTAACGTAAGTTTCAATTCCTTTTACCTCCGTTTTAACATAATCCCCGTTACCGGTCGGCACTAAGGTTGACTTACTTGTAAGTTCAGCATAAATACTGTCCTGATTATATTTCCTTGGCATCATTTGAATGTCCGATTGATAAATATTTCCATCGGGGGTAACTACCTTCAGAAAATAGGATCCATTTTCCTGCCCATATAAGCCAGTATTTGAATAAGACCCATTTTCATCTTCATACAATGGGAATTCCTGGTTATTATCGTCAAAAATAGTAACAAACGATCCCCTCACCGGAATTGGATTATTGGTAGAATCAAAAGGAACAGCTTGTGTTATTTTAACTTTTACTTCACCGGGAATTGTTGTCAGGATACCTTGAATTACAAGAGCTGAGTGCTGAGAATCAATCTCTGGTTCATATAACTGCTTACATCCTGCAAATATTATTAAACCGAAAATTATTATATATTTAAACATCATGCTTATTTTTAAATACTTCATTAAAAATTAAAATTGTAAGTCAGGGTAGGCAATGGTTTGCCGATGATATAAAGCTTGTTTAATGAAAAAGTCTGGTAATTGTTAGCCATATTAGGTATCTCTTTTTGATAAAATGTGGAGAATGCATTTTTTCTACTATACAGGTTAACAATAGATAAGGTCCAACTTCCCTTCCATTTCTTTTTAATTTTTATACTTTCGTCCAGGGTAATTGAAACGTCTAAACGATGATAATCGGGCAACCTGTATTTATTCCGATCCGAATAGTAAATAAGCTGGGTTCCCTGGTAATAATATTTCATCTCAGGTAAAGTTACCGGGCGGCCTGTATTGTAAACAAAGGTGGCCGAAAACCTCCATCTTTTGGAAATATGATAATTCGTAAGTACAACTATATTATGTGGTTTGTCGAAATTTGAATTAAAAGCATTATTATTTAAAATTTGTTCTTCTTTAAAAGAACTTATTGTTTGCCTGTACGATTTGGAAAAAGTATAGCTTGCCCAGCCAGTTAACCGTCCCGAATTTTTCTTTAAAAAGAATTCAATCCCGTAATTATATCCTTTTGCAGGAACAATATCGGTTTCAAACGATTCATTTAACAAAAGCTTAGCTCCATCTTTATATTCTATGACATTTTTTAATTGTTTAAAATAGACTTCAACTGATGCTTCCAAGAGTTTTTGCGTGTAATTCCTATAATATCCAATAGCAATCTGATTACAAATTAATGGAGAAATGTTAATATCACTAAGTTTCCAGACATCCATAGGAGCCATAACAGAGGTATTGGAAACCAGGTTAAGATATTGATGATTTTTGGAGTAACTGGCTTTTAATGAACTTTCGGTATTTAGCTTATAAATAACTGATAATCTTGGTTCAATTCCATTGTGAGAATAAACAATCGCATCTTTCTTATAGCTTTGCACTTCTTCGAGGTTATCTGTAAGTCTGGGTTTGCCCGAAGTGTATAAATGGGCATTGTATGGGCCAAGTAACAGATATTCCGTATACCGTACTCCTGCTTCAACATTTATTTTATCGGTAACATCAAAATTATCGGTAATATATGCTGAAAGTTCCATTGCTTTTTCATTCTGCATTTTCTTCGGAAGGATATTTGACTCTTCAGAACCCGGTTTCAGTTCACCTGGATTGTTATTATACCGTATCGCATTAATTCCCGCATCGATATGGTTATTTTGAAACATGGACCAGGAGGTATTCCATCGAAAACAATCATAAATTATTCCTGTAGTAATTTTTGATTTATCGAACTGATTATTAATATCTTCTTCAACATTTAAGTCATATCTACTTCGGCCTGCCATTGCTGTCATTGAGAGATTACTGCTGAAAACATGGCTCCATTTGGCTCCTCCCATAAAATTATTATAATTATATTTTGTTGTATTGCTGAATTGAAAATCATCATTACTGGTATATCCGTATATTGAAATTCTGTTTGATGAATTGGGAGAAATAGTTACCATAGCATTCAAATCATAAAAGCCGGCAGAACTATTTTGAAGGTCAGCATCAGGAATCTTGTGTAAAAGCCAGTCAGAATAAGAACTACGCCCTCCAAGGCTAATAATTACCTTCTTTTTGAATAATGGAATTTTAAAGTTTAATCGACTGTTAATTAATCCAATTCCACCTTTAGCAGAAAACTTATCAGATTGGGTACCTCCCATTTTAATATCAAGGACAGATGATGCTCTTTCACCATATTTTGCAGGAATGCCA
Organism: Bacteroidales bacterium; assembly: GCA_038320545.1. GTDB lineage: Bacteria > Bacteroidota > Bacteroidia > Bacteroidales > JAAUTT01 > JAAUTT01. The sequence continues at coordinate 21,711 of JBBQEI010000012.1, forward strand.
GCTTTTAATAAAGTAACATTCGATACATCGTCGGGATTTACAATGGAAATAAGTCCAAATACATGGGATGGGTTAAACACAGGAAGATCTTCTATCAGAACAAGGTTTTGGTCGGCACTTCCACCCCTCACATTAAATCCAGTTCCAAATTCCCCTGTCGATTGAACACCAGGCATTAAGGTAACACTTTTGATAATATCCGTTTCTCCCATCGAAACAGGTAATTCCTTTATGGCTTTAGCATCGATTCTCACAATACTCATTTGGTTACGCATTACACTGTTCTGGGCCATTTCCGCACGTACAATAACTTCCTCCAGGCTAATGCTTTTTTCAAACATCTCCAGTTTTAATATTCCTTTACCGTAAATTTTTATTTTCGAGGTATTGGCTTCGTAACCATAATATTGGATTGTAAGTTCATGGTCTCCTACAGGGAGTTTCATAGAAAACTTTCCATCTTTATCAGTATTTACAGCAATATTAAGCTTTTCGCTATTTACAACAGCTCCTACCAATGGTTCCCCAGTTTTACCATCAATTACCTGTCCTTCAACCATAACTGAAGTATATTTTCCATAATCCAAAGGATTACCAATGGTAATATAATCCTGGTAAGTTAAATTCTGTTGAGGCGACTCATAAGGAAGAAAAATATAAGATGCTGAATTCAATTTAATTGTTGAATATCCGGTAGTCTTTTCAATTCTTTGCAATACATCATCAAAAGGTAGTTCAATTACAGAAACATGTATTTTTCTTTTTTGAAGTCTCTCAAAATCATAGTAAAATTTTACATGATTTTTCTGCTCTATTTTTTTTATGGCATCTTCGAAAGTTAAATAACTAAGAGAATCAATTTTGGTGGATTTGTTTTCCTGACTAAGGGCTACATTGTGATTAAAACTGGAAATTATCACAAAAAATATAAACAATTTCTTCATCAAATAAAAGATGTTTAAGATAGTTAAGTATATTGTTTAACGAAACAGAAAAATGGGCAGAATTCAAGCTTATAAAGTAAATGAAAAATATATCTCAATTATATAATCCTTGTATAAATTTAAACCCTACTAGATTTTTTAAAACCTAATTATGACGTTAATTTCAATTATACAACATTATAAATCAAAAATTAAAATAGCTTTTGGCATTAAAAAAAGAAATGTTTTTGGCCAGTTGTTCAATTTGAGCCATTTCTGAAAGAGGCAATTCTCCGTTTTCGACATCATTACCAAGAATATTACAGAGTATTCTTCTGAAATAATCGTGTCGGGGAAATGAAAGAAAACTTCTGGAATCGGTTAACATTCCAACAAATCGGCTCAATAAACCAAGGTTGGAAAGAGCAGTCATTTGGTTTTCCATACCATTTTTTTGATCTAGAAACCACCAACCCGAGCCAAATTGCATTTTACCGGCAATCCGACCATCGGCAAAACAACCTAGAATGGTAGGAATAATTTCGTTATACGAAGGATTAAGGTTATAAACGATTGTTTTCGTGAGTTGATCGCTCTTTTGTAATCTATCCAAAAATTTAACCATTGATTGAGCAAACTGAAAGTCTCCGATGGCATCAAAACCTGTATCTGGTCCTATCTTCCTGAACATCGATGTATTATTGTTTCTTAAAGCCCCAAAATGGAATTGCTGTACCCATCCTTTGGCATGATCCATAACTGCAAAATGGTGAAGCATTGCACTTTTAAATGTTTCAACCTCTTCTTTATCAAGCTTTTTTCTTGCTCTTGCTTTTAAAAATATCAATTTTACTTCATTGTCTTTAAAATCGCAGCCATAAAATGTATCCAGGCCATGATCGGATACATTACAACCCATTGATGCGAAAAAATCGTGCCTTTTTTGCAAAGCCTGAAGCAAACTATTGAAATTATCGATATTGATATCTGATGCTTCTCCTAATTTCTCGAGATATTTGTTAAACTCATCCAAATTTTCAACAGCCATGGCTTTATCAGGTCTCCATGCCGGTAACACTTTGGTGGCAAATTTATCATCCTTTATTTTTTTATGAAATTCAAGATTATCAGAAGGATCATCGGTGGTACAAATTACTTCAACATTCATTTTTGTAATAATCCCTCTCACGGAGAAATCAGAAGTTTGCAGCATAGCATTGCATTCTTCATAAATTTCTTTCGCCGTTTCCGGTTTTAAAATCTTTTTTATGCCAAAAGGACGTAACAATTCCATATGAGTCCAATGATATAAAGGATTTCTCATGGAATATGGAACTGTTTGAGCCCATTTTAAAAATTTTTCAAAATTATCAGCTTTGCCGGTAATAAATTCTTCATCAATACCGTTAATCCGCATTGCCCTCCATTTATAATGATCACCTTCAAGCCAAATCTCGGTAAGATCCTTAAATTGCCTGTCCATGGCAATGTCTTTCGGCGATAAGTGACAATGATAATCGATTATAGGCAGCGACTTTGCATGCTGGTGATAAAGTTTTTGTGCTGTTTGGGTTTGAAGAAGAAAATTATCTGATAAAAAAGTTTCCATTATTTTTTTATTAAAAACAATCAAATATTGAAAAGAAATACGAAGCTTCCAAAGCAGCATTTTCATCACTATCAGAACCATGCACTGCATTTTCCTGCATCGATTTTGCAAATTTACTGCGAATTGTTCCAGCTTCTGCTTTGGATGGATCAGTAGCTCCGATTAATTTTCGGAAATCCTCAACAGCATTTTGCTTTTCAAGTTTAGCAACTACAATAGGCCCTGATGTCATAAATTCAACAAGACTGTTAAAGAAAGGCCTCTCTCTGTGAACCCCATAAAAAGCTTCTGCCTGCGCTTTGGTCATTTGAACGAGACGAAGAGCCGAGATACGAAATCCGCCCTCAATAATAGCATCGATTATTTTACCTGTATAACCACTCTTAAAAGCATCGGGTTTAACAATTGTAAAGGTATAATTTCCAGTCATATACGTTTATATTAAAATAAACCTTAAAATTAGAAATATTTCTTTGATAAGCAGTTTACATTTTGAATTTTATATCTTTGGGGTTGTTCGACCCGCAATTATTATGGATATTCAGAAATTTGACAATGAGTGGCAAAGGCTTAAAGAGCAGCTAACCATAAACGATAAAATTATCATTACTACACATTTAAATCCTGATGGCGATGCTATTGGAGCTGTATTCGGTTTATATTGGTATTTAAAGAATGAAGGTAAAGATGCCCGAATAATTGTTCCTAACGATTATCCTGAATTTTTACAATGGATACCTGGTAACGAAACTGTAGTTAATTACAGCAAAAACCGTGGGGAAGCCAATGAATTTATCAAAAAAGCTGAAGTTATTTTTCACCTGGATTATAACGACACCAAGCGCAGTGGCGAATTAAAAGACAAATTGGACAAAGCCGATGCTTTTAAAGTAATGATCGACCACCATCCACTTCCTCAAATAGTTGCCGATATCAAAATATCCGACACTTCTGTGAGTTCTACTTGTGAAATGGTTTTGGAACTTATTCTGCTATTAGGCAAAACTGAAACAATTGATATCAAAGTTGCTGAGAGCTTATATTTGGGGATGATGACTGATACAGGCTGTTTTAGCTTTAATTCGTCAAACCCGAGGACCTTTGAACTGGTGTCATTACTTTTAAAAAATGGCATAAGAAAAGATTACATTTTCCGGATGGTTTATGATAACTTTTCGATGAACCGGATGCGCCTGATGGGTTATTGTTTAAATGAAAAAATGGTAATTATTCCTGAATATAGTACTGCATTTATAAGTATTTCGTTAGAAGAACAGAAGTTATTTAATTTCGGGATAGGCGATTCTGAAGGTTTTGTCAATCTGCCTCTATCGATTAAAGGAATATGTTTTACTGCCTTATTTATTGAAAGTGCTGATAAAATTAAAATTTCACTCCGGTCGAAAGGAGATTTTCCAGTGAATATTGTCGCTGAGAAATACTTTGCAGGTGGCGGTCATTTGAATGCTGCAGGTGGTGAATCGCGTATGCCTCTGCCAGAAACACTTGCTAAATTCAAATCCATTTTACCCTTGTATGAAAAAGAATTAAATTCAAACCAGTGATAAAAACATACCTGTATATTATCCTTTTTATATTTACATTCAGCACTTGTCGGAACAACAGACAGGTTGAAGAAAAAAATGTTCCCAATCAACAGGAAGCTCTGATGCGTGCAAACAAATACCTTGTAAAACAAGATGCCGATAAAATTAAAGGCTTCATTAAAAGACGGGATTGGAATATGACTCAGACAAAAACCGGCTTGTGGTACGAAATAACAGAGAAAGGTTCAGGAAAAAAAGCAGAAACAGGGAAAAAGGCAACAATATCTTTTAAATTGTGGCTTTTAGATGGAACCTTATGCTACTCATCCGATTCTTTAGGATTAAAAACTTTTATGATTGGAAAAGGCGGCGTAGAACCTGGATTAGAACAAGGAATTTTGTTTCTCAGAGAGGGAGATAAAGCCCGGTTTATTATGCCTCCACACCTGGCACATGGATTAATGGGCGATGAAAATAAAATTCCTGCACGATCAACTATAGTTTACGAAATTTACTTACTTAAAATTGCTGATCAACAATGACGAGCTATTTTAAAACAATGATAATTTTAATTACCGGGATTATTGTTGTTTCATGCAAAACATCTTCAGAATATCCTGATTATACCAAAATGAGTAATGGCAATTATTTTAAATTGTTGAAAATTGGAGATACTGATGTTAAATGTAAATATGGTGATTTTGTTACCGCTGATATTACCTATAAAACGCTCAACGATTCTGTTTTTTTTAAAGGAAGAAGGAAATTTCAAATAGGAAAACCAGCATATTCAGGCTCTATTGATGAAAATCTAACCATGCTTGGAAAAGAAGAGTCGGCTAGTTTCATTATTTCGGCATATCAATTTTTTACATTCACACTGGGAACTTCAGTTCCTTCATTTCTTCCCGATTCGGGAAAGATGAAAATTGAAACGGAAATAATTGACATCCAAACCATAGAGCAATATAACCGCGAGAAAGAAGCCTTTTTAAAGTGGACTGAAGACTTTGGTGAATACGAAAAAATTGTATTACGCCAATATCTTGAGGATTCAAAGATGAGGATAAAACCAACCAATCAGGGCTTATATTCTTTGGTGCTAAAACAAGGTAATCAAAAAACAGTCAATGTTGGAGATACTATTGTAGTCCATTATGAAGGCCGTTTTTTAAATGGTAAATTTTTTGATTCAACAAAAAAGAGAAATGAAGCTTTTCAATTTGTTTACGGCCAACAATGGCAAGTTATTAAAGGGATGGAAGAAGCAATTGCGACAATGCACGAAGGGGAACGAACATTATTTATTTTACCTTCTGATTTTGCCTTTGGCGATCAGGGTTCTTCAACAGGAATCGTTCCGCCATTTACGTCTCTCATTTTTGAAGTAGAATTAATTTCGATAAATTAATCTTAAATTTGTACGCAACCATTATTTTATTTGGCTGTCTAAGTACTACAAAACTTTAAATTTTTAACATATATGAAAAAAAAAACAAATAGATCTTATTTATTTACAATATTAGCATTGTTGGGTATTTTGGCCACTTCTTGTGCGAAAGATGATGATAGCGAAAAGCGTGCTAAGGAAAAAAGGTTAATTGAAAATTATCTTCAGATTACAAATATAACAGCTACCCCTACAACTTCAGGTATGTATATTATTCCTGTGGTAGAAGGTACCGGTGCAACACCCTCAGATGGACAATTTGCCCTGATTCAATATAAAGCCACTGATTTAGATGGGACATTTGTTGATGGTACTGACAAAGCACTTGCTGAACAAAAACAGGTATATCCAACTTTTGCACTGGGTGGACCATTAAAATTTCATGTTGGGCTAGGTGGATGGCTTCCAGGTGTAATTGAAGGTTTAAAAACAATGAAAGAAGGCGGCAAAACTAAAATGATTATGCCTTCATTATTGGCTTATAACGATTACATACCCAGAATTTTTGAAGTGGAACTTATTAAAGTAATTCCAAATCCAATGGCTTACGAAAAGCAACAAATTGCCAATTTCCTGGATACCGCTACTGAAATTGGAATTGCTGACTCAATAGCTTCAGGGGTTTATTATATTCAAAGGCTTGCCGGAACAGGAAGTGTTAAACCCTTTACCGGTCAAACTGTAAGTGTAAAATATACAGGTTATTTACCAGATGGTCGAATTTTTGATAAAAGTGCAAACGACACTGTATTCAAATTCACGGTTGGTGGTACAGGAGGTGCAGGAGGTACAAGGGTTATAAATGGGCTAGACGAAGGTATCAGATTAATGACGGTAGGTACAAAAGCAACTATTCTAATACCATATTACAGAGGCTATGGATTTAATCAGTTTATTCCCCGATATCAAATTGTAATACCGTATTTCTCTACTTTGATTTTTGACGTAGAGTTAAAGAATATTAAAGATTAAATTTAAAAAGGCTGTCTCAAAAGTTGGAAAGGCTTCGACCCCGCTCAGCCTGACGCACGAAAGTCAATTGTTTGTCATATTGAGCGAAGTCGAAATATGGCAAATAATTGACTTTTGAGATGGCCTCTTTTAATCAATAATATTTATTTTTTTAAGAATAGCCAACGATTCTCTTACACTATCTGCTGAGCGGTTTACCAATACCTTATCTGAATTATTCAATTCAAATTCAAGAATATTTTCTACACCATTTTTTCCAAGTTTTACAGGAACACCAAAATAAATATCGTTCAATCCATATTGCCCTGTTAAATATGCGCTGCATGGAAAATACCGTTTTTGGTCAAGAGAGATTGCCTCAACCATGCGGGCAGCAGCATACCCAGGAGCATACCAGGCTGATTTTCCCATTAAATTAACTAATTCTCCGCCACCTAAACGGGTTCGGTTAATGATGGCTTTAAGTTTGTCTTTACTTAATAATTGTGTTACCGGTACCCCACTTACTGTTGTATAATTTATAATGGGAACCATATGGTCTCCATGCCCTCCTAAAATCACAGCCTGAATATCTTTGGGAGAACAATCAAGTTCCTCCGACAAAAACGATCTATATCTTGCAGTATCGACTAAACCGCCCATACCAATAACCCTGTTCGAAGGAATTTTGGCCACCTTATAAGCGCAATAAGCCATTGCATCGAGAGGATTGGTGACTACAACAAAAATAGCTTCTGGTGAATATTTCAAAATATTTAAAGTAACTTTTTTTACAATTTTTGCATTAGTTGCTATCAAATCATCTCTTGTCATACCAGGTTTACGCGATAATCCGGCTGCAATAACAACAATTTTTGATCCCGCAGTTCGTGCATAATCATCGGTAACTCCAAAAGTTTTAGTGTCGAATAATGCTAAAGGGGCCATTTGCATAATATCCAATGCCTTTCCTTCAGCTACTCCTTGTTTAATATCCAGCAAAACAATTTCATTACCCAATTCCTTTTCAGCAATAACAATAGCACAGGTTGCTCCAACATTTCCGGCACCAACAATAGTAATTTTCATGTATATAATATTTAATAATGCGAGTCTAAAATAAAATGAACAATTGATTTAAGACAAACTTTAAAAATTAGCTTACAATATTATAAATTTATACCATACACCAGTTGGATAAAGCAGTTTTTTGCAGCATTCCCAAAATAGTTTTTACCTTTGCAGGCTGATTTAGAAAGATTTGGATTTATGAATAAAGTTGTTGTAGGGCTTTCGGGTGGAGTTGATTCCAGTGTTGCAGCGTATCTCTTAAAACAACAAGGTTATGATGTTACTGCCTTGTTTATGATTAATTGGCACGATACCACCGGAACTCTTTCGGGGGATTGCCCCTGGAATGACGATCTGATTTTTGCAGAACTGGTAGCACGCAAGCTTGATATACCTTTTCATACTGTCGATTTAAGCGAACAATATCGAAAGAGGGTGGTCGATTACATGTTTTCGGAATATGAAAAAGGTCGTACACCTAATCCTGATGTATTATGTAACAGGGAGATTAAGTTTGATATATTTATTGAGGCGGCAAAAAAATATGGTGCCAAAATGGTGGCTACCGGTCATTATTGCCGAAAAGAAACCATTGAAGTAGAAAACCAGGCTGTGCACAAACTGCTTGCCGGAAGCGACCCTAATAAAGACCAAAGCTATTTTTTATGTCAACTTTCTCAACAACAGCTCAGTATGGCCTTATTCCCGATAGGTGATTTGTTAAAACCCGAAGTAAGAAAAATTGCCGAAGAGCAAGGCCTCGCCACAGCGACAAAAAAGGATTCGCAGGGAATTTGTTTTGTGGGCAAAGTCGATTTGCCAACATTTTTACAGCAAAAAATTAAGAGTTCCGAAGGCAGAATCATCGAAATATCTCCTACCTTAACAAAGCTTTATGAGGTTAATAATATATACCTGCCCCATATTTTTCAACCTGAAGATGGAGTCGTAATTGGTAAGCATACAGGTTCACAATTTTATACAATTGGTCAGCGAAAAGGGCTGCATATCGGAGGCAAAGAAAAACCATTATTTGTTATTGGAATTGATGTTGAAAAAAACATTGTTTATACTGGTCAGGGAGATGATCATCCCGGCTTAAACAGAAAAGGACTGTATATTAAAGAAGATGAAATTCATTGGATCAGAAAAGATATGACCATGAAAACAGGCGATTCAAAGAAATTTCTGGTTCGGATTCGTTACAGGCAACCATTACAGGAAGCATTACTTCACAGACATTCTGATGGACTTTATATTAAATTTAATAAACCTCAAAGAGGCATAACAGCAGGACAATTTGCAGCCTGGTACCTGGAAGACGAATTAATTGGATCAGGGGTAATTAATTCGTAAAAGCTTTAAAACAAAAAAGAGGCTTACGCCTCTCTTTTATAGTGACTGTACAAAGTACAGGTATATAATTGATTTTACATTTCGGCAGAAGAAACATATTTTGCATCTTTTGATAATTCCGAAACAATCTGTTTTAAATCCAATTCATTAGCATTGTAATATTCGACAGGCTGATATTTAGCTTCAAGTTCAAGATCTTTTAAGATGTCAGTTAAACTGTTATCATTTTTTTCAACAGTATAATCAAGATCTTCTGAAGGGACAAACTTTACATCTTTTTCAAGTTGATCCTGAATTGATCTGTAATCAAACGGAATTTCTGCCATATAAAGATCTTCGCTAAAAGCTACAGGCGAATATTTAACTATTGATTTCAGACTTTCAATTTGACTTGAAATTTCATGGGTCACGTACTCTATTTTTTCAGATACCAAATCAGAAAATTTACCTGAAAATTGGTTAACTGACTTTTGTGCATTAACTGTTAATGAAAAAAATGCTACTGTTGCAGTTACTATTAGTTTGTGTGTTGTTTTCATTTGGGTTGATATTTTAAGTTATGATAGTATATAATCAACCTTTGTGCCACAATTTATAATTATCTATTTTTCAATTTATTACATTATTTTTTTGCTAAATATACTTGTTTTAACAATGTAAGAATTGTATTAAAACAGAACCGGTATGTTCGAAAGCGAACAAATATGAATAAATCTTGTATTTTTGTGTATTCTATTGGTAAAAAATGAAAATAATTATAGTCTTTCTTTTTATGTTCATCAAGGTATTGATTGTTGAAGCTCAATCGCCTTTTGAACAAATAGTAAAAGCTGAGAATAGTTTCGAAAAGATGTGTTTAGATTCCGGAATAAAAAAAGGATTTTTATATTATTCAGATAGTTCAGCAGTGGCTTTTTCGAATAAGGGTATTGAAAATGCAAAATATTACTGGAAATCACTTCCGGATTTTTATGGCATTTATTCATGGGCTCCTTCGTATGCTGAAATATCTGTTTCAGGCGATTGGGGTTATACTACAGGCTCAGTTGAATACAGGGACAGTTTATTGAACGAAGAACCTTCATCATATAGTCAATATACTACTGTTTGGTATAGAAATAAAGAGAGTGATTGGAAATATCTGGCAGATATTGGAAATGTGCATGGACCTCAAATGATCAACCGAATTCCAAATGAAATTAAAGTCGTAAAAGTACCAGTTAAAAATGTTACAAAAGAATTGATAATAAATTTGGAGAACTCATTTACAAAGCAATTCATTACCGATGCAACAAAAGCAATGAAGAAAAACTATGGAAAAGTTTTTGTACTTAATTTAAAAGGTCACACATCGGTAACTGATTTAGATACAGCAATAAAATTATTAAAGATACCTTCTCAATTCCTGAAATACAAACCATTGGATATAAAAATATCTCCTAAAGGAGATATGGCATTGGTTTATGGAAACTTATATTATAAAGAATCCAAAGATTTTTATATGCGTATCTGGAGACATGAATCCTCCGGGTGGAAAATAGCTCTTGAAGTCGCCCGAATAAAATTTTAACGTTTGTGCAAACCACATTCTTTATTTTCAGGGGCTTCCCACCACCAACGACCTGATCGGATATCATCTCCAGCTGCAACTGCCCTGGTACATGGTTGGCATCCTATACTTGGAAAGCCTTTATCGTGTAGTTCATTATAAGGAACATGATGTACACGCAAATACTCCCAAACCATTTTTTCGTTCCAGTTAATTAAAGGATTAATTTTTATTAAACCATTGGCTTCGTCCCACTCTACCGTTTTTGAAAAAAACCGAGTGATAGATTGATCTTTTCTTAAACCACAAATCCAAACATCCAAATTCTTAAAAGCTCTTTTAAGAGGTTCTATTTTTCTGATCCTGCAACATTCCTTGCGGCTTTCGATGCTGTCGTAAAAAAGGTTTATCCCTTTAGTATTGACCATTTCTTCAACTTTCGATGATTCCGGAAAATATACATCGATGTTTACACCAAAATGTTTATTGGTTTTATCAATTAAACTGTAAGTTTCAGGGAAAAGACGTCCTGTATCTAAAGTGAAAATTTTGGTATTGTTATCTATATTACAAACCATATGGGTCAATACCTGGTCTTCAATTCCTAAACTGGACGAAAGAGCAATGTTTCCTTTAAATTCTCTTAAAAAATATGCCAAAACTTCCTGAGGGGTTTTCTTTTCAAAAGCACTGTTAAGCTGTTGTATCTTTTCCGAATCTATCATCATATTTCCTTATCATTTAAAAAATTGGCAGCTTCTTCAATATTTTCTATTCTGCCTAAATCCAGCCAATAATCATTTGGGTGATCAAAAGTAGCAATTTTTAAAGTTTTAGCCAATCTTAAATAAACATCCATAATGGAAAAAGCCCCGGTTTCTGTAATATGGTTAAATATTTGAGGACTTATAACATGAATGGCAGAGAATGCAATGGGTGTTAATTCTTCAAGATTTCCTTTTGAATGTTTGATTTCACCAGTAACATTATTTCGCCATCCGCTAAGTTCTCCTTCCGGGTTTATTAACAGCGATCGGGAAGTATTCCTTTCTTTCACTGCCATCGTTGCTAATGCTCCATTTCGACAATGAAAATTATAAAGATCTATTAAATCCAAGTTGGTAATAATGTCGACATTATGCACCAGAATAGGATCACCATCCAATAATAAGGACTTTGCTTTTAACAATCCTCCTCCGGTATCTAACAAAAGGTCCTGTTCATCAGAAACTTGTATATCAATTCCAAAATTATTATGTTCATCCAAAAACTGATATATCTGATCTGCAAAATGGTGTACATTAATAACTATTTCCTTAAATCCAAAGGATATAACTCTTTTTATAATTATCTCAAGGAGAGGTTTTCCATCAATTTCGACCAGTGCCTTGGGTTTATTATTTGTTAATGGCTGAAGCCTGGTACCTTTGCCAGCCGCCAAAATCATTGCTTTCATATCAAAATTTCCCTAACTCAAAATGTTTTTACTCTGTGCTTAATATTTTAAACTCAACCCTTCGGTTCAATTTCCTTCCTTCAGGTGTATTATTCGGGGCTATAGGCTGGTTAAAAGCATATCCTTTATAAACAAGTCTTTCGGCAGGAATGCCATGACCGGATAAATAAGCAACAACAGCTTTTGCACGTGCTTCCGAAAGATTAATATTTGCTTTTAAACTTCCTGTATTATCAGTATGGCCCGAAATCTCAATTTTCAAGTCACCATTCTCCTGAAGAAAACCAAGTACTTTATCCAGCTCTGCAAACGATTCTTCCATAAGTGTAGCTTTCCCGGTTTCAAAGTAAATATTTTTTAGGATTACTTTAGCGCCCACTTCTAATTTCGACATGGTGAAATTTTTAATAACTTCTTTACCCGTTATTGTCGATGGCATATTAATAACATCGAGTAAAAACATGTAATCTTTTGCATTAAGTTCAATGCCATAATTTTTAACTGCTGGTAAAACAAAATGGTAACTTCCGGTAGTTTCCGAAATGGTTGTAGCTATAATCTGGCTTCTTTCTAGATCTATTAAATTAATTTTTGCCTGAATAGGATTATTAGTTTTTATATCTGTAATTATTCCTATTAAAGTTATAGTGGTATCAACAGAAACAATCATTGGTAACCTTACAAATATATCGTTGTAAGGTTTGTAATTATATGATATTAACTGATCTTCGGAGAGGAGCATCATTTCTTTTTCAGATCCCAGGAAGATAACCTTGTATATATCTTTTCCTCCTTTGCTATCGGGACGTGTGCCTGTATAATATGCCTGTTTTTCGTTTGCTGTTGGCCGAAAGAATAATTCATCATCGGGAGTATTTACGGGATATCCAATATTTTGAGGCTTCATCCATCCCCCCTTATCATCTTTTTCAGTTCTAAAAATATCGTACCCTCCTATATTATTATGACCCTTTGAACTAAAATACAGCACTTTACCATCAGGGTGAACGTATACGCCTTCTTCATCGTACAGCGTATTTATAGCCGAACCGGCATTTTTAGGTGAAGTCCATTTCCCTTTTGCATTTTTAAAGGAATAGAAAATATCCTTTCCCCCGAACGATTCACGATCGTCATCTGAAACAAAATAAATTTCTTTTTCATCAGCAGTCATCGTCAGGGATGTTTCTTTTTCATCTGTTCCAAAACCGCCCTTAAGTTTGGAAGGCTTCGACCATTTGCCTTTTTTAAATTCCGAATATTGAAGGTCACCATGGTTTTTTGACCCATTATAAAGAAATACTGTTTTTCCATCCGACGAAACCCAAACAACTCCATTATGATGTTTATTGTTAAATTTTACATCCCATCGGGAAGTATTTTCCCACTTATCAGAATCCCTCGCAGCAACATAAATATCTTCGTTATATTTTGCATTGGCTTCATCAGGCCTTGCTTTATTACTTGCGGGTCTTCTTGATATGAAATACATCAATGAATCGTTTGAACTTAAAACAGAGTTGTAATCATCGAATGGAGAGTTGACTGAATCTCCCAGATTTTTAATGATCACCCTTTTAGGAGAATCTATTATTTCACGGGCATTTAAACACTCTTGCTTATATTTTAAGATGGTTGGCCCAAGATTCTTTTTTTCTTTTCTATTCAAAAAATTATAATATAAGTCATACTCTTTAATGGCGCTTTCAAATTCAAGATTATGATGATATGCTCTGGCAAGAAGAATATGAATGCCTTTAATAATTTGAGGGTTTGCAAAATAAGCTTTATTCAGATAAATTATAGCATCACCTTTATTTTCACTTTGTAGAAAGCATGTACCAATTTTAAAGTTCAATTCTGCATTTTCCGGATTATATGGATATGCTTTCAAATATTCCTTTAAAGCATAGGAAACGGATCCTTTCCCTTTATTGATTAATCTGTCTCCCTCCTTAAGATGAAACCATGCTTCACGAAATCCTGTTTTTTTTATTTTGAATTCCGCTTTTTTAACATTTACTTCTTTTTGAGCTGTAAGAGTTTGAGCAAGAAAAATTATAAGAAAAGCAAATATTGACAAATTTCTTTTTAGCATATATTTTTTATTTACAGTCTTTTAGATAAATTTTAGCCTCCTGAATCTTTAAACTGTCGGCCATTTTCCAGTCCAAACAAGCACCACCAAGGTCTCCCGACAATTCTTTTAAATATCCACGATTAATATAATATTCTCCTTTTTGTGGCTGTGCTTTTATAACATTATTCATATATTTAAGTGCTTCGGAATTATTTTCATTTTTGGCACTTACTACTGCTTGATTATTAATTGAAAACAGATAATTTGGATTTAGCTTTAAAGCCTGGGTGAAATCTGACTGCGCTCCGTTAATATCGCCCGAAAGGTATTTAGCTACACCTCTTTTATTCCAAACGTTAATCTGGGTTGAATCATATAACAATGAACTTGAATAGGCTTCAATTGCAGATTGGTAATCGCCTAATTCTTTTTTTACGCTTCCCATATTAGCATAAGCCAGGGCATAACCGGGTTTAAGTTGAATAGCCATCTGATAATCGACAATTGCACCTGAAAGATCTTTTAGTATAAATTTTGCACTTCCCCTGTCCTGATATGCTTCCGCAAAATTTGCTTTTTTATCAAGGCAAAAAGTAAAATTGAGCAACGCCGCATTTGCGTCATTTTTCATTAAATTCAAAATACCTTTATAATAGTAAGCGGTATATTCCGTATAACCTTTAGCTATGGACAGGGAAATATCATCAAAAGCCTTATCATAAATTTTATTCAGGAATGCTGCATAACCTCTTCCAAAATATGATTCACCTAATTCCGGATTTAATAAAATAGCCCGGTCGAAATCAGCTATAGCTTCTTTAAGATTATTCCTGACTAGGTATATTTTGCCTCTTTCGTTATAAGCATTTATAAAACCTGAGTTTTGCAATATTATTTTATTAAGAAAATTAAGCGCCTGATCGTATTGATTGGATTTAATAGCTATGACTGCCTGGTTAAATATTTTTTTCATATCTGCATCATCAGTGTCTCGGGAAGATTGCGCCTGAAGTGAAAAATGAAATAAACCCAGCAAAAGAATTGATATAAATGTTTTAGTCATACTTGAATTTTCTTAAATGATATTGTTTTTTACGAAATATGATTAATTTTGATATAAAGAAACTTTATTATTTTGTTCTTAAAGTAAAAAAAAATAAAGTAGCTTATAATTAACTATCAGTTTAAAATGGTGACCGATTTATCATATTTGAGTAATATGTCAGGTGGCAACAGTGAGATCATAAAAGAAATGATAGTGATTTTCAATGAACAAGCTAGAGAATATATAGTTGATATGCAAAAATACCTGGATGAAAAAAATTATGTTCTTCTGGGAAAATTAGCTCATAAAGCAAAATCTTCAATAGCCATAATGGGAATGACTGAACTTGCTGCTGATTTAAAAACTCTGGAAATAAATACCAAGGAAGAAAAAGATATAAATACATATCCTGCTTGTGTTGAGAAATTTATTAATCAAACTAAACAGGCTATAGCAGAACTTGAAGAAGTTGCTGCTAAATTATAAAACCTAATAATTTAATAAAAATGCTTAAAGTTGAATTGATCAATAACATTTATGTTGCGTCATTCGAAAACTTGAACCGATTTAATGCACTAGTCACTGAACCTGCCAAGGAACAACTCAACAATTTATTTAACAAGCCTAATACTAAGCTTATCCTTAACCTTGATGGTATTAACTTTATAGATAGTTCGGGTTTTGGAGTTTTCTTATCTGTTTTTAAAACTGCAAATATCAATTATGGCCATTTTAAAATTTGTAATGTTGAAAAGGATGTTATGGAATTATTTAAGCTTCTTCAACTTCATAATGTTTTTGAAATTTACACCAATTTAGATGATTGTATAAAAAGCTTTTCAAATTAAGAAATCCGGATAAACGGGAATTCTTAATTTGAAAAAACAAGATCTTCATCAAATGCATCTATTTTGATAGTCTCATTCTTTTTTAGCTTTCCTGCCAAAATCCGTTTCGATAATTCATTTAAAATATATTTCTGAATTACCCTTTTTACAGGACGTGCTCCATATTGTGGATCAAAACCCTGTTTAGCTATCCAATCTAACGCATAATCAGTTATATCCAATTTTATATCGTTGCTTTCGAGTTGTTTAAAGACTTTCTCTAATTGTATAAAAATAATTTCTCTAATCTGTTTATAAGTTAAAGGATTGAACATCACAATTTCATCCACACGGTTTAAAAATTCAGGCCTGATAGTCTGTCTCATTAAAGCCATAACTTCTTCCTGAGTTTTCCTGAGTACTTCTTCACGGTTCTTGTCATTTATTCTTTCCATGTTTTCCTGAATAATATGTGAACCTATATTTGAAGTCATAATGATAATGGTATTTTTAAAATTAACTGTTCTTCCTTTATTATCGGTCAAACGCCCATCATCAAGAACCTGTAATAAAATATTAAATACATCAGGGTGTGCTTTTTCGATTTCATCGAGCAAAACTACTGAATATGGTTTTCTCCTGACAGCTTCAGTTAGCTGACCCCCTTCTTCGTAACCGATATAACCCGGAGGTGCACCAATCAATCTTGAAACAGTATGTCTTTCTTGGTATTCCGACATATCGATACGGGTCATCATATTTTCATCGTTAAACAAATATTCAGCCAATGCCCTGGCCAGTTCAGTCTTACCAACCCCGGTAGTTCCCATAAAAATAAATGAACCTATGGGTCGTTTAATGTCTGATAACCCTGCACGATTTCGCCGGACAGCATCCGACACAACAGTAATTGCCTCATGCTGGCCTACAACACGTTTGTGAAGCTCAGTTTCTAAATTCAAAAGTTTTTCCTTTTCACTCTGCAACATTCGGGTAACTGGTATTCCGGTCCATCTCGACACTACTTCAGCAATATCTTCACTTGAAACCTCTTCTTTAATCAGTGCATTTTCAGTCTGCATTTCGGTGAGTTTGCTTTTATTTCGCTCAATTATCGATTCAGCTTCTTTAATCTTTCCATATCGTAATTCAGCCACTTTGCCATAATCACCGTTTCTTTCAGCCTGTTCTGCTTCCAATTTATATTGCTCAATAGCAGTTTTTTGTTTTTGTATTCCTTCAATCACTTCCTTCTCACTGTTCCATTTTGCACGCAACATATTCCGGGTATCACTTAAGTTGGCGATTTCACCACTTAATTCAACCATTTTCGTGTCGTTACCTTCGCGTTTTATTGCTTCGCGTTCAATTTCCAGTTGCATTATTTTACGTTCTATCTCATCAATCTCTTCGGGAACCGAATTCATTTCCATTCTTAGTTTAGAAGCAGCTTCATCGATTAAATCGATCGCTTTATCAGGAAGAAAGCGTTCAGTTATGTATCTCTGCGAAAGCTCAACAGCTGCAATAATTGCCTCGTCGCGAATACGCACTTTATGATGGTTTTCGTATCGTTCTTTTAATCCACGAAGAATCGAAATTGCATCCAGAGTATCAGGTTCATTCACCATTACAGGTTGAAAACGACGTTCGAGGGCTTTATCCTTTTCAAAGAATTTCTGATATTCATCCAGGGTCGTAGCTCCAATGGCACGTAATTCACCTCTTGCCAGGGCTGGCTTTAGAATATTGGCAGCATCCATGGCTCCTTCGCTTTTTCCGGCACCTACAAGGGTATGTATTTCATCGATAAAGAGTATAATTTCGCCATTCGCTTCAACCACTTCCCGAATAACAGCTTTTAATCGCTCTTCAAATTCACCTTTATATTTAGCTCCGGCAATTAATGCTCCCATATCGAGCGAGTAAATAAGCTTCGATTTCAAATTCTCCGGAATATCACCTTTGATTATCCGATGAGCCAATCCTTCGGCTATGGCTGTTTTACCAACACCAGGGGAGCCAATTAAAATTGGATTGTTTTTGGTTCGTCGGGAAAGAATTTGCAAAACCCTGCGAATTTCTTCATCACGCCCAATAACCGGGTCGAGCTTTCCATTTCTTGCCTGGTCGTTTAAATTAATTGCATATCGGTTTAATGAATCATATGTTTCTTCGGCCGACTGACTGTTAACTTTTGATCCTTTTCTCAGCTCCTGAATTGCTTTTTTCAAATGCGATTCAGTTACACCATTATCTTTTAATACCTGAGAAACAGTATCGCCCTGTGCAAATAAAGCTAAAAGTATATGTTCTAATGAAACAAACTGATCGCCAAATTCTTTGGAGTAATTAGTTGCTTTTTGTAATGCAGAACTGGCATTCGACGAAAGATAAATATCACCACCGGTAACTTTGGGAAAGGAATCTATTATCCTGTCCACAACGGAATCTATTGCCGAAGTATTAACATTTACCTTTTTTAAAATATAGTTTGTTATACTTTCTTTATCCTCCAATAAAACTTTAAACACATGGGCAGTTTCGATGGCCTGATTCCTGTTTTTTTCTGCTAATGCAAAAGCTGATTGTATAGCTTCCTGTGATTTTATTGTGAAATTATTTAAATTCATATATGATATTTTTGTAACTTAATTCGATTTTTCAAAAGCCTTGCCAATATATAAACTACTGATTTTTATGTCATTTTGACTGCTTTAAGATTAAAAAATGTACATTTTGGCAATAGGGTTTAGAAGGATGCAGGAATCTTATATTCAGAAGCGCTTCAATAATTCTTAAATTTAATTTATGCGCCATGAAACCACTTACAATGCTAACAACTATAATGATATTTTGGCTGAATATCAGCCTTAATGCTCAGGTTCAAAAAAACCCAAAGAGGTTTTATGTTGAAAATCCCAAAAAGAAAAACGTTCACTTGCCCTTTAAACTGTTAAACAATCTGGTAGTTCTTCCGGTGTTTGTAAATAACAGCGATACTCTAAACTTTATACTCGATTCCGGCATAAGTAATACCATTATAACCGACAAGGATCTTGCAGATAAACTTAACATGGAATATCTGAGGGAAATTAAAATATATGGTTTTGGGGGAGGAAATGCCTTAACAGCAATGCATTCCATTGAAAACAATATATCAATACCCGGAATTTCAGGATTTCACCAGGATATTTTAGTTATACCGGATCCTGATTTTGATTTTTCTAAACTTCTTGGAATTAAAATACATGGGTTGCTGGGATATAATGTATTCCGTGATCTTATAATTGAGATAAATTACGACACTAAAAATATTATCTTCCATACTCCAAAAACATATGTATATAAAAACAAAAGAAAAAACAATGTTACGCTTCCATTAACAATAATTGATACCAAACCTTTCATTAATACACAAATTGTTCAGGAAGACAGCACAATTATAGATGGATTGTTTTTAATCGATTCAGGTGCCAGTTTTGCCTTATGGCTGGATTTATTTTCCAACCCTAAAATTATTTTACCACAAAAAAACGAAAATCTATATCTGGGAACAGGTTTTGGTGGAGCTGTTTATGGTAAAGTTGGCAGAATTAAACAATTTGGTGATGGACCATTAAAACTTAATAATGTGATTGCATCTTTTGCTGATACGGTAATTTCTATGCCTTCCTTATTCACCGATAAAAGAACCGGAAATATCGGAGCTGATATTATCAGCAGGTTTAATGTAATATTCGATTATAGAAATAATAAAATTACATTTCGGCCCAATATAAAAAATAAGGATCCTTTTAAAGTTAACTTAAGTGGAATGGAATTATGCTGTCCCACACCTGGCGAAAATCTTTTCAGTATCTCTAATATTTGCGGAAACTCACCAGCTGATAAAGCCGGACTTAAAAAAGGCGATGAAGTTATATTGATTAATTCACAACAATTGTCAAAATTTAATCTTTCGGAAGTACATGCCATGTTGCTCAAAAAGGCTGGTAAAAAAATGACTGTTCAATATAAAAGAAATGGAAAAGTAAATTTAGCAACCCTTGTGATGAAAGATTGCATATAATCAAACCTTTTATAATTCCCAACATCCAAAAAAAGTATTTTAAAAAACGAACATCCGGCCAATACATACGTATCAGGTAATGCTATATGATATTTAACTCAAAGTATTTATCGATGCGTTACCCAGTATCGTTTGTATTAGTTTTTATACTTTATGCCAGTTTTATTTCATGTAAAAGAAACCATGAAACATTACCTGATCTTAATTTTTATAATGACAATTATGAAGTAGGTGATGTTATTTATTCCGTTCCCTCCCCCCATCAAATATCACTTTTAATTAAAGATGATTGTTCATTATTTAATGAAGAAATCTTTAACAAGTTTGACGTTCGTACCTTTTCAACCTCGGAAAAGAAAGCTATGGTTTTTGGTGCTCTGATTACCGATCTTGGGTATATGAGCTTATTCGATCAAAAAAATTTGACCTTACAGTATCTTGACAAAATCAGATATTTAATGGAAAATTCAAACTCAGGATTATCAAACCTGACTTTAATTTTAAATCGCATCGAAAATAATTTTGGTAAAAGCGATTCAATAATTTCAATACTTACAGAAATACACCGTAAAGAGTGCGAAACTATCCGCACGAGCGAAAGACCCTATTTAGGCTCATTAGTGATTGCCGGAGGATGGATTGAGAGTTTTTACATATTAAATAATTTGTACGATAAAACGAAAAACAGTAGCCTGTTTGGTTTGCTCTTGCAGCAGCAACAAATTTTAAATAACATTCTGGAATTGTTACGGCCTTATTACAATAAAAATGAAGAATATACTGAACTAATCGATAAACTTGTTGAAATTGCTTATGAATATGAAGTTATCGATACCAGCTATAAAAATTTTCCACCCATAAATAATGATAGTACAACATATATCAGGTGTAAATTCACTCCAACCTTAACTGGTTCACATCTCGAAAGGATTTATCAATTATCAGGGGCACTCAGAAAGAATATTATTTATTAAATTATGAAAAGCTCGTGTAGTATTAAGTTGATATTTCTCTTTTTATGCCTCAGCAATTTTAATATCTTCGGCCAATCAAAACCATCATTAATATGTAATGGACAGTTAAATGGGTTTATTAGCGACGGACAAGAGTATATACTTGATACCAAAGAAACTTCGAAAATAGATGTTATTTTTTATTCAGGATTTACATACAGAATAAAGCTTTGCAGTGAATTTAAGAACATAAAATTAGAATTTACATTGATTGATGAAAAAGGAAATATTCAATACGAGAATATTATAGGTTCTGATTTCTTTAGAGATTTTAAATTTGCAACCTTGTTTCATGGAAAGTTTTTAATAAAGCCCATAAATGTTGAAAATAAGTTTTCAGCACAAATTTTAATAGGATATAAAAAGATATAATTTAGCTCTCTATGAGTGAACAGATTTTAAAAGCGCTCATGCAGCTGTTTGCAATTATTGCAAGGCCTCAAAGTAACAGGCATGACCGCAGGATTGTGGTTGAAAATTTTTTAAGACGCCAGCTAAACTCAGAGCTTGTTAACGAATATTTGGATTTATTCGATAATTATTATGCTATTAATCAGAATAAATCATCGCTTGATTTAAAAAATAATAAACGTACATCCTCATCTTCGGTAAAAGTTCTTGTAATTTGTACAGAAATAAATGAAGAATTAACCCAAAAACAAAAAATAATTCTTTTATTTCAGCTTCTCGAATTTATTAAAGCCGACAGCCCTACAATTGAAGAAATAACTGAACAGGAACTGCAATTTGTATCTACCGTTTCTGATACTTTTAATATACAACAAACTGAATTTGAACAGTTAAAGAATTTTGTTCTCTATTCGTTTGACCAGGCACCCGATTCTGATAAAATTGCAATCATCAATAGTCAGAGAAATTCTTCGGACGGACCAGAAATACATATTTTTTACGAAGGATTAGAAGGCCAATTAAGGGTTTTAAATGTATTATCTGCAAGTATTTACCTGATTCGCTATATCGGCCCCAGTGAAATGTACCTGAATGGCCAGTTATTACACCAGGACAGGATATATGTTTTTAATACCGGTTCCAGTTTAAGAAATCCTCAGATAAAACCTATTTATTATAGTGATGTTGTTGGATATTTCCATGAAGGGATACATCGCTCAAAAATTATTTTTGATGTAAAAGAAATAGAATTTCAGTTTAAAGAGGGCAAAACCGGATTGCACCCGATGAGTTTTACTGAAGAATCGGGTCGTTTAGTTGGAATAATGGGCGCTAGTGGTGCAGGAAAATCAACACTTTTAAATGTTTTGAACGGCACACTCGAACCTTCTGCTGGAGAAGTTCTTATCAACGGAATAAATATTCATAACGACAAAACTAAAACAGAAGGTTTTATTGGGTATGTGTCGCAAGAAGATTTTTTAATTGAAGAACTAACGGTTTTTGAGAATTTATATTACAATGCCAAACTATGCTTTGATAAGCATACCGACCAAAAGCTCAAGGAAATGGTACACGAGTTATTGCTTACCCTTGGACTTTTTGAAATCAAAAATATGAAGGTTGGTTCTCCTTTAAATAAAAAAATTAGCGGAGGCCAACGAAAACGATTAAATATTGCACTTGAACTTATCCGTGAACCCAGCATTCTTTTTCTCGATGAACCAACTTCAGGTTTATCGTCGCGCGATTCTGAAAATATCATGGATCTATTAAAAGAATTGGCATTTAAAGGAAAACTGGTTTTTGTTGTCATTCATCAACCATCTTCCGATATATTCAAAATGTTCGACAAACTCCTAATTCTGGATTCCGGAGGTTATTTAATTTATAATGGAGACCCCATTGATTCTATTATTTATTTCAAATCGAGGATGCACTATGCCAACTGGAACGACAGTGAATGTCATATTTGTGGCAATGTAAACCCTGAACAGATTTTCAATATTGTTGAAACCCGGGTTTTGGACGAATATGGAAAAATAACCCAAACACGTAAAGTTTCTCCGCAAGAATGGAATGTCCATTTTAAAATGACAAGCGAAAAAAATAATAAAGACATAAAAAGTGTTGATGAAATTCCCAGTGCTTCATTAAATATTCCAAATCGTTTTAAACAATTTATTGTCTTTGCAAAAAGAGATATAAAAGCCAAACTTTCAAATAGCCAATATTTGATTATTAACTTTTTAGAAGCTCCAGTATTGGCAATACTATTATCGTATATTATTAAATATTATAATATTACAGGCAATAAGGGTTATACCTTCAATGGCAATAGTAATTTCACCGTGTATATATTTATGTCGGTAATTGTTGCCATTTTTATAGGTTTATCAGTTAGTGCAGAAGAAATAATTAAAGACAGGAAAATTCTTAAACGGGAGAAATTCTTAAACTTAAGCTGGAGCAGTTATCTTCTTTCTAAAATAGGAGTGTTATTAACTATATCGGCCATCCAGGCATTAACATTTGTTTTGATAGGGAACACCATTATTGAAGTAAAGGAAATGTATCTTCAATATTGGCTGGTATTGTTTAGTGCACTGGCCGCATCAAATTTAATGGGGTTGGTCATTTCCGATAGTTTTAGCACGGTAGTTACTATTTATATTTTAATTCCATTTTTAGTTATCCCTCAAATAATTCTCAGTGGAGTTATAGTTAAATACGATAAAATTAATCCATCTATTTCATCGCCAAGTCGTATCCCGGTATATGGAGAACTTATGGTTGCCCGATGGGCCTATGAAGCTTTAGCTGTATACCAGTTCACTGAAAACAAATATGAGAAGATCTTTTATTCGGATGAAAAAAAGATGAGTATTGCCGAGTTCAAGAAAAATTTTTGGGTAAGAAACTTAAAGAATAAAGCCGATTATTTTCAAAATATTTCTTTCCCTTTTTCAGAAATTTCGGGCGAGATGAGAAATAATCTGAAGGTGTTACAAAATGAAATAGAGAAAGAAAATAAGATTAATGATATATTAAAATTCAAGGATGTTGATAAACTAACTGCTAAAAAAATCAATACCAAAATCATAATTGACCTGATTGCGTATTTAGAAAAATTAAATAAATATTACATTAAAGTTTATAATTTTTATAACGATCAAAAAGACAATAGAATAAGGGCTTTTCAAAAGACAAAACCAGAAAAAGAAGCTTTTATCAACTTAAAAATGGCCTATCATAACGAAAATTTAACTGAATTTGTAACAAATACAAGTGAAATTGACAGGATCGTTGAATATAAATCGCAATTGTTTCAAAAAGTCGATCCTATTTATCTGGATCCATCATCACCTTTGATTAAAGCACATTTCTATGCGCCACGAAAAATGATCTTTGGCTTTTTTGTAAATACTTTTTGGGTGAATATAATGGTAATCTGGATGATGACCATTGCAACTTATTTTGTGCTTTATTACAGGCTATTAAAAAAATTGCTCGATAAAATCGAGCAATTAGTTGATAAAATATCTAAGAATAAGGAATAAGTTTATTTACACTATTTCAATCATTTTAAAAGGAACCCTTATAATTGATTCATAATCTTCACCTGCCTCCAACATGTCCTCATCGTCCTCTTCATAAAACCAGTTTATTATTACTTCGTTGTTCGATTTATGAATACCTTCCAATTTTTTGAAAACGTCTAAAATACATTTCGAAGAACTTGTATTGAAATATTCTAATTGAACATTTACCTTAGTTAATGGCTTAGCTACTTTGCTATATTTATCGAGCCAGTCAACCAAAGGCTTATAAAATTCTATTGAATTTTCCGGAATTGACCTACCTTTAATTTCAATAACGCCCAAATCTCCATCAAACCTTACTGTAGGTGTTTTTGTTGTTCCCTCAATTGAAAGTGATTCCATATACTCAATCTGTTAAAAAAAATTTAGGAAACGATAATATTTAAGTTAAAAAAATAAAATTCATTATTTACATTATGAAAGCTGTAATCAAATTTATTGCCTGTTTTTCGGGCAATATCAACCAAACCGAGACCACCGCCTCCTTTTGCAGTAAGCTTTTGGTGATTCAGTATAAATTTATACATGTCTTTAAGTTCATCCTGGGTTAATGAATTAATCTTATCGAGTTTATCTTTCAGCATTTTGATCCTATTTGAGCTGATAAAATTACCCGAACTTATTTTAAATCCATTCTCACTTCTATTGATGATTAAGCTTCCGAATTTATTTCTCAGGTTTTCATAAACGCCATCCGGCAGATCTTCGACATGATGATAAAGGTTTTGTAAGGCTTCAACCAAAACATTATATAATTTCTTTCTTAATTTGGCATCTTTTTCAGTAACACTATTAAGTTTGATCTCAACTTGCTCCAAAATTGTATTAATAACCTCAGATGTAATGTTACCCTGATAGGAAATAAGTTGATTACTACCCCCTAATTCTTCATAGTACTCTTTTATATCAAAACTCATATGAGGCTTTGTTTCAATTGATCCTTCCTTAGAATATGAAAACAAATATAAAAATTAAGCATCCTCGTTTTTCTATCACTCTACACTAAACCATAATTCTGCGAAAGGATTCATTCTTCATTAAAAATATAAATTATTCCTGTAATAATAAAATGAAGTGGTAAAATAAAATGCCTTATTCTTCATTTTCACTTGACTTTTTCTTTCTCGATCCTTTATACAAATTAAATCGAAGAAAGTTACATTCAAGCGCTCCATTTATGAGAGGTATTTTGGCCGAAGGTTTTAAGCCGATTCTTTTTATAGCTTCTTTATTACTACTGATTATCCATGCTTCGTATCCGGCAAAACTCTTTTTAAGTTGATTTCCAATCTTTTCGTAGAATAATTCTATATCATTCTTTTTCAACCGCTCCCCATATGGAGGGTTCATTATTACCATTCCACCATCTTCGGGAGGAGTATACCGTTCAAAAGATTGAGTGATAAATTCAATTTTGTTCTGAACAAAGGCATTCTTTGCATTTTCAGTAGCTATTCTTACTGCTCCTGCAGAAATATCTGAAGCAATTATTTTATGATTGAATTTTCTTTTTGGTAAATCTTCATTATAAACTTCTTCAAAAAGATCTTTATCAAAATCCTTCCAATTTTCGAACGCGAATTTCTTGCGGAATATTCCGGGGGGTATATTATAAGCAATTAAAGCAGCTTCAATAGGAAGAGTGCCTGATCCGCACATAGGATCGATAAAATTTGAATTTGCATCCCATTTCGAAAGAAGTATCATTCCGGCTGCTAAGACCTCATTGATAGGTGCTAAAGTGGAATTTACCCTATATCCTCTCTTATTTAAAGGATCTCCTGAACTGTCAAGTAATACAGTACACTCATCATCTGAAAGATGCAAATGTATATGTATATCCGGATTTTCTGTATCAATAGAGGGCCGTTTTCCAAAAGAACTTCTAAACTGATCTACTAATGCATCTTTAGCTTTTAAAGCTACATATTGAGTATGATTGAAGTATTCAGAATTGACAACTGTGAAAATGGCCAGTGTGTTATCAACATCCATAAAGTCGCCCCAATTGATGTTATATATTCCCTTATAGAGTTCAACCTCATTTTTAGCTTTAAATACAGCTATAGGCTTCAAAATTTTTAAAGCAGTACGTAAATGCAAATTAGCTTTGTAAATCATTGCTTTGTCGCCTGTAAAACTAACCGCCCGGTTTAATATTTTCACATCTCCAGCACCCAAAGCATTTATTTCTGCAGCCAGGACTTCCTCCAAACCTTTGAATGTTTTTGCAATTAAATAGAGATTATTTTCCAACATTTTTATCATTCATCAATATTTCAAGGTTATTGTAAAGATACTAAATTTATATACCGCCGAACATTGAATTAATTCACACCCTTGAGTGACATTAATGTTTCAACATGTTTAACAGCGCAATCTAACCTGGAAGAACCCAGGCCATCTACTTTTTTATAATCAAAATTAAACATTATTAAATTCCTTTCATATTCTTTAAATAACCATTCGCGCATTTCACCTCCATTTTCCCTTACTTCGTCTTTTTCCCATGGAAGATCGGGAACACATAAAAGATATAAATCAACCTGCGATTTACCAATTTCATTAATGATCCATTCGGGACATGTCTTATAAACTACTTCGAACCATACTTTTGTGATTATTAAAAAAGTATCAAGAAAAACTATTTTATTTTTTGAATTGAACTCGAAATTTTCTAATTCGTAAATTTGTCTTTTTGCGATTAACTCTAAATCTTTATATTCATAACTGCGATTCAAGCCTGCAATGTATGGGCGGGCAAACTCGGTAATTACACCTCCCTGGAAATGCTCAGCTAATTGCAAAGCCAATGTGCTTTTACCTGTGGATTCAGGTCCAGTTAAAACTATTTTCAGATCAGACATCAGCTCTTGGAATTTTTCCAGTTTAAATACCCAACATAAGCGAGTATTGTATAAACAATAAACAGGATTGCTGTCGGATACAAATCTTTATAAATATATATACCAATGCATAAAGCGTCGGTAATTATCCATAAAATCCAATTCTCAAGTACTTTTTTTGCCAACATCCAGGTAGCTATTATGCTTAGTGCAGTCGCAACAGAATCCCAGCCCGGTATAGATGAATCGGTATATTTTTTTAAAATAAAAAAGAGGATGGCATAAAAAAACAGAAAAGAAAAAAAATAAATAGTGAGTTTTTTAAAATCCAATCGGATTACAGGCAACTCCTTGGTTTTGTTGTCTTTTTGCCCAAAAATCCAGTGGTACCAGCCATAAATGCTCACAATTACATAATATACCTGTAATCCCATTTCAGCATAGAGTTTTGAATAGAAAAATATACTGATATAAAAGCAGGAAGATAATAAACCAGTTGGCCATAGCCAAAGACTTTTTCTTATAGAAAAAAACAGGTAAATAAGACCTAAAACGGCACCAATTATTTCAATCAATAATTGTTGCGAAATAAAATTACCCACAATTTTATTTTAAATGAAGTTTGGTCAGATATGATTGCCAGTTTTCAAGAACATTCAGAGCTGTGGTATATTCTTCTTCAGTTTGATTGTAAACCTGATAGAATTCATTGTTACCCCAAATATCCCTGGCTATATATGCTTTTATCAATGTCAAAATATATTTCCGGCCATCTTCAGTCAATTGAAACTCCTTTTCAGAATTTTCAACTTTATAATGACTGTTGAATTTCTCCATAATTGGTTCATCGCCGGGAAATCGATCTTTAAACACATCAAAAGAACGATACTTCTTTTGAAGATATTCCCTGTTTTGATCAACATAATCTATCACAAATCGGTTAACAACACCTTTGGATATAATGGTGCGGATATCTTTTTTAATTGACGAAGTATCCAGAGGCACAAAAACATCGGGCATGATTCCCCCTCCTCCATAAACAATTCTTTTCTTTTCTAAAGTATAATATTTTGCTGTATCCGTAAAATATGTTTTTGACTCGTTCAACAGTTCCCCATTATTGACCCTGCGTAATAATTCCTTCGAATAATCTTGGTAACCGTTGCTGTATGATTTTTGAATAAGTCGACCGGTAGGTGTATAATACCTGGCTATTGTAAGGCGAACCATCGATCCGTCAGGAAACATTAGTGGACGCTGTACAAGACCTTTTCCAAAAGACCTTCGGCCAATTATAATTCCCCTGTCCCAATCCTGGATAGCTCCGGCAAAAATTTCGGAAGCCGATGCTGATGACTCATCTAGAATCACAATCAAATGACCTTTTTCAAAATTTCCTTTTCCCGAAGTTATATATTCTTTTTTGGGAGAATGCACTCCCTGAGTATATACAATAAGTTTTTGCTTGTCAAGGAACTCATCTGCCAAAGAAACTGCAACGTCAAGAAAACCACCTCCGTTTCCGCTCAGATCTAAAATTAAATTACTGACATTTTGTTTCTTAAGCTTTGAAATTGCTGCTCTGAATTCAGATATTGTATTTGAAGAAAACCTGCTAATTTTTATGTATCCGTTGTTTCCATCAGTTTTATAAGCGGCCTCTACACTGTGAATGGGAATCTTATCCCTTGTAATCGTAATTTTCAGATTATCCAAAGATCCTCTTCGTTTCACCCCAAGTTCAACATTTGTTCCCTTTTTACCACGTAGTTTTGAAAACACCAGATCAGAATTTATTCCAATACCGGAAATTTCTGAATTGTCAATTTTAACAATTCTGTCTCCTGCTTTTATACCTGCTTTTTCTGCGGGACCACCGATTAAAGGATTTAAAACCATAATGGTATCCCGAAAAATACTGAAAGTAACACCAATTCCTTCGAAATTCCCTTTTAAAGGTTCGTTTAGTTCGTCTACTTCTTCTTTGGTGGCATACGACGAATGCGGATCAAGCTTCTGAAGCAACTCAATGATGGCTTTATCAGTTAGCTTATTAACATTCACTGAGTCAACATAATGAACATCAAGCCAGTTGAGAAGTCTGGCAAATTTTAATCCATTATCCACCTGGGCAAATCCAGAAAGGGAAATGAACAACAAACCAACAGTTAAATATATTTTGATATTATTTCTCTTCAATCCTATTTTCACTTAATCGTTTATTTTTAAACGTAATTATTCCCATTCAATTGTTGCAGGAGGTTTTGAACTGATATCATAAACCACCCTGTTAACACCTCTCACTTTATTAATGATATCATTCGACATCTTACTCAGAAATTCGTACGGCAGATGACACCAATCTGCTGTCATTCCGTCGGTTGAAGATACTGCCCGCAATGCCACAACGTTTTCATATGTTCTTTCATCGCCCATTACACCAACTGACTGCACAGGTAATAAGATTGCAGCAGCCTGCCAAACCTGGTTGTATAAGCCAAATTGCTTTAATCCTTCCACATAAATATCATCAACATCTTGTAACACTTTGATTTTTTCCTGTGTAACCTCACCTAAAATTCTAATTCCGAGACCAGGTCCCGGAAATGGATGACGGTTTAAAATATCCGATGAAATCTCCAATGCTTTGCCCACTCTTCTTACTTCGTCCTTAAATAAAAGTTTTAATGGCTCAATTACTTTAAGGTGCATTTTTTCAGGTAATCCCCCTACATTATGATGCGACTTGATAGTTGCAGATGGTCCATTGACAGAAACTGATTCGATAATATCAGGATATATTGTTCCCTGTCCTAACCATTTAACATCTTGAATTTTATGAGCTTCTTCATCAAAAACCTCAATAAAGCTTTTGCCAATGCTTTTTCTTTTTTTCTCAGGATCTGAAATACCTTTTAATCCAGTCAGAAATTTATCTTTAGCATCAACTCCAATCACATTTAAACCCATGTGCTTGTATGAAAAAAGCACTTTTTCATACTCGTTTTTCCGCAAAAGACCGTTATCAACAAAAATACAGGTGAGATTTTTGCCAATGGCTTTATGAATCAAAACAGCTGCAACAGATGAATCTACTCCGCCAGATAATCCCAAAACAACCCTGTCGTCTTTTAAAGTTTCCCTAAGCTCATGTATAGTACTATCTATAAACGATGCAGGAGTCCAATTCTGTTGACAACCACAAATATCAACCAGGAAATTTTTTAAAATCTGAAGACCTTCTGTAGTATGATAAACTTCGGGATGAAATTGCAGACCAAATGTGGGTTCTCTCACTGATTCGTAAGCGCCAACTTTAACATGTTCAGTACTTGCAATTATTTTATAATCGTCAGGGATGGTAGCAATTGTATCACCGTGCGACATCCATACCTGTGTATCTACTGAAATATTTTTTAACAAACCGGATGAAGTATCAATAAAATGAAGATTGGCACGGCCATATTCGCGGGATGCAGAAGGCAAAACTACTCCTCCGTAAAAATGTGCCAAATATTGGGCTCCGTAGCATATTCCCAGTACGGGATATTTTCCTTTTATTCCACTCAAGTTAGGTTTTAGGGCAATTTCATCCCTGACAGATGATGGACTTCCCGACAGAATGATACCTTTTACATTGGTATTTATATTTGGAATATGGTAATAAGGTACAATTTCACAATAAACATTTAACTCACGCACCCTTCGGGCTATTAACTGGGTATATTGGGATCCAAAATCAAGGATAATAATTTTTTCCTGCATCTACTGTTTTTTAAAATATCGTCAAAAATATATAAAACAATAATACTTTTAAGATTAGAAATTCAAATCTCAAAAGTTTTTCCATCTTCTGCCATATAAACATCAGGGAATTGGGTTAACGCCTGTTCCAAAAACAAATTGTAACTTTTGTACCTTGTCGAAAAATGACCAATTAACAGCTTCTTTGCTCCTGAAATTGAAGCCATTTTAGCAGCTTCAATTGCTGTTGAATGTCCGGTTGTTTTTGCCAGTTCTTCATCTTCCTGAAGAAAAGTAGATTCATGATAAAGCATGTCAACATTCTTTATTGCTTCAGCAATATCTGGCAAAAAATTGGTATCGGTTACAAAAGCATAGCTTTTACTTTTGGGAGGTTCGATGGTAAGTACTTTATTGGAAATAATTTCACCTTCTTCAGTAATAAAGTCAGCTCCATTTTTAATTCTTACAATCTCTTTTATCGGAATATTAAAAGTTGTGATTACCTCTTTTCGAATATTTTTCATTTTTGGTTTTTCCTTAAACAAAAATCCATTACATGCGATTCGATGTTTTAAAGGAAATGAAAACACTTCCAGGCTTTTATCTTCATATATCCTTGAAAAGTTTTCTTCATCCAAAGAATGGTAAATGAGGTTAAACCCGAGATTTGTATAGAACTGACCCAGGAATTGATTCATTATTTGCTTTAATGAATTATGGGCATAAATATGCAAATCGTTAACTCTTCCCAGCAAATTAAAAGTTGAGAGTAATCCGGGGAGTCCGAAGACATGATCGCCATGAAGATGGCTGATAAATATGTGTTGAATTCTAGCAAAAGGAATTTTACATTTTCTCAATTGAATCTGAGTACCTTCGCCGCAGTCAATTAAAAAAAACCGCTCATTTACATTAAGTACCTGAGCGGTTAAAAATCTATCAGAAGTGGGTAGCGCTGAACTGCTACCCAATATTGTTAATACAAATTTCATTCAATACTATCAACAGCAGTTAAGCTTTTGATATGAGTGCAATTCCTTCATCAATAGAACTGGAGATATTAAGCACTGTATCGAGCTGAGAGATTGTTATCAGCCTTTCGACTGCATCATTAAGCCCGGTAAGCACGAATGTTCCTCCAGCATTTTTACACAACCGGTTTGCAACCAGTATAGAACTTAACCCGGATGAATCGCAGTATCGGCATTTACTCAGGTCGAGAACAATATTTTTCTCACCATTACCCGAAATAAGTACCAATTCCGACTTTAACGTCGGGGCAATGTGGGTGTCGAGTTTTTCTTCGAGCACCTGAATCAAGGTGTATTCCTCGTGTTTTTCGATCTTGAATTCCATTGCACAAGTTTTAAAATGTGAATGCTAAATATTTATTTTTTAAGGGCGTTTTTTTCCCTTTCTTCCATTTCTTCTTTTAAAGCAGCCAATTCAGTGATATCACCAAGGGTTGTTTTTTCCAATGACGATTTTACTTTCTTGTTAGCTTTTTTAGCCTCATCAGATGCAGCTTTTTTAACTGCTGTTTCTTCGGCTTTTTTAACATCTTCGAAAACCCTACTGTGCGATAAAATAATGCGTTTTGCAGATTTAGAGAATTCTATCACTTTAAATTGCATTTTATCTTCAATCTTCACAGGAGTTCCATCTTCTTTAACAAGATGTTTTGGAGTTACAAAACCTTCAACACCATATGGAAGTGCTACAATTGCACCTTTGTCGAATATTTCAACAACTGTACCTTCGTGAACGCTGTCTACAGTGAATATAGTTTCGAAAACGTCCCATGGGTTTTCTTCTAATTGTTTGTGACCAAGACTTAAACGACGATTTTCTTTGTCTATCTCAAGTACGGTAACTTCAATTTCGTCTCCAATCTGGGTAAATTCAGCAGGATGCTTAATTTTCTTAGTCCATGAAAGATCCGAAATATGGATAAGACCATCAACACCTTCTTCAATTTCTACAAAAACACCAAAATTAGTGAAGTTGCGAACTTTTGCAGTATGTTTGGTATTAACAGCATATTTGGCTTCAATTTTTTCCCAAGGATCAGATTTTAATTGTTTGATACCGAGTGACATTTTGCGTTCATCCCTGTCGAGAGTGAGGATTACAGCTTCTACTGCATCGCCAACTTTCAGGAATTCCTGTGCGCTACGTAAGTGTTGCGACCACGACATTTCAGAAACGTGGATCAGACCTTCAACTCCGGTAGCAATTTCAACAAAAGCACCATAATCGGCAATAACAACAACTTTACCTTTTACTTTATCACCAATCTTCAGATTAGCATCGAGCGAATCCCAAGGATGAGGAGTTAATTGTTTTAAACCAAGAGCAATACGTTTTTTAGCATCATCAAAGTCAAGAATAACAACATTCAGTTTTTGATCGAGCTGAACGATTTCTTCAGGATGATTTACGCGACCCCATGAAAGGTCGGTGATATGGATTAATCCGTCTACACCGCCAAGATCGATGAACACACCGTAGGAGGTGATATTTTTAACAGTACCTTCGAGTACCTGACCTTTTTCGAGTTTGGCAATAATTTCTTTTTTCTGTTGTTCAAGTTCTGCTTCAATAAGTGCCTTGTGAGAAACAACAACATTTTTGAATTCGTGGTTAATTTTAACAACCTTGAATTCCATAGATTTTCCAACAAATACGTCGTAATCGCGAATTGGTTTAACGTCGATTTGTGAACCTGGCAAGAATGCTTCAATACCAAATACATCAACGATCATACCGCCTTTGGTACGACATTTAATGTAACCGGTAATAACTTCATCCTGTTCAAGCGATTTGTTAATACGGTCCCATGAACGCATTGCACGTGCTTTCTTGTGCGACAGTAATAACTGACCTTTTTTGTCTTCCTGGCTTTCAACATAAACTTCTACTTTATCGCCAGGTTGAAGGTTAAGGTTGTAACGGAATTCATTTAAACTCACAACACCTTCTGATTTGTAACCAATGTTGATTACAACTTCCCTTTTGTTCAATGAAATAACAGAACCTTCGATCACTTCGTTTTCAACGATAGTTGATAAGGTTTTGTCGTACATAGAAACCATCTGTGTACGTTCGTCGCTTGAATAATTATCAAACTTGTTTGAATAACGGTTCCAATCAAAGTTTTCTAATGAAATTTCTTCTCTTTTAAGCTTACGAATTTCAGCTTCAACTTCAGGATCAATACCTTCTTCTTCAATTTCTTCTTCGGAGTCGTCTTCTATTTCGACAACCTCGTCTTCATTTTCAATTTCTTCAGAATTAACATCCATAGAGTCCTGGTTTTCGATCATCTCATTTTCCAGGTCATTTTTTTCTTGTTCTGCCATTTATTAAAAATTAATAATTAAAAAACTAATAGGTTAGACATTATATTTAAAAAATAAAGTGCAAAAATAGGATTTTATTTTAAAATATTGAGACATTGATCTATTTTGTGAACTTTTTAAATTCTATTCTAATTTAAGATTTTATTGATCACCTCATTCAATGTCTCCTGCTGAAATGGTTTAACAATATAATCAGTAGCTCCAGCTTTTAAAAAACTATTTTTTAATAAATTACTATTTGAACCGGAAATAATAATAATAGGAATATTTTTATGGATAGGAGAAGTTTTAATTCTGTGTATAAAAACTCTTCCATTCATTTCGGGCATTTCCATATCAAGAAGAATTAAATCGGGTTTATTGCCCGATTTAAGCCAATAAAGTGCCTGTTGTCCATCACTTTTTAACTCAATTATATAATCTTTACTCAAAAAGCTTTTTAATAATTGGCGTATTAAAGGATCATCGTCAATTATAAGAATGAGTTTTGCCATAAATAATCAAATGCAGCATTAAATTAAATAAAAATACATAAAATATAAATTAGTCTTCGATAATTGCGGAAAAAATTAAAATGGAATTGTTTTTCTTTGTTTAATAATAGTACAAGATTTATTAATCTTTGAATATACTAAGTTAATAAAATTGATTTTCATCAACGCTCTAAAATAAGTAATTTAACCGCGCAAAAAATAAAAACTTAATTATATATGAAAATCTCAGTAATAGGAACTGGTTATGTTGGCTTAGTATCCGGTGCATGTTTTGCCGAAACCGGTATAGATGTTACTTGTGTTGATATAAATGCAGAAAAAATTCAACGTTTAAAAGAGGGAGTTATTCCAATTTATGAGCCTGGGTTAGATCAATTAGTGCTGAGAAATGTAGAAAAAGAAAGATTGTTTTTTACAACAAGTCTTAAAGATAGTATTTTGGATGCTGATGCAGTTTTTATTGCAGTTGGAACACCTCCTGATGAAGATGGAAGTGCTGATTTGAAATTTGTTTTAGGAGTTGCCAGGGAAATTGGTCAAAATATTGATCATTACATGGTTATAATAAATAAAAGTACAGTACCCGTAGGTACAGCCAAAAAAGTTAAAGCAGTTATTCAGGAAGAAATCAGTAAAAGAGGTATTGATGTTCCCTTTGATGTAGCATCTAATCCTGAGTTTTTGAAGGAAGGAAATGCTATTGAAGATTTTTTAAAGCCGGATAGGATTGTCGTTGGTATTGATTCAGAGTCTGCCCAAAAAACAATTAACCGCTTATATAAACCATTTTTATTAAATGGCCATCCATTGATATTTATGGATATCCATTCGGCCGAAATGACAAAATATGCCTCAAATGCCATGCTGGCCACAAAAATTTCCTTTATGAACGACATTGCAAATCTTTGTGAGATAGTTGGTGCAGATGTCAATATGGTCCGTAAAGGTATTGGAAGTGATTCCCGTATAGGAAATAAATTTATTTATCCGGGAATTGGATATGGAGGATCGTGTTTTCCTAAAGATGTACAAGCACTTATCAGAACCGGGAAAGATTACGAATATTCACTTGACATATTAAAAGCTGTTGAAGATGTTAATAACCGTCAAAAATCGGTTCTATTTGATAAGATAAAAAAACATTATCAGGGAAATTTAAAAGGGAAATGTTTTGCTGTGTGGGGATTATCTTTTAAACCTCAAACCGACGATATGCGAGAAGCACCTTCAGTGGTAATTATTGAGAGCCTGTTAGAAGAAGGTTCTTCAGTGAAAGCCTATGATCCTGTTGCGATGAAAGAAGCTACCCATAAATTGGGCGAAAGGATTACTTATGGTAAGGATGCCTACGATGCACTCCTCGATGCTGATGCTTTGTTAGTCATAACCGAATGGCCTGAATTCAGAATTCCAAATTTCAAAGTAATGGCCAGGCTCCTAAAAAATAAAGTTATATTTGACGGAAGAAACATCTATGAACCTTCTGAAATGAAAGAATTAGGTTTTACTTACTACAGTATTGGACGTCCAATTGTAAACAACTCGTAGTGAGTGTTATTGAATAAACATAAAATATAATTTAATGAATAGAAGAATTCTGGTAACAGGTGGTGCAGGTTTTATTGGATCCCATTTGTGCGAAAGATTATTAAATGAAGGAAATGAAGTAATTTGTCTCGATAACTTTTTTACAGGGAATAGGCAAAACATTGTACATTTAATAGGTAATCCTTATTTTGAACTTGTTCGGCATGATGTTACAATGCCTTTTTTTGCAGAAGTTGATGAAATTTATAACCTTGCTTGTCCCGCCTCACCCATCCATTATCAGTTTAATGCGATAAAAACCATTAAAACTTCTGTGATGGGAGCCATTAATGTTTTGGGACTTGCCAAGAGAACCAAGGCGAAAATACTGCAAGCATCCACAAGTGAAGTATATGGTGATCCGGCGGTACATCCTCAAACGGAATCGTACTGGGGAAATGTTAATCCAATTGGTGTGCGATCGTGTTACGATGAGGGTAAACGATGCGCAGAATCATTGTTTATGAATTATCATTCACAAAATGGTGTTAAAATTAAAATTGTCAGAATTTTTAATACCTATGGCCCCAGAATGCATCCCAATGATGGAAGGGTGGTTTCAAATTTTATTGTTCAAGCACTTCAGAATAAAAATATTACCATTTATGGAGAAGGCAATCAAACCAGAAGTTTTCAATATGTTGACGATTTGGTAGAGGGATTTGTGAGGATGATGGCCTCAGGTGATGATTTTATAGGTCCAGTGAATATTGGCAATCCCGATGAATATACAATTCTTCAATTAGCAAAAGAAATTATAAGGTTGACAAATTCCCATTCCGA
Source organism: Bacteroidales bacterium (assembly GCA_038320545.1). Taxonomy (GTDB): domain Bacteria; phylum Bacteroidota; class Bacteroidia; order Bacteroidales; family JAAUTT01; genus JAAUTT01. Next base: position 58,991 of record JBBQEI010000012.1, read on the forward strand.
ATTGATTTACATGCCTTTGCCTCAGGACGATCCTATTAAAAGGCAACCTGACATTACACTTGTACAAAGCAAACTAGGTTGGGAACCTAAAATCTCGTTAGAAGAGGGATTATTAAAAACAATATCATATTTTGAAAAACTAGTAAAATGAAGGGAATTATTTTAGCCGGAGGATCAGGTACACGTCTTTATCCGATTACCAAAAGTATATCTAAACAAATAATACCTGTTTACGATAAACCTATGATTTATTATCCTTTATCGGTGCTGATGCTGGCTGGAATCCGCGAGATTCTGGTAATTTCTACCCCTAAGGATATTTCTTTATATCAGGATCTCTTAGGAGACGGGACTCAATTGGGTATAGAACTTAACTATGCAATTCAACCATCTCCTGACGGATTGGCCCAGGCTTTTATCATTGGCGAAAAATTTATCGGAAACGATAATGTTTGTCTTGTTTTGGGCGATAATATATTTTATGGATATAGCTTCGGAAAAATGCTTACCGACACAGCAAAATTGGAAGATGGATCTGTAGTTTTTGGATATTATGTAAAAGATCCTGAAAGATATGGTGTTGTTGAATTTGACGAATCGGGCAAGGTTATCAGCCTTGAGGAGAAACCTATACACCCAAAATCAAATTATGCGGTAACAGGGTTATATTTTTACAGTAACGATGTTGTTGAAAAAGCTAAATCCCTTAAACCCTCACCACGTGGTGAATTAGAGATTACTGATTTAAATCGGTTATTTCTTAATGAAAACCGCCTGAAAGTGGAATTAATGGGAAGGGGAATGGCCTGGCTGGATACCGGAACACACGACAGTTTATTGCAAGCTTCAAATTTTATAGCTACCATTGAACAACGCCAGGGTTTGAAAGTTTCGTGTATTGAAGAAATTGCCTTTAACAAAGGCTACATCAATAAAGAACAATTGTTGAAGCTTGCTGAACCAATGAAGAAAAACCAATACGGGGAGTATCTTATTAATCTGGCAAACGAAAAAATAATTATTATAGATAAAAAATTATAAATGAAAATTATCCCAACAGAATTTAAAGATTTAGTAATTATTGAGCCTAAAATTTTTGAAGATGAAAGAGGCTATTTTTTCGAAAGTTTTAATAAAAATAAATTCCAGGAACAAGGTTTGAATTTTGATTTTTTTCAGGATAACCAATCGAAATCAAATTATGGAGTACTCAGGGGATTGCACTTTCAATTAAATCCCAAGGCACAATCAAAACTTGTGAGGGTTCTTCAGGGATCTATTTGGGACGTAGCTGTTGACTTACGGAAAAACTCTGCAACTTTTGGAAAATGGTTTGGGTTAGAGCTTTCAGCGGAGAACAAAAAACAATTATTAATTCCAAAAGGATTTGCACACGGTTTCTCTGTTTTATCCGACGAAACAGTTGTGTTGTATAAATGCGACGATTATTACAGCCCTCAGGATGAAAGAGGTATTATTTATAATGATTCATTTTTAAATATTGATTGGAAAATTCCGGCTTCTAAAGTGGTTCTTTCTGCGAAAGATGAAAAACATCCACAATTTAATTCAGTAGATAACAATTTTTAATTCACAACATGATTAATATACTTGTGACTGGCTCCAATGGTCAATTAGGCTCTGAATTAAGAAAATATCAGGAATTATTTCAGAATGCCCGACTTGACTTTACAGATGTTGATGTGCTTGACATTACCGATAAAAATGCTTTAAGTGAATATTGTTCTCTAAAATCATATCAATATATTATCAATTGCGCTGCCTATACAGCAGTTGACAAAGCTGAAAGTGAACCTGTTCTGGCTCATAAAATAAACGTGGAAGCTGTTCGTAATCTTGTCGATATTGCTTCAACAAATAATGCTTTTATAATACACGTTTCAACCGATTATGTATTCGCGGGTAAAAATTACCTTCCTTATAAAGAAGACGATCCCATTTTGCCCCAGTCGGTTTATGGTAAAACAAAAGCAGATGGTGAAGCAGAAGTTTTAAAATATCCAAAATCAATTATCATCAGAACTTCCTGGTTATATTCATCATTTGGAAATAATTTTGTAAAAACCATTGTACGTTTATCCAAAGAAAAGGAAAAGCTCACTGTTATATACGATCAGATAGGTACACCAACGTTTGCCGGTGACCTGGCCAAAGCTATTATATCAGTTATAAATTTTCAGCTCGAAAATCCTGAACAACCCGGAGTATATCATTTTTCAAACGAAGGGGTTTGCTCCTGGTACGATTTTGCAAACGAAATTGCAGAAATGACAAATTCGAATTGTAAAATCATGCCAATTGAAACAAAGGATTATCCCAGTCCTACTCAACGTCCTTATTATAGTGTGCTTAACAAATCGAAAATAAAAGCTACCTTTGGTATTACCATTCCACATTGGAAAGAAAGTCTAAAGTATTGTCTAAAAGAAATAAATAAGTAATTTATGGAAAGTACTGAAATACTAAAAGTTAAAAAGAAAGCCCAGCAATGGCTTGATGGAAATTTCGATGAAACAACCAAAAAGCAAGTAAAATCTCTTCTTGAGAATAATGAAAAAGAGCTTATCGATAGCTTTTACCGTTCGTTAGAATTTGGCACCGGTGGCTTACGTGGAATTATGGGAGTTGGAACTAACCGCATGAATATTTACACGGTTGGAATGGCAACTCAGGGTCTTTGCAATTATCTGAAGGAACAGTTTAATCATATAAGCACTATAAAGGTTGCAATTGCATACGATAGCCGGAACAATAGTCCACTGTTCGCTAAAACTGTAGCTGGTATATTTTCAGCCAATGGTATAAAAGTATACTTATTCGAATCTCTGCGGCCAACACCCGAATTATCATTTACTATCCGTCATTTTGGATGCCAGAGCGGTATCGTGATAACAGCATCACATAATCCTAAGGAATATAATGGATATAAAGCCTATTGGGACGATGGTGGTCAGGTTGTTGCCCCTCACGATGAAAACATTATTGCTGAGGTAAATAAAATTTCCAGCATCGATCAGGTTAAATTTAATGGGCCCGAAGAAAATATTACCATAATTGGAATTGAAATTGATGAGTTATATACCGATGAAATCAAGAAACTTTCATTATCACCCGATGTTATAAAAAAACATAGTGATATTAAAATCGTTTATACGCCTTTGCATGGTGCAGGTGTAAAGCTTGTTCCTATGATTTTGTCCAAAATGGGGTTTCAAAATATTATTCATGTTCCTGAACAAGATATACCAGATGGCAATTTTCCAACTGTACATTCACCTAATCCTGAAGAATCAGCAGCACTAGACCTTGCCATTAAAAAAGCTAAGGAAACAGGAGCTGAATTGATTATGGCTACTGATCCTGATGCCGACCGGGTTGGAATTGCTGTGCGTTTAAGAAATAAAGAAATAGTTTTGCTGAATGGAAATCAAACAGCCACTATTCTTATTTATTATCTTTTGAAAAGATGGAAAGAAACCGGAAAACTTAAAGGGAAAGAATATATTGTTAAAACCATTGTAACTACTGAATTACTTGCCGAAATGGCAATGGATTTCAATGTACCATGTTACGATGTTTTGACAGGGTTTAAATACATTGCTGAAATTATCAAACAGAATGAAGGCAAGATGAAATTTATAGGAGGTGGCGAAGAAAGCTATGGTTATCTTGCAGGAGAGTTTGTGCGCGACAAAGATGCTGTAATGTCGTGCGCATTAATTGCTGAGGCTGCAGCATGGGCAAAAGACCAGGATAAATTACTTGTCGATCTTCTCGAGGAAATTTATATCAGATATGGTTTCTTTAAAGAATCTTTATTATCCGTTACTAAAAAGGGAAAAGAGGGAGCTGAAGAAATCCAGCAAATGATGGCCAACTTCCGTAAAAATCCTCCCAAAGAAATCAATGGTTCTAAAGTAATAATCATACAGGATTACTTAAAGCAAGTTTCTTATCATGTAATCCCGGCGATAAAAGAACCTATTCACCAGCCTAAATCGAATGTACTTCAATTCTTGACTGACGATGGCTCAAAAATTTCCATAAGACCTTCAGGGACTGAACCAAAAATAAAATTTTATTTTGGCGTTAAAGAAAAACTGGATTGTATTGCAGAATACGATTCGGTGAATCAAAAACTTACAGAAAAAATCCAGAATATTATTAAAGACCTTAAGCTCAACAGTTAGCTGATTATGAAAAGCTACAGAAAAGAATTATGGTTCAATACCCAAATGAGAAGACAGCTTTTGAACATCACCACAGAGGTTCAAAAATGTCTTCTCGAAAGTGGGATAAAAGAAGGAATGGTATTGGTAAATGCAATGCACATAACTTCGAGTGTGTTTATAAATGATGATGAGCCCGGTTTACACCATGATTTTGAAATCTGGCTCGAAAAATTAGCACCTGAAAAGCCATATTCCCAGTATAAACACAATTCGTTTGAAGATAATGCCGATGCTCACTTGAAAAGAACTATAATGGGCCGTGAAGTTGTAGTTGCCATTACAAATGGAAAACTCGATTTTAGGCCCTGGGAGCAAATATTCTATGGGGAATTTGATGGTAAAAGAAGTAAAAGAGTATTGGTTAAAATAATAGGAGAATAAAATCAGATTATTTTTATTTAAAAAAAAACTTAACTTTAAGGAAAAACTTTTAGAGATGTTTAAAGTTCTTAAAGCTATATTACTGTTTTTCCTGATCAGTAACCCGATTTTGGCTCAAAATAATGCTTCTGTATCTACAGGAAATGAAAAATTACAAAAGAAAGATTACAAAGAAGCCTTAAATAATTTTAGTCAGGCTCTAAATACAAATCCATCTGATATACAGGTTCTTTGTGGAATTGCTTTAGCTCATAATGGTCTGGGGAATATAAAGGAAGCCTCCGAATTTATCGAAACAGCTTTAAAGCTAAATCCTCAAAGTGATTTAGTAAATAATACCAAAGGTGAAATATTATTGTCGGCGAAAGATTATACGGGTGCGATTAATCTTTTTAACAAAACTCTAGGTATTAATAAATTATACTTACAAGCCTATATTGGTAAATCAAAAGCATATAATTTGCTGGGCGATTCAAAAGAAGCATTTAAGGTACTTGACGATGCTATTCAGGCATTTCCAACCAATGCTGAACTTTTGCTGGCAAGGGGATTATTGAATAATAATAAGGAAAAGTATTCAAAAGCCTTAAATGATTTTGATAAAGCATTACAATTAAATCCATTAAATGCTTTTGTAGTTTACTTTAACAGAGGACTTGCTTTTTCCAATCTTCAGGAATATGAATCTGCGCTCTCCGATTTTAATGAAGCTGCAACGCTGGATTCAACCAATGCCAATGCCTTTTATAGCAGAGGACTTGCAAATTATCAACTTGGAAACTATGAAATTTCTGTAAAGGACTTTTTGCGATCGGATGAATTAAACCCAAACAATTCAGTCACTTACTATAATTTAGGAATGTCCTATTATAAACTAGAGGATGTTGAAAATGCCTGCATTTATTTTCATAAATCGTGTGGAATGAAAAACACAAATGCATGTAAAATGATAATAATGAGTTGTTCGGATAAACAAAAAAGATAATTCCTTACCAGAGATGGTTCTTTAAATGCTGAACTGCATAAATGATTCTGTTAAACTGATCGTTGGTAAAATTACACCTGCATTCATCATTACTAAACGACATGTAATTTGATGTTGATGGAACATAATAATCGTTTTTTGAATCCTTCGAACTGCCGGTATATTCACATTTATTTACACCTGAAATAAGCGGATCAGCAGGTGTATCGCAACAAAGGTCACCGGTTTTATTACAATTGGGATCCTTTACAAGCTCTTTACCAAATGCTGTCTCATGTGTGTGGTACAGATTGAAAAAATGCCCGAACTGGTGAATTATCTCATTACCGCTTATACAGTCTTTGCTCATAATAATTGCATCTTTCAATTCAGAAGGCATAAAAGTATATCCGCAAACATTGGAGCCTCCTTCATCAATCACAGATGATGCAAAGTATAAATTAATTGTATTTGGGGTATAGTTTTGAATTAGCAAGTCCTTTCCATTTGCCGATTTATTCACAGTATTAAATTGGTAATTATCTACATAAATGGTATTGCAAATTTTAAACCTAAGGTTAATGGGTAAAAAGGCAGTATTTAACTTGTCGATTGAATTTTCAACAGCCAAATTAGTTATTCCGGGAAGTCCGTCATTATCCCGGATTATGTAAACTGTAACCGAAAGTTCAGTATTTAAGAGAGGTAAACTTAAATTTGATTTTAAAGCAGTAAGTATTGGCAAACCCTTTTCAAATGCAATCTGGCCAACAGTTACCTTAGTACCACAACCAACCACTTGACCTTGAGTATTATTAAGACCTAAAACAAGGATTGCCGCTGAAATTATAAAATACAAATTTTTCATTTTAATGCTTTAATTATTGTCTTCACCAATATCTATATCATCGGTAATTGAACTCAATGTGCCGGTAACTCTAAATTCTGTTCTACGATTCTTTTCACGGCCTTCAGGATTGTCAGACCCATCAGGTAAAAAATTCGGTGATACAGGTTTTTCAGCTCCATAACCAACAGCTGTCAGCCTTTTTTTATCTATTCCTTTAGTTACAAGAAAATTTATTACATTTTCGGCTCGCTGTTGCGAAAGCTTTTTATTATATTCAAAATTACCCAGACTATCAGTGTGAGAACCAATTTCAATAATCAAATCGGGAGCTTTTTGCATTAACTCAAACAAAGTAGTTTCAATGGATTTTTTTGCTAAATCACTAAGAGCCGCATCATCGAAAGCATAATATACATTTCGAAGTACTATAGGTTCATCAGTAATTACATTAATCCAGATTGGAGGCATTTCAATTGTGAATGAAAAAGTAATGAGATCAGTTGACAAATAAACCTGTTCGTTAAAATACTGAAAACCTTCCAATTCAAACTTATAATCTTTATCAGGTAAAAGGTCAAAATGATATTTGCCAGTCTCATCTGTTGTATCGCGATCGATAAAAATTTTCTCTTTGGTTGTTTTGTCAACCATATATAAACCGATAATAGCACCTGGCATGGGCTTAATAGAATCGGCTGCCTTCATAAAATTAAAATCGTTATAATTTTTCTTTGGCCCATACTCAGTTTTCTCTGATGGAAATACCTGACCAGTCACATCCAGCCTGATAAAATCAGTCCAACGATAATGATAAATATCGTCGCAACAAGTCGGATTGTGCAAAGCAACTCCTCCGGGACGGTTCGAAGTAAAAAATCCTTCTTCCCTGCTTTTTGACGCAGTAAAATACAGATCGTCAAAACTTGAATTTAAGGGATATCCTAAATTTTCCGGGGCATACCATTTTCTTAATTCACCCATTGTTTTATAAATATCCAGGCCACCAAGACCGGCTAACCCAGTAGAACTGTAATATAAAGTTCTTGTTGAATACTCATAAAACGGAGTTGTCTCCTCTCCTGCCGTATTTATTTTATTTCCACAGTTACGGGGAGTTAAAAATTGTTTCTTTTTTGGATTATAAATTGAATACCAGATATCCATTCCGCCTCTTCCGCCTGGTCGGTCGCTGATAAAATATAAAATATCAAAATTTGATTTGGAAGTAGTCCCAATAGCAGGTTGTGTGGCAGTAAAATCGGGAGTATTTATCTGATCGTTTAATCGTTCGGGAACAGACCAACTATTTCCAACTTTCTCGGACATAAAAATTTCACATTTCATTTTGTTTTGCCAGTTTTTTCCACAACGGGTAAAATAAAACCTGTTTCCATCTCTTGAAAATGCTCCATTACCGGTTTCTACACCAGTAATATTTATTACATCCGAAAAATTATTTCCTCCAATCCAATCATTTTCAACCTTCGTTGCCTTATAAAATTGTCGTACTGGTAGTATGCCAGGGTCGTCCCGTTTGAATTTATTAATAGAATCCAACACCAGCGATCCGTATATTAAAACCGAATCGTTGTAGGGAATAGGAGAAAATTCAATATGCTGTTTATTAACAGTAGAATTCAAGTGATCCATTGAGATTTTTATAGGATTGTTCATTAACGATTGTGCTAACTCACATCCTTTAATTTCATCTTTTAGGATTGTTCCATTTATAGTTTCACTTTTAAAGTTTTTTAATTTTTTTTGGGCTTTTAAGAATATTTCTTTTGCTTCATCGTACTTTCCCAAAGCTTTTAACATTTGGGCCTGATAGAATATTGAAACAGGGTATTTTGCTGCAGAATTCTTATACACCTTAGCATATTGAGCAGCGGCTTTTTCGTAGTCACGCGACATTCTGTATAATTCAGCTAACCGGAAATTCAAGTCTTCATCGCCAGGTTTAATTTTACAATATCTTTCAAGATAATCAATAGCAGTATATACATCACCCAACCTATCGGCATTTTTAGCAAAATTTCTCAACTGCCCGGTAGAGAGCCATTGCTTCTCGCCCGGTGTTTGTGCTTTTATCCTAAATGAAATATTCAACAGAATTAAAGCTAGCAAAATGATATTTCTAAAATCTCTCACAGGGAATAGTGAATGTATTTAAAATAGTACTTAAACTCCGGTATATTAATGTTATTTCGAAAGCACCACGGCTATTCGAATATGTTTTTAGAGACGAAATATTTAAATCGTAACTAATGCCAAGTTGAATATTCCGCACCAGTGCGCTTGCCATTATAATCACAGCATCGGTATTGTTTGCCAGGGTGTTACGGGCAAATATTCCGGCACTAACTTCCCTTACTCCCGTTGAATTAGGAGTAAGTGAAATACCTGCGTTGGTACCTATTATATAGTCTTTTGCTTTCTCCTGATTTAATAATAATAGTCGGGGTGTCAAATATAAATTTGATGTGATATCATATTTAATACTACCCTGAAAAGCCATTTTCATTGGAAGGTGAACATCTTCATTATAAAAACTTTCTTTTGGACTATTTAAATGATAAAGGGAAAATCCTGCTTCAGGCATAAATCGTCCAATTTTTTTCTGCCAGGTTAATCCAAAATTTACATCCAGAAACGACAATTGATCACCGTCTTCAACTCCGGAAGGGAGGGATGGATTAAATGTTCCTGAAGTAGGATCATATTGTCCGGGAAAAGTTATATCGTCAAAATCAATAACTTTATGTACATACCCAACCTGAACACCTCCGTTTAACTGGTGATTATTAATAGTGCGGTGATAAGCTCCTGAAACAAAAAACTGATTGGATTTTAAAGCTATATTTCCGGAATTATCATTCAATATATATAGTCCGCCGCTGATATGATGATTATTAATATAAAACTGGCGTTCGTATGAACCAGCTAATGTTCTGTATGGCTGAGCTATAGATTTCCATTGATTTCTATATCCGAGGGATGCCTGCCAATCACCGTCAAAACTACCTGTGGAAGCAGGATTGACAAGCATAGGAAGATTATAAAACTGACTAAAGTGAATATCCTGGGAAAATATAGACCCGGAATACATCAGTAATGTGGCTAGTAATATATTTTTTAAAGTTTGCAATTTCGCTAACTTTTTTTAGGTTTAATCAGTATACGTAAATGAATTAGTTTGTTACAAAAATTATTATATTTAACTTACAAGATACCTAATTTTTGTACAAATTATCATATTGAAATTATTTTCATCAAAACACCCTTTTAGATGAAGGCTATATCAACATTACTAACATGCCTGGCTTTAATGGCCTTTTCGAATATTGATGCCCAGGTTACTGCAAATTTTTCAATTGACTACCCTAATGGTTGTTCCCCCCTAAGTGTTAATTTTACCAATACAAGTATAGGGACTGGAACTCTGACATATGTTTGGGACCTCGGAAATGGCAATAATTCCACTTTAAAAGATCCGACTGCAATTTATTCAAACGCCGGATCGTATACAGTAAAACTTACAGTGAGCGATGGAACTCAAAGCAATTCCATTCAAAAAACAATTACTGTACATAAAAATCCGGTAGCCAATTTTAGTGCCAGTCAGAAAGGTTGTATACCTATAAATATTTCATTTAATGACTTATCAGTTAAAGGAGATGCTAATATTACCAAGTGGAACTGGGATTTCAGGAATGGAGTTTTAAGCAGTGAAAAAAATCCAGAATTTAATTATACTTCTGCAGGAAAGTTTGATGTATTTCTTCAGGTAACAGATGGAAATGGTTGTAAATCTACTTCCGAAAAACTCAAATATATAGATGTTGTAGAAAAACCTATGGTTAGCTTTTTTGCAACACCATCTACATCATGTAAAGTACCAACGAATGTGCAGTTTACAAATCAATCAAGCGGAGGAGGCACTCTTACCCATGCCTGGGATTTTGGTGGAGGTTCCACATCTGTTTTACAAAATCCTACTCATTCATATAATGCTTTTGGTAGTTATAATGTCAAACTTACTGTTACTTCCAATTATGGTTGTAATTCAACCATAAATGTTCCGGCAGTTCAGATTGGTGAGGTTAATGCCTCTGGAACTATTAAACAGGGTACAAAAACAATTCAAAATAACAATATCATTTGTTCGGGCAATATTGACTTTACCAATAATTCCACCGGTAATACACTTTGTTTATGGGATTTTGGTGATGGGTCTACAACAAATACGTCATCCGGAAAGCATTTGTACCCGAATGCAGGCAATTATAAAATAAAATTGATAGCCGCACCTTATGATGTTTGTGCTGATACTTTAATTTGGAATATAACCGTTGAAAAAGCTGTCGCCAGTTTTACTTTTTCACCTGAATCGTCTTGTAATACAAGCACACCGGTTGCTTTTACCAATCAATCGTCTGCCAATATTATTTCATACAAATGGGTCTTTAGTGATGGCACTAATTCAACGCTTCGAAATGTAAATAAAACATATACGCAGCCAAAAGATAAAGATCCCTACATGATCCATGATGCTTCCAGTTATCCTGTAATGCTTGTTGTTACCAGCACCAATGGATGTAAGGACAGTATTGAAAAGCATTTTGATGTACAACAACCTACTGCATTATTTTCAGTAGACTCCGTTAAAGGATGTGTTCCATTAACTGTTACATTTACGAACCAAAGCATGAGCAGCAATCCTATTGCTTCGAGCGATTGGCATTGGGGCGAAGGTGCAGTCCAAAACACCACACTTAATAACATTGATCATACTTATAATACTCCCGGAACATACAACGTGAAAATGGTTGTTAAAACCAATTCAGGATGCAAGGATACTTCAGCAATAATTACTATTAAAGTTGGAAGCCATGTTACACCCGATTTTACAGTAACGGCAGCAATTTGCGCTTCCCAAAAGATAGAATTCACTAATCCAACACCAACTGGCCAATCGAGATGGCACTATAGCATTAATGGAATAGGTGTCCCCTCCTGCCCTGAAGTTGCAAACCCTTCAGTATTCATGAAAACCAATATAGGTTCCTTTCCTGTAAAACTAATTGTTGAGAATAATGGATGTCAGTCTGAAGTTACAAAACCAAATGCCATTAATAATACCGGACCTACAGGTAATTTCGATTATGTTCACAATTGTACTTCTGCCCGGTCAGTCACTTTTAAGGGAATTGCCAATTCCGCAACCTCATTTAAGTGGGAATTCGGAGATTCGCAATCCAATACCACTGATTTGGAACCAATCTATGTATTCGGCAATGAAAATAATTTTACGGTCAAATTCATTGCATTTAACGGTGCATGCTCTGACACAACAATAAGAGTGGTAAAAATAAGAAACCATACTCCTGCGTTTGTTACAAAAACAGAAGCTTGTGCCGGAGATGTTATATTATTCTATAGTAATTCAACGGGCAAATTACATGATTCAGGTAAAGAAAAATACCTCTGGAATTTTAATGATTCTTCGCAATTCATTAGAACAAAAAAAGATTCCTCATTTCATACCTTTTCGAAAGGTGGAAATTTTAATGTTAAGCTTTTTGCCTTTTATGATGATGGATGCGTAGACTCCACAACAAATGCCATTAGAATTTATAAACCAAAGCCCCTTTTTACTGCTAACAAAACTGAAGGTTGTTCACCATTACCTGTAACTTTTACCGACAATTCGCTTCCCGATTTTTATGCTATTAAATCCTGGAATTGGGACTTTGGTGATGACAAAACAGCTTCATATACTGCAAAGCTAAATACTATGGATCATCTTTTTGAAAACCCCGGAGAATATATTACGACTTTATCAGTTACCGACAATTTTAATTGTACCTCCACATACGAAAAAAGAATTGCAACAGCCCAACCTATTGCAACTTTTAATGCCATTACCCCTACTGAGATTTGCACCGGGAACGAAGTTCAATTTGTGATGGATTTTCAGGATCCGGATAGCGCTATATGGAATTTTGAAAATGGACATACTTTAAAATCGATTGCTTTTCCTGCATCTTATGAATATCCTGACAGCGGAAGCTTCGACGTTTCACTCCTGGTATACAAATATGGTTGCAGCTCCCAATTCACTTACGATAATTTTATAAAGGTCCAAAAAGCCAATGCCCGTTTTACTGCTTCCGATACGATATTAAAGTGTTATCCGAATCTGGTTACTTTAACCCATACAGCCAATAAAAATATCGAAAGTGGAAAATGGTATTACGGTGATGGAGATAATTCTTCGCCCGGTTATCTTAATACTATTAATTATAATTATAACAGACCAGGTAATTTCAGGGCAAAACTTGAAATTACAACCTCATTCGGTTGCACGGACACTTTTAGCAGAGTACTAAAAATTACCGGACCTACAGGAAGTTTTGATATAAATCCAAGCGATGCCTGTAAAGGTGATATCATTACTTATACATTGAAAGATACATCAAATGTATTTAGTTATAAATGGGACTTAGGCGATGGCAACTTGTCATTTAGCAATCCTGTAAATCATAAGTTTAGCTCGGTAGGAAACAAAACCGTCAAATTGATTCTTTATGGCGATAACGGTAAATGCATTCCTCCTGCAATTGTAGATTCGGTAAATATTTATAATATTAAGGCGGGAATAAGTATTGAAGACACATCCATATGCGAAGGTACTACGGTGGAATTTAAAAACACATCAACAGGAGCTTCTAGCTATAAATGGGATTTCGGAAATGGTATAGTTTCTACGCTCGAATCGCCTCAAAATATGCTTACACCCGGAACGTATAAGGTAACGCTGATGACTACAGGTTTATTTGGTTGCAAAGACACTGCTATTCAATATATTTTGGTAAGCAAAATACCGACGCTTTCAATAAGTAACGACACTACTATTTGTGTTGGTGGGTTAGCTTTGCTTAATGCTGTTAGCGATAAGGATATACATTGGGAACCAGCTACTGATTTAAGTTCCTCAATAATAACAAATCCCGCAGCTAACCCAAAACAAAGCCTCTTTTATAAAGCTTATGCAGTAGATGCACTTTCAAAATGTTTCCGCAGAGATTCTGTCGAAATTATTGTTCAGCAAAAGCCAATTATAGAACTTGATGTTGAAGATTCTACAATTATTGCAGGAAGACCCATACAAATTGTTGCAAATACAGAGGATGGCACAACATTCGAATGGTCGCCAGCAGACTTCCTGTCGTGTAATAATTGTTTTAATCCAATTTCTACTGCAAGAATATCAACAAATTATTTAGTAAAGGTTACTGATAAAAATAAATGTTTTACACTCGAAAAAAGTTTTAACATAACTGTTGAACCCGGCGAAAAAGCTTTTGATGTACCTTCGGCATTTACACCTGGAAAAGGCGAAGAAAACAGTATTTTTAAAGTTGAAGGATATAATATTAAGCAATTGCTGGAATTCAAAATATATAACCGATGGGGTAACCTGGTATTTTCGAGTAACGATCGCTCTATAGGATGGGATGGAAACTATCAGGGCAAGCCACAACCTGTTGACAGTTATGTATATACCATTAAAGTTGAAACTTTTGATGGCATAATTGAAACAAAGACAGGTACGGTTTTATTGCTAAGATAATATGACCTCTAAAATCAGTTTATTGTCACATTGTGGCAAAATCAAATTAAGAATTGCAATATAAAATGACATTCATCTCGGGGGTCATCCTGAGCGGAGTTGAAAGATGTCTGTAAATCAGCCTATTGAAAGATATATCTTTAGTAGCTATGTATGACCGAAGGCTTGTTTAGGAAACTCTCTTCGGGTCGCCCTTCGATTCCGCTCTGGGTGACTGATATCTTTTCGGTTTATATAAGGCTCCAAGTCATTCAATTAAGATCTTTAACCGGATTTTCATCAATTTCACTTTTTACAGCTGAACCATTATTATTTACATCGTGAATCATCAGACGATGATGCACAATTCCCCAGGTATTACTATAAGTCTGGCTTTCTTTTTGGTCCCATTCATTTATTATAGAAACCATTTTTTTTTGCTGAACAGTGTCGGTTTTTTCAAAAAAATCATTGATAATATTTGTTTCTCTCTGGAGTGTCAGCTTTTTATAATTCTCGATTTTATTTGTAAAAATCTCTTTATCGGCAGCAGTTTCTTTCATTTCCCTGTCTAATATATAATCAACTTTTTTACCGTAACTTCCTGTTTCAAGGATCAGCTTCGAGATAAGGGCTGAAAGCTCGATTAAAGTAAGAATAATCATCAGCAGAAAATATCGATTTCGAAGCGTATGGGTCTTATCCCTAATTAATAACGATTGAAGCGCTTCGGCTTGAATTAAAAAACCTTGATTTTGTGTTTCCTCAATAAACTTCTTTAATTGTCGGTTTACATCCGCCTGAATAGAATCTAACCGGGCATCAATTTGTTTTATTTCAGGTTGGAATTGTTTTTTCAACACCTCTAATTCTGCCAGATCTTTCTTATAAATGATTTCTTTCTTTTGCGAAACAGTATTATAACCCCATCTTCCGGTTCCTCCGGTTCCATCCATTTCTTTCTTAAAAGCTTCTTCGTTAGTGATAAGCTGGCTTTGCTTTTCCAATAAAGCCTTATTAAGTTCGGCTTTTCTGGTTTGAAGATTATTGATTTCGCCAGCATAAACCCGTTCCATTTCCGCTTTTCTTTCGTTATTTTTTTTGTCAACAAGAATAACGGCTTCCCTTTTAATATCAGGTTCATACAATTTAAGTATGATAGGTTGTGAAAGAAAAACACCAAGGATTAATGCCAGGGTAAACCGAAAACTAAGAGCCCAAAAATTTCTTTTTCCATACGAAATAGAGCAAATAAGTGCCCTGTCGAATAATAAAATAAAAAATCCTGCAAACAAACCGCAAATAAAAGCTGTAAGAAAGCTTTTCATCACAGTCGAAAAGAAAAACGTCCACGCAAGAGTGGCGTAAATACCTACCATTAATAAAATGGCACCTACAATAGTGGCCCTATAATTATCAACTTTTGTTTCGGCTATTATTTCCCGTTGATGACCCGAAATAGCCCATAAAATTCTGTTAATTGTTTCCATCCGCAAATTATTACTCCACATTATAACGCAAGCATCACACTTCTTTTATAAAGTTAACACAATATATTTTGGTGACTGGAATAATAATCGGGTAAGAGGTAAAAAATACCGGTAGGTTAAGAAATCAGGGGTATGGATAATTCAGAAATGCTGTATGGAATTATTGAAACACCACATGTGGAATTGGTAAAGCATGTGGTGTATTCAATTTTCTTTGTTCGAATGTTAATGGGATCCCTTTTCCCCAAGGTACCTTTCAACATCCAAAGCTGCCATACAACCAGTGCCAGCGGCAGTAATTGCCTGACGGTAATATTTATCCTGTACATCGCCACAGGCAAATACCCCTTCAACATTTGTTTTTGTAGTTCCCGGAATGGTTTTTATATATCCTGTTTCGTCCGATTCGAGGTATTCCCTGAAAATAGTACTATTAGGTTCGTGTCCAATGGCAACAAAAAATCCGTCAATATCAATTGTAATATCTTTACCATCGCCATTAGTGAGGATAACTCCATTAACTCCCATCTCATCACCTACTATTTCTTTTGTAATATGTCCGTAAAGTACTTCAATGTTGGCAGTGTTTTGAACTCTATGCTGCATAGCCTTCGATGCGCGTAATACATTTTTACGAACAATCATATATACTTTTTTACATAAACCAGCCAGATATGTTGCTTCTTCAGCAGCGGTATCTCCGCCACCTACAACTGCCACAACCTTGCCACGATAAAAGAAACCATCGCATGTAGCGCATGCAGAAACACCAAAACCTTTATATTTTTCTTCGGAAGGAATGCCCAAATATTTTGCTGTAGCTCCGGTTGCAATGATGACACTATCGGCAACGATTAATTTTTTTTCATCTACAATAACCTTATGGGGATGTGATGAAAAATCAGCGGAAGTAGCATATCCAAACCGAATATCGGCACCAAAGCGTGTGGCCTGTTTTTTCAAATCCTCCATCATTTCAGGACCAGTGATACCATTTGGATAACCTGGAAAATTTTCCACTTCGGTAGTGGTGGTAAGTTGTCCGCCTGGTTGTAAACCTTCGTACATAACTGGTGACAAATTGGCACGGGCAGCATAAATAGCTGCAGTATATCCGGCAGGACCGGAACCAAGAATTAAACATCTTACATGTTCCGGTTTGCCTTCAGGTTTTGCCGAAGAGCTTTTTGATTCCTGTATATCCAGTGGCTTAAACAAACTCATGATTCTTCCTTTTTTATTTTTTAAAGTGTTAAAAATACAAAGTATAGTTTTACAGTCAAAGTTAAGCAAAAAACGAACCGATTAATTAACCTGAAAAATTAGCAGATCACCGACTTTGTAATTTTTTTTAAAGGAAAGGTATTAGAATGCTATTCTTACATTAGGTCTTAAATCTTTAAACTCTACTTTTCTTTTAACTTCTACAGATTTAAAAGTGATGAAAATTATGTTTATCAAACAATTATCATCATGAAAAATACATCTGCAGAAACAGGTTTAAAAGCTTCAGTCAAATAAAATTTAAAATTGTTAAACCACTTTATTTAATAGACAAAAGCTCTTTTTCAAACTTTAAATATTTATTGGCACCAATAAGTTAGAATTAATTTAATTTAATTTCAGGTTAGCTGTCTCCTCTTAAACAAAAAAAATTAAATTTGCATTCTCTTTTCAAGGACAAAAAAGTCCGGGAAAATCAGAAATTTCGGGGTGTGGCGCAGTTGGCTAGCGTACTTGCCTGGGGGGCAAGTGGTCGCCCGTTCGAGTCGGGTCACCCCGACAAAATGGGTTTAAACCCAAAACAAAAGCTCGCAAATCTTATGATTTACGGGCTTTTTGTTTTTTAGCCAATCAATTAAAATCATATAATTTCAACGAAAATGTGCCCTATTCGGTGCCCTATTTTATTTAAATCAATTTGAAGTCTTTTGAAGGGTATTTTAGTATTACTTCGGTGCCCTAATTATCAAAAAGATTCAATCAACTTTAAATCTAAATTATATGACTTCAAAAAACACCTTCGGAATTGTTTTCTTTCTTAAAAAGTACAAAGCTAAAGATGATAAAGCTCCTATCTACGCCAGGATAACCCTAAAAAGAAATGCACCCAGAATGGTACCATAAAACATATTGAACGGCTTCGTAAAGTAATAGGCCTTGCAATAAAAAATGAATGGCTTGTCAAAGATCCTTTCCAAAAACATTCACCCCATTTCATAAAAAAGATAGAGGTTTTTTGACTTTACAAGAGTTGTATGCCATTGAAGATAAGGAATTCAAAATTGAAAGATTGCAGTTCGTGAAAAACCTTTTCATTTTTAGTTGTTATACCGGTTTGGCTTATATTGATGTAATGAGACTTACCCATAGAAATATTAAGCTGGGCATAGATGGCAATTACTGGTTATTTTCTCCTCGCAAAAAAAAACAAAAACAAGACAGAAGAAGATGTTAGAATACCATTTTTACCAAAGGCAAAAAGTATCATGGAAATATATAAAAACGATCAACTCCTAAAAAATTGGAAAAGTCTCTTTCCACAAATTTCTAATCAGATCCTCAATAGTTGTCTTAAAGAGATAGCCGATTTATGTGGACTTGAGAAGAACCTCACTTTTCACCTTGCCAGACATACCTTTGCCACCACTGTCACATTGTCAAATAGTGTACCTAATGAAACTGTTTCAAAACTTCGGGGTCATGCAAGCATTAAAACAACCCAGATTTATGCAAGAGTAATTGAGACGAAAGTATGTGAAGATGATATATATTAAAAAACAATTTACAAATATCAGGTAAACTAAACACTGATACTTAATCACTCTCATTTGTGCAAATTTTTCCCCATTTATAAATACGGCTTGGCTTATCTTCCTTTATTATAGCACGTTATCCCTTTTGGCCATCTTGGAATGGTTTTGGTATCTACATCGGTGTTAATTCAAAATCAACATACTATGAAAAACTTTTTACTCATTTTAGGATTAATTTTATTCCTGGCTCCTTCGTGTAAAAGGAAGGCGACGATTGAACAGCTTAATCAGAAAAACCAGGAATTGACGAACCTCGCCCACGAACGCGACTCTATCATCAACCAATTGGTAGCTTCATTCGATGAATTGGAGATCACCCTGGGTCTTGACAAACAGGAAGGCGATGCAGGTCAAAGGATCAAACAGGACATTGTTCATCTGAAAGACCTTCTGGATAAAAATGACAGCAAATACAAATCGCTTCAAAGAGTTATTGCAAACTCGCGGAACGAAAGAACAGTATTCAAGAGCAAACTGGATTCGCTGAATAATACAATAGGCACTAAAAACGACCAGATTGCGGGTTTAAACAAAGATGTTGTTACCCTGAAAACTCAGATTGACACCCAGCAATTCAGGATTAACCGTTTGGTTTCAATTAGTGCCGACCAAAATAGTAAGATTAACGAAGTGGTTACTAAACTTAATACCGGGCATTTTGTGGTAGGAAACAGCAAGGATTTAAAAGAAAAAGAAATCATTGTAAAAAAAGGTGGTTTTCTCGGTTTGTTTGGTCGGGTAGACAAGCTGAATCCGCAATTCAACAAGCAGGAGTTTAAAACCGTGGATATACAAACGGATACTGTAATTCCGCTCCAGGGGGATAAAGTCAGCATTGTAACAGCTCATCCGTCGGACACCTACAATATGGTAGATTCAAGTGGTGTTAAACTTTTGGAAATTACCGATCCGGACAGGTTCTGGGCAGCATCAAAATATTTGGTAGTTGAAAATCGCTAAGAAAGGTTCATTCAATTTTGTAAATTGTGCTTAAACCTGCTCCATTAAGCAAAGTAGTTAATGTTCTTTTGCTTACTGTAATTGTTACAGTAATCCTTTATTTCGGACGAAATATTCTTATTCTTCTCATGTTTTCCATATTTCTGGCTATGCTCATGGCTTCAGCTTCCAATAAATTTGAGAGCTGGGGCATGTCCAGGGTATTTTCAACATTAACTTCGGTATTTATAATTCTTATTGCCATATCTATTGTTTTGGGGTTGATTTACATTCAGGTGGCCTCTTTCAGCGACGATCTGCCCAACATCCAAAAGAAACTCGAATCCACTATAAATGGAATCCAGGACTGGATAAAAAGCAATTTCGGGATAAGTAGTGAAAGTCAGATATCAACGCTCAAAAATCAGTTGAAGGACGCTCTGAGTAATGCAGGTGCCTTTCTTGCTAACATTGTTAAAGGAATTGTTACTATGATAGGAAGTTCGGCACTGGTTCTGGTGCTTACTTTTCTTTTCCTGCTAAGCCGCGAAAAATATGAGAATTTTTTCGTGATGTTTTATAAAGATGAACAGAGAGAGGATGTTAAAGTTGTTATCCACAAAATCAGCAGTATTGCCCAGCAGTATCTGGTAGGGAGAATGATTTCCATTGTAATTCTTGCAATTTTCTATTTTATAGGATTGTCAATAATAGGCCTCAAAAATGCTTTTCTGTTATCGGCTATTGCTGCCCTAGTAACTTTCATACCTTATGTAGGCCCTATTGTGGGTGGATTTTTACCATTTACTATGGCTTTAATAACAGAAGATTCTTTTGGACCTGCATTAGGGGTCATTATTGTTATTGCTTTGGCTCAGGCTTTTGATAATTATATTATAACTCCCTTGTTTATAGGTGGTAGTGTAAACATTAGTCCATTTTTTACAATTTTTATACTCATAGTTGGAGGAATGATATGGGGTATTGCGGGTGTTATATTGTTTATTCCTCTTTTGGGAATGATAAAGATAATATTCGATAATTTTGAAGGATTGCAACCCTATGCTTATCTGATAGGGGATCAGAAAAGCAATACAGCAACTAAAGATGCATGGGAAAAAATCAAAAGGATATTTAAAAGAAAAGAATAAATGTACTTAATTACATAAAACCTTTCTGATGTCGGATTATTCGATTATAATGCTTCTTTTTATTGTGGCCAGTTTACTGAAAAACTCAACATCTACCGGGCTTTTCATCATGATGCCATTAATCATGAAGTCAGGGACAAACTTCTTTCCGAAATCGATTCTAAATTGCTGAAAATGGATTCCCACTCCTACAGTCAGGAATAATTACTGCTGTAAGCCATAGTGTTAACAGGGCTATTTCAGTTTTGCGCGAATCGAGCCGGATGTAAGTGATCCAAATTCATAATTAATGCGGATTAAGGTTTTTTATTTCTTCTTTAAGCGAATGGATTTCCTTTTTTAAATCTTCGAACTCACTAACATTCAAATTCGCTGTTTTCTCTTGCGCATCCTTACCAATAAAAAAGGTAGCGATAGTTGCTGTGATATATCCGAACACCGCCAACCCATAAATTACGATCAACATACATAAGAAACGGCCCTCGTTTGTCTTTGGCCAGTTTTCAGTTCCCATACTCATCACCAGCATGGCTGTCCACCACAGAGAACTGCCAAACGTTTTAAAACCATCGTTCACTCCCTTTTCAAAAGCATACATTCCGGCCGCTCCAAGTAACACAACAATTATCGAGAGCAAAACAACATAAATAACAGCTCGTTTATGCAGCGTAGTGGCGAGCGATCTCATTCCCCGGTTAAAACTGCCTACCACTTTAATAAGCCGTACACCACGACCAAGCCTTATAAATCTGAAAATCCTGAAAATCCTGAAAATCCTGAATGCAGGAACAATAAGGGAAATGATGGTTAAAATGTTCTTCTTCAGGAATTTTAGTTTCTCCGTAGCTATAAAAAATTTAAGCAGAAAATCCAGAATAAAAATTACCCAGATAATGACCCCAATGTTTTGAAGAAGCGAAGTTGTTTTATCGACCAGTTCTATAACCAACAAGACCAACCAGATGAAGGCAAGGATAATCATCGGGGTTTCACTTACCCTTACAATGTTGTTTAGTAGCTTCTTTCTTTCACCCGATAACTTTTTGTTTTCTGTATTTTTCAAGAGGATAGCATAATATTTCCAGAATTACGTGCAATTTCCTTACCAATGGCATTTCATGATAGGCAGAAACACTCTTTGGAATGACTATCGGATAGGATAAATCAGATAAGGAAAATAATCTTTAAACGCGTTACTGGAATGTTATTTGAAACCTGTATAAAGTAACAAACATGTTAATTTAATTAATAGCTCAAAAATCAGGAAATGCAGTCAAAATAAATCAAAAAGGTATATAAATATAGCGTTTTAAACCGTTGCAAGACGCTTTTAATGAATGGCAATAATTTAAATTATCATTTAACACATCATAAGACTGAATTCAGCTTAACCAGTTTGACGGACTGTAGAATTTTATCTACAGTGTGTAAATAGTTGAGTTACAAATTTGTTCAAAATAAAATACGTTAACTAGAATGATAATGGCAAAAAATGTAAGTGATATCATAATAGAATGTCTACAGAACTGGGGTAAATATCAAATCCCTGGTGAAAACTAGTAATAATTTAAAACTTTAAGTTATGAAAACAATTTTAACACTCTTTATATCAGTATTTTTGATATCGTCGTGTGCAACCACTACAAAATTCCCGGTATCGAACGTAACTCCGGCGGCAATTATTAAGGCCAGTAAGGATAAGGATAAAAACGGTAACTATAAAATATCGGTAGTGGCGCAAAACCTATCCAGTGCCGAAAGGCTTAACCCGGCAAAAAAAGTATATGTTGTATGGATTACTACGGCCCAAAATGGCACTAAGAATATCGGCCAGTTAAAAAATAAAAATGCTCAAAAAGCTGAGCTCAAAACTGTTTCGCCGTTTGAACCCAAAGAAATATTCATTACTGCAGAGGAGGAAGGCAATATCACCTATGCTTCCGGCCCTGAGATATCCAGAGTTTCATTTGGCGATAATTCGGGTAGCTAATTTTATACTATTGATTATGCCATAGAAGGTTTTTACGATTCGCTGCGGACGGAACTTATTCACGACGGAAGCAACATAAAGACCTGTATGGTTCAGCTTCCTGCCATGAACACCATGGAGCCCATGGTCCCTTTACTAAAAGAGCCAAAAATTCAATCCACAGGTTTGAGCAGATACACATCCTGCTGTTGTGACTTCATTCTTTACTATACTTGCGGCAGGTATTGCCTATATGTACACATCCCGTTTAGTTAAATCGTAAGCAAAAAAAATCGATTCCTTTTTTATATGGAATCGATTTTTTTAATTGCCTAATTATGCAGGCTGTTACACTAAACATTAAGCCTTCAACTAATCCATTTCTCTTTAATGAGAATAACTTGACACATGTTCATTATACCAATAACCTTCCCTTTTATAATGACTATGAAGCTGATTTTCATAATCGCGGGTCAATTCGCGTTCTGCCTCATATGTGGGCACATTGTTAATAGTTTCGCGCGAAAGGTTAACATATACTTTTTCATCATCCCAACTGATATGGTCAATCCATTCGGTAGAAATAAGTGTTTTGCGACTGGTGAACCAGTTGTTTGTTTCAAGCATAAAATAGCGGATAGTCCATGTATCATCGTCAATGATAAAATCGTCTACATGGCCAATTTCACCATCAGTGGCTTGGAAATCGTGTCCGCTGACATCTTTGGTGCTGCGCAAATTAGGATCCCACGAAGCTTTTTCCTCTATACTTGTATTCCACTTATCCTGGTCGCGCATAAGGTAAGGATAGGTACCCCACATACTTGTGCCACCCCAGTAAACTGGAGTTCCATAGTAAGTATTGTACGATTCTTCGTATTGCCTCGAAACAGGTTTATCGCTTTCCCATTCCGGACTATCGTAAATTTGCTGCTTGGTTAAGTTGATGTTGACAATCTTAGCATCTTTGTCGACAGATTGTATAAGATAAGGTGAAATAAGCACCTGACGATTGGTGAACCAATTTCCGGTATTCGCAACAAGATAGCGCACTGTCCAGAATTTATCGTCGAAGAAAAACTCTTTTACACTACCTATTTCACCATCAACGCCATTCAATTTATAATCCTTTAGTGTTTTCGCTTTGATTAACATAATTTACTCCTTTCTAATTAGTTATTATCTCCTTTTTTTATTCGAAATAATAATTATGCAAAGGTAGAAAATTGATTTTCAAGTAACTTTACATAAAGCTTTAAAAAAATTACACATTTCACACATTGACTGCTATTTTTTATCAAACCTTATATTGCTTTCTGCCCATGCTGATGTTAAAAAAGAAATAAATCTTCATCGGTTTTATCATCTCCGATAGCTATTACAAAATCGCAGGGATAATTTTTCAGGAGTTGATTAGCAGCAGTAACTTTGTCGTAAAATATTAAAGTTGTTCCGGAATCCGGAGTTTCCATAAAAATTGGATCACAGCCTTCTAAAGCAAATTATCATTTGAAAAAACAATCGCAGGTTTACGAATTTATTAATCTATTATGCTATCAGGAATATGAATAATAGACAACTTCAATTTAACAGAATGGTGATTAATGCGAACAGACGTTTATTGTATGGGTAATATTTCCTTTATGGATTGTTATATGAATAATTAAATTAACTTATTCTCTTATGGATACAGCAATTAAAGACCCTAATGTTTCGGTTGTGGTAATTGGTTCAGTCATTTTTATTATAATTTTCCTTGTTCTTCTTCTGATTACGCAGTATTTTTATAAACGGTTAAAAAGATATGTGGATAAAACACCCGGCAGGGTAGATAATTTTATTCTGGATCTGTTCCGCCTGCCGGCTCTATGGTTAATTTTCTGGATCTTATTTAAAATTTTCACCGTAACCACCCTTAACAGGTTTAATTTTTCCGGTTACATCAGCCATACAAACAATATTCTCCTCATTTTTACCGTGGCCTATATTCTTACCAAGTTTGTGAAGGCTGGTGCATACATTATGCAAAGTAAACTGGACATTACACAAACCAATAACCTGATTGCCCGCAAAAACCTGACACAGTTAAAGGTTTTTCAGGGTATTATTAATACCATAATAGTAATTGTGGCTATTTCAGTTAGCCTTCTTACATTCGAAAAGGCCAGGGCTATTGGGGTTAGTATACTTACTTCAGCGGGGATATTGGGAATTATAGTTGGTTTTGCAGCTCAAAAAAGTTTATCCATGTTTTTAGCCGGCATCCAAATTGCTATTACCCAGCCAATCAGGCTGGACGATGTGGTTATTGTTGAAGGAGAATGGGGCCGGATTGAAGAAATAAACCTCACCTATGTAGTAGTAAGGATTTGGGACGAACGCCGACTAATCCTTCCGGTTAATTACTTTCTTGAAAAACCGTTTCAAAACTGGACCCGTTCCAGTTCAAGTATCACTGGTTCAATATTTCTTTATGTTGACTACAATTTCCCGGCAGAGGCCATACGAAAAACTATGCCTATAATCCTGGAAGAAAACAAAAATTGGGATGGCCGTTTCTGGAATGTTCAAATAACTAATACAACCGAAAAATTTAAGGAAATCCGAATTGTGGTTACAAGCGCTGACGCATCTAAAAATTGGGATCTGAAAGTAGAATTAAGAGAAAAGCTAATTGATTTTATTAATGAAAAATTCCCGGATTCCTTTGCTAA
>JBBQEI010000013.1:0-82269 GCA_038320545.1 Bacteroidales bacterium
TTTAAAATTCCGGTATATAGATGGCAACAGGTATATGCTGTTATTTTTGGTAGAGACTTTTCCGTATTGGTTGGAATAGAACCAGAAAGGGGCATGTTTCCCGGTAGAAACCACTGCTCCGCTTTCTACTGAAACTGAGGGAACATGGGACTGGGAATAGCAAATTTGATTTATTGCCAGTAAAATGATTATGAAAAGTGATTTATGGAAATAGGGCATCGGGCATCGGGCTTCTTTCTTTTTATTTTTATTGATATGATAGGGTTGCTATACCGGCAAAAGATTTAAAGTGTTTGCAAAAGTATAATATTCTTCGATTAAGCCAAGAAAATCTGCTGATACTATAATGAACAAGCGTGTTTATTATAAATTTGAACTCGCATTTATAAATTTTTAAAATAGAATCCTGATGAAAGAGCCTTTAAAATTCCATGAAATTCCAATACCTGTTGCTGATGCTTCAAAGCCATACAGGTATTATGTAAGTGCATATTATTATGAGGTCCCTTGTCCAGAGTGCGGTGGATTGTTAGGTCAGAAATATAGTGTCGGAATGATTTACATCGAAACAAAAAAATTCGAGATGGATAATTTTATTGTAATGGATAAATACAGTTATTTTTGTTATAAATGTCCGGTGGTGGAAATAGCCGACAAAGTATTGAAGCAGGTCATAAACGATGGAATTGATGGAGAAAAAATTAAAAGCTATAAATTTGTCGGGTTGGTTAATCTTGCTGCTCTTCCCGAAGGCCAGAGAGATTTTGATCTCCTGGGCAAAGATGGAACATCACCGCCTGTGGTTAAATTTTTGCCTTCTCTTAAGAAAAATACTGATAAATTGAATTAGGCTTTTAATTGAAATTTCCAACCTAGGAAAATGGGGCTTAATAATAGGCCAGTTTGTCATGTGTATTAAATGTTGGATTGGCTTTTGTGGACATATTTTAGTTAATTTGTAAATAATTAAATAATCCGGAATATTCCTTATGAAGAAAGACTTAAATATTTCAAAGAGAGCTTTTTGGGATACTGATATCTCAAAGCTGGATAAGGAAGCTCATAAGGTTTTTATCATCCGACGGGTTTTCGAGCAGGGAAAGTGGGATGATATTATTAACACTATCGTTTATTATGGTGATGATACGGTGATTAATGCATTGTTGAGTGCTGAATATCTTCCTGAAAACGCTCTTCACCTGGCATCTGTTATTTTTAAAATAAAAAAGGATAATTTTAAATGTTACACAAACAAACCATATCGCCCTTCCTTGAAGAAACTTTAAAATATCTGATGAAGATTGAGGAGCTGAAGGATTTTCGGCTTGTCGGCGGAACTGCGTTGAGCTTAATGCTTGGCCATCGAAAAAGTATTGATATTGATTTGTTTACTGCCACATACATTAAAAGTGAAGATCTTTTGCAAACAATGAAAAAGTATTATCCTCGCCAGGAGATCAGGGATATTGCTTTTGGAGTAAAAATGTATTTACAGCTCGGATCAGACCAGGAACTTAAAGTAGATTTGATGTGTAATGAAGAGTATATACGACCATATATCGAAGAAGAAGGAATACGCATTGCTCATATCGAGGATATTGCTGCCATGAAGTTGGAAGCGATTACAACAAGGAAAGAAAAAAAAGATTACTGGGATTTAGCTGAAATTTTGAGTAGATATTCACTTAAAGAAATGACAGAATTCTATAAAGAACGTTATCCATGGAATGATCTCAGAACTGTAATGGAAAATTTTACCATGTATGGCAAATGTGAAGGACAATTTGATCCTGATTACTTGAATACTAACAATTGGGAAACTATCAAGAGGATAATCTCTGATGCTTTTGATAATTATGTTGATCAGGAAAGGCATTTATAAATTTTGCCGAAAATTGCTCCCCTTTTAACCAAAATCAAACCGGATGAAAGTGAGAGACGATATGGTTAATAAGATACTTTTTAATTGCGCAAATTTGGTACTGTAAAGTTGGTAATTAATGGTATCAGTAGATTGTTCTTTAGTTAAGCTCACACTTTTCAATAGAAGCACGGCGAAGCTTTAAAACTAATTCCTTATAGACGGCGATCTGTCCAAGGGAAGTCGAGGAAGGAGACGAACCGCGTTCTCGCCGGCAAAGAGTTTTTTGGTTACTTTTTTTGCTCCTAAAAAAGTGACAATTGTTTAATGCAAATTCGAGAAGAGGTTTACTCCTCCATATCCTACGGAATATGGTATTAACGAAATGGTTAATTGGTATCAAGGTGGGACAAAGTGATAGCTTTTTTCAAAAATAAAACAGGGGAGCCCAATCGCTGACTTCCGGTGCTTTCCATACTTTCAAGCCTCGGCAACGAAATTAAAGAATAAAAATGAAGGCATGAAAGAATAAGCGTATAAACCATGAGCTGGATTTATTGGTTGCAAAATCATTTATTTGTATGTTGTTGGCCGACAAATAATATGTATATTTGTAAGAGTTTTAATTCAACTTTTATGCATCCTATTACAAAATGGCAAGTTTGACTCGAAAAGTATTTCCGAATATTATGGCATACTTGCCATTAAAGGAAATAATTGTAATTACCGGAATGCGACGTGTCGGCAAATCAACATTATTATCAATGATTTACGATAGCATTGAGTCGGGTAATAAAGTAATGCTCGATATTGAAAACCCATTGGATAGAATTATTTTTGAAGAAAAGGACTATAATAATATTCTCCAAAACTTTGAAAAATTATCCATTGAAAAAGGAAAGAAAATCTACATACTTTTAGATGAGATTCAGGCTTATCCTGATATTGTGCGTCCAATAAAGTACCTGTATGATCATTATGATATTAAATTTATTGTGACTGGTTCGAGCAGTTTTTATCTAAAGAACTTATTCCCTGAGTCTCTGGCCGGTAGAAAAATTGAAGTTGAACTATTTCCGCTCGATTTTGACGAATTTATTTATTTTAAAGGTGCTACCAAAGAATTGGTTATTAAAGCAACACTTTTTAGTGTCGACAAATCGGAACTCAATTATCATAAACGCATCAAACTTTACGATGAATATTTGCAATATGGTGGTTTTCCTCAAGTTGTATTGGCTTCTACCAATGAATTAAAGAAAATATATCTGCGCGATATTTTTAAATCCTATTTTCAAACCGATTTGCTGCAATTAACTAACATAAAGAATATATCGCAATTGCGCGATTTAATTATATTGCTTGCTGTTAGAACTGGTAACAAAATTGACGTAACACGTATTGCTTCTGAACTGGGAATCACACGCGAAACAGTTTACAATTATTTGTCGTTTTTGTCAGGCTCTTACTTTTTTCATTTTATTTCGCGATATGGCAAAAATGCAGATAAAGAAATTAGCAGTACGCAAAAAGTTTATATCTGCGATAATGGCATTGCAAATGAGATTTCAAAGTTGACAGAAGGTCAACTACTGGAAAGTGCTGTATATTTGAATTTACGAAAATATGGAAACGTTAAGTACTATCATGATAAATCCCAACGTGAAATTGATTTTGTGTTGCCCGATCAGAACTTCGCTATTGAAGTAAAACGAAATGCCATATCAATAGATTTTCTGAAGTTAAATCGTTTTGCTGGTTCACTAAACATAAAGAATAAACAAGTAATAAGCTATAATTATTCTAATGAAGAGGGTATTTTCCCTGCATGTTTGTTGTAGTACTTAGTTTTATAAAACCAACTTAGTATTGCGTTGCTCGATAATCGGTTGGAGATTACCAGTCCCATTGATTTGCCAAATGGGTAAAAGGTAGAAGAATTCGGCACACCCCCAATATTGTCAAATAAACGGATGGATCATAAACCGGATTGTCGGACCGGCCTTGAAGTATCTTGTTAATCAGCACTTTTTTCGCAATAATTCTTAAATTTCTTTCCACTACCGCAGTTACAGGGTTCATTTCGACCTGAGTTCTTTTTTAATGGTCGTTGGAGCTTGTCAAAGGAAAAAGTTCGAAAATGTATTTTATCCATGCAGATTTAAATATATTTTATAAATTTGCATGGATGATAAGAATATGTATATACAACGCCAAATAGAAAATGTGATTGAGGAAGGGTTAAATGATAATCCAATTGTAGCAATATTAGGTCCTCGCCAATGTGGAAAATCGACATTGGTTAAGCATTTTATAGCAAATAAAGAGTTGTCGGTTTATTTAGATTTAGAACGGCCATCGGATCTGGCAAGATTAAATAATGCAGAGTGGTATTTAGAAAATCAGCGTGGTAAGCTTATTTGTATTGACGAAATACAACGTAAACCCGAATTATTCCCCTTATTACGTAGTCTTGCCGATGATTGGAATTCAAACGGATGTTTTTTGCTTTTAGGCTCTGCTTCAGTCGATTTAATTAAACAAAGCTCCGAATCTCTTGCCGGCAGAATAAGATATAATCGATTAACCCCTTTTTTATGGACTGA
Source organism: Bacteroidales bacterium (assembly GCA_038320545.1). Taxonomy (GTDB): domain Bacteria; phylum Bacteroidota; class Bacteroidia; order Bacteroidales; family JAAUTT01; genus JAAUTT01. The sequence goes on from JBBQEI010000013.1 coordinate 4,468, forward strand.
ATTGTTACCCAACTTTAATCTTGAAAAGTATATCGAACGGGGAGGCTTTCCAAAAAGCTATTTAGCTACTTCTGATAATGCTTCAAACGATTGGCGCGAAAATTTTATTACCACTTTTCTCGAACGCGACTTATTTCAATGGTCAGGTTTTTCGGTAGCTATAATGCGCAGATTATGGACAATGCTTGCATATAATAACGGTCAATTGATTAATTTTTCGACATTAAGTAATTCGTTAGGTGTTAATAGTGCAATTGTTCGAAATTATATCGATTTATTAGAAGGAACTTTTATGTTGGAAGTTTTACCACCGTATTTTTCAAATTTAGGTAAACGTATGGTAAAAGCCCCACGAGTATATATTTCTGATACCGGAATTGCAACAAGTTTACTCGGACTTGCTAATTTTAACAATATTGCGGGTCATTCCGTTTTTGGTTCATTATGGGAATCCCTTGTAATAGCAAATGTAAAAGGTCATTTTCCAAATTCAATATTAAGTTATTATAGAACAAGTAATGGTGCAGAGTGCAACATTGTTATGGAGTACAAAGGGCAAGTTTGTGCCATCGAATGTAAAGCAAGTAAATCACCATCGCTTTCAAAAGGAAATTATTTGGCTTTTGACGATATTAAACCAAACAAAACATTTGTTGTTGCTCCGGTTAACGAAGGTTGGATTGTAAAAAATGACGTAAATGTAGTATCGGTGCTTGAATTAGTAAATAGTTTAAAAAACGTTTTTATTTAAATCTTTCAAGACGTGGAGTTGAATGGCAACTCAAAAAACTAAAAGAAACAGGAAAAAAAGCGGGTGGGTTCCGACAAAAGCGGGCAATGGGAAATAAATAAATGATTAGAACTATGAATATCGCGATTACAGGCTTTTCGGTTGTTGGAACAAATTTTATCAAGAAATCACCTGATTTTACTATTACCGAAGTTGATTTGCTTACATTCTTTACATTGATTATAAGAATGTTTAAGCCATTTTACAGCTTCATTGAGTGAGTGGGTTACATCTTTTTTTGTATTCATAATAAAACGGAGTTTTGAAGGGCTAGCCTTACAAAAGGCTTTTGGCCTAAATCATTTCATTCTTGTGTATTCAAAGGCTGGGTGAGGTTATTATCAGGTTTATGAATTATCCGTACAAGATGCTTCTTTCAGGTTGTGAAAATTTCGTTGGGGATAATTTTCAGATCGGGAAAGATGCCTGGAGATATGATATCTTCACCTTTATAACTATTACCTGGGTTATATTTTCCATAATTATCCAGGCCAAATGTGTGAATGTTTTTTGTAGAGGGATCTACAATCCAGTATTCACGAACGCCGTATTTCTGATATAGTAATAATTTAGTTCCGAAATCGTGTTTTAATGTAGATGGGGAGGTGATTTCTATAATCCAGTCCGGGGCTCCCTTTATGCCGCGATCGTCGATCTTTGAAGTTTCACATATAACCAAAAGATCCGGTTGAACCACATTTATTGTTTCTTCATCGGTGAATGTATTTTCTGCCAGACGAACGTCTATGGGGGCAGAGAAGACTGAACACGATTTTCCTTTCAGATAATTACCAATATGAATGGAAAGAAACATCGATATTCTTTGATGCTCCGTTAGGAGCCGAAGTCATCTCGAATGCAGCACCCTGAATGATTTCCCAACGTTTCTCATCATTCCAGGTTAAGTAATCGGAATAAGTGAAATGCTCATATTTTAGCTTCGGGACACCCATAGTTTGTGTGAGCCTTTTGTTTTTTCACGATAAAATTAGGCTTTTTTGGAGTATAGTTTCAAAGTTTGATGAAAAATTTATCTTTGCACATTAACTATTTTAACAATGATATTTTTTCTTGTGCTTGCTGTTTCTCTTTTGTTCACCTGGTTGGTCCGATTGTTTGCGATCCGTAAATCCATACTCGATATCCCTAACGATAGAAGTTCCCATACTATCCCTACTCCAAGAGGTGGGGGATTGGCTGTTGCTTTTGCGTGGTTTATTGGACTGATTTATTTTTTCGTAGCCGGAAAGATAGAAACCTCTTTGTTCTATGCATTGTTAGCAGGCATACCCTTAACCCTTGTTGGTTTTGCTGACGATATTCTGGGGTTAAAACCTAATGTGCGTTTCCTTGTTCAGTTTTTTTGCGCAGCATTGGCTTTATGGTTTTTAAAGGGTCTTCGCTACTTTCCATTTCCCTGGGGTGATTTCGATATAGTTCTTATTCTGACTCCATTGGCCTTTATTGCCATCATATGGGCGATTAATTTTTATAATTTTTTGGACGGTATTGATGGGTATATAGGATCGGAGTTAGTCTTTGTTGGCCTGGGTGCATTTATCCTTACAGGCGATCAAACAGGATTATTACTTGCTGCTGCAAACTTTGGCTTCTTACTCTGGAACTGGCCCAAAGCCAAGATTTTTATGGGTGATGTGGGGAGTACTTTGTTGGGTTTTACTATTGCTGTAATGGCAATTTATCATCAAAACAATCATATCTCTTCAATTTGGGTGTGGTTGATTTTAACTTCTGTTTTTTGGTTCGATGCTACCGTTACGCTCATTAGAAGGTTTATCAACAAGGAAAAGCTTTCGGAAGCGCACCGGAAACATGCTTACCAACGGGCGGTACAGTCGGGGTTTAGTCACCAGCAGACTGTTATAGGGTCTATTTGGTTAAATATTTTTGGATTTGGCTTTGCCTGGTTTGCACATTACTATGTCAGTTTAGCCTGGGTTTTTTTAATTGCTGATCTGTGTATATTATTTTTGGCGCTGAAGTATATCGACAGGAGAAAACCATTTGAATATAGAAAGACAACTAATGAGTAAAGTGAGCCTCAGTCATGCTTCCACTCAGCCTGTTTACTGCTTTTCGCCTGATGCGACCAGTATCCTATCTATTTAAAAACACAAGGATGTTATGTAGGAACTATATTCCTTTCTGGGCGCAGCCCGTTCTTTGGAGCAATAAAGATTTCCTGTACCTTATTAGCCACAGGTTTCCTTCGAATTTATTTATTTACGCAGGTTAATTAGAAATCTCTAATAAATTTAATCTTCTTTTTGTTGCGTTTTCTATCTTTGTTTTTTATATAGAAACTCAATGATTGTCCCTAACAATAACGAGGAAATACTTTGGAATAAGTATAATAGTCTTCCTGCCGATATACGCTTTTTTGCTGATATTGCGATTCTTTTGTTCGAACCCGTAAATTATTTCCAGTTCGAGGATTTGATTAGGAACTTGAAAATCAAAAATCCCCCAAAATCATATTTTCAGGTTTATTCGGCACTTAATAAGGCTGGAGTAACAAATACAAGCGATTACAATGTTCTGGCTATTCATTCTTATATAGTTGTAAAAGCATTTCCGGAGCTTTACAGAAAAAATGAATATATCCCTTATATTTCGCAGATCCAGAAATTTTCTCTGCAAAACCTGAATTTTCACTTCCGTCCTGTTTCTCCATTAAGGTTTTTAAGGAATTTTATAATTGGATGTTTTGAAAAAGACAAGGCAATGATGGAGGAGTCAGTAAAATTCATGAATTCTGATAGTCCTTTGTTACGGAAAATTCTGGTTCAAATGCTTTTTAGTGGTCTATATGATGATGTTTTATTGAAATTACCAACAAATTTTCATCATAGTTGTATTAATGGGGCTATTGTTTATGTGGTTTATCAATTCAACAGCAGGGAGCCTTTGTATTTGTTTATTGATAAGCTTACTCCTTTGGAGGTTACTTCACCCCATACAGAAAATTACTACAATGGAATATTAGCAGCATTGAAGCTTTTCGAGGGTAAATTTACTGAGGCATTAGATGTAGCAAATAAATATCCATCTACATTTTCCGACTATGTGATTGGAATTTGTTCTATGTATAATGGCGATCTGCAAACTGCTAAAAACATTTTCTATAATCAGATATTGTTATTTAGGCGTAAAACAGGGCAAAGAAAGTATTTTCCGGATATCCATTTCGGATTTTTTTATTTATTGCTTTTATCAGTTCATCAACCTGGTTCTCACAATACCGAACTGGCTCAATTAGAGAAATTATTCCTGAAAAGCGATTTGCTTGAGGATAAATTATTACTGAGCCTTATTAACAATGCCTTAGGGAGGAAATATGAAGCTAAGATAATTCTTTCAAAAACTTATTTTGAAAAAATCTATACCTCCGAATATTTGGATGTTACAATTTATTTGATAATTGTATTTATTCTGGAAGGTAAATTAACGGATGAACAAATTGTACTTGCCAAACAATTATACGATATAGCAATATCTGTTAATCAATTACTTTATGCACATGAATTGGGATGGATATTGAATTCACAAAATGTAAAGCATAACAAGCTTATTTTGAAGGACTACCAACCTCTTTTAAGCAGCTTTGTTAAGAATGAGGCATGGGACGATATGCTTACCAGTTTGCTTGCTATTAGTGGTAATGGGAGTAATGTTAAGAAGGATAAAATGGATGGAAGCCGACTCATTTATTTGGTCGATTTTGATGCCAGATTGGTGCAATCTGTTTTGCAAACGCGAATTGCCAGCGGTTGGAGCAAAGGAAGAAATGTAAGTCTTAAAAAACTTAAAAATGGTGAAGTGGATTGTTTAACACCACAGGATTTAAAAATTGTTTCTACTATTGAACATAACAGATCTTATTACGGTGTTGAATACAGTTTTGATTTCGACAAAGTTCTGAACGAGCTTGCAGGGCATCCTTTATTATTTTATTACGCTAATCCCGAAATTCCTGTTGAGTTGATCAGAACCCCTCCCGAACTTATTATCGAAAAAACGGCAAAAGGGTATAAAATACAATGCAATGTTGGGGATACAGGGAGCAAGCAAGTCTTGTTAAAGGAAACCAATACCCGTTATAAGTATGTTGAACTTACTGAAGAACAGCTTCTGGTTATTCGTGCTTTAACCCACGGAATGCCCCTTATTCCTGTAAAAGGCAAAGATAAGCTTTTTAAAACCCTGGCCCATGTAAGCAGTTTTATGACTGTGCATTCCGATTCAGTAATTGCAGAGGAAAACATCAAATCTGTTCAGGCCGATTCTCGCGTCAGGGTTCAGATTCTCCCGGTTGGAGGATCGTTAAAGGCCGAATGTTTTGTAAAACCTTTTGGTACTGTGCCTCCTTATTCCAAGCCTGGCAAAGGTGGTAAAACAGTTTATGGAATAATCGAAAACGAAAAATGCATCGTAAATCGAAATCTTGAGCAGGAATTGGCTAATGTTATTACCCTGGCGAATGCGGTGAGTGAAATCGCGGATGCTGATTTAATTACAGCTCCAGTTATGTTTAGCGATCCGCACGAATGTCTTTCGTTGTTGGAAGTTCTTCGCTCTCATCAGGAAATAGCCGTGGTTGAATGGCCTGAAGGAGAGCGTTTTCGAGTGAGACAGTCGCTATCGTTTCAACAACTTCAGTTAAAAGTGAATAGTCGTGGAAACTGGTTTGAATTATCGGGCGAACTTAAACTGGACGAGAATAGAGTGCTAACGCTTCAGCAGCTTTTGTCGATGCGTACGAAAAGTAAAGGCCGTTTCGTGGAAATTGGCGATAACGAATTCGTTGCCCTTTCGGAAGAACTAAAAAAACGCCTCGACGAGCTGGCAATATATTCTTCGATTGATAAAAAGGAAATTAAAGTAAATAAATTTGCCTCGCATGCATTGGAAGAGATCACTCAAAATGCGGGTTCGTTTAAAACCGATAAGGCATGGAAAGAATTCCAGAAAAAAATTAAAATCACTGATAATTTGATCATTGGCATTCCCACTACTCTGGAGGCGGAGTTAAGGCCATATCAGGAAGAAGGTTTCAGGTGGATGGCCCGTTTAGCAGCCTGGGATGCCGGAGCATGTCTGGCCGATGATATGGGCCTGGGAAAAACTGTTCAGGCGCTCACCTTATTATTGCACCGTGCCGCTCAGGGATCTGCATTGGTTGTTTGTCCGGCATCGGTGGTGAACAACTGGGTAACGGAGGCTCGGAAATTTGTCCCAACGCTTAATGTTAGTGTGCTTCCGGTGACTAACCGTGAAGAGATTTTGGAAAACCTGAAAGAATTCGACCTTCTCATTATCACTTATGGAATTCTGCAAACGGTGAATGAGCTGCTTGGGAAAATAACCTGGAATACTGTTATACTCGACGAAGCACATGCCGTGAAAAATAACAACACGAAAACCTCCAAAGCTGCCATGAACCTGCAGGCGAATTTCAGGCTGATTTTAACGGGCACACCGGTACAAAATCATCTGGGGGAACTCTGGAACTTGTTTAACTTTATAAACCCCGGTTTACTTGGAACGTATCAGCAGTTTAATGAACGGTTTATGTCTTCCGGACCGGATGAGGTTCTATCTGAAAAGCAATATCTTAAAAAACTTATATCGCCTTTTATGCTTAGACGAACCAAGGCGAAGGTGCTGGATGAATTACCTCCTAAAACGGAGATCACACATTTAATTGAATTGTCGGACGATGAGAAAGTTTTTTACGAAGCGTTACGACGGCAGGCTATCGCTTCCATTGAATCGGATGAGGGCCCTTCCGGCCAAAAGCACCTAAAAGCCTTGGCTGAAATAACCCGCTTACGTTTAGCATGTTGTAATGTTTCTCTGGTCGATAATACCCAAAAACTGGCTTCAGCAAAACTGGATACATTTTTTGAAATAGTGGACGAATTGCTCGAAAACAAACACCGCGCTCTCGTATTCAGTCAGTTTATCGGTCACCTGAACATTGTGCGCAAGGCAATCGAAAAACGTAATATCAGCTATCAGTATCTCGATGGTTCAACTCCCATTCCGGAAAGGGCAGTGATTGTGAAAAATTTCCAGGAAGGCTCGGGCGATTTATTTCTGATTAGTCTTAAAGCCGGAGGGCTAGGACTTAATTTAACAGGGGCCGATTATGTGATCCATCTCGATCCTTGGTGGAACCCTGCCATTGAAGATCAGGCATCGGACAGGGCTCACCGCATTGGACAAACACGACCTGTTACCATTTATCGTCTGGTGGCGAAAGATACCATCGAAGAAAAGATTATCCGGTTACATCATACTAAAAGGGATATGGCCGATAGTCTGCTAGAAGGTACTGACCAGGCTGCTAAACTCTCTACGAACGATTTGCTGAATTTGTTAAAGGAATTGTAGATTTGGGCTTAACAGTTAGTACCTTATCTTTTAAATTGATATATTGGCATAATTCACTGCAATTAGAAATTGTGAGCAGGAATTTAGAAGTTAATGAAGTTAAAAGAAGTTATTGAACGAGTTTCTCTTCACAACTTCTCTCTTCCCATATTCTCATATTCCAAATTTAGTAACTTCAATAGCTTCTTCAACAGAATTAATTAACTTTTTGGTTCTGGCTTGTTCAGGTTAGGATTAATAATGTAAAACAGCAATAAGTTTAGCATTATTTTGGCTGTTATTTTGATACAAGATACTGCTATTTTAGATCGTGAAAATTTCACCGGGGATAATTTTCAGATCAGGAAAAATGCTGGCAGATATTTCATCATTATCTTTGTACACTCCCTCGGGTAAATATTTTCCTGATTGGTCAATACGGTAAACATTGATGGTGCGAGACTCCGGATCTACAATCCAATATTCCATAACGCCATATTTTTGGTACAAAAGGAGTTTGGTCCCAAAATCATATTTTACAGAAGTAGGCGATACAATCTCAATAATCCAGTCAGGTGCACCTTTCACTCCTTTTTCTCTTATTTTACCAGGATCGCAAATGACTGAAATATCAGGTTGTACCACATTGTAGGTATCTTCATCTTCTTCACTGTTTTCAAAAAGACATACATCGAAAGGTGCCGAAAAAACCTGGCAATGCTTCCCTTTAAGATAATTATATATGTTTGCAAACAAAGCACCTGAAACCTGTTGATGTTTAGTGCCAGGTGCCGGTGTCATATCATAGGCTGATCCATCGACAATTTCCCAGCGTTTTTCATCGTCCCAGCAGAGGTAGTCTGCATAGGTAAATCGATCGTATTTTGTTTTGGGTATAGCCATTTACACGTTAAATGTTTAATTTCTTAACCTATTTTGTTTGAATAATGTTTTAAAATTAGGCTTTTTTGGGGTATAGTTCCAAAGATCGATGAAAAATTTATTTTTGCTCGATTATCTAGAGATAACTTTCGGAACCACACCGGAACTTACATATAAAAATTTGATAAGATTTGATAAATGTGATGAACAATTCTGATCCAGATTATCTCAATAATAAGGATAGGGAAACCCAATGTCGTTTAGTTTAGGAATTGAATAATTATTATACAAAAACAAGTTCGTCAGGCTGAGCGAAGTCGAAGCCTATCTTCGATGATTTTGCAAATTATGTTTATAAACCTTAAGAATTATCTAAAATACTCCGGTTTTTTTAACCGAAAGCATTATCCCAAAGTTTTCCCCATGCAATTCCCCTAAATCAGCCCCCAATGAACACGAAAGATTTAAATTCCAAGGAAGTATATTTATTACTTCTGCATTAATTAAAATTGAATTTTGTGTTTGCCCTGACGAATTTGGGTAGTAATTAGTTCCGTAATTCAGTGAATAGGTGTACAATAATTTGTATTTAATTGATTTTAAAATACCTTCCATTCCAAAATGATGTGCTAATACCCGGTTATTTCGGATATAATCCGAACTGTTACCTTTTAATATTGCGGGAGAGGTAATCAAAGGATTCCCTATAGTCAATTCCTGAAAAGACCATCCCTTAATATATATCCCATTATTAAAATAATTATCATTTCCACCTAATTCATAATAATTACCATCTGGCATTATGCTGTCTGTTGTATTAATCCTTCCACTCTGATCAGTCGAATTAAAAAATTCATATACAAAACCAGAAATCAATTTATCTTTTTCTTTAGATCTGATTGAAATTCCAAATAAGCCATCCTTAATATTCCTGTAAGCCTTCCCCGAGCCATCTTCAAAAATGTTCTGCCAATAGAGTGATATTTTTGTTTTTGTTAAATCTATCTCCATTCCGAAATTTCTGCTTCCTAAATGATTGCCCAGAGAATTATACCATTCAGCCCAAGGGGTATTTGGATCAGCCGAATTTCCACTCCTTCCTAAAAATACGCTTTTAAACGCCTCCAGATTGTGGGGCAATTTTTTATACGGGTCGTTTATTTGACCACCCCATTGCGCAAAATGATGCAATCCATAAGATACATGAACGGGTAACTTTCCGCCTAATCGTAAATAAAAATATTTGTGATGAAGCCAAACGTTTTTGTTGTATTCATTATCGTCAAACCAGCCATGCGACATCCCGCCCTTAAATTCAAGATATTTCCATGTAAAGGGAACGGGAGTGTAATTAGGAACTCCAATGCTTAATTTGGGCATCGGACGAGCATTTTTGGACCATAAAATAAAACCGGTGGATAATGTGGAATCCTGATTCCCAAAGAACTCTTCTTTTGCACCTGCCGTAAAATGAACGAAATGAAATTTTACCTCGCCAAACCATTGGTGCATATAGGCTTTTCCTGAACCGTCATATCGAAACAGCGGGGAAATGTTATAACTGTAATCGATTTTTTTATTCTTTGAAATGTTTTTATATATGGAAGGAAGTAAATAAATACTGTTAGGTTGGGTCGATAATTTTCCGTATTGATTGGAATAAAACCAAAAAGGGGAATGTTTTCCACTTGAAATTATAGCTCCTGATTCAACAGTTATAGAGGGGGAAGCTATTTGGGCGAAACTTGGAAATGTTATAGATATAAATACAAAAGATAAAAGAAATGATTTTTTCAAAGGCCTAGTTTAATAGCGTGAGTAATTTTTCAAATTGATTTTTTGCGTTAAATTTTTCGGAAATATGAAGATATGCTTTTTCCCCTATTTGTTTACGTAAATCAATGTCTTCCACAAGTTTGGAAACATATTCCGTGAGCTGGTGAACATTGCCGAATTCAGCAAGGAAACCTGTTTCTCCGTGTTTTATTATTTCAGGAATGCTACTGATATTGAATGCAACAACCGGTTTGGCTTTGGCCATAGCTTCGATGAGTATATTAGCCGATCCTTCATGAAGAGAGGGCAGAACAAATATGTCTATTTTTTCAAGAAATGAATCTATATTTTCTACAAAATCCAGAAAATCAATATTTTCGTTTACTTTACTTTGATATGCATATTCTTCCAGGGAATGTCTGAGAGGTCCTTTTCCGGCAATTAATATTTTAAAGTTGAGCGATTTGCTTTTTAATTCTTTAGCAAGGTCAATCAGAAATCGTTGGCCTTTTTGCTCAACAAGTCTGCCGGCGTTTCCTATTAATACCTCTTTTTTTATTTCTGCTGGATAAAAATCAATACCGTTTATTTTAACACCATTGTAAATCACATTAATTCTTTCTTCATCCATTAAAAAAGGATTTTTTTCCAAAAACCGTTTTTTAATTTCTCCTGAATTGGCTAATACACGAGTAATTACTGATCTGAATAAATATCTGTTCAGTAAGGTATTGTGTATTGGTAATGCTGTTCCTCTCCGGTAAATTATATTTTTTACACCAGCCAGTTTTGCTGCTATTCCAACAGCTTTTACATCAGAGGGAAGCCCTAAAATTACGGTGTAAATATTTTTACGTTTAAAGAAAAGGTATAGACGTACCAGTAATATTAGATTTAGAAAACTGAGATTGTGTATTCGAAAATTGTATGTTTTAATCCTTGAATCTTTAATCCGTTTATTGATTTCGCTTTTAGCCTGACAACAAAAACTTACATTATAACCCCTTTCATTCAGATGAAAGGCAGTTTCGTAATGCCATTTTTCTCCTCCTCCCCAGCTTTTGCAACTATTGAATAAGCATATGTTATTTACCTGAGGTTCCATTCAATATATTGCAGAATTGAAATTAATTTACTGATATTGAAGAAGAAGGTGGCTTTATACCATCTAAAACTTCATAAACTGAATTTTGGCTCTTGAATTCAGGAACCACTTTTTTCATCAGTTTAACAATTTCTATATTATTTTGATTTTTTATGAGTTTTTCAAATTGATTTATGCAGTTTGAAATAGTATCAAAATCCATTAACGCAACTTTGGCAATCATTATTTTGGGATGGTATGTCGGAATAGTATTTTCTGATGTACAGAGTAATTCTTCATAAAGCTTTTCACCCGGTCGCAGTCCGGTATATTTTATTTCGACATCTTTTCCTACCTCCAGACCCGATAAGCGAATCATATTCCGGGCTACGTCTGCTATTTTAATCGATTTTCCCATATCGAAAATAAATACTTCACCTCCTTTTCCCATAGCACTGGCTTCAAGCACCAATTGACATGCTTCAGGAATTGTCATAAAAAAACGGGTTACTTCAGGATGGGTAACAGTAACAGGCCCACCTTGTGCTATTTGTTTTTTGAACAGAGGTATGGCAGAGCCGTTAGATCCTAAAACATTGCCAAATCTTGTTGTAATAAATGAAGTATTGGAAATATTGTCTAATGCCTGAGTGTACAATTCGGCTATTCTTTTGGAAGTTCCCATAATATTTGTCGGGTTAACTGCCTTATCGGTTGAGATCATAATGAACTTCCCGACATTATATTTTACTGCTAAATCAGATAGCATTCTTGTGCCAATTACATTATTGTGAATGGCTTCAGCAGGGTTACCTTCCATCATGGGTACATGCTTATAGGCAGCAGCATGGAATATTATATCAATATTATATTTCTCGAAAATCCTTGTCATGCGCGATGCATTACAAATATCCCCGATAATGATATCATATTCAGTGAAAGAGCATTTTTCTGAAAGTTCCAGTTCCAGGCTATGAAGTGGTGTTTCGGCCTGATCAAGTAATAATATTTTTTTGGGATCGTATGCTGAGATCTGACGAACTATTTCACTTCCGATGGATCCTGCGGCTCCTGTAACAAGGATAGTTTTATTTTTTAATTGTTGCCTAACCACTGAACTATCCAGAGTGATGGGGTCACGTTCCAGCAAATCTTCAATATTTATCTGCTTCAGTTGCTTGGCGCTGAAATCGTTGTTAATCCAGAATTTTATCCGGGGAACAGTCAATACTTTAATGTGATTATTCAGGCAAATGTCAACAATTTCACTTTTTTTAGCCGGATCTAGATAGTTTTTAGCAATAATAAGCATATCAACTTCATATTTTTCGGAAAGAGAAACAATTTTTTGCAATGGATAGATATTTATTCCTTCTATTTTCTTTCTTTGATTCTGCTTTTTATCATCCAGAAATCCAACGATACGATAACTGGCATCAACATCAAGGTCCAAAGCCCTTTTGGTCGCAACACCTAGTTCATCAACACCAAATATCAAAGCATTTATTCTTTTTTTCGATTTACTGCGAAATTCAATATAAATAAATTTAATAATGAGACGTGAAGCTATCATTAAATAGGCAGTAATAAAGAATTCCATTATTATCACCGATAAGGGTATAAAAAACTTATGATTTAATTGAAAATTTATTAAATTGATAACTAAAACAAATACACTCCCGGAAAAGAGAACAAGGATCAATTTTGCAAGATCACTTATGCCAGTGTGCCTTACTATCATTGCATATGTTTTGCTTAAAAAGAATGTAATTGTTCTCACTCCCAATATTACTATTATTGAGAGAGAAAGAACCGAGGAATATTCATTTGGAATTTTAAAATTAAAACGAAGTAAATATGCGAGACATACCGAAATGACACATATCATCATATCAAAATTGAAAATTATCCAGGAAGGCAGGCTTGACTTGGAATATCGGATAATCCTATAAAAAAACGAATGTATTTTGTTCATATTTGTTTATACTTTTTTTATTAATCAAATCCATCAAAGAAATAATCACTTAATCCTCACAAATTTGGAATTTATTATTTTAAACTTACAAATTTTAAAATGAAGAACAAAGATTAAACTAAAATTAAACGATCTGTATACGGTGATTTTTATAAAATAGTTATTTTAGTCAATTAAAAATATTTAATCTTTAGATGGCAATTATTTAATTTGGTTGCGTTTATTTTTAAAAAAATAAATAACTTTGAAACAGGACAAACTTAACTTTAAAAGATTTGTTGCGTAAAAACAGACAAAATTAAGTTGATGAGCATAATTATCCAGAAAACGCAGAATACCCCCTACATCAAATTTGAGGATGGTGTTTTGGTTATAGCTGGCAGATCTATCCCTGAAAACGCACTTACATTTTTTGAACCTGTCTTCAAAGCAATAGCCGAATATTCAAAAAAGCCATACCCTGTTACTGAAATCAATATTTTGCTGGAATATGCAAATAGCAGTTCCAACAGGTCGTTGTTAACAGTTTTTACCTTGTTTGAGAAAATATACGAAAATGGTAATAATGTATACATAAATTGGTTTTATGAAGCAGGTGATGATTTAATGTATGATCTGGGGCATGATTATAAAGCTTTGATGCGTCTTCCGTTCATGGTTCTTGAAAGAAGTTCACTAAATATTTAAGTAAGCGTATCTGTTGGTATCTTTTTCTCTCATTTTTATTTTATTTTCTTTAAAATTGAACGACAAAGATATCATAAATAATTTTGTATCGATATTTTTATAACTCATAGATTTTCCAAAATCTTTCCCTACAAAATCTGTGTTCAAAAAGTCAGACAGGTAATATCGGATTTTAAAACTAAATCCTTCAGGAAATTGAATGCCTGCAAAAATTGATATTAAAAACGGGTTTGTTCTTTTGTCGAAAAAAGAAGACTGTTTAATTTTTTCGTCGTCATATATTTTCTTTTGTTTGTAATGAATCGGGAATTCTAATTCTCCTCCCGCAAACAGGTATTTTAAATTTCGCATATTACCAAACTTTATCGCAAGAGGAACTCCAATATTGTAGGTTCGCCTTTTAAATACCGTATCGGCACTTTCATAACAAAAACCGATATTGGAAATTGACAGGCCCGAATAAAATCCTAAAGAATGTGAAATGTCAAAATGGAAATTATTATTGTAATGGAAAAATGCACTTGCCCTAATTCTGCTTGTTGTATTTTCAAATGGCGAATTACTCACTGACCTGGAGAGAATTAATTCGCCACCGGATGTTCTGTAGATTTTGGTTGTTTGTGAATATAAGCTGGATGAAAATAAAAAAGTAATGAATAGAATTAATCGCATTTTAAAAACGGGATATAATTTTTGCTGAAATAGTTTTACCAATCGAGAGTGAAGCAGTTGCTGCCGGTGAAGGAGCATTCAAAACATTAATTACATTTTCGTCTTCATAGAATAGAAAATCATCAACTAAAATACCTTCTCTTGTGCAGGCCTGGGCTCTCACACCTGAACCGCCTTTTATCAGATCTGCTTTTTTGATTGTTGGCAACAATCGTTGAAGTGCAGTTGTAAATGCTGTTTTAGAAAAGCTCCTGTAATATTCTCCTAATCCCATTTTCCAATATTTTGCCATTACCTTTTGAAAACCTGGCCATAAAAGTGATTCTTTGAATTCCGAAAAGTTAAAATCAAATTTTTTATACCCTTCTTTTTTAAAAGCAAATACAGCATTCGGACCGGCTTCTATTCCCCCTTTCAACCTTCTTGTAAAATGAACTCCCAAAAATGGGAAGGCAGGGTCAGGAACAGGATAAATCAGGTTTCTTACCAAATGTTGTTTTTCTTTTTTAACACCAAAATACTCACCTCGAAATGGAATGATACGAACGTCAATTTTTTCCCTTGTCATCAGGGCAATCTTGTCCGAATGCAGGCCAGCAGTGTTAACGATCAATTTAGTTAAAAACGTTCGGTCTCCTGTAATTATTTCAGAAAAACCGGTTTTTATATTAATCTTTTCAACTTTCTGATTTAAAAATATTTCTCCTTGTAACCTGTCAGTAAATATTTCGGCGTACTTCGTGCAAACATCATTGAAATCGATAATTCCTGTATAAGGTACCAAAATTCCTGCAATGCCATTTGCATTTGGTTCATAATCGGTAATTTCTTCCTGGCTAAGCTTTTTAATCTCAAGCAAACCATTTTGCAAACCACGCTGATACAAATTTTCCAATCTGGGCAATTCATCTTCTCTGGTGGCAATAATAATTTTACCACATAACTCGTAAGGTATATTTTCTTTATTGCAAAAATCGAGAAGCAATTTATAGCCATCAATACAATTCTGAGCCTTGAGGCTGCCCGGTTTATAATATATTCCTGAATGAATAACGCCGCTGTTGTTTCCTGTCTGGTGTTTTGCCAAACCATTTTCTTTTTCAAGCAAGGCCACTTTTAATTCAGGTTTGGTTTCTTTGAGTTGCATGGCTGTTGCCAGACCAACAATTCCCCCTCCAATTATGATAACATCGTACTGCATTTTTTAAGCTTTGGGTTTAAGCATAAATATATATTATTTATCATCCAACGCTTTTAATTAATGGCCAGTTCAATTAATTTTTTGATGAGTTGCCAGATATGATAAGATAAAATCATCGTATTTATGAGATATATTTTCAATAATTTTATTTGGTAAATAATATAAATGTTTGTCAATTCTTTTTATAGGTAATACTTTAGGCGATGTCCCAGTAATAAATGCTGCATCAAATTTGGAAATACCGGAATATGGGATATAATTAAAGTTAATATCATAGTTGTTTTCACGGCAAATTTTAATAATAAACTCACGGGTAATTCCGGGTAATACTATCTCATCAGGTGAAGTTTCGATGGTATCGCCTTTAATAAAAAATATGTTGGACCTGCTGCCTTCTGTTATATATCCATCAGGATGTACCAATATAACTTCATAAACATTTTGGATTTGAAGTAAATTATTAAATTTATTTCTAAGTATATCATCCTGCATCTTCACGCCTGGATTTACCCTCTGATCAATACTTGTAACAGTATCTACCCCTTCTGAATATTCAATTTGTGATGGATATTTATGAGGAATGAAAGCTATAACTGTTTGACATTCCAAAGTAGTATCCGAATAATTTAGTGAAATTTTAATATTACCTGAAAATACTTTGATAGAAGTTATTAACTTATCAATTAATTCTTTAAATTGAGATTTTGAATAAGGAACTGATTTATTTATTTTATTTGCTGAGGCTACTAACCTTTGTAAATGATTTTCCAGATATAAAGGTACACCATCAATAATTCGAATAACTTCATATATCGTTACATTTCCTTTTTTATCGTATTCGGAAACAGGTGTTATGATGCTATTAACTAACATATAATTAAATATATATTCCATAATAAATAAAATAATGTAAGATAAAAATAAATTATCAAACAAAAACATTTAAGCTGCGTATAAAATCAATGTATCCGATAAAAGACCTATTACTGATAGAAATACCCTATGAAAGCTAAATTAATATTTATTGTTGACGACGACCGTATAATTCAGAATCTTTTAGAATACACTTTTAACAGCAGGGAAGGGAGTGAGGTTTTGGTTTTTCCTTCAGGAGAAGAATGTATTAAAAATCTTCATTTGAATCCCGATGCAATTGTACTGGATCATTTATTTTTAAATAATGACAATACACTGATGAGTGGCATGGATACACTTGATGAGATCAGGAAGCAAAACACTACTGCATCTGTTATTATTTTATCAAGCCAGCCAAGCCAGGAACTTATTAATGAATTCTATAAAAAAGGGGCTACCAGCTATATTGCTAAAGAGGATTATTTTATCGACAGTCTCATTGAAGCAATAGAAAAAATTCTTGCTACCTAAATTTTAAGAAGCAAGAATTTCAATTAATTATTACTATATCTTTTTCTCTCGTTTTCGTCGAGAAGAATTTTTCTTAATCTTATGCTTTTTGGTGTAATTTCTACATATTCATCTTCCTGAATATATTCTAAAGCTTCCTCAAGCGAAAACTTAACAGCAGGGGCAATCCGCATTTTTTCGTCAGTTCCGGTTGCCCGCATATTTGTAAGTTTTTTGGTTTTGGAGATATTCAACCCAAGATCACCTGCTCTGGAATTTTCTCCAACTACTTGTCCGGAATATATTTCATCGAAAGGATCCACGAAAAATTTACCCCGGTCCTGAAGTTTATGAAGTGCATAAGCTATGGCCATTCCTGTTTCTATTGAAATTAAAGAACCGTTCTGACGTTTTTCAATATCTCCCTTTATCGGAGCAAATTCCTTAAAACGGTGTGTCATTACTGCTTCACCAGAAGTTGCTGTGAGTAGTAAGTTTCTTAACCCGATAATCCCTCTGGAAGGAATGGTAAATTCCAAATGGATGCGATCCATTTTTCTTTCCATTTTAATCATATCGCCTTTACGACGGTTTACCATTTCAATTGCTTTTCCTGCGGATTCTTCAGGTAAATCGATATTTAGTATTTCGTAAGGTTCGTGTTTCTCTCCCCCAATTTCTTTAACAATTACCTGTGGTTGTCCAACCTGCAGTTCATATCCTTCCCGGCGCATGGTTTCAATTAAAATTGACAAATGCAGAATTCCACGGCCAAATACAATAAATGCTTCAGATGAATCGGCAGGTTCGACTTTAAGTGCTATATTTTTTTCCAATTCCCTGTCAAGCCTGTCTTTTAAATGCCTTGATGTGACAAATTTACCATCACGTCCAAAAAATGGAGAGTTGTTGATAGTAAACAACATGCTCATGGTTGGTTCGTCAACGGCCATTATTTCTAATGGTTCAGGATTTTCAAAATCGCAAATGGTATCACCGATACCAAATCCTTCAATTCCTACCAATGCACAAATATCGCCACATTCAACTTTTTCAACCTTGCGCTTTGATAAACCTTCAAAAATAAGTAACTCCTTAATACGAGTCCTGACAATTGATTTATCTCTTTTAACAAGTGATACCATCTGGTTTTCCCTGAGTTCGCCCCGTTGTAGTTTTCCAATCGCTATTCTTCCTACATAAGAAGTATATTCCAAAGAAGAAATCAGCATTTGAGGTGTTCCTTCCTTCACTTTCGGAGCAGGAATGTTTTTAACGATACAATCGAGCAATGGTGTAATATCAGTTGTTGGGCTCTTCCAACTTTCGGCCATCCAGTTATGTTTAGCCGAACCATAAATGGTTGGAAAATTTAATTGGTCTTCGGTAGCTTCCAAATTGAACATGAGTTCAAAAACTTCCTCATGAACTTCTTCGGGTCTGCAGTTGGGCTTATCAACTTTGTTGATTACAACTATTGGTTTCAATCCCATTTGTAAAGCTTTTTGCAGAACAAACCGGGTTTGAGGCATTGTTCCTTCAAACGCATCTACCAACAGAAGAACTCCATCGGACATGTTTAATACACGTTCAACTTCTCCTCCAAAGTCGGCATGGCCCGGAGTATCAATTATGTTTATTTTAATACCCTTATATTCTACCGAAACATTTTTGGATAATATTGTAATGCCCCGTTCACGTTCGAGTTCATTACTATCCATAATTAAATCACCAGGAGTTTCATGGTCTTTAAATATTTTGCTGCAAACTAAAATTTTGTCTACCAGCGTAGTTTTACCATGGTCAACATGGGCAATTATTGCTATATTTCTCAGCTCTTTCATTCTACTTCACGAATTTCAAAAAATGGGTTGCAAAAGTACTTTTAATTTATTTAACATGCACCATAACTTATTGTTTTATTTTATATTTGGTATTTCTAACCAAATGTGTGCCAGATTCAATTCTCTGAAATTAACCATTATATCTTTTTTCTTTTTTTATTAAAATATTAATTTATACTTTTGCACGTTGAAAAATTAGCATGGTGAAGCATCAGAGTCAATATGTTATAGCATATAAGGGGTTAAGGGAAGGGCTACATCTTTTTGATTTTAAGGTTGATGACTCGTTCTTTGAGAAGTATGAAAATAGTGAAATTGAAAAAGGAAATGTTGAAGTTCATGTAACTTTAAATAAAAAAACAACTATACTTGAATTTTTATTTGAATTGAACGGAGAGGTTTATTTACCATGTGACAGATGCCTGAAACCTTTTTCATTAGAGATTGATTATGAGGCTCCTCTGTATTTTAAATTCGGAGTAGAGACTCATGAAGAAACTGATGAATTATTTATTATATCGGAGCAGGAAACAGAAATTGATCTTTCTCAATTTATTTATGAATTTATTCATTTAAGTTTGCCTTACCGGCGGGTTCATCCTGATGATGAGAATGGACAGCCGACATGTGATAAAGAAATGTTGAAGCGTTTGGAAGAATTATCTGCCGGAAGTGAAAAATCGGAAGATAGCGAAACAGACCCAAGATGGAATGATTTGAAAAATCTTTTTAATAACAATTAAATAATATTTAAAATGCCAAATCCGAAACGAAAGCATTCGAAGCAGAGAAGGGATAAGAGAAGAACACACGACAAAGCCGTAGTTCCAACCACAGCAAAGTGCAGCAACTGTAATGCAACAGTTTTGTATCACCGAGTATGTCCCGATTGTGGTTACTACAGAGGAAAGCTTGCCATTGAAAAAGTAGCGGCAGCTTAATTTTAATTTTAATTCTATATGAGGTTAGGCCTGGATGTTATGGGAGGAGATTATGCTCCTGATGTTACCATAAAAGGAGCAATTTTAGCCCATAAGCTATTACCCTCTGATGTAGAACTTGTACTTTTTGGCGACGAAAATGTGATCAGGAAATTCTGTATCGATAACAATTCTGATCCCAGGGATTTTACCATTGTGCATGCTTCAGAAGTAATAGAAATGGGTGACCATCCTGCTAAAGCATTTTCTCATAAAACTCAATCCAGTATATTTTTAGGTTTTAAGGAACTTGAAGCTGGTAAAATTGATGCTTTTGCAAGTGCAGGAAGTACCGGTGCTATGATGGTCGGAGCAATGTACACTGTTAAAACAATTCCGGGTATAATTCGCCCTACTATAACAGCGGCTGTTCCCCGAATGGATGGTAGCTTTTCAATTCTTCTTGATGTTGGTATCAATCCCGATTGTAAACCTGATGTACTTTACCAATACGCTGTGCTGGGCTCTTTATATACAGAATTTGTATACAATGTTCCTAAACCACGTGTTGGATTATTAAATATCGGTTCTGAAGAGGAAAAGGGAAACCTGTTAACCAAAGCGACCTTTCAGTTAATGCAGGGTAGCAAGGAATTTAACTTTATCGGAAATGTTGAAGGCAACGATCTATTTGATTTTAAGAAAGTAGATGTAATTGTGTGTGATGGATTTGTAGGGAATGTTTTATTAAAAGCTGCTGAGTCTTTTTATCATCTGATAAGGAAGCGCAACATTCAGGATGAATTTTTTGAACGTTTCAACTTCGAAAACTATGGAGGAACTCCCGTTTTGGGTGTAAATTCCAATGTTATTATCGGACATGGTATTTCGAACGATATTGCCATCAAAAACATGATACTACATACTTTTGATGTTACAAGAGCAAATTTACCTGCAAAAATTAAGGAAGTTTTTAAATGAATTTCCAGGGTCAGATGTTTTAATGATGAATAATATTGATCATTAAATTTTTTGTTCCCTATAAATAAAAATATGTACGCATGAATAATATTAGAGCTGCCATTACTGGTTTAGAAGCTTTCTTGCCGGAATATCGCCTAACTAATGAAGAATTAAGCCGAATGGTTGATACTTCAGACGAATGGATAATGCAGCGTGTTGGAATAAAAGAGCGAAGAATTTTAAAAGGAGAAGGATTAGCTACTTCAGATATGGGAGCAGAAGCTGTGAAAAAGCTTCTTATTAAAACCGGCACTTCTGCCGATGATATCGATCTTATTTTAGTTGCCACAGTTACTCCCGATATGTTTTTCCCATCAACTGCATGTATCATTGCTGATAAAGCAGGTATAAAAAATGCATGGGGATTTGACATCAGCGCCGCTTGTTCGTCTTTCCTGTTTATCATGGAAACGGCTAATAAGTTTATCGAATCGGGTCAATACAAAAAAGTAATTGTAGTTGCAAGCGATAAAATGTCTGCAATTACTAATTATACCGACAGAACAACTTGTCCGTTATTTGGTGATGCCGCTGTTGCCTTATTACTCGAACCTACAACTGAAGATGTGGGGATAATGGATAGTGAACTGAAAATTGATGGATCCGGGCGACATTATCTTTATATGAAAGGCGGCGGGTCACAAAGACCTTCTTCACACGAAACTGTTGAACTGGGAGAACATTATATCCATCAGGAAGGTCAAACCGTTTTTAAGGTAGCTGTTTCCAAAATGGCTGACGTTGCAGCAGGAATGATGGAAAAACATAACATTTCTCCTGAGGATTTAGCCTGGCTGGTTCCTCATCAGGCTAATCTCCGGATTATAGAAGCCACAGGGAGAAGAATGGGGCTAAGCAAAGAAAAAGTCATGATCAATATCGAAAAGTACGGTAACACTACAGCCGCTACTATTCCATTATGTTTATGGGAGTGGGAAAAACAACTCAAAAAAGGAGATAAGTTAATATTAGCTGCTTTTGGAGGCGGATTCACCTGGGGAGCCATATATCTGAAATGGGGATATAATTCTTAGAAATTAGACTATTAGACTATTAGGCTAAAGGCTATTAGGTATTAGGAAAAACAAAAAAGATTTTAGGGAAAATATAAAAGGCTCTTCAATTTTGGAGGGTCTTTTTTGTTTATAATGGTAGTTCCTGGGAAAGGGTATTAGGATATTAGGCTATTAGATGTTAGTTTATTAGGTATTAGAGAAAACAAAAAACTCTTCCATTTGGAAAATCTTTTCACTACGAATATATTGTTTATTCCGCCTATTCGATACCATTTTGTCCCAGCCTTACAGGCTGAACGGAAGTGGGGAGCCTAAAGTACCTTGGGTTTCACTCAAAGTTGGGATGTCTCAGCTTTTCAGCCTGAAGAATACGATTCAGGTCCCTGGATTCAGTATATAGTGATGGCTATTCACAGTAAACCGCTGGTATTATACAATTTCACCCTGTATTCGCAATTAATATCTAACATCTAAACACCTAACACCTAAAATCTAAACACCTAACACCTAAAATCTAAAACCTATTCAAAAAACCAAAAAAAGTTAGATACTTTTATTTTATAATCATTTAACTAATCTACCTTAGTTTTTATATATTTGTTATTAACAAGTATAAACTCAAAAAATAAAACCTGCTGCTATGGGAAAGTTTGTAGAAAACGAACCAAATTCACACAATACAATTACTAACGGTACTGAAATAACCGGTGATATTAATTCTGTGGGAGATATCCGCCTGGATGGATACCTTAATGGAAATGTAAATTCAAAAGGGAAACTGGTTATTGGTGAATCGGGAAAAGTAACCGGAACCATAAATTGTAAAAATGCCGATATATATGGAATAGTTGACGGAAAAGTAAATGTCTCCGAACTATTATCGTTAAAAGCCACTGCAAAAGTATCCGGTGATATTCTTACAAACCGTCTGGCAATAGAACCAGGTTGTAATTTTACAGGGAATTGCAAGATGACAGAAGAGCAAAGAAATAATGACATCTGAAAAGGATAAAGTCCCCGGCAAAGATCAAGTAAATTATTATGCTAAATATTCCGCAATGGCTTTTCAAATGGCTATTACTATTGGACTTGGAACATTTGGAGGATATAAATTAGATCAGTTGCTGGGATTAAAATTTCATATTTTTACCATTATACTGGCACTACTCTCAGTAGTAGCTGCCATCTATTTTGTTGTAAAAGATCTTTTAAAACCAAAAAAATAATGATGCGTAAAGCAATATCAAGTTATATTTTTCAATCATTAATTATTTCAGTTATACTGGCACTTTCATATTTTATTTTTTGTAAGTTCGGTTATCCTGATTTGTACACACCGAAAGTTTATTTCTTAATAGCAATTTTATTTACTATTAATTGCTTGTTTCATAGTTATTTCGTTTATACTATTTTAGAAAAAAATGAAGCTTTTGTTCGCAGGTTTTTAGCTTCTACTATGTTAAAGCTTCTGATATACTTGACAATTATTGTTATAATGATATTTACAAGTCAGGCTCTGATTAAAGTAATATTGGTTAGTTTCCTTATCTTGTATATGGTTTATACTGCTCACGAAATTTATTCCATTTTAGAATTCCTGAAAAAAAATAATTCGCAGCGTGTTAAAAGCAAATAGTTTTTACTAACTTTAATTTTATTTTTTTGTAAGCGATGAATCTTAGTAGTAAACGAATTTTATTTCGAATTATATTCTTAGTATTCAGCATCTTAATCATCAGTTCTTCTTTATACGCTTCTGAACCGGAGCATTTGGCAATTAAAGAAGGTGGAAATGAGAAGAAGGCATTTAATGCTGGTGATTTTATATTTGATCACATCAAAGATGCTTATGAATGGCATGTAATCACATGGAGAGGTAAACACTATTCTATACCCTTAACTGTTATCGTTTATAGCAAACAAAGCGGATGGAACGTATTTTCCTCATCAAAATTTCATCATGGGCACGAATCGCACAATGGATTTAGTATTGCGCAAGAAGGTAAATATAAAGGAAAAGTTGTTGAGAAAAGTGAAACGGGAGAAGTTATCCGGCCTATCGATATCTCACTTACAAAAAATATTCTTTCACTTTTAATTGGAGTAACTATCATGCTTTGGCTGTTCATAAGTATTGCCAACAGCTATAAAAGAAATCCAAATAAAGCACCTAAGGGTGTGCAGGCTTTTGTAGAACCTTTAATTCTTTTTGTTCGCGACGATATTGCCCGTCCGGCCATTGGAGAACATAAATACGAAAAATACATGCCGTTTCTACTAACCGTATTTTTCTTTATATGGATCAACAATATGCTTGGACTCATTCCCATATTCCCCGGAGGCGCAAATCTTACAGGTAATATTTCCATAACTCTTGTTTTAGCATTAATAACTTTTGCAATTACCACAGTTAGCGGTACAAAAGATTATTGGATGCACATTATCAATATGCCTGGTGTTCCAATTTGGTTAAAGCTTCCGGTGCCGTTAATGCCATTTATCGAGATTATGGGTGTTTTCCTGAAGCCATTCGTATTGATGATTCGTCTCTTTGCAAACATAACAGCAGGTCACCTTATTATATTAGGTTTTATCAGCCTTATTTTTATATTCGGCTCTATGAGTCCAATTGGAGGATATGGCATTTCAATATTATCGATCGGGTTTTCAATATTCATGATGTTTATTGAATTACTGGTTGCCTTTATTCAGGCATACGTTTTTACTTTATTATCGGCCATGTATTTTGGAATGGCCTTGGAAAAAGCACATCATTAATAATTTTTAAAAGAAGTATATATGTTAACATTAGCAATTATTTTACAGGTAGTAGCAAATACTGCCATCGCAAAAGCAGGTGCCGGAATCGGAGCTGGATTAGCTGCAATTGGTGCCGGTGTGGGTATTGGTCGTATCGGAGGTTCTTCTGTTGAAGCTATTGCACGTCAGCCGGAAGCAATTAACGATATTCGTTCTAACATGATTCTTACCGCTGCGTTGGTAGAAGGTGCCTCATTTTTCGCCATGGTTATTTGTTTGTTAATTCTCTTTATCTAAGGTTAAGAAACCAGCAGATTGGTTTTCCGGTCTGCTTTATTTTCTTTTAAACTAAATTCTAGAGTTTTATGGAACTGATTACCCCGGATATCGGTACAATGTTTTGGATGCTTGTGGTATTCCTTTCAGTGATGTTTGTTTTAACCAAATATGCCTGGAAACCTACCCTTAAAGCAATCCATAACCGGAGCAAAACAATTGAAGATGCATTAAAATCTGCTGAAAGGGCCAAAGAAGAAATGGAAAAACTTCAGGCCAATAATGAAAAGATTCTTGCAGAGGCGCGTATTGAAAGGGATTTATTGTTGAAAGATGCCCGATCGATGAAAGATAAAATTGTAAACGATGCCAAAGATATTGCTGCAGGTGAAGCTAAAAATATTATCGAAGCAGCTAAAGCAAGCATTAATAACGAAAAAGCTGCAGCTATCGCTGAAATCAGAACTCAGGTAGCAACGCTTTCTGTTCAGATTGCCGAAAAAATATTGAAGCAGAAATTACAGGATGATCAGAAACAAAAAGATCTGATCAATAACCTGATGAAGGATATGAAATTAAATTAGGGTTATAGATGGATTTAAGTAAAATATCAGTCAGGTACGCTAAAGCCATTTACTTGCTTGGTAAAGAAAAAGGCCTGCTGGATCAGATAAAAATTGATATAACCCTTCTTTCAAATATTTTGAAATCAAATCCTGATTTCAAAATGGTTATTGAAAGCCCGGTGTTAAAACCATCAGCAAAAATAAAAGCTGTTACCAGTATTTTTAAAGGTAAGATAAACGATCTCACTTTAAACTTTCTGGTTATCCTTATTAAGAATAAACGCGAACAAAACCTCGAAGGCATCTGCAGAAGGTTTTCTGATATTTATGCGCAGGAAAAAGGTATTAAAACTGCTTTAATTACAACAGCTGTTGTTCTCGATGAGAATATTAGCAAAGCACTTTCAAAAATACTGGCTGAAGAATTTGAGGCTCAAATCGAAATTGAGCATAAAATTAATCCTGACATTTTGGGAGGTTATATCTTAAAAGTAGGTGATCAGCAGTACGATGCCTCCGTAGCAAGCAGTTTAAGGAAGATGATGCAGTCACTGGTTAAATCAGACTTTTCAAAGAATTAAATTTTATAAATTTTTAATCAACATATGGCAGATATTAAACCTGCAGAAGTTTCGGCAATTTTAAAACAACAAATAGAAGGTTTTAAATCGGAAGCTGCATTTGAAGAAGTAGGTACTGTTTTACAAGTTGGTGATGGTATTGCCCGTATTTATGGTCTTTCCAATGTTCAATCAAACGAAATGGTTGAATTTGATAACGGCTTAAAAGGAATAGTATTAAATCTCGAAGAAGATAATGTTGGGGTAGTATTATTAGGTTATACAGAATCTATTAAAGAAGGCGACAGCGTAAAACGTACACGTCGTATAGCTTCCATTATGGTTGGTGAAGGTTTGCTGGGGAGGGTTATCAATACCATTGGTGAGCCTGTTGATGGACGCGGTCCTGTAAGTGGTGAGTTATACGAGATGCCACTTGAAAGGAAAGCCCCAGGTGTTATTTTTCGTCAGCCTGTTAAAGAGCCTTTACAAACAGGTATTAAGTCAATTGATGCTATGATCCCAATCGGACGTGGTCAACGTGAGTTGATTATCGGCGACCGTCAAACCGGGAAAACAGCAATTGCTATCGATACCATTTTAAATCAGAAAGAATTTTTCGATCGTGGAGAACCTGTATATTGTATTTATGTTGCGATAGGACAAAAAGGTTCCACAGTTGCCAACATACAAAGAACTTTGGAACAATATGGAGCTATGGCCTATACTGTTATTGTAATGGCAACAGCATCCGATCCTGCCGCATTGCAATTTTACGCACCATTTGCCGGAGCTGCCATCGGGGAGTTTTTCCGTGATACCGGTCGTCCAGCCTTAGTGGTTTATGATGATTTATCGAAACAAGCGGTTTCGTATCGTGAGGTTTCATTGTTACTTCGTCGGCCGCCAGGCCGTGAAGCATATCCGGGTGATGTATTTTACCTGCACTCCCGATTGTTGGAACGCGCTGCAAAAATTATCGAATCCGATGCAATTGCCAGCAAGATGAACGATTTACCTGAATCAATCCGACATATTGTAAAAGGTGGAGGTTCGTTAACAGCTCTTCCTATTATCGAAACACAAGCTGGTGACGTTTCGGCATATATTCCTACCAATGTAATTTCAATTACCGACGGTCAGATATTTTTAGAATCGAACTTGTTTAATTCCGGTATCCGTCCTGCTATCAATGTTGGTATTTCGGTATCACGAGTAGGAGGTAATGCACAGATAAAATCGATGAAAAAAGTTGCCGGTACTTTAAAGATTGACCAGGCACAATTCCGTGAACTGGAAGCATTCTCAAAATTCGGTTCTGATCTCGATGCTGCTACGCTGGCGGTTTTAGATAAAGGGTCGAAGAATGTTGAAATTCTGAAACAAGGTCAATTCTCCCCGGTTCCTGTTGAAAAACAAATTGCTATAATCTATTGTGGTACTAAAGGCTTATTGAGAGATGTTCCGGTAAATAAAGTGAGAGATTTTGAATTTGAGTTTATCGAATATCTTGAACTTAAACATAAGGATGTGTTAGTGGCCTTGAAAAGTGGTATTCTGAATGACGACACTGCTGCTGTTCTTGAAAAAGTAGCAAAAGATTTAACTGCAAAGTATAAAAAATAAGAGAGTAGAGATCTGTTATGGCAAGTACCAAAGAATTACGAACCCGTATAGCATCTACTGCTACTACCAGGCAAATTACCAGTGCCATGAAGATGGTATCGGCTGCCAAACTAAAAAAGGCACAGGATTCTGTACTTCAGCTTCGTCCTTATGTTCAGAAAATGCAGGAAATTCTGGGAAACATTAGTAGCAGTGATAATGAAGGCACAAGTATATTCACCAAAGCCAGAGCCGAGGAAAATGTGCTAATTGTTTTAGTAACTTCAAATCGTGGCTTATGTGGAGCTTTTAACACCAATGTTTTTAAGCAGTCTTTGTTGGTGGTTCAGGAAAATTATGCTTCTCAGCTTGCTGCAAAAAAGCTATCTTTTATTTCTATTGGTAAAAAAGGAGGTGACCTTTTAAAGAGAAGGAATCTTCCGGTAGTTGAAATAAATACCAATTTAAATGATAAGGTTACTTTCGATAAAGTTGCCGATTATGCTGAAACCTTAATGAAAGATTATTCAGAAGGCAAGTACGATAAAATTGTAATTATCTATAACCAGTTTAAAAATGCTGCTGTTCAGATTCTTAGTACAGAACAATTTTTACCTGTACCAAAAGCTCAGCCATCTATTATAAAAGGCAAAGCTTTAAGCACAAATTATGATTTTATCTTTGAACCTTCAAAAGAACAGATTATCACGGATTTAATTCCAAAAACTCTTAAGGTTCAACTTTTTAAAGCTGTTCTGGATAGTATAGCTTCGGAGCATGGTGCCCGTATGACTGCAATGCATAAAGCAACTGATAATGCTACTGAACTTCTTACTTCTTACAGAATACAATATAATAAAGCACGTCAATCGTCAATTACCAATGAAATACTTGAAATTGTAGGTGGTGCTGAGGCACTAAAAGGATAAAATAAAAAACCACCGGAATTCCGGTGGTTTTTTATTTTAAGCCTATTTTAACTGTTAATTAGTCCCTGCGTCCTAAATATATCATAATATAGTAAAGCAAGGTAGCCAACGATCCAAGTGCCGCAACCACATATGTATAAGCTGCCCAGCGCAAAGCATCCTGAGCTTGTGGATGAGTTCCATACGAAGTTATTCCGGAACTGTTTAGCCAAACCAATGCCCTTTTACTTGCATTAATCTCGACAGGTAATGTGATAAAGCTGAACAAGGTCATTACAGCAAATAAAATTATTCCAATTAAAAGTAAACTTGGGAAGGTATTTACTAATAAAATCCCTGCTAACAATACCCATTGAACCCAATTGGATGCAAAACTCACTACCGGCACTAAAGCAGAACGCATTTGTAAAAATGCATAAGCCCTGGCGTGTTGCACGGCATGACCGCATTCATGAGCAGCAACAGCAGCTGCCGATACGTGGTTTCCATAATATACATCCCTACTTAGATTAACAGTTTTATTGGTCGGATTGTAATGGTCGGTTAAATCACCTTCAACTGATACTACCTTTACATCGTATATACCATTGTCATGTAACATTTTCTCAGCAACTTCCCTTCCTGTGATTGAAACCGGAACCTTCGAATATTTTTTAAATTTTGATTTTAGTACCTGACTTATGATAAGGCTCACTATCATAACGGTAATAATAATGATCATACTTCCGAACGTCATATTTCCTCTGTTTTTATGTTTATAACTTTAATATAACAAAAAATGGGCCAAATCAGAAAATAACAAATTATATGACATTTTGAATGAATCTTGGAAATTCTGTCAGTTTAAATGGTAAATCTATTATTTTTGATGATCCTTTTCTTTTTAATAAACATATGAAATCCTTTTATATTTTATTATTTGCATTATATTTCTCCATAGATGCTTATTGCCAGTCAACTGAAGAATTGAACCTTACCGGACAACTGCAGTTTACAAATGGCGATTATATTGGTACTATTGCCACGATGGGAAAATTAGCTTCAATAGAACCCAAAAATGGGGACGCCTATTACTATAGCGGTTTATCGAAGATATTTTTGGGAGATAATCCCGGAGGTTGCACTGATATTGCCATTGCAAAAGGTTTGGGTGTTAAATTAATTGACAGGCGGTTTTTCGGTTTTTTGTGTGACTCGGAGTACAGGCTAAAATCATTAAAAGATTTTTTTTATCAGCGTACTGAACTTGTTGCCGCCAATGGCTATCGTCCTCTCTATACCAGAAAGGATTCACTGAGAGGTAGTTTGCGTCCTGAAAGAACATCGTATGATGTTGTTTTTTATGATTTGCAGGTGAAGCCCGATGCTAAAAAGAAGTTTATAAGTGGAAGCAATGTTATTTATTTTAAAGTCATGGAACCTACCAAAAAGATTCAAATTGATCTTTTTGGTCAATACAACATATCCGAAATTTTATGGAATGGTAAAGCTTTAAGTTTTACCAGGGAATATGATGCTATTTTTATCAGCTTTCCTGAAGAACTGGTTGTTAATTCCATTCAAAATATTAAAATAACTTATTCCGGAAAACCGCAGGAAGCCATAAATCCTCCCTGGGACGGTGGATTTGTCTGGAAAAAGGACAAAAAAGGGAATCGTTGGGATGGCGTGGCATGCGAACATTTAGGAGCCAGCTCCTGGTGGCCATGCAAGGATCACATGAGCGACGAACCTGACTCAATGAAGCTGACATTTATTGTTCCTTCAGAATATGATTTAATCTCGAATGGAACATTGATCAGTAAAAAGCAATTGGATGGTGGTCTTACTGCTCATACCTGGTTTGTTAAAAATTCGATTGATAATTACAATGCCACATTTTATATGGGTAAATTCAGTCATTTTTCCGATTCTGTAACCAACAGTGATGGCACTTATCCGCTCGATTATTATGTTCTTCCTTACAATCTTGAAAAAGCAAGGGAAACCTTCAAGCAAACCAAAGAAGTTATTATGGTTTATGAAGAATTATTTGGTAATTATCCATTTCCGGAAGATGGATTTGGTATGATAGAATCGCCTTTTGAAGGAATGGAGCACCAGGGTGCCATTGCTTATGGAAATAATTTTGATAAAAAAAATAATGCTTATATCCATAAAGAATACGATTATATCATTGTGCATGAAACAGCACATGAGTGGTGGGGAAATTCAGTTTCAGCCGTTGATATGGCTGATATGTGGATTCAGGAGGGATTTTCAACTTATGCCGAATTGCTGTTCATGGAAAAAAGATTCGGGTATAATGATTATCTAAAGGAACTGGCAAAGAAAATGATTGAGATTTTCAACTTCTGGCCTTTGGTTCAAAATCGGGATGTGAATGAAAATACCTTTGCTTCAAACGATGTTTACACAAAAGGTGCAACAATACTTCATAATTTAAGATGCACAATGAACGATGATTCTTTATTTTTTAAACTTATAAAGGATTTTGCCGTTACTAATAAGCAAAAGATTGTGTCGTCGTACGATTTTATCGACATGGTGAATAAGTATACAGGTAAAGATTATACCCCATTTTTCGATAAATTTTTAAAAGAAGCCAGTTTACCCATCCTTGAATATAACTGGATCAAAAAAGATAAAAATATTGTGTTATCATTTAAATGGAGTGAGGTAAAACCAGGATTCGAGATGCCATTTTGTATCCGTTCGGGAAATAATTCTTTCCGTTTGGTGGGAACAACTGAGGAACAAAAAGTGGTACTAAATAATGCAGAAACTTTCAGGTTTTTTAATTTCTGGTCGGGAACAGAAGGGGTTGAGAAAAATGCTTTTACTTATTTTTGGACGCGCATGGTGAAATAGGAGAGGGTTGCTAGTTGCGGGATACGGGGCATAGCCGTCAGGCTAATGTATGTATCTACTTGATAAATACAATCATTTTTTACTTTTGTCTGCGACACAAAAGTAAACAAAAAGTCACCACAAAAACCGACCTGAAACTGTCATGTTAGCACTACGTTAACCGCAATCCGGGATCTGACAGTTTCGGATCCGCACTTTTTGTGGACGTCAGCGCCCTGGCCAAGGAGCTCGATTTGATTTGCAAGATCAAATAGGCGAATCGGTTTGCAGAGTTTCTGGTACAATAGTAAACAAAAAGGCATCACAAAAACCGACCTAAAAGCTGTCATTGTCGAACATGCAAGCCCGAAAAAAGGCCTGTCAGCTTAAGATCCACACTTTTAGTGCGTCAGCGCGCAGGGCCAGGGAGTCCGATTTGTAGGGGCTGTGTCAAGACAAAAGTACGGATGAAAATTAGAATCAAACAGGTTATCAGCCATAAAAAAATTATTTTTAGGTTCAACTGCTTCAAAATTGTATTACTATATTATCCATTAAACATCAGCTTCTTACAGCTATTAGCCTGACGGCTATGGGGGGCGGGGTGCAGGTTAGGGTTATTGACCGATAAAAATATAGGTTAGCTTACCACTTTGGGTCGGAGGACCATTGTTAATACTGTTAAATCTGGTGGCCCGCGCTGCTTTTTCTGCTGCTTCAAGAAAGCATTCATCAGTGATATTCGACTGGGATTTATCGATTTCAATTTTTTCAATATAACCTTCGTGGTTAACTTCTATTTTCATAGCCACTTTGCCGTTACCCTGACATTTGTATACCGGAATTTTTAAGTTAACATCATATCTGCCTTCCAGGTAGTAAGATACTGTTGTTGGTCCTTTATAAAAAGTTCTGATCCCTGTGGTGCTTCTCACATTTACTTTTTCTTCCCTAGCAGCTTTATCCGGCAATGCATTTTCGGAAGGTGTTTGTTGCGGTGGAGTCCTCATTTCAGTGGGAGCAGGATCTTTTATATTTAATTCGCCTTTTATCTGGTTCACCATCTGATCGATATTCTGGGAAGCTTTTTGTTCTGCTTCGTTAGTGCCAATATTACGTACGCCGAGAAATTCTTTTTCAGCTGGGGTGAATATTTCCTTGTTTTTTACAGTTTGTTGTTTATTTTCCTCAGGATCCAAAAACTCCTTTACTTCCTGTTCGTTCAGAAGATTCAAGGTTACAGCAGATTCACGATCCTTTATGGTATTAATTTTCATTATCAGTATTACAGTTACCAATACCAAATGAATAATGATCGTTCCCAGTATTCCTTCCTTATGTCGCTCTATAAAATCAAGCACTTTATATTCAAAAATTAAATTATATCAATATACGAGATTAACCGAAAAAATGGCTTGAGTTATTAGCTTTTTTTCATCGGGCAAATAACTGAATTTTGCACCAAGCTGAAAAGGAAACATTATTCTCAAAATATGAACGTCGGCAATCAGATCCGTACCAAGTGAACGAAGATTTTCAGCAGTTATTATACCATTTTTGCGATAGTTATGATTAGCCATATCATAAAAGAAATTTGCTCTTATCCTTTTCAGGTAAAATATTGGACCTGCATGGATATCAGGATAAAAAAGCGGAAGAGCATAATTGAAATTCAGTACTTGCAAAGTTCCTTTTCCACTGGATAAATATCCCGAAGGAAAAGCCAAAATGCTTGAAAAACTATAAACAAGTGATGACTGGTACTGATATCCATAACGGATTTGAAAACTGTGAGGCCTGACTATTCCGGGTAAATATAATCTCAAACTTAAGGCATAAATATCACTGATAAGTTTGTTTTCGAATGGTGAAGTCTGCAATTTAAAAAACGAGCTGAAACCTGCTCTGGGATAGAGATCACGAATAGCCATTCTTGTATATCTGTAATAATTTAGTCCCCAGTTTATCTGACTCAGTTCCTGGTAATATTTTTTTTCCGATTGAAGGTAATAAGCATTACGGTTATACTTCCATTCTGCATATGGAATTAATGCTGAAGATATATTCGTGTGCGAAAAGTTTAATGGTAAACTTATATTTACTGTTGATTGAATATTCCTTGAAAAATTAACTGGCACAGAAGTGTTTCCCCCAATTCGGTTAACAGGCCCTCCGGCATCGATATTCCAGGATATTACAGGAAATAGTGCTTTAAAGCTTAGGTTGGCATGCAAATGGGAATCTCCATGTTCAAAAGAATATCCAAAAGTAGATATCATGTTGCCTAGTAAATTCTGAGAAAGTAACATGAACCCCGGATAAATATTAGGGTTCGAAATATCCGATACTGAATAATTATAATAAGCCGGAAGCCAGCTATGGATATTAAAAAGATGGGATAGTTTCGAATAGTTGGTAACAGGATAGTTTTTATTATCATTCGTTCCCGCTTGCAAGTTAAAGCCCTTAAACAGGGTCGAATCGGAATTTATATTTTCATAGGAATAGTTGTTAATTTCACGATATGTTTTTGAAGGCCAGCTTTCCGAAGCAATTTTATATCCATCCGAAGTATAGTCGGAGAAGTATAACTGTTGGGTGTTCGTATCGAAAAATGGTTCGAAAGCTCCAAACTTTGAATTGGTAATTTGTGAAAATTGCCTGTTTTTCGTGTTGAAGCTAAAAAGATTGTTTATATCGTTATGTTCACCTGCTACGATTAATAATGTATCGGCAAAACAAAAGCTGCTGATATTTTTAAACGAAGGAGGAATAACGACTTCCCACAAATCGACGTTCGTTAATTTTATAATCGATTTTCCATTTTCGGAAACTGACAAACAGTAAATTTCATTCTCTTTTGTCCAAAGTGGTTGCTGTAAATGATTTTTATGCGGAGCTTCCATCTTTTTTACAATTTCTCCTGAATTCGAATCAAGGATAATGAGAGAGCTCTTGTAATCCGGAGTTTCTTCAATTACTGCAATAAATTTTGCATCGGGAGAAAATGCGGGCGAGAAAAAGAATGTCTTTCTGCTTAGGCGTTTTAATTTTTTTGTTTCAATGTCGAAAACCATTACTTCCGAATAAAGACGGTTGCTCCATCGTAAATCGTTCCGGTTTTCCGACCAGGTAATTTTTGTTCCTGCCACTGAGAGCCTTTCTCCGCTGTTGGTGCCAGTTGAAACTATTTTCTTTTCTTTCCCATTTTTATCGATGGTTACAATTCGCCTGGTTTGAGTGTAACTCCATTTTTGGGAAAGAACTTTTGAGTTTTCTAATAAATAAGGAAAGTTATAATTCGCAAGAACATTTTTGTTATTAGTTGGCCAATATTGGTATTCTTTAGCTTGATCTTGTTTTGTCCATTTTTCCTTTAAATTATTGAAAGTAAATTCATAAACAAAGCGATTGTTTAAACCCGAATTTTTTTTCAGGGAATGTCCGAAAGGAAATAATAAATATGGGTTGCGTGCAGTAAAATTTAAACTTTTTCCAAAAATATCAGGAGCGAAAGAATCTCGCATCATTTTCACCATTGGATATCCCATTCTGTAAATATCGGGAACAAAATTCCTATAGGAACCCAACATTGCTTTCTCATAAGAATAAAGCTTTTTCTTACTTAGAACCAAAGCCCTGTATGGCATTTTAAAAGCAGCGCTTCTTCCGCGGCCGGAATTTGAAAACATGGTTTCGGAATATACAGCATCGCCTTCCAGAAACCAGCGTGGTACCATACCCGAAATTGCACCAACGGCCTGTTCTCCGATTAAAAAAGATCCTAACCTCGTTATTCCTTTATTCAGGGCGTCGAGCTGGGCAACATGCCTGGTTTCGTGCAGTGCAAGCTGATCCAGCCAATCCTGAGGATAGTTGTCCTGCGGCGGAATGGTGTAAAGCTCCATCCGTTTGGGAGCGTAAACCACCATGCCATTCGATAAGGACGATTGGGTATGAAATACAACAGAAACTGGTTTTGGTTTATTAATAAGAAATTTTCCTATCACAGGGTAAATGGTATCGAGCGTTGATGCATATTTTTGTGCATACTCTTCAAATCCCTCCGGGAAAATTAACTGGTAGTTTTTGGTTTTAATCTGTTTCCACGAGATGGAAAAAGGATCCTGCCCGCTCTCATAAAATTGAGATTGTCCAATATTGCTTATTAAAATAAGAATCAAAGACAATAAATGTAATTTCTTCATCAAACTTCCGCCTTTTTAAACAGCCAAATAGGATATGACAGTTTTACAATCATCCACCAGCTTTTTTTGCTTTATAACCCTTTTGTATCAGCATTTGTAATATTTTATCACGAAAATCACCCTGAATCAGGATTTCTCCTTCTTTTGCCGAACCACCTACTCCGCATTTCGATTTGAGTTCTTTTGCCAGTGCTTCCAAGTCATCTTCTTTTCCAATAAAACCAGTAATAAGAGTAACAATTTTGCCACCCCGGTTTTTTTTATCGAGCATCACCCGGACGTTTTGTTGTTGGGGAGGAAGTGTATCAGCATCTTCGTTTCCCGAAAGTTGATATTTAAAATCGGGATTAGTTGAGTATACAATATCCAGCCTGTCCTTATGATTTTTTTTGCTCATGATGGAATAATTTATTCAAAAGTAACAAACAAATGAAAAGATATGATGACTTGAGGAAATATCTTGTTTAAATTAGCTGACTTTAGAATATATTTCTTGTATGATCAAATATTATCGGATAAATAATATCGCAGGATGGTTTGTTTTTGCAATTGCAGCTCTGGTTTATCTTTATACCATGGAGCCAACGGTAAGTTTATGGGATTCCGGGGAATTTACTGCTGCTGCTTTCAAACTCGAAGTTGGTCACCCTCCCGGTGCCCCTTTTTATTTGATGCTTGCAAGGATTTTTTCTTTATTTGCCGTTGATAATGCACATGTTGCTATCTGTATAAATTCCCTTTCAGCTATAGCAAGCGCCTTTACAGTTCTTTTCCTGTTTTGGATTATTACGCATCTTGCCCGTAAAACTGTTGCGAAATTGGTTTCTACCTATGAAAAAACTGATAATATTAAAGTTATAGGAAGCGGTATTATCGGGTCACTTGTATTTTGTTTTTCCGATTCATTTTGGTTTTCTGCCGTAGAAGCGGAAGTTTATGCATTATCATCGTTATTTACTGCGCTGGTTTTTTGGAGTATATTAAAATGGGAAGATGATAAAAGTATTTACAAAAACCGCTGGCTGGTATTGATTTCTTACCTGATGGGTTTGTCTATAGGCGTACATCTTTTAAACCTTTTGGCTTTGCCTGCAATTGTATTGGTTTATTTCTTCAAAAAGGAAAAGATTAGCTGGAAACGAATGTTGTTAGCTTTATTGGTTTCATTTTTTATGCTATTTACCATTTTATATATCTTCATTCCTGGAACTGTAAAGCTTGCTGCCTTCATAGAAATATTTTCAGTTAACAGGTTTCATTTGCCTGTAAATTCCGGTTTTTTAATTTTTGTTTTAGTACTGTCAACTCTGTTAATATATGGTTTAATAATTAGTTATA
The DNA here is from genome assembly GCA_038320545.1 of Bacteroidales bacterium. Classification (GTDB taxonomy): domain Bacteria; phylum Bacteroidota; class Bacteroidia; order Bacteroidales; family JAAUTT01; genus JAAUTT01. The sequence continues at coordinate 41,191 of JBBQEI010000013.1, forward strand.
GAAAAGGAAATGTTATCTTGAATACTATATTCCTTTGCATAACGGTAATGTTGATTGGGTATTCATCGTATGCCATGATCCTCATCCGGGCTCAGGCTAATACACCCATTAACACCGGAAATCCTTCCAACGCCATTTCTTTGCTTTCCTATTTAAACCGCGACCAATACGGAAACAGGCCCTTGTTTTACGGACCATATTATAATGCACCTGGTAAACCGGTTTCAAGTGAAAGATCAAATTATATTTATTCTGACGGAAAATATGCAGAAATACAGTCTGTTAGTTCTATTCAATATGATGAAAGGTTTATGACCATTTTCCCCAGAATGTATAGTTCTAATTCCAATCATATTGAAGTATATAAGAATTGGGGAACAATTAGGGGAGTTCCTGAAAAAATAGATTCCCGGGTTTTGATTAAACCCACATTTGCCGATAATCTGGAGTTTTTCTTTAAGTATCAGTTGGGTTATATGTATTTCCGTTATTTTTTATGGAATTTTGCCGGGAAACAAAATGATTTGCAGGGCAATGGAGGTATTTTGCGTGGAAACTGGATTTCAGGGTTCGATTATTTAGACAAGTTATTAATTGGTTCACAACGTTTTCTGCCCGATTACTTAAAGGACAATAAGGGAAGAAACCGTTATTTTCTTGTGCCTTTAATTTTTGGTTTTCTGGGAATGGTTTACCATTATTCAAAGAGCAGAAGATATTTTGGAGTAATACTTCTGTTATTTCTTCTAACAGGTATAGGAATAGCTATTTATACGAATCAAACACCGTTGCAGCCTCGTGAACGGGATTATGCCTATGTTGGATCCTTTTTTGCTTTTTCAATTTGGATTGGATTTGGAGTATTATGGTTAACTGAACTTATCCAAAAAACGCTAAAGTCAGTAAATGCTGCCAATATTGCTATAATTGGAGGAATGAGTATACCGGTATGGATGTTTGTTCAAAATTTCGACGATCATAACCGGCATGGTAGGTATGTTGTGAAAGAAATAGCTTCCAATTATCTAAATAGTTGCGATGAAAATTCCATTCTATTTACCTTAGGCGATAACGACACTTATCCATTGTGGTATTTGCAGGAAGTTGAAGGAATTCGGACAGATGTGCGTGTGGCGAACCTGATGTTGTTGAATGCAAATTGGTACATTGATCAGATGAAACAAAAGAAATATTTATCTGATCCTTTGCCTATGAGTAAAGGAATCAAAAATTCGGCGTATTTATCTGAAAGTTTACCTTCTCTGATTTTAAAAGAAGCTATTCAAAGGATTTCCATGGATATAAACTATTTACCTAAAAAAATGGCATTGCCTGTATCTCCGGAATTTATTTCAAAAGGTATTGATCCTTTGGCGGATACAGTTTACTTTGAAATTCCTGGTTCATACTTAGGTAAAAGTGAAATTGCAGTATTGGACATTTTAGCAAATTTTAACTGGAACAGACCTATATATTTTGATACTCCGGGATATAAAGGCACATTGGGAATTGATAATTATCTGCAACTGGATGGATTTGCCTATAAACTTGTTCCATTTTATTACCCTAAAGATAATTTTGGTTATGGGAAAATCAATTCTGATGAGTTGTACCAGAAATTGATGGTTGACCTCGATTGGGAAAACATGGAGAAAGGAAAAGGTATACTTGACGATCATATTATTAAGATGTTGTCAATAATGAAAGTAAGACAAAATTATTGCCGGTTGGCTGACATCCTTGTTAAAGAAGGAAAGCCGGGAAAAGCAGAGATGGTTTTGGATAAACTCATGAAAATTATGCCACCCGAACGTATTCCTTATGATCATTATTGCATTCCAATAGCTGAAATCTATTATTTATGTGGTGCTTCACACAAGGCTGAAAATATTGTATATGGCTATAAAAAACAATTAGATCAGGAATTGAACTTTTATGAAAAGCTTTCTCCCTGGATGAAAAGTTGGGTTAAACAGGAAAAATCTAATACTTTATTTTATCTTGATAAATTAGAACTCGTGGAAGAATAAATCTCTGATATTAACGTATATGATAAAAAAAGAGCTTTAAAACATATTTTTCAGCAGTTTTTATTACAAATTATCTATTTTTGCGCCAATGCACTTTTTTATAAAATTATGGAAAAGAACAGTATGAATCACAATTTTAAAAATGTCAACGTTTCAGGAAAGTTCCTGATAGTCTTTATTTTTTTATTCCTTCCGGTTTCATTAATATTTTCGCAGGGATATGAAATCAAATTAAAAATGACAGAACTTAAGGGTTCGAAGGTAATCCTTGGTCACCATTTTGGTAGTTTATTTTATCCTGATGATACAACTTTGCTGGATTCGAAAGGTGTAGGTGTTTTTAAAAAACCAAAGTTACTGCCTCAGGGAATGTATTTTATTTACCCACCAAATAAAAAATATTTTGACATATTATTGGGTGCTGATCAGGTTTTTTCAATAGAAGTAGATACCAGCGACTATTATAAAGCTGGTAAAATTACAGGCTCTGTTGAAAATGAACTTTATTTTAATCATATGCGTACTATGGCTGTAAACCAGGAAAAAGCCAATGCATTAATTGAAAAAAAGAAAATTTCAGAATCTGAAACACAAAAAGATTCCATTACTAAAGCTATAGATAAAATAACAAAAGAAGTTTTGGGGTATATGGAAAAGGTTGTGCAGGATAATAAGGGTTTATTTTTCACTAAATTTTTAACCGCTGTTAAAGATGTTGAAGTGCCAGAAGTACCTAAAGATGCTAATGGTAAAATAACGGATTCTACTTTTCAATACAGGTATTATAAAAACCATTATTTTGATAATTTCGATTATACTGATCCGAGCTTACTCCGTACGCCTGTATATGAAAGAAAAGTTAAGGACTATGTAGAAAAGGTTATACCGCAAATACCGGATAGCATCAATAAAGAACTCGACATTATTCTTACCAGGGCTAAACCCAACGAAGAAGTGTTCCGATATTTATTGGTAACATTTTTTAACATGTTTGCGCAGAGTCAGATAATGGGTTTTGATGCAGTATTTGTTCATATTTCCGAAAAATATTATATCCCCTTTGCTACATGGAATGATAAGGAATATACCGAAAAATTGAAAAAGGAGATTGCTAAAAAGAAGCCAACCTTATTGGGTAATGTAGCTCCCAATTTTAAACTTGTTGAAGTTAGCAAAGATCATTTTATAGCAGCCAAAAGCGATACCGCTTTGAAAAATAATCCTTACGTGGGTAGTTATGTAAATATTCATGATGTAAAAGCTAAATTTATTGTTTTAGCATTTTGGGAATCGGAATGCGGACATTGTAAAAAAGCCATTCCGGAGCTGCACGATATTTATGAAAGATTAAAGGAAAAAGGGGTTAAAGTTATTGCTATACACACTATTTCGACCGTTGAGGGAAAAAGAAAATGGATTGATTTTGTAAATGAACATTCCCTCTACGATTGGGTTAATGCTTGGAGTCCTTACAGTTTAGAGTTTAAGGATATTTACGATGTATATACAACGCCAACTATTTTAATTTTGGATGCGAATAAAAAAATAATAGCAAAAAAGATTAATCCGGAACAAGTTGAGGAAGTTATTGATTTTGAGTTGAAGAAAGAAAAGAAATAAAAATATATAGATGAATAAAAATCAGCCAATTAAGTTAGTATTAGAGGATGGAACTGAAGTAACCGGAAAAAGTTTTGGTTATGAAGGTTCGGTAAATGGAGAAGTAGTTTTTAACACTGCCATGACTGGATATCCTGAAAGTCTCACTGATCCGTCCTATAAAGGTCAGATTTTGGTATTAACATATCCGCTGGTGGGGAACTATGGTGTTCCCGGAGATGCTATTGAAAATGATCTATTAAGTTTTTTTGAATCAAACAGGTTACATATTTCAGCACTTGTTATTTCAGATTATTCTTTTGAATATAGTCATTGGAATGCGAATAAAAGCCTTGCGAAATGGTTAAAGGATAATAAAGTACCTGGTATTTATGGAGTTGATACACGTCACTTAACTAAAATATTAAGGGAAAAAGGTACCATGCTTGGAAAAGTTATATTTAACAATCAGCATGTAGAATGGTATAATCCCGATCTGGATCATTTGGTTGATCAGGTGAGTATTCCTGAAAAACAGGTTTATGGTAATGGTAAGTATAGAATTGTATTGATTGATTGTGGAGTTAAATACAATATTATCAGGTATCTTTTAGATAAGGATACAACAGTTATTCGTGTACCGCACGATTATGATATTTCAAAGGAAAAATATGATGGCCTTTTTATATCCAACGGTCCTGGTGATCCTAAGAAATGTGATGTAGCCATTGCCAGTCTGGCTAAGGCTTTCGAGAAGGACGTTCCAATTATGGGTATCTGTCTGGGTAACCAGTTAATGGCACTTGCATCGGGTGCGGATACTTATAAACTTAAATATGGCCATCGCAGTCATAATCAACCAGTAATAAAAGTAGGAACCCAAAAAGCATATATCACTTCACAAAATCATGGATTTGCTATCGATAACAGCACATTGAGCAGCGATTGGGAACCATATTTCATTAACCTGAATGATAACACAAATGAGGGTTTGCGTCACAAAACAAAACCATTTTTCTCTTCCCAATTTCACCCGGAAGCTTCGGGCGGTCCCACAGATACTGATTTTCTTTTTGGCGATTTTATGAAAGAGGTGAAGAAATATAAGGGGGAGTAGAGAAGTAGAAAGTAAAAAGTAAGAAGTACGAAGTATGAAGTAAAGAGTAATACCTTCTTTTTAAAGCTGCCATCAAGGATATTTATTCTTGATGGCAGCTTTTTTTTAACGATTATGGTAATTAAGGGTTTATTTTGGTTGAAGCTGAAGGAAACAAAGCCTATTCATTTTTCAAAATTATTTTCATAGGAAAAGAAATACCAGTGCAAAATCGTGAAGTGATCATAGAACACGAGATGGTACATGTTAAATCTTTACATTCTATTGATAATGTATTAATTGATCTGGTATTGATAATTCAATGGTTTAATCCGGTGGCGTGGTTAATGCGAAAAGAAATCCGCGAAAACCATGAATACGAAGCAGACGAAACACTACTAAAACATGGAGTGTCTGTTGAAAACTATCAGGAATTATTACTTAACCATATGTTTCAAACCAGCGGTGTACGATTTTCTTCCTTTAATTATAATTCATTTATTAAAAACCGAATCAAAATGATGACAAAAACAAATGCAGCTGCTGGAAAAACCAGGTTTTTACTGGCGGCAATTATGTGTTTATTAGTAGTTTCTGTTTTTTCCTTTAAAGCAGAAATTAAATCCTTAAGTAACAATTCATCCGTTGCTATTAAAGACACTATTAAAGCACCAGTTTCAAATGATGAAGCATTTCTGGTTGTTGAACAATCCGCCACATTTCAAGGGAAAGACTTAATGGAATTTAATAATTATGTGATGAAGAATATTATCTATCCTCAGGATGCAGTCAAAAATAAGTGGCAGGGAAAAGTGTTTGTTCAGTTTATTGTAGAGAAGGATGGCACAATAAAAGAAACAAAAGTATTACGAAGCAGTAACTTTGAAATTTTAGATAATGAAGCCTTAAGGGTTGTAAGGAATGCGCCTGTATGGGAGCCAGCTAAACAAAGTGGTAAGATTGTACGCCAGGAGTTTACATTGCCCGTAGTATTTAAACTAAATTAATTTTTTTTATTACATATAACTAATAAAATAGTTATATACCTAATTAATTAGGAGGAAGAAATCAAAAAAGCCCCATGATGTTCTTGGGGCTTTTAAATTTGTTATCATTAAAGGTATTTTTCAATATGATTTCTCAATTTCATTGAGCAAAAAGCAAATGAAACTAACAGCCTTTTCTCCTACTTTTTTTGGGAAAAGAAAGTAGGCAAAGAATCCTTAACCGCGTTCCGATAGCTATCGAAAGGCCTGCGGTTATGCAGGAATTTTGGTTTACGGCTTCGCCGGGCTTCGAAAGGAGATTTTCATGCACGGTTTTTCTTTCACTTCGAACAGGGTCTCTTCAGAGTTAATCCGCATTATTTAACCCAGTTCACCTTAGCAGCTTTCACTTCTACTAATTGGTATCCTTATAGATGTTGAAATCTCCCGGTTCCCAATCGTACTTTAGATATAAAATTTAAAATCTTCAGGTGTGATTGAAAAGCTTACTTCCTTACTTTCGCCAGGTTGTAGAAATACTTTAGTAATACCTTTTAATTACTTTACAGGACGTGATTTACCAGCTACAGGATCTTTAATATAGAGCTGAGCAGTTTCTTCGCCTGCATATTTACCGGTATTGCTGATGGAAACCTTGGCTGTTAATGTTTCATTTCGCTCATATCTACGGTATTATAATCTCTTCCGGCTTCGGCAGCGACATATAAAGCGAAATGTTTCACACAGATGAACAAATACTTATGTTAATTTATAATATTGAATAATAATTGTGTAAATTGAATTAAGGCAATTATTTTAGTAGTTTAATTTTATATAATATTATAACAAATTTGTATAAAATGTATAAAATACACAATAATAATTTATATTTGCTCATATGAGTAACAAATTGGAATTGAAAGATTTTATTGAAAACGGTACAAAATGGTTTCTTCCTAATTTATCGGTCGATTGTGCAATTTTCGGGTTTCACAAAAACCAGTTAAAAGTATTGTTAAATAAGTGGACGAAATCTGAAGGATGGTGTCTTCCGGGTGGCTATGTTTTAAGGGATGAATCGGTTGACAATTCGGCAAAACGCATTTTGAAAGAACGTACCGGATTAAGCAAAATATTTTTAAAGCAATTTTATACATTCGGAGATCCTGCAAGGGCAAAGAACCCGGGAATGGAAATAGAACAATTATCAGAAACTTTCAATATTAATATAGGCGACGATAATTGGATGTTCGACAGGATGGTATCGGTTGGGTATTTTGCCCTGGTTGAATATTCGAAAGTTAAACCAAAACCTGACGAATTATCAGAGAAATGCGAGTGGTTTGATATTACTGATATACCACATTTATTTTTCGACCACAACCAAATTGTGGACCATGCTTTAAAAGAGTTACGGTTGCAAACTTTTCATCATCCGATAGGCTTTAATCTACTGGCCGAAAAATTTACATTACCCGAATTGCTCGGCTTATACGAAACAATTCTTGGACGTAAGCTCGATCGAAGAAATTTCCAGAAGAAAATTCTATCGTTCAATATTCTTAAAAAGCTTGATGAACGCAGAAATATTGGTCCTCACAGAGCTCCTACCCTTTATTCGTTCGATAAGCAGAAATACAATGAGGCTTTGAAAGAAGGATTGAGCATAATTTTTTAGAACTTCCGTTAATAAAAGTGATTTTACTCATTCACGCAGGCTTCGACTCCGCTCAGCCTTACGAACTGGTATTTGTGTTACACTGAGCGGAGTCGAAGTGTATTATTTATTCAATTCCTAAACTAAACGACAATGAATTATAAATGTAAAATTTTTAGTACTATTGCAATATTGTGCTATAAAGAAATTACATGGGATATATCGACATTGCTAGAGTAATAAGGGAAAGCGATAATAAATTTCTAAAAAAGCTGCCTGGATTTGTAATCAGTATTTTGAAAAGAATAATCAGAGAAAGAGAAATAAACGAAATTCTCGATAGATGCACGGGGATGGAAGGTTTTCCATTTCTGGTAAAAATGATAGACGAATTTAAATTGAAATTGGAAGTAGAAGGGAAAGAAAACCTGCCAGAAACCAGCAGGTGTATTTTTGCTGCAAATCATCCTTTTGGGGTAATTGACGGATTAATTATTACCCACACGGTAGCTGAAAAATACGGTTCGTTAAAAGCCATTGGAAACGATGCTTTTATGTTTGTTGAACCGCTTCGGCCTTTTATTTTTTCGGTAAATGTATATGGAAGCAATACAAAAGAAAGAATTGCAGCTCTGGATGAATTGTATGCTTCCGACACAGCCATTACACATTTTCCTGCCGGGGAAGTTTCGAGAAGGTATGATGGGAAAATTCAGGATTGTGTTTGGCAAAAGAGCTTTGTAAGTAAAGCAGTATCGCATAAAAGAGATATTGTTCCTATTCATTTTATTGGTAAAAATTCCAGGCTTTTCTATTTTGTAAGTGATTTTAGAAAATTACTTGGAATTAAAATGTCTCTTGAACTTATGTTATTGCCAAATGAAATGCTTAATAAGAAAGGGAAAACTATCAGGGTGATTATTGGTAAACCAATTTCAAGTTTAACGCTCGATAAAAAGGTTACGCATCAGGAATGGACAAATAAAATCCGGGCATATATTTATGCACTTGGAACAAGCCAACAAAAAGATTTTATTAATTTTTGAATCAGTTTTATTGATTTTTATAATATTAACTACTACCATTCAATAACATCCGGATGAATATAAAAAAAGCTGTAATAACTGCTGGAGCAAGGGGAGAACGATTATACCCCGTTGCTGATACAGTTCAAAAATCAATGTTGCCAATGGTCGACATTGATGGTATTAATAAACCAATTATCCAAATTATTGCCGAAGAAGCTTTGTCGAGTGGTGTTGAAGAAATTTGTATTGTTTGTGCCCCGGATGATGAAATAAAATATATCGAAAATTTCCGCAGCCTTCAAAAAACTTTGGAAACATCGTTCAAAAATACAAAGTGGGCTCAAATCCAGGCATCTAACATCAAAAACCTAATGGACAGAATCTCTTTTTCAGTGCAAACTGAACCTTTGGGATATGGCCACGCCGTTTATCAGGCAAAGCAGTTTGTTAATAATGAACCTTTTTTATTATTACTGGGCGATTATTTATATGTTTCGGATATCAAAGGCAAAAGGTGTGCACAACAGTTAATAGAACTGGCTGTTCAGGAAGAATGTTCAGTTTCGGCTGTTAATCCCACCATCGAACATCAGATTGGTAAATATGGAACCCTTACAGGAAAATCGCTCATTAATTACAGCGGTATTTATCAGATTGAAAAACTAATCGAAAAACCTTCCATAAGTCAGGCAGAATTAGAACTTCAGACACCTGGTCTCAGGGCTGGCTATTACCTGTGTTTTTTTGGTATGCATGTTTTTAAACCATCGGTTTTTGATATATTGAAAGAACAAATTGATTCACGAAAAATAAACAATGTTCTGTTGACAACAGCGTTGGAAGAAATGACAAAAACGGATAAATATCTAGCTTTGGAAATGAAGGGTAATCGTTATGATACCAGTAAAAGACTTGGACTTATGCTTGCACAGATTGCCTTAGGACTTTCGGGTAATATGCGCGATGAAGTACTTTCGCAAATGGTTCAGATTTTAGCAGAATCAGGTAGAAAAAACTGTATTTAATACTGTTAATTCATGAACCCGTTTATTCAAACCATAACATCGTCGGATGTTTCAATTCGAAACAGATCATTTTCCTCTATTTGCAAAGTCTATCCGGCTGTTCAACTCTTGGAGTTATTTGGTGAACTGGATAATTTCAGAAAACAAACACGAAACTTGTACGAAAGGGTAAGAGCTTGCATTTTTTTATATTCAGGTTACCGGTTTTTTTTAATAGAGTCGAAGGATTTCCCGGCAACAGGAACTATATCTCCGGAAGGATTTGAGAATTTATTAAAGAGAAATTTCGAAAAATCCATAACTATATTTTTATCTGAGATTTCAAAGAAGGGGCCAAATGCCAGTCTTTTTAGTTGTCTGGCAGAAAGTTATCATCATCTTTCATTTCAAATACTGGCCGACCAGGTTCGTAAAAGCGTACGATCCAGCAAAGGAAACCAGTGGATGTTCAGAGTAGGGAGATATGATGAACACCCTTTAAAAATTCATCCGCGAATGCTGGAGCATAGGGACGAAACAATGTTGTTTCCAATATTAAGGGAGGTTACGCCTGTTCGGATGGATTTAACACATAGCGGGTGGTCTGATATATTTTTTCTGGGAATGGATTACCCTGAAGGTGCCCGGGTAATTAATGTGTCTATTGATCTGGGTGTGTATGGTCGCGATAAAGAAATTAAACCCCCATTGGAAACTTATATCAGGGTTTTAAACGAACCTATTATTCGTTTAACTGCCCTGGATTTAAAAGATAGTAAAGACGTTTCGCAACTTCAGGATTTATTTAATTTCGGGAATGATTACCTGAGTTTATTGAAAGCGGCCATTATAGCATCGGGAATAATACCTCCATCGTTTGAAGGAACAAATCAAACCATTGCTGAAATTTTGGGTAATCTTATTTCTCCCGGAATGGGATTAGAGCTGGTTACTAAAGTGAACGATATTCCCAAAGGTTCCCGGCTAGCTGTTTCTACCAACTTGCTGGCATCAATGATAAGCGTGTTGATGAGGGCTACCAGTCAAACACAACAACTGGAGGGTAACTTAACTGAACAGGAGCGGCGGTTAATTGCTTCCCGGGCAATTCTTGGGGAATGGTTAGGAGGTTCAGGCGGAGGTTGGCAGGACTCTGGCGGAATCTGGACAGGAGTTAAAGCCATTGAAGGCACACTTGCAGAGGAAGGAGATCCTGAATTCAATATCAGCAGGGGATGTCTACTTCCAAAACATCAGGTTTTAAGTGAAAAAGATCTTCATCCGGAGTTCGAAAAAAAATTAGCATCTTCCCTTGTATTGATTCACGGAGGTATGGCTTCCAATGTGGGACCAATTCTCGAGATGGTTACCGAAAAATACCTGTTGCGTCAAAACGAGGAATGGCTGGGCAGACAAAAAGCCAATTCCATTTACGAACAGATTCTTGAGGTTCTTAAAACAGGAGATATACAACAATTGGCTTCACTTACAAGTCAAAATTTTGACGGACCCATAAAAACTATTATTCCCTGGGTCACTACTCATTTTACCGAAACAATCATTAAAAAAGCTAAAGAAGCTTTTGGCCCGAAGTATTGGGGTTTTTTAATGCTGGGCGGTATGTCGGGAGGTGGAATGGGAATGTTTGTTGACCCCTCCATCTATGAAACGGCCAAAGAATGTATTTTAAATATATTAAAGGAAACAAAGGAAAATATGTCTTCAGCACTTCCATTTGCCATGGAACCTGTTGTGTACGATTTTCAGATTAACAAAAACGGGTCGGTCTCGGCTTTACTCAAGGGCAATGAAGCTTTAATGCCGGCAGCATATTATTCTTTTCATATTCCAAAAATTGTGAGGGAAAACCTGAAAGATTTTCCTGAAATCAGGAAATTTGAAATTGATAGAATAACAGCTCAAAGTTCATCAAACGACGAGGCTTTTTCAATGCTGCGTTCTATCGTAACAAATTTATTTAAGTTTTCGTCGGAAGTTGAGTCTAAAGAAAGGACCAGGCAGAATGAGGAAACAGAAAGGATCAAAAAAGAAAATGGATTTGATTATATACAACACGAACAAATAAGGCAGGATTTATTCAAAGGACGAATAGGGCTTTCAAGAAACAAGCTTCCTGCCGAAACCATTATTGAAGATGTAAACGATTCGGAGATTGTTTTTTTAGAGAAACTAACTGATCAGAAGTTAATTGGGGAGAAGTTACTTGGAGAGGGTAAAGTGGCTGTTATGTGCCTTGCCGCTGGAGTTGGGAGCAGATGGACAAAAGGTGCCGGTGTGATTAAGGCAATAAACCCCTTTGTAATGATGAAAAATAAGCATCGTTCCTTTCTGGAAATACACCTGGCAAAAAACAAGAAAACAGCTGAAATACATCATACTTCAATTCCTTTTATCATTTCAACCAGCTATCTTACACATAATTATATACAGAAATTATTGGCCGAAAATGCTAATTATGGTTATAGCGGAAAAGTTTATTTGTCGCCAGGAAAATCTATCGGTCAGCGTATTATCCCTATGGAACGTGATTTACGTTTTCTCTGGGAGGAGATGCCACAGGAACAATTAGATGAAAATAAACAAAAGGTCAGGGAAGCTGTGCGTTCATCTATGATTGGATGGGCAAAATTGAAAGGGGAGAGCAATGATTATGTTGATAATCTGGCAGAACAGCGGCTTACACCACTTGGACATTGGTTTGAAGTGCCGAATATGCTACGTAACGGAATGCTGGTAAAGCTCCTGAATGAAAATCCCAAAATCGAACATATCCTCTTGCACAATGTGGATACATTAGGTGCAGATATTGATGTTGATGCCCTTGGATATCATGTTCAATCGGGAAATGCCCTTACATTTGAGGTGATTGCCCGCAGAATTGATGACCATGGTGGCGGGCTTGCACGTATTAATGGTAAAGTGCGTTTACTGGAGGGGTTAGCTCAGCCACACGAAGATGATGAACTTGCCTTAAGTTATTATAATACTCTTACAACATGGATTTGTATTGATAAATTATTGCATCTGTTTGGACTATCCAGGAAAGATTTGCTGAGAAAAAGTGAGGAAGAAATATCAGAAGCAGTAAGGAAAATTGCAAAACGAATACCATCGTATGTGACGATAAAGGATGTTAAATACCGCTGGGGTCATGGGCAGGAAAATATTTACCCGGTAGCCCAGATAGAAAAATTATGGGGAGACATGAGTTCACTGCCTGATTTAAAATGTGGCTATGTAGTAGTTCCGCGGAAAAGGGGCCAACAATTAAAAGACCCCGCCCAACTCGATGCCTGGGTAATTGACGGAAGCAAGCAATATATTGATTCAATCTGCAGCTTTTAAGGTATTAAAACTAAAGCAGGAATAAGATTGTAACTCCGAGGTTGATTTATCGAATAAATGGAAGCGGAATTGCAAATTCCGCCCAGCCCATCTATTGTATTTTTAAACCATTTAACCCCCATTTATTAAATACTAAAAATCGACTTTTTATATTTTCTCGAATACCAAAGTAAGTTTATTGAAATCGGCTGCGGCATTTACTACTTTGCGGTACTTTTCAAAATTTGCCAGCGAACAGGTAATTTCCTTATAAACTTCGTCGATATGAATAACCAATAAATTATCTTTTACGGTATAGGAAGAAATAAATTTATAAACGGGCTCACCTTCTTTTTCAAAGGAATGATTCAGGTTGATATCATTCAGATTTTTAATGGCATATCCTTCAGGGATTTTAATATTGATATTCCTGATGAACTCGCGGTTATATTCATCTTCAACTTCCATCACCCTTTTGTTTTCCTGATACATTTCAACTTGCCGGCCAATTACTTCACCTACTTTCAGAAGTACTTTATTCCCTGCTTTTTCGATAAGAGCCGAGCCTTCCACTTCTGCTATCACTTTGAAAGGATTTTCGATCAGATCAAGGTTTGGTTCAGTATTTTCGGCTGTAAGTTTAATATATTTTGTATCCTTGGTCATATCTTTCACAAGGTCTTCAAGCATTTTTTGCCTGTTGTCCTCTGCTAACTGTGAATAATAAGGTTGGGTAAACACGGCAAAGTATCCTTTAAAACTGCATGTTAAGTTAAGATGGATTTCTTCCATGTCTTTTACAAATTCGATATTGGCATCAATGTTATGGCTGGATGAATGGGCATCAATGGCAGGGATGAATTTAACCGATGGGATATACGATTCATAACCGCCAATACTTACAGGTTTCAAAAATAATCCTTCCGTATAAGTGAGACTATAGGGAATTAAAGGGTATCGATATAATTGTTCTTCAGGGCTTAAATATTTCTCGGTTGCTGGAAAGTAGAAAAGGTAATTATTTAAAAGCCGCCACGACTCAAAATTCCCGTCAAAAGGTATTTTATCCCTTTCGGATGTTATAACCAGTTGGTTTTCTATTCCTGCTTGTTTGAAAAGAGCTATATATAATTTGGTAATGCTTTTATCGTTTCCAAATTTGTTGGAAATAACCCTGTCGAGCGAACTGTCGTCATTTTTATAAATGTCCTGGATAAGGATATTCGATTTGATATAATTTTCAATAGTTTTTATTTTCGATTCTGAGGTTGCCCCTGAGCTTATTTTTAGTTCTTTAAATAATTTCTCAACCGATTTAGTTTCCTTGCTGGAAAGTGCGAATAAATATTCGTGCTGGTTTTGGGCTAAATCGTTCCAAGTATAAAGTTCTTTGTTGCTTTTGGCTGTGTTTACGGCCATTTTATATTCCATCCTCATCTGATTTTTGATGTAGTTCGATGAACCCTCATTTTTTAATTCTGGAATATTTTTTACTTGAAAAGTATAAAATCGTTTTTCGTTAATAACAGTATCTGTTTTAATTGGGTAACCATTATAACCTTTAAATTTAAAAAGAAGATGAGATGGTGTAATTAATTGAAAATATGCTTCTTTAACCGGTGAAGAATATTGAAATATATCGTAACCATATTGTTTAGGATAAGTTTTCTTTACATAGAAATATTCTATTTCACTTCCAATCTCAACGCCTTCGATGGCAAATATTTTGGATGCACTATTTTCTTCATCTTCTTTTATTTCTTTTATATTGTTTTTATCCAGATTTATTTTAGTTCCGTTTTTCGATATTGAGCGGGCTTTTATATTTACCACTTCAATGGTATTAAGCATCGATATATTGATCTTGTTAGAACTTTCAATTGCATCGGCACTATTTACCCTAAGTATAAAATGATCGACAGTATATTGAACAAATGCTTCATTTTCAAAAATATATTCAGTAATAGTTTTGCTTAACAGAACCACTGAATGAGATTCTTCCTCAGCTTTCGTAAGTTGATACCGGCTCCGGTTCTCATCCCAATTATAGTTAACTAAATCCGACGTTGAGGTTTGCCCGGTTGCAAACTGAGTTATAAATTGAAAAGCAAATACTAAACTTACTAAGATGTATTTCATAGTTGGTTGTTTTAATGTCAGTTAGTGGAATTTATATTGCTGTTTATTATATCTTTTTAAGTATTAACACGTCGCGGTAAGCTTTAGCCAATGATTCAGAAACCTGGTTCCATTTGGAAAACTCTGAAGTTTCCAGCACCAGAAAATCTTTAACTATTTCTTTTGTTTGGATAACATTTAATCCTTCAATACGATACGATATGTTAAAAGAAAACTTATCGAATGAAGCTGAAGTATTTTTTGGAAGATATGAAATTTTGTATCCTTTGGGTATACTGAATATTGATATAGTTTTGTATATATGTGAGTTATTCCCTTCCACAGGAACTTTACGTTTAACAACATCGTATTCAAGATTATTATAGGCTTTGTTGAGATTTAAGTTTATATATATCTCGTTATCAATTTCTTTGAAGTAATCACTTAATCTGAATTTATAGCTAATGTCCAATGGTTTTTCCCTGTCGTATAAATTTTCGATATGAAAGGTATCCAGGAAAAATTTGTTGTTTCCTTTTAAAAGAATGCCCAACAGATGCTCTTTTGTTTGTTTATTATCTTTTCCATCGAGATAATAGGTTTGATGATTTTTTTCATACCCGGTAAAAATCATTGATCCCGTACCTTCCAAATTTTGATTAGAAATATAGAAGTATGTAGAATCGCTGATTAGATTCATATTTTTTCCAATCACGGGTACTTCTTCAATTTTGTATTCTTTTTCGCCAATTGAAACAAGTGCCTGTTTGCCTTGGATCATCGATGAAGGTAATCCATAAATCAAGTGGTTATTAGTGGCATCTAAAAAAATTGGTTTTTGATTGTTATAATAGGTAACAATCATATGATTATCAGTAACTTTAGAAGGGATTTCGGTATATTTATAAGGAATGTCACGGGTTCCGATCCAGGTTAAATAGGAGTTTATTCCGGCTAATTTCAACATGTACGATAATAAACTCGACATGCCTTTACAATCACCATAACGTTTTACAAATACCTGCGATGCCTGATCGGGGATATATCCCTGCATTCCATCTTCGAATGCAACATAGGTAATGTTATCCTGAACCCAATAATATAGCTTTTTTACTTTTTCTTCCTCCGAAGTAGCCCCGGCAATTAGCTTATCCACTTCCTGCTGTATGTTTTTATCGTCAGTGGTATTTATTGTTTTAATTAAATTGTAGTAATAATTGTAAAGGCTGTTTAATCCCGAACTTTCATTTGAGACATCATTCGGAATTGTATTTTCAATATAAAAGGCAATGTGTGGATAATAGAATTTAATATTTGGTGCATCTGATTCAAAATCAGCGGCATTTATGTTTTTAGCTGTCCAGGTGTAAATATTGTATTTTCCTTTTTCCTCCTGTTTAAATTCAATATTTGCCGATTCCGTATTGAATAGCTTGTATTTTAACCGGGCTTTTTTATCTGCTTTAATAGATAATTGTGAAAACTCGCAGGGAACATGCCACTTAAAGAAAAATGAACCCAGCATATGCGGATCAATTAACTCCTGTACATACCTTACCGAAGTAATAGCTCCTGGCTGAACCGAAGGGAAAATAAAGCTTTTTGCAACAACTTCATCGTAAAACACATAATCAGAACTGTTTTTCTGATCGGTAAATTTTTCAACTTTTTCAACTTTATACTTATTTCCATTAGGAAGAAGGGTTTTAGCATCGACTTCCAATAACTTTATAAAATGCGAACTGAAGACTTTATCCGTTACCAGATAATTAGTCGGATTTTTTAAGATCATCGTTTGTTTGGTAACTTCCTGAGTGATCTTGTAACTATTTGCATCCACATCAATTAAAATGTTCTCAACATCGTTAGTAATAACCGACGATTGTCCGGGATATTTCTTTTTCAGGATTTCGAATTGAGATACCGATTGAGAAAAGCATACCGAAGAGAAAATGAAAAGGGATGAGATTATAAACAGGTTTTTAAAATTCTTCATGGTTACAATTGTATGTCTCCCCAATACGTTTCGGTTTTTTCTTTGTTGCCTTTGTTATCGTAATAAATAAAAGTACCGTGGTTATCATCATATTTATATTCCCTTGAACTTTCTATAGTTCCATCTTCCCTGTAATTCTGAAAAGTGCCATGGTAATCGTCTTTTAAATAATTTTCGACCTTTTTTATTTTGCCATTGGCATAATATTCAACCAGTTTGCCATTATTTATATCATCCTGCACCAATTCTTCCAGATATTTTCTTCCATTACTGAAATAAAAAGTTCTTGCTCCCTGAAAACTGCCATATTTATAAGACTGCTTCGACGAAATCTGGCCATTTTTATAATAAGTTACAAAGCTTCCGGTATCCTTTATGCTGATTATTTCGTTTTTCATTCCTGTTGAACTTTCGTATTGGTAACCAGTAATTCCGTATGGATCATATATTATTGCAAACATAAATTCTCCAAGAGGATTGTAGTATCTGGCAGTATCTGTTATCAATCCGTCTTCATATTTTACAATTGTTTTAAGCTTTCCATTATCGTGATAAGTTGTAAGGGTGCTATCAGGCTCATCGTTTTTATAACAGGCAATTTTAGTAATCATTCCTATTTCATTATAGTATTTCCATATCCCCTCACGGTTATTGTTTATGTAATTACCTTCTCTTTTGAGTTTTCCTGATGGATAAAAAGCTTTTTGGGCGCCATCCTTCAATCCATCAAGGTAATCGGTTTCTACTTCCGTTTTACCGTTTTTATAAACGAATTTATATTTCGAATTTAACTCATTGCATTTGTAATTGCCACTTGACATGATTGTACCATCTAAATTAGGCAGTACATAATCTGTTTTGCCGTCAAAAACAACTTTGGATACAGTTTTACCCGAAGGATCAAAACATTCCATGGTTGCAATTTCTCCTGAAATAAAACTGCGTCTTATTTTTAACTTTTGGTCGGGCGCATAATTGTCATAATCGCCATTAAGTTTGCCGGAAATAAAGTAACAGGTGGATTCAATTGTTCCATCCTGGTTACGGTATACCCATTTTCCTTCCTGTTCACCGGCTCTGTACCATCCTTCGGTTAATACAAAAGCATCAGTATTTAATTTCCGGTAATAACCATCTAATTCGCCATCTTTATAATTGCTTTCTTCACTAATTTCGCCGGTTTTATAAAAATTTGTCATTGGCCCGTTTAAGATTGCATCTTTATAAATTTTGACACTTTTTTTAATTCCACTTTTGTAGTAATAAGTCCAATTTCCATCCATAATACCGTTCTTATAATTACCATCGCAAAGCTGGTTACCATCGGCATAATATCCTTTCATTTTTGTCTCACCACTTCCAGGCTTTCCCGAAGCTATCGTTGCTCCTGAAGAATTGAAATATGAATATTGTTTAACTTTCCCTTTATCATACAAATACACATAATAAGGTTTCCCGTTATCGTCAAAACCTTTCATTTCTCCATCAAGCTTGCCTTTTTCATCAAAGTTGGTAATCTCGGTTACAATACCTTTGGAGTTGGATTCTTTCCATTCACCAAATAGGTTTCCCTTTTCATAACTACCAGTATTACTTAATGTACCATTGGAATAATATTCCTTATAAGGCCCGTTAAGTTTATTGTTAACATATTCATATTCTTTTTCAATTTTTCCATTTCGATAATAGTAAATAGCCTTTCCTGTTAGTTTATTTGAAGAATAATTATAAACCCATTTTATTGAACCTGAGGGATAAAAGTTCTTGTCTTCACTTTCCAGACTATCGTTTTTATAGAAAAAATCTTCTTTTACAACACCATTTTTGTAATAATTCATCCCTTTACCATTGCGGCTTCCGTTTTTAAAAGTGACAAATGATGAGACAGCATCACAATCAAAAAAATATCGAACAATTCCTTCAGGCACATTATTGACATAATTAGATTCAAACCTTTTGTTTCCACTTGGGTAATATCCGATATAATCTCCTTCTAATTGCCCATTCTTATAATTTTCAATATATAGTAATGTCCCTTCGTTGTTGTAGGTGAGCCATTTGCCTTCAAGCTTGCCATCGTCATTGTAATTACCATCTTCTTTAAGTTCTGCGTTAGTAAAATAATATGACCAATGCCCGTAATGCGTTTCGCCATCATCTTTATATTTTCCGATGGATATAAGATAATCGTCATCGTTCAGAAAAATGTCTACTGATCTTTCTTTTCCATTTTCATTTATTACATAGTTGGTGTGTATTTTGGAAATTAAACTGCCTAAAAGCTTGTTCATTTCCTTAATTTTTTTATCCTGCTTTTTCAATTGGCTTGCAATTGTTTTATCGGGCGATGATGTTAAAATGCGATACATAAATGGTTGAAAAAATTCATTTTGTTTCACAGCTTTAAAAATAGGAACATAAGTATCCATCCAATAATCACCGGTCTTTTCTTTATATTCCAACGATTCGAAAAACAATTGGCTTTGTCTTGTAACAGGAGCATTAAAATCAATCTTAAGCTTATAGCCGCTATTATTTGCAATACCTGATTTTAGAATTTCATCGAGATCTTCAAAGGCATTTTTTCCAATGGGAGCTATTTTTTCGTTAGATGGATCCAAGGCATTATTTAAAAAATTATTGAGAAACACCAGGTTTGGATTTGACCTGCCAGTATTTGGTTCAATAATTAAAAATGTTTCCAGGCTTAAAATTGCATGTGTATAATGTCCCATTAATGCGCTTATTTTACCTATTGCCAAATGGCTTGAAGCGTTGAATGGATTTAATTTTAAAGCTTGTTGAAATGATTTTAACGACTGTTCGTATTTTTTTTGTCCCGAATAGGTAACACCTAAATTATAATAAACCAAATAACTGTAAGGAAATTTTTTAAGTGCAGTTTTGTAAACTTCTACTGCACTATCAGGTGATCCAGATTGATCAAGCGCATTGCCCTTTATCAGGTTTAACCGCAAACGGAATTTTGATTTTGACTTTAATGCCTCGTTGGCTGTTTGAATTGCTTCTTTATATTTATCGGCAACCAGATAGGTGGAAGCCAGTTCTGTTAACATATAAATATAGCTGGTATCGCTTTTTTCAATGGTTAACAAAGTTTTTATCGCTTCATCGAATTTGCCGCTATCCGAAAGTATGGAAGCTTCTTCAATAATTTTTGCGGGATTTATTAAAGGAAGTTTTTCCTGTGCAAAAATGAAATTAAAAGTGACGGCAAAAGTAAGAACGGTTATTAATAAGACTTTTTTCATGGTTAGTATATAATAAAGTTTACAAAGTAGTAATAAATTGTTTTTGTTGTTAGCTGAATTCGGTTTTTTACGATGAAATGAATTAAAAAACTATTTTTGATATTGAAATCTAACATTTTTAAATGAATTGGAGAGGTTGTTTTTAAACAATGTTGTCTGTTTTTTAAATGTTTTTTCCAACTTATATGATCTATATGAATAATTCATGGCTTGAATTTGCCAAAAAAGTACATGCTATTGCTGAAACGGGGCTTACTTATAAAAATGATGTGTACGATACAGAACGGTATGAAGAGTTAAAAGAACTTAGTTTTGAAATGCTTAGCCAAATAGGTGAAACTTCACCTGAAATAGTAGGTAAACTTTTTGAAAATCTGAAGGGATATCAAACACCAAAAGTGGATGTACGTGCAGTTATCATTGAGGATAATAAAATATTGATGGTTAGGGAAAAAGTAGATGGTTTGTGGACTTTACCGGGAGGGTGGGCCGATGTTGGACTTACTCCATACGAAAATACAATTAAAGAGGTGTGGGAAGAATCGGGATTGAAAGTAGAAGCCATAAGATTATTATCAGTGATGGATAAAAAATGTTATTCACACCCACCTACTCCATGGTACTGCTATAAAATATTTGTATTGTGCAAACGTGTAGGTGGTGAATTAATGGCTGGAATGGAAATTATGGAAACTGCTTTTTTCGAATGTGAAAACCTTCCTCCACTATCTTTTGAGAGAATTACCATGGAACAGATTCAGATTATTTATAAGCTTTTGGAAGAAGGAACAGTTTGGTGTGACTAAGTTAATATTTATAGAGCAAAAAATTCAGCTTTCCCAGTTAGAATAATTATAAACCGAAAAATGACGTGGGGCATTGCGGTATGTTTCGATTTCGATCAGAATCGGGTTTTTTATAAACCGAAAAAACCAGTCACCCAGAGCGGAGTCGAAGGGCGACCCGAAGAGCCTATTTTCAAAATAAGCCTTTCGGTCATACTTCGACTCCGCTACCAATGACAGATTGGGGTAACGCCTTCATATAATTATAATTAGCTCTTTTGAACGGCTCATAGTCAATCTAATGATACTATCTAACGAAATATGACCCGTGGCAATTTATAAAAGCTTGATTTTGCAATTTTTATTTACTTAAAAACCCTCACATAATCTACCACCATCGTTTGTGGAAAAACAGTACTATTATCAGGTTTTCCGGGCCAATTGCCCCCAACAGCTAAATTCATGATAAAAAAGTTATTCTTGCTGAAAGCTTCTACAGGTTTGGTAAATTCATAATATTTTACATAATCAACATACCAAACTATTGAGTTTTCCTGCCACTCTATACTAAACACATGAAACTTTTGTGTAAAGTCGCCGGTTGTGAGAGAATAACTACCTCCCTGGTATTTATGACCTCCTTCATCGTAGTGGGCTGTTCCATACACTTTATTGGTTTCATGTCCTAAATATTCCATGATATCAATTTCGCCACAAGCGGGCCAGCTTACTGAATTTATATTTCCACCCAGCATCCACAAAGCAGGCCATATTCCCTGACCTTTTGGTAGTTTTGCCCTTATATCTATGCGCCCGTAAGTAAATTCTTTTTTCCCAAGGGTAATTATTCTACCTGAGGTATAACCTCCATTATTTTCTTGTATTGCTTTAATATTTAAAAAACCATTTTCTAAAAAAACATTATTTTCAGAATCGGTATAGTTCTGAAGTTCATTGTTTCCCCATCCGTGCGCACCTTTCTCATGTGTCCAGAAGTCGGTGTTTAAATGCGCATCGTTGAATTCATCACTCCAAACCAGAGTCATTCCGGGGTATGTTTGAGGCGTAATAACTCCAT
This sequence comes from Bacteroidales bacterium, assembly GCA_038320545.1. Taxonomy (GTDB): domain Bacteria; phylum Bacteroidota; class Bacteroidia; order Bacteroidales; family JAAUTT01; genus JAAUTT01. The sequence continues at coordinate 63,185 of JBBQEI010000013.1, forward strand.
CTGCATCACTGGTTGGGGAATAAGTATCGTCGTTTTTTATATTTATGAATGCAGTTGTATTTTGTATTTTGGCATTTACTACATTTTCAACTTTAACCGAAAACTTTTTATTTAGCTCCATGTCTTCGTCCGGAATAATGAGAATATCAACTTGTTTGGAAAGTTCACCAGGAGCTATTGTTACTGCTAAACCTGAAACTGCCGTATAATCCTCACCTGCTTTTGCTGTTCCATCAACCGTTGAAACAGTGCAGCTAACTTCACTTTCTGCAGCTTTTGTTAAAGAGAGTGTTACTGAAGCTTTCACAGAACCCGAATTGCCTTCATAAACCTGAACCCCTGATATTGTTAGCTCAGGTGTAACAATTGTTTTTTCTTTTTTGCAAGCTGCATTTGTTATAACAGCTAAACATAACATTAACAATATGTTTCTCATGGATTTTTAATAATTATTTTGAATGTAAAATAGTCATATTTTTTTGAAATCCATTTCTGAATACCCCATATCTGCGGTAACATAAAAAATGTAGTTATTCTCGATAGTTTTTGGTTACCAAAAATTTATTTTTCAAAAAATGCAAGATTAACATAAGCCAGGCGGCAAGAAAAGCAATTCCTCCAAGTGGAGTTATGGCTCCCAGCCATTTAACACCTGTTGTGCTTAAAATATAAAGGCTCCCGGAGAAAAGAACAGTTCCGGTTATAAAAAGCCAACCTGCAATTTCCACTTTCCTGCCTGGACTCGAATTCATAATTAATCCTGTAAATATCAGAGCCAAGGCATGATACATTTGGTAACGAACAGCGGTTTCAAAAACCTGGAGCATATCGATTTCTAAATGTTTTTTCAAAATGTGAGCTCCAAATGCGCCAGCAGCTACTGCGATAAAAGCTGAGAAAGATCCGGTAATGAGAAATTTGCGATTCATATTGTCCTTTCCTATACTTAACAAAAGAATCTGAATTGGGTTTATTTAAACTCCAAAATAAAGATTTAAAAATCCCTATATATAGCGATTGTACAAAATATGCTTGCTAACTAGATTTGCTTCCGAAATCAAAAACTTAATTATGAAACATTTTTTATTATTATTAATCATTTTTGTGGGTGGATTTGTAGCGTATGGCCAACAAACTGACAGTGCCAAAAACTTATATCAGAACAGTGCCGAAAAATTGTTGGGAACCAATGGGAAACTTGTAATTGGCGGATACGGCGAAGTTCATTACAACCAGGCTTTTGATAATAATACCAGAAGTAATGGAATTTTAGATGTTCACCGAATGGTTATGCTTCTAGGTTATAACTTTAGCAGTAAAACTCAATTTATTTCCGAAATAGAATTCGAGCATGTTAGCGAGGTATTTATTGAACAGGCATTTGTGCAACATAAGTTTAACAATTACTTTAATATCAGGGCAGGATTATTATTAATCCCTATGGGAATTGTTAACGAATATCACGAGCCAACAACATTTAACGGAGTAGAACGACCAACCATCGACAACAGACTTTCCCCTACTACATGGAGAGAAATAGGAGTTGGATTTACCGGAAACATCATTGAGTCTTCCTTAAAATATCAGGCATATGTAGTGAATGGTTTTAATGGCTATAATGGAAAAGCAACTCTAAATGGTAAAAATGGTTTCCGCAGTGGACGACAAAAAGGGGCTGAATCGTACATCAGTTCACCAAATTTCAGTGGTAAAATTGAATATTATGGGTTTAGGAATTTAAACATTGGATTATCGGGTTATTTTGGAAAAAGCCAAAGTACCTTGTATAACGGATTGGATAAGAATGATCCAGTCGCTCAGGCAAAGGCCGATTCCTCTGCTGTCGGAATCGCAATGATTGGATTAGATTCGCGATATAATTCCGGAGGGCTTCAATTAAGAGCTCAACTATATTATACCGGTATTTCCAACAGTGAACAATATAATAAGTTCACCAGGGTAAATAATGTACAGAATGATTTAGGAAGTGCTATGTTTGGCTATTATCTGGAGGCTGGATATAATATTCTAAAAGGAGTTGCCGGTACCAAACATGAATTAATTCCATTCTGCAGGTACGAATCGTTTAACACGCATCATTCGACCGAAGAAGGATTAGCTAAAAATAAATCCTACAATAGCGATGTGATCACTGCCGGTTTTACATTTAGCCTGGCGAAAGGAGCTGTTTTAAAAACTGATTTGCAATTTTTGAAAACAGAGGCGTCTAATGAGTATTCCAAAGTATTTAATGCTGGAATTGGAGTAATGTTTTAATCGGATAAAATGTTGAGAATTATACTGGTAATCATCATAAGTTTAAAATTCGGTATTTGTTTGAACGCTCAAACAAATATCGAATTTTACCCGAAAATGCTTCAGAATGAATTATTTGGCAAAATTGGCCAAAATGCCAAATTGATTGAACTTAAGATTGATGAATTGTCTCTAGACCAAATATATTTGGGTAAATACTTTAAAGTTTCGTCAATTTCCCCTGATTCAAATTTGAAGTATGTATATGTTGGAAGGGTAAAAACTTGTCGTGCCGGTGGATGTTCAATAAAGGCTAACCCTCAAAATGATACGGAAAGTGAATATTTCGATTATTTTATTCTTTATGATGCTTCAATTGCTGTGCAACTTGTAAAAATATTTAACTATCATGCAACTCACGGTCATGAAGTTTCAGCCAAAAACTGGTTAAAACAATTTAAAGGATATAAAGGCGATACTGATCTGATTCCAGGGAAAAATGTGGATGCCATTTCGGGTGCAACCATTTCGGTAGATGCATTAACATTTGACATCTATCATAAAACGGGAATTTTGGTAGAAACATTGAATTGTAAAACTGCCAAAAACCTTTGAAATGATTGATTCTAATTGCTTTTTACAGCCATTTGTTCAAGAGTTTCGCTCAAAACCAATCCATATCTTAGAATATTACTTTTCTTGATTTCAAATTTTATAACCCCATTTCGAATAACAAAATTAATGGCAGCACCACTTTCTATTAAACCGTCCTTTTCAGTGATAATCAAAGTGTTTGCATTTTTAATTTTATCAAGGACTTTGGCAAGGTCTTTACTCTGCCAAAACCCTACAAATAATATCTGACTATTTGTTATTTTATCTATTGTTTCTAAAAACCGGACATTGATATTCCTGTTTCCAACTTTACGGCCTGAGGTCATTTCTTTAAGTTTATCGTAAACCGATTTATGACCAATGATATCTATATAAAAATCCTTCGATGCTTCTTCAGGTGGCCAATCAATATAGCGGGTAAAATTATAAATAGCAATAGCAATGGTATTCTCCTCCTGAGCCCTTAACCAACCTGAGCATGACAGCAGCGTAATTATTAATATTAAAATTCTTTTCATAGCTAACCCTTTAATTCCCGAAGTTAATCTTCTATTGAGAAACGCAACACTTGTGATGATTTATTTTTCAAAACATCAAAAGCATTAATCTCAATTTCATAATTACCTGGAACAAGTCCTTTTACTGGGATTATCGATGTGACAGCCTTACCATTAATTTTGTATTCGATATGTTCTCCGCCGGTGGCATTGTCTGTTGCTGCAATATACAGCATTGCATTCGAAGGATATATCTGGTACGTTTCACCGCGTACAGTTTTTTCACCAATAGCTTTTACACTGAAATTATATATAATCTGAGGTGCAATATTATCAACTATAAAAATGTTTTTCTTTAGGTTTTCTGAATTGTTCACATTATCAACAGCATTATATTCTAAAAAGTGAAAGCCGTCTTTTTCTATATGAAAAGGTGAGGTATATAATTCTTTAACACCATCGGCTATATACTCAATTTTCTGAATGCCCGATCCGGTTTCAATGCAATGAATTGTAATCTTTGTATCTTTCGTAATAAACAGAGTATCGCGATTGAAAAATTGTTTTCCAACAAAACTTATTGACGATTTAGGAACACTTTTATCAACAAAAACCTGCTGTATTTGAGCCAATGCATAATTTCCAACGTTATCGGATGCAGCATAGCTAATGTTTTCTATGCCTTCTCCTGTCACTGCAAATGGTTCAGCATATGATTTGGTGGGCGATGGATTATTCTGTGAATACGAGATTTTATCAACTCCCGATTTTTCATCGGTTGCATTTATCTGGAATTTGCTTCTTTCGGATATAAATAAATTTTTTCCTTTAAAAACATCTCCAACAATTTCGAAACTTACTGATGGTGCTTCTTTATCAATATAAAAGCTGTAGGAAGAAGCACCACTATTCTCTTCAGGTTTTGCTGTTGAGGTTGATATAACTTTTACATCTTCGATGTTTCCAACATTATCAATGGCATAATATGTAAGTTTTGTATCACCGTCCTTAAAAACTGACAATGGAATGGGGGTAACATAAATTTTTTCAGTGCCATCGTTAATGGAGTATTTAATCTGGCTTACGCCTGAGAGCGTATCAATACTTATAAGCTTTATCGAGGCTTTCGACGATAATACTTTTCCCTTGTTCTCGCCAATTATACTAAGAGTGGTTTTAGGAGCAGTAAAATCAGTACTGAAACTGATGGAATTTGCTTTTTCCATATTTCCAACATGATCAACAGAATAATACTGAATGTAATATGCCTTTTCTTCCTCAAGGAAGTTGATGTTCTGAGATTTTTCCTTGTATGGCAATTGGTTAATCGCTACATATGTGGCTTCCACCCCCGAAACAGCATCATTTGCAGGAAAATTAACCTGAATATTTTTTCCGTAATAAGTAACTTTATTATTGATAAATTTTTTTGTATTGCTTATAATCACTTTTGTAACGGGCGAAGAGCCATCGGCATAAACTTCAAAAAGCACATCCCGCTTTGGTTCAATTACCTTTTTAGTGGAAGTGTCTACTGCTGAAGGTGAGTGCAGTGTATTGATTCCTTCTGTATCGAAGTACATAGGATTACTGTATTTTGCAGATATTTCACTGTGAAGCAAATAGGAAGGGGCATTAGCTTCAGGAGAAGTTGCAACTCGAAAATATACCGGAGATACCTTATTGAAAAATATTTTTCCCTCCGGACTAACAAAAACCTTTTTTTCATGATTTAATTGATCCTGAGATTTAGAGGTAATGGTCGTAATGACTATAAGAAAACTTAAAATGAGGCTGTGTTTTAACATGGTTTTGTTGCAATTAGTTGGATGTAATTTAAAAATGTTTGATAAAAATAAATTATCTAACGAAACAAATTTTAAAAAGTTAGTCTTTTTTGACAAACAGTTAAAAAATTGTAAGCGTTTAAGTAACGCAATATAATTAATTTATTAATGAAATATATATGATTCAATTATTTAAATGTGATATTTATTACAGTTCTGATAAATGTTTGGAAATGCTAACCTGGATAATTCATAAACCTGATAATAACCTCACTCCCAGCCGCTTTCCTGAAAGAGAGGGGTGCGAGATTGTAGGGTTTTTAAAGGAGGCTGTGTAAAAAAGTGGGAATGGCTTCGACTAAGCTCAGCCTGACCGCTGTAAGTAAGATTGTTGTCATATTGAGCGGACCTCACCCTAAAGAAGCTGAATAATTTAGGCTAAACCGATGTTTTGGTTTTAACTGCTTATCCCTTTCAAGCAAGTTGCTTTCTGGAAACTAATTAAAAGTTAACCAAAGTCCGACAAAAGATAAGATTCCTCATTTCATTCGGAATGAAATGAGGAATCTTTATTAATAACAACACTTACTGAAGATAAGCAGTTTGGTTTAATACAAATATTTTTATGATTAATCCACTCATCATGCTATTTTTGCAGAAAATTTAAAATATATGACGAATCGAAAAGTTCGGGTAAGGTTTGCTCCGAGTCCTACTGGACCTCTCCATATTGGAGGAGTTCGTACAGCACTATATAATTATCTCTTTGCCCGTAAACATGGAGGAACGTTTATTCTCCGCATTGAAGATACCGATCAAAACCGCTTTGTTACCGGTGCCGAACAATATATTATGAATTCGTTGAAATGGAGTGGGATAAATGTAGATGAAGGAATAGAAGAAGGTGGCGAATACGGTCCCTACCGGCAAAGCGACCGCAAACACCTGTATCGTAAATATGCAGATGAGCTTGTAGTTAAAGGATTTGCATATTATGCCTTTGATACTCCCGACCATCTGGAATCACTTCGCAAAAGGCTGGAAGAAGAAAAGGCTTCAAATACTGCTTATTCTCCTTCAACACGCGCAGGTATGAAAAATTCTTTATCATTATCCGATGCTGAAACCAAAGAGCTGCTTTCTTCTGGAACGCCTTATGTAATCAGGTTCAAAATGCCTGAAAATGATGAAGTAATTGCAAATGATCTTATCCGGGGAGAGGTTCGTGTTAATACTGCCACCCTCGACGATAAAGTCCTTTTTAAATCGGATGGTATGCCCACATATCATTTAGCAAATGTGGTTGACGATTATCTTATGAACATTTCGCATGTAATACGCGGCGAAGAATGGCTTCCGTCTATGCCGCTGCATGTTTTATTATACCGGAGTTTCGGATGGGAAGAGGTAATGCCTCAATTTGCTCATTTGCCACTTTTACTAAAACCCGATGGTAAAGGTAAATTAAGTAAAAGAGATGGTGACAGACTTGGATTTCCTGTTTTTCCTTTACAATGGACAGATCCTTCTACCGGAGAAGTATCTTCAGGTTACAAGGAGTCGGGTTATATTCCTCAGGCATTTATCAATATTCTCGTTTTTCTTGGCTGGAACCCCGGCACTGAACAGGAAATATTTACCATGCAGGAACTTATAGATGCTTTTTCTATTGAGCATGTACATAAAGCTGGAGCAAAATTCGACTTTGAAAAAGCCAAGTGGTTCAACCATCAATATCTTATTAAACTATCCGATGCTGAACTTGCGCAATTGTTCCTACCTGTTTTACAGGAAAAAGGAGTTCAGGCTGAAATGATACGGGTTGAAAAAGTTTGTTCCATGATGAAGGAAAGAGTAAATTTTGTGAATGAAATCTGGGATCAGGCATCATTTTTCTTTGTAGCTCCCGATGTGTACGATGCAGAAGTAATAAAGAAACGGTGGAAACCTGAAGTTCCTTCCATATTGAATGAAATTGTCCTGATTTTTAATGAGCTTGACGATTTTACTTCTGCAGCAATACACGAATCGTTGCATAATTTCCTTGAAAGTAAACAATATAACTTCGGCCAGGTAATGAATTGCCTTCGTTTGGCTATGGTAGGCACATCGAAAGGGCCGGATTTGCCTGTTATCATGGAATATTTAGGTAAAAAAGAAGTTATTTTCCGCATCGAAAAAGCAGTCAAATTGATTTTGTAACCGTATATAAAGGATCAATTTGGCAATTAACAAATTTCATGTAGGTTTGTATTAAATTCGAAAATGAATGGATAGTAAAGATATATGCCTTTCCCGGGGTTCTTTTAATTCATCACCCGATGGTACTGATGAAATAACATGCAAAGCTGTTGGATGTAATAAACTTAATACATGCAATTGGCTTGCCGATTTTCCCGAAAGTGGAGAGACAACTGATATTGTTGAGGTAAGGTTTAAAAATACCCGCAAAGGATTTTTCAAGAATGTTAATAATATCAGGTTGGTAGCCGGCGATATTGTTGCTGTGGAAGCATCGCCCGGTCACGATATTGGTATTGTTTCCCTGGCTGGCGATTTGGTGTTGCGACAAATGCTGCGTAACAATTACAAACCTTCGGAAAGCGAAGAGGTGAAAAAAATCTACCGCAAGGCAAAAGCAGTAGACATTGAAAAATGGGTACAGGCCATTGAACAGGAAAAGCATACGATGTTGCGTTCCAGACAAATAGCTTCAAAGCTTGAGCTAAACATGAAGATTGGCGATGTGGAATATCAGGGTGATAAAACAAAAGCAATTTTTTATTATATCGCCGATGATCGCGTTGATTTCAGGGAACTCATAAAGTTACTTGCCGAAGAATTCAAAGTCCGGATTGAAATGAAACAGATTGGAGCCCGTCAGGAAGCTGGCCGTATAGGAGGAATTGGTTCCTGTGGTCGAGAACTTTGTTGCAGCACATGGCTTACAAATTTTGTTTCGGTTACAACAAATTCCGCACGCTACCAGGAAGTATCGCTTAATCCTACCAAGCTTGCCGGTCAATGTGGAAAATTAAAATGTTGCCTTAACTACGAACTAAAATGTTATGTTGATGCCCGACAGGATTTTCCAAACACCGATGTTCAACTGGAAATATTTGATGGTACCGCTTATCACTTTAAAACGGATGTATATCGGCGTATCATGTGGTATTCCTTTTCGAAGGAAGACTCGGTAAATCTGGTTTTGGTGCCGGTTGAAAGGGTTAATGAGATTATAAAGTTAAACAAACAAGGTGTTAAGGTTAAGAGGATAATAGAGACTGAAGAAGAACGTCAAAAAGAGCTTTCTTATAACAGTCCGGTTGGTCAGGAGAGTATGACACGGTTTCAGGACAATAAGGAAAATCGTCCTCATAAATCACATAATCGGCATAAAAACAGAAACAAACCGCGTCCACAAAATCCTTCTTAACAGATAATTGTTTATTTTAAAACATAATTTCTATGATATCAGGCAGAGCATTGGGAAAATCAATTATTGTAACTTTAATGACAGCTTTGTTATTCATAAGCTGCGATACAAACAGGGTTTTTGAAAAAAATACTGAACTGCCTGATTATATATGGGATAAAAGCAATATTCTCAAATTTCAGGCCGATATTCAGGATACCATTTCCTCCCATAATTTGTACATTAATGTTCGGAATGCCAGCAATTACCAGTTTAGTAATTTATTTTTATTTGTAACTACTCATTCCCCAAAGGGAGGTGTTGTAAAAGATACCATTGAACTTCGGCTTGCCAATGAAAAAGGCGAGTGGTTGGGAAATGGCTTAGGCGACATTTGGGATAATCAGATAATATATAAAAGAAATATAAAATTTCCATATAAAGGTATTTACACCTTTGAACTGGAGCAAGCTATGAGAAATACCCGGTTACCTTTTATCTTGGATGCCGGAATCAGGATAGAAAGAGTTAATTAAAGACAAGTGGGAAAAAATAAACTGGAGCGTTTTGCCGAGATGGCAACCTTTACAAATGTTGTTCAGCCGTCGCTCGACGAAATTAAAGATAAAGATTATCCGTTAAAAGGAAACTGGAGTATTGATTTTTTTAAGAACAACAAGCCAATAGTATTGGAATTAGGATGCGGTAAGGGTGAATATACTCTTGGATTAGCAAAGAAGTACCCTGAAAAAAACTTTTTGGGAATTGATATCAAAGGTGCGCGAATATGGGGAGGAGCCAAACAGGCAAAAAAAGATTCCCTGACCAATGTTGGATTTCTTCGGACCAGAATTGAATTTATCAGTGCTTTTTTCAAAAAAGATGAAGTTTCAGAAATCTGGATCACCTTCCCTGACCCGCAGGAAAAACGAAGCCGGGCAAAAAAAAGGCTCACCTCTTCTAGGTTTTTGCCTAATTACCTAAAATTTATAAAGCCAGGCGGAATAATCCATTTGAAAACAGATAATTCCCTTTTGTATGATTATACAAATCGTTTGGCTGTTTTAAATGAATTCGTTATTCTTTTAAATACTAACGATTTATACAACTCCGGACAAACAGACGACATTCTTGAAATAAAAACATTTTACGAAAGTCAATATCTGTCAATGGGGGTTCCTATAAAATATATCCGCTTTACAATTCCACATCTCAACCCAATAATTGAGCCACCGGAAAATGAAAAAGGAGTATCCTGATTTTTACCAACTGGTTTACGAAGTCAGTAAAAAAATTCCGTATGGACGGGTTACTTCCTATGGTGCCATTGCACGTTATCTGGGAACTTCCCAATCGTCACGAATGGTTGGATATGCTTTGAATGGAAGTCATAAGTCAGGCGAATTTATTCCTGCTCACAGGGTAGTGAATCGCAATGGACTATTAACAGGCAAACATCATTTCGATGGTTCTGATATAATGCAGCAACTTCTCGAAAGTGAAGGCATTGAAGTTGAAAAAGATAAGGTTGTAAAATTTAAAGAGTTGTTTTGGGATCCCTCGGTCGAACTGGAGCTGGAAGATTGAAAGTATATGTTTTTTTGAAAATGTTGTTGTTAGAATAATAGGCGATTGGTACTTGCATTATTAAGTCTAACTTTTGGAATACATTGATGATTTAATCAGTGCGGCGATGTCAAATAATTGTCTTTTCTCAACTGCATCGCACGCCGCCAAAATATAGGGCTCCTCTTTGCTTCAATCCTGACTACAAAGAGGCCGCTCCTATGGAGCTTGAAATCTAATTGTCATCTTTGCATTCAGAGCTTTTCTTTCATTAAATTTTGATAAGCATTAATTTTATCAAGTGTTTTGACTTTCAGAAACAGGATTTTAAGATTACCAATTTTTTTCTTCCAGCTCGAATAAACCATTTATATCTATTTTTAAGACTCTTGCAAGTTTAAAAGCGAGCAAAGCTGAGGGTATAAACTTATATGTTTCAATGGCATGAATGGTTTGACGGGATACTTTCACCAGGTCGGCCAAATCGGCTTGAGAAAGATTGTTTCTCGCACGTTCGACTTTTAATAAATTTTTCATTTCTTTTTTTATGATTCAATTATTAAACTTCTTTTTATTTTATAAATAATAAAATATCCAATAATCTGAGGATATAAAATATAAGAAGCATCAATTTTCCAATCCTTTTTAATCATTACTATAAATAGCAATATCTGAAAAGAAATATAAAATGTTAATTGAACCGATTTCATTCGAAGTTTAATTGAGAACTCATCCAGAATTTTTTCTTTCGAAATCATACAAATAAGCAGGCCTGTAATACTTAAAACTTCTGTAGTGGTAAAGAAGGAATGGCTAAGTTTTACTCCTAAAAAACCATTCAGAATAAGTTGATCTTTAAGGGAATTCAATGAATATCCATTAAACCCTTCAATAAAACTGATTGAGTCGATTAAAGAGATATATAGAATTGGGCATGGACCTTCGAGCAGATCAGCTTGTGAAAGGTTTTTTCTTGCCCGTTATGCATAACTTCTGGCTAACCCGGGTAAATCACATAGAAAATGATGTTGTCCATAAAGTGAAACAGACGCCGCTCAATCTGACAGCTATAAGTTATTGAATTGTCAAATTGAGCAGCGTCGAAATACCATTATATTGACTTTTTATAAACCTTCCTATTTACTTTTATTTTGATTTTCGAAAGTACAGATAAGAAAAAGCCAGTATTAATATTCCCGGTATAATGGCAATATATTTTAAGGTATTAGCGCCTCCAACAAGTGTATCGCCTGCTGCAATTGCAGTTTGTGAATCGAAAATAGCACCTAAAACAGGTTGGGCAATTGCTCCACCTAAAAATCCGATTCCACCCATGATGGCCAGGCCCAAAGCTCCACTGCTTGGTATTTTTTCCGAAACAAAACCTAACATTGTTGGCCAGAAAAAAGCAATTCCCAACGCAAAAACTCCAGCAGCAAAAAAAGTTGTAATTCCACTTGAATAACCTAAAAATAGCAATCCTAAGAATGCCAACGTAGCTGAAACCAACAATACTACTTTTGAATTCAGATGATGAATTAATGTTCCGCCAAAACCTCGGGCAATAGCCATTATACCTGTAACCCAAACTAAAAGAAGTATGGGATTACTTGTGACATTCGATAAGAGTGCGGCAATCCATTGATTTGTACCTAGTTCAGTTGCAGCAGTAAGCAACATGCAAAATGCCATAAACAGAAACAATGGGCTAACACAAGCTTTTAGCATGTCCTTATATGAAAAACCAGAAGCAACTCTTTCCGTTTGCGGGAATTGTTTATTCAAAAACATAGCTCCATATATAAGCGTAGGAATAAGCATTAATCCCATGGAATATCTCCAGTTTTCAATACCAATTCTATTGAATAAATAAACAACAAGACCACCAATCACAATTCCAGTAGGAAACCATGCATGAAAGCGATTCAACCGTCGTATTTTATCTGTTGTGTACATGCTTGTTATCAGAGGATTGCAAGCCGCCTCAACACTTCCGTTTGCTATTCCGACAAACAAAGTGGAAATAAAAAGTGACCAGAATCCCGTTGCCACAATAGTTAGAACTATTCCTGCAACATGGAATACAAAAGCGATGGTAATAATTCTTCCCATGCCAATAATATCTACCAAAGGACCGCCAAAAACCATAGCAAGGGTAAAGCCCCAAAAAGCTGTTCCCACTATCCAGCCAACCTGTGTGTGTGTTAAATTAAATTCCGAAGCCCAAAGGTTTACAAAGCTGCCACGGGTAGCAAATGCCAAAGCGGTTACAACCAATGCAACACAACTCGCATTGAAAAGTAATGTTTTTTTAATCGAATTCATGTTTATTTTAGTTAAGTTAGTAGTTATGAAATCTTTGGTTAAATGTAAGGAAAAGCTTTTATTATTTTATTTTTGAATGCATTTTTTTTTGAGAATCAAATGAATTACTTATTGAACGAGATAACCCGTATGTCCTTAAATATCTTTTTACCCTTGTAAATCTTTGTATTTTTCGCCCGACAAAAAATTATTGATATGGAATCGATTAAAGAGATATATAGAATTGGGCATGGACCTTCGAGCAGTCATACCATGGGGCCAAAAAAAGCGGCTGAAATTTTTTTGAAACAAGTTCCGGATGCTTCATCATACAAAGTCATATTATACGGTACGCTTGCTGCAACTGGAAAAGGCCACTTAACTGATGTGGCAATTCAGGACACCTTCGGTAAACGTAAGCTGGAATTTGACTGGCGCCATAAGGAATACCTTACACGCCATCCAAATGCATTAAAGTTCGAAGCTTTTGATGGCAACAACAATTTAATAAAAGATTGGACTGCCTATAGCATTGGAGGTGGCGCTATTGTTGACGATTCAACCAGTACACCCACCAAACAGGTATATGAAAAAGGCAGTATGGGAGAAATTCTCCAATGGTGCGAACAGAATGGAAAACAAATCTGGGAATATGTGGAAGAATTTGAAGATAAGGATTTGTGGGATTACCTTGAAGAAGTTTGGAAAACCATGCAGGCAGCAATAAAAAGAGGTTTGAATACTGAAGGTTCTCTGCCGGGAGGGTTAAATCTTCCCCGTAAGGCAAGTTCATATTATCTCAAAGCCAAAGGGTATAAAGGCCCGATACAAAAAAGAGTTTTACTATTTTCATATGCCTTGGCTGTTTCTGAAGAAAATGCTTCCGGAGGGAAAATTGTCACCGCACCCACTTGTGGCGCCTGTGCAGTAATGCCTGCGGTTTTACTTTATCATCAGAAAACATATAAAATAAGTCATGCCTCAATCATCAAAGCACTGGCAACTGCGGGCCTCATCGGGAACCTTGTAAAACGTAATGCTTCTATTTCAGGAGCCGAAGTGGGTTGCCAAGGAGAAGTCGGAACAGCTTGCGCCATGGCTTCCGGAGCTGCAACCCAGATGATGGGTGGAACAATTTACCAGGTTGAATATTCTGCCGAAATGGGTCTTGAACATCACTTAGGACTTACCTGTGATCCAATTCTCGGTTTGGTGCAGATTCCGTGTATCGAGCGTAATGCTTTTGCTGCAGCCCGTGCATTGAACCATAATACTTATGCTTTACTCTCCGATGGAAGGCATAGAATCAGTTTTGATCAGGTGGTTGAAACCATGAAGAAAACGGGTCACGATCTTTCGCAGTCATATAAGGAAACTTCGTTGGGAGGACTCGCCCTGCATACCGGATGGAAAAATTATCCAGAATTACTTTAAATCGCTTAAAAAACAATAAAAATGCTGCGAAGAAGAGGGTAAAGTTAATGGCTGTGCTCCTTCTTAGGGATGTTGATGTGAGTAAAAAATTGTAATTCAGCGGATAATAGGTTCAAATTAGTTCAGAAAAACTCTGTGAAGAAAATAAATTCTGTTTTCTAACTTCTAACTTCTAACTGGTGCTACTCTTACGATTTACGACTAAATACTTACGACTTACTAACCGCGAATTAAGGGTTAAAAAATTAAAAAATAATGCATTTTCAATTGGCCTAAGATCAGGTATCCAAAATCCAAGGTCCTGAATTGCCTCTTCAGGCTGAAAGTCTGAGACATCGCAACCCAAGGTGAAACCTTGGGACCTAAAGGCACCCCCTTTCTGTTCAGCCTGAAAGGCTGGGACAAAAGTCGAGGGCGGGTATAAACCATTATCGCAGGCATACAGCCTGCAAAACAAATACGCCTTGTCACGACAGGGCGTTGCCCAGTCCTTTGTTGTCTCAGGCTTTCAGCCTGAAAAACGAAGGCCAGGAAACTTGCTAAAATAAAAGTGTTTAATCCTTAATTCGCGTTACTATCTTAGCTATATTCTATTTATGACGAATACCCTGTGTTTGTAACTGAACCAATCGTGTTCGCAACACTTGTAAGAGGAAATAGGTGCTTAACATTAAAATGGTTCTCCGTGTAAATTATATTTACACAGAGAACCATGATGTTTAAACTGAGTTGCTTTTATTAATTCAAGTTTTTGATTTATTTTTATTTTTTCTCTTCACTCATCAATTGAAAATTCACCGGAATAGTAAAAATCTGTTTTACTGCTTTACCACCTTGTTTAGGAGGATTCCACAGTGGTGAAGATTTCAGCACCCGGATAACTTCATTATCGAGCAATGGATCTACTCCCCGTAGAATTTTAATGTTTGTTATCTGCCCTTTTTCATCTATGGTAAATTGGGCAAATACTTTTCCAGATATTGCACTTTCCATCAATTCTTTTGGATATTGTAAATGTTCCTGAACCCATTTGAGAAAAGCTGTAATATCACCTCCCTGGAAGGTGGCTGGCTGTTCCACAACTATAAAAGGAACTTCTGATTCTTCTTCAATATTCTCTTCCTCTGTTGCCATAGCATTTTCTTCTATTTCAATATCCTGAACTATTGGTGGAGAAAATGCATATGATTTTCTGGCATAACTGTAATTTGCAGCATAACCAAGAGCCTTGTTATTTACTCCTTCGGGCAATGGTAAAGGCTGGGTTACAGTTACATTTTTTCCGGTATTATTCCGAACTTCAGAGTCGATGGCAATGAACGATGTATAAGCCGTAAGCAGGTTATATTTTAACCCCAGATTAAGCACTTCTTTTTTAATTCCTTCCAAATCTCCCGGAACTTTGCCATAATCGTCGAGCACCATAATCCGGTTACGGACCCATAAGTATTTTAGAGCCTGGTTTTCGTTCACAGGTTTGATGGTGCTTATTTCAAAACTTTTTGAATAGTTGCCTTCGCCAGTTTTCCCTGTGATCATTATTTTCCCTGAAGGTTTTCCTTTGTATTTTCCATATATGAGTAAAGGGCGATCAGCATATAATGTTGGTACGGAAAGAGGTTCTGCATCATACACGTCGAAACCGGGAAATGAAACCTTAATATTTGTGAGCAAAGGAGTTTGGATATATTCACGGAATCTCTCAGCCATAGCTTCAGCTTTGTCAGGGTTTTCAACAATGAAAGGTTCACCGAAACCAGCCCTTGCCATTCCTTCAATAATATAACGATTTACCGACGAACCAATCCCAAAGGAAAAGAAACTGGCATTTCCAAGATTCTTTCTGATAAGGTCAAAGGTTTCTTTTTCAACATCTACATAACCATCAGTTGCAATTACAAATGTCCGGGCATAACCATCAACCCCTTTTAATGCCAGTGCTTTGTCCAAAGCAGGAATCAGTTCAGTTCCTCCGCCTCCATCTTGTTTATCAATTAGACTGATGGCTTTCAGGATGTTTTCTTCATTTACTGATAAAGAAGTTTCGCTTAATAAATTGCTTGCTCCGGCAAAAAGTACAACATTAAATTTATCGGTAGGCTTCAGATTTTTAAGCAGGTTTCGCATCAGTTTCTTCGAAATATCGATGGGGAAACCATTCATCGAGCCCGATACATCTACGATAAAAACATATTCCCGGGGGGGAATCTGGTTTGGACTAACCCTTTGCTGTGGTTGCACCATCG
This sequence comes from Bacteroidales bacterium, assembly GCA_038320545.1. Taxonomy (GTDB): domain Bacteria; phylum Bacteroidota; class Bacteroidia; order Bacteroidales; family JAAUTT01; genus JAAUTT01. Next base: position 79,305 of record JBBQEI010000013.1, read on the forward strand.
CCAGGAAAAAATTCTCGTCCTTTCCTTCATACAGCAATACCCCCGACTGTATCTGGTCGCCTTGTAACCGATACTTTAAAATGAAGTCGCGGTTCCCTTCAAATTCATTTCCACTTTTCAGATTAATCCTGGCATTATTCGCTCCATTATAAGCAATTTCTGTTTCATGGGTTGAACAACTTACATCCTTCACAGGCAAACCGGTATTCAGATTCACTTGTATATCGAAGCTGTACATTGGCTTTTTTCCTTCTGTGGTGTAAGGATTCGCCACCCACTTGTCCGATGGGGAAGCATTTTTTTCAGGTTTGTTCGAATATCGCGGACCAATAACTGTAGGGTAAACAAATTCGTAAACCCCTTTCTCAGGAACGAGCAGTTCGGTATAAAACAATTCAACTTTTATTTCATCGCCGGGCATAATGTTGGCAACGTTCATCTGAAATACATTAGGGCGCTGCTGTTCAAGCAACGATGCACTTTTGCCTTCCTGTTTGGCTTTTTCATAATCGTGACGTGCTTGTTCCTTTTCTTTAATGATAGCCTGAATAGTGCGCTCGCCAATGGTCATTTTCATATCATAAACAGCCGCTCTGGTGGAGGCCGGAAAAATGTAAATGGCTTCCAATACATTCTTCCCTTCGTTTTTATATACCTGGGTAACTTTCACATTCGAAATCACTCCGGCAATATCAACCCGGGCTGAAGTTGATTTAAGAGGTAACTGGTCAGTTGTGCGATCTTCACTTAAAACAAAAAAGTAAGGAGATAAGGTTTTATCGATGTCCTTTTCGATGGGAGGTTGAGCTTTTATGGAGTTACAAGCTGAATGAGCCAACATAAAAAAGACCAGGAGTTTTATTCCTGAAAACTTAGTACGAAATGTTTTCATAATTCAAAAATTTAGGTGAAACAAGAATTGCAGTTGCTATAATCTATTGATACAAGCATGATGCAAATTCCATAAAAAGAAAAATGTTTTTTTTATTAATTTTAAGTTTTGCCCTGTTTATAAGGGTTTAACAAAATCTATTTTCAGGTGTTTTAAGAATCTAATTGCAAGCATTCTATTTTTCTTTTCTAACAATCAATTTTTTAAAAGTTATAATATGAAAAAAATTGGAATCATTGGATCAGGCGTAGTAGCCCAAACTTTGGGCGAAGGCTTTATAAAAAATGGTTATGAAGTAATGATAGGTTCGAGGGAACCTTCCAAATTAAAAGAATGGCAATCAAAAGCCGGTGAAAATGGAAAAACCGGCACGTTTAAAGAGGCTGCTTCTTTTGGCGATATTGTGGTACTATCTGTAAAAGGATCAGCAGCAAAGGAAGTAGTAAAGACTATAAAAAATGAGCTATCGGGCAAAACTATTATCGATACAACCAATCCAATTGCCGATGCAGCTCCTGAAGATGGTGTACTTCTATTTTTTACCGAGATCAATAAATCGCTCATGGAAGCATTACAGGAAGTAGCACCCGCTGCCAACTTTGTGAAAGCATTCAGTTGTATCGGAAGTCCATTTATGATCAATCCTTCGTTCAATCCAAAACCGTCCATGTTTATCTGTGGCAATAACGACAATGCCAAAAAAGAAGTAAGAGAAATAATTACCACATTCGGGCACGATACCGAAGATATGGGAAAAGCTACTGCAGCGAGGGCTATCGAACCCTTATGCATGTTGTGGTGTATTCCCGGTTTGGCCTCTAATGAATGGAACCATGCTTTTCGTTTGGTAAAAGCCTGATGTAGGGGTTTGACTTCGCTATTTATAACAGATGATAAGCTATTAATGATAAGATTACTTTTGCGACAATAACTGTGCAAAACTTTCATGCTTCATGCTGATCGGAGTCGAAGCCTTCAACATATGAAACAGCCACATAGCAAATTGTTTAAACACAAAGACACAAAAGCACGAAGTAGAATTTCTTAGTGTCTTAGTGCCTTTGTGTTCAAATAAGTGAAGAATTTAAACAAAAAAGCGTAGCTTACCATTGACGTTTTTTTAATAGACACCGTTGGCTTTACAACTCTTATTCAGTATCTTCTTATATTTGAAACAATTGCTTTCCCGTCTAACGGGATTTTGTTCAAAGTGCATATATTTTGTTGTGTTTACCTGTGCAGGATTTTTGTGCCAAGCAAAATTGGATATTGAAGAAAAACCGCCTACATTTAAATCGCAAACTAATACTGCCTAACATAACCAGAAGTTACAAAAATGTTAACTGAATCGTTAAGTCAAACAGTTACGAACAAAAAACACTTTGGCTATAATAGCAATAACGACAATTGTTGTTATTGGAATGTTAGCGGTATTTTAAAACGACAACGAACCAATTGAGAAAACCAATCAAAATAGGAGATTATGAATTTGCGACAAAAAAGGACGCATTGACTCACTATAAAACTATTTTGTACTCTTACGACTTTGGAAAAGAATTGAACACGAACGATTTTAATGGGCGTAATAGACAAAATGGTTGATAAAATCTTTTGTATTAACTGCTATTTATAGCTTTGGGGTAAATCAAAGCTTATGAATAAAAAAAATGTTTTTTTTGTGGTAGTTCAATTACAAGAAAATTTAGAGTTAGAAACGGAAAACAACGTTCAAGAGTTAACAGACAAAAGAAAGACCTGATAATTAAAGAGATAAAACTGAAATGATTACGAAAAACGCACCATAACACGCGATATAAAACATTGAGGATTAAGTGGATATGAAAACTTTCTGCCACGGATCAAGTTCGGTATAACTGGACAGGAAAGTAGCCCGCAATCCCCAACGATTTCATACCGCCACCGTTATGCGGCATAGTAGGAAGACAACTAACATTATCATGGGATTATTGAATAATAAATTTGGTAACTTGCAGAATTAAAATGATAGTTATGAGGACAACGGATATTATCAAAGAATTACGACGCCTTCCAGTGAATAAACGGATTTATGTA
>JBBQEI010000014.1:0-79738 GCA_038320545.1 Bacteroidales bacterium
CGATTTTATAGCTGCCAATCCCGATTTGATGCACGATATGGCCGAAGTTGGATTAAAAACTGTGATTGTGGGTTTTGAAAGCTTTTCGAACAAAGAACTCGATGCATACAACAAACACACCTCAGTTGAAATGTACCGCGAAACCATGAATGTGCTGAACCGCGAGAAAATTGACTGTTTTGCCACCATCATCATTCCGCCGGAATGGGATAAGGAAGATTTCCGGAACATGGTAAAAGTGGTTAAAGCGCTGGGAATCCATTTTGTGAACCTGCAACCATTGACGCCATTGCCGAAAACCGGTGTCAGCTTTCCTGAAGAAGACATTATCATCGATAGGTTGCAATACGAAAAATGGGATCTGGCGCATATTTCAGTGCGACCTTCCAAGCTTTCTGTTCCCGAATTTTACAACGAAATACTTAAAGCATATTCTAAAATATTATACAGTCCGCAAGTTATCCGGAAGTATCTTACCACCTACAAACCTGTGATGCTGTTCAAAATGCTGATAGGTGGTTACAGGGTTAGTAAACAGTACCGCCAAAAAATTAAAGAAGCCCGACAACATGCCTAAAATACTCTTTATACAACCTACCCAGTATGCCGAAAGTGGTAAACTCTGCAAACAACGGAAAATAAACCTTCCCGGACTGGCCTTTCCTCTTCTGGCCGCTTATACACCCAAAAATTGGGAAGTTGAATTGCTTATTGAAGTGGTGGATGAGATTGATTTTAATAACGATGCCGATATTATTGCCATCGGTACTATGGGGCATGCTACTTTTAGGGGGATAGAAATCGCCGCTGAATTCCGGAAACGGGGAAAAATTGTGGTGATGGGCGGATATATGGCTTCCATTGCCTATGAAGAAGCTATGAAGCATGTGGACTCGGTGGTCATTGGCGATGCAGAAATTTCCTATCCTTTGATGCTGAAGGATTTTGAAGAAACTGGAACCATTAAACCTTTGTATAATCATCCGATAAAGGATTTAAACAACCTTCCTATTCCGCGATACGATATGCTGATCAAAAAGCGGATTGGCTCCATGTTACCGGTTCAGGCAGGCCGGGGTTGCACTTTTATGTGTTCATTTTGCTCCATTGCTTGTCTTTACGAAGGAAAATATATTTTTCGGCCTGTCGATGAGGTTATCAGGGATATTAAAGAAGTGAAGCGCTTGGGGTTTAACCGCTTTTACCTGATCGACGACAATATCGTTTCCAATCCAAAATACCTCAAAGAGCTGTGCCACAAAATCACTCCGCTTAAAATGAAATGGGCAAGCCAATGTGCCATTCATCTGGCAAAAAATCAGGAATTGCTCAGGATTGTACGGGAATCGGGTTGCGATTTAATGAGCTTTGGAGTGGAAAGCATTCAGCAGGATGCTATCGACAGTCTCGATAAACCATGGCTAAAGGCAAGTGATCACGAGGAGAATATTAAAATACTGTCTCAATCGGGAATTACGGTAAGTACCGAAATGATTGTAGGTACCGACTTCGATACAGAAGAATCCATCAGGAAAACCTATGAATTTATTTATAAAAACCGTGTACCCATTCCACGTTTTTACATTCTTACACCTATTCCGGGAACCGATCTTTATAAAGAGCTAAAACAGGAAGGACGGATGCTCACTGACGATCTCCGAAAATTTGACGGTACCCGCTGCGTTCATATTCCTAAAATGATAACTCCGGAAAAGCTCACCGAAATGTACTGGTGGCTCAACAATCAGGTATTTTCATTCAAATGCATATTTCATCGTACGCTTCTGAATAAAACACTGTGGAAGAATCCTGCCATGCTGGTTTTTTCCCTCGTTATCAATTTGCATTATAGGCATTATGTGAGAAGAAAAATTACCCCAAATATCTTTTGATATGAAGATTACCCTGATCAAACCCAGTCTGGGAAATGTTATTTCGGGTTACAACCTGAAAGATGGAAGCATGGAACCGTTGCAGATGGCGATCATTGCAGGTTTAATTCACAATACTGATGAAGTAGTGTTTTATGACGATCGCATCGAAAAAATTCCATTCGATGAAAAAACCGATATGCCGGCTTCACGGTAGAATCTTTCAGCGCCTTCAGGGTCTATGAAATTGCTGCTGAATACCGGAAAAGGAGAGTTACTGTAATTATTGGAGGGATGCATGTGTCGTTATTGCCCGACGAAGCTTCCAGACATGCCGATGCCATTGTGGTTGGAGATATGGAGCCGGTGTGGAACCAATTGATTTCAGATTATAAAATAGGAAATCTGCAGAAATTTTACCAGGGTACTTTTGGACTGCCACAAGAAGGTTATAAGAAAAACGAGTGTTTGAGGACGGGGTAATTATTATTTCTAACGTTCAGTAACAAAAAAACCGAGCAGAATTTGCTCGGTTGTGATCCAGCTGGGATTCGAACCCAGGACCCCATCCTTAAAAGGGATGTGCTCTACCTGCTGAGCTACTGAATCGTGTTTTTTTGAAGGCGCTGCAAAGGTAATACCATTTTTTTTTTCTCCAAATGCTTTCGAATAAAAATCAAAAAAAAATAACTTTTTGTTAATTATTATCAAGCTTTATTATATCTAACTCTTTATTCATTAAGCGTATATTGAAAAATAAATTCTTTTATGAATTTTAATTTCTTAGCACATAATTTTGTTTTACTACATTTACAGCAAAATAAAAGATCCAATTATCGAATTATGCGAAATAAAGTAGTGGTTATAACCGGGGCATCTTCAGGAATTGGTTTAGCATGTGCCAAAGAGTTTGCCTCTCGAAGTTATTGTGTTGTACTAGCCGCCCGAAATATTGAAAAGCTTATTGAGATTGAAAAGGAACTTAAACTTACTAACCCAAATATACTTGCTGTAAAAACTGATGTTTCGAAAGAAGAAGATTGTATCAATCTGATTAATCTGGCTATAACCAATTTTAACACTATTGATATTTTGATAAGTAATGCCGGCATTTCCATGCGGGCATTGTTCAGTGAAGTAGACCTCAAAGTAATAAAACAACTGATGGATGTTAACTTTTGGGGAGCTGTATATTGCACCAAACATGCCTTACCATATCTTTTGAAACAACAGGGCTCGGTAGTTGGAGTTTCATCTATTGCCGGTTTTAAAGGTTTACCTGCACGGACGGGTTACTCAGCTTCAAAATTTGCATTACAGGGATTTCTGGATACACTTCGTGTTGAAAATCTTAAAAACGATTTACATGTCATGATTGTCGCTCCCGGATTTACTTCATCAAACATCAGAAAAAATGCTTTGAATGAAAATGGTCATGAGCAGGGAGAATCGCCTCTGGAAGAAGGAAACCTGATGAGTGCTGAGGAAGTTGCAATTCAAATATATAAAGGCATTGAGCGAAGAAAACGATCAATCGTTCTTACCTGGCAGGGAAGGTTGGTTATTTTTTTGAATAAAATTTGTCCCAGGTTACTCGACATCATTGAATATAATACTATGAGAAAAGAACCTAATTCCCCATTAAAATAATACTTAATGATGTTACATTTTCAGAAATTTTACGTAAAGAATTATTGATACACGGATAAGATAATGAAATATAACATAGCACTTAAACTTACAATTGCTTTCCTTGCATTTTATGTATTAAATATTTCAGCTCAGGAAATTCCTAAAGTTTTAGATCCTGATCTTGATTTTGAGAAAAGCGAAACAAAAAAACTTGAAAAGGCAAATGAACTAATTAATTCATCCATAGCCACATGGAACAGGTTGGCAAATGAATATAACCCGAAAAATATCACCAGTTATAAAATTGATTCCTTGTACTATGCCGAGGCTTATCCTCTGTTAAAAAAAGCTTCCAGTGATTTTGAAGAAGGCAACATGATGAAATTTGAAGTCTTTCGTAAAAATTGTGCTGCATTTTGGTCAAAACACAGGTACGATTCACCTTCCGGACTCGAAAGTGCCAAATCGTTGCAAAAAGAGGCCAGTAATTACATTGAAAAAGCTCAATTAAACCGGCAGGCTGCTTCTAGTTATTCTAAAGAATATGCAAAGGCTTTTGATAAATTTCATGAAGCGATTTCATTGGAAATTATTGCAGTTAAAAAAGAGGGCAGGGCACTTCAACTTTATCGCGACTGGCCTGTGCATTATAACTATGTTTATGATGATGATATTGTAAAAAACTTGTTCCCTAAAGAAACTAAACCTGTTGAAACTGTTGCTGTATTGGTTACAAAACCAGATGTTAAAGTAGAAAACAAGGAACCGGAACCGGAGCATGTATCTGAACCTTACGATTCTACTGTTATCTACTACCAGGTTCAAATTGTGGCACATACTGCAACTTTGAATTCAAGTTATATAAAAATGAATATTTACGAAGGACCAATGCCCGTTGATGTTTTAAAAGAAGAAGGATGGTACAAATATGTTATCGGCAGGTATAAGACATTTGAAGAGGCTAATTTGCTGTTAAAAAAAGTCAGCATTCCAAAGGCCTTCGTAGTTGCCTATAAAAACCATAAACGCGTTCCTATAAAAGAAGCGGCAGAAAGTATTCACAAATAGTTACAGAACTATAATTCCAGGCAAAAAAAAACCGGGAAACTCCCGGTTTTTTTATTTTAACTTTTTATTGCTTAGTATACATTTATTTGGGATGATCTTTTAATAACCATTTCGGGTTTTCCTTCAAAACGGGTTATTAAACCTGTAACTTCTATATATTCTCTATCAAAAAATCTTTCAGGACGGCGACCAAAATCACTGGCTTCACGGCCGGGGATTACTACTGTGAAATCCTGGTATGGATAATAATCGCCTACATAAAGGAAATATTCATCAGTTTCCCACGAGTAATATGTTTCAGCCACCCGGCCATAAACTCTTGCAATTTCACCTACAAAATCGTAAGAATCGTATGCTGATATAGTGGCCAATCTCATTCCAACATGATACCTGTATGGACGGTATGCAGGATAATATACTTCATAGCGTCTCGACAAATCAACTGTCCATATTACTTCTGATCTAACCGGTGCACGATAAGGATATTTAACCCTGCGTACTTCAACCGGAACCGGACGATACGATTTGTGAACTACTTTATGGTGTCTTTCAACAGTTCTTTTTGTATTTTGCTGAACATTTACCTGAGTGTTATTCTGAACTGGTTCTATTCTTCTGTTATCAGTTGTCCTGGAATTAACAGAAGGTTGACTGGTTTGAACAGATGGATTTCTTCTGTTGGTTACACTGGAACGGTCCTGAGTAGCTTGATTAACCTGTGGTGTAGAACTTACTTCAGTTCTCTTTTCTGAAGTACTATTTCCGGAGGCATTGCGCCTGTTAGTTGCACTGGTCCGATCCTGGGTATTCTGCTCTGTTGTGCTTACTTCAGCTTTCTTCTCTGTAGAAGTACTTTCGCTTCCTCTTCTTGTGGAAGATACTTCGGTTGTTCTATCTGATGGTGATCGTCTTTCTGAATTTACTGTTTCAGATTTTTTTGCAGAGGGCGCATTATTTTCTTTTGTTTCAGTTCTTCTGGAGGACTGAGCAAAAGTGGCTGATAAAATCATCAAGCCGACTGTTAATGTAACTAGTGTTTTCATGGTTATGAGTTTTTTAGGCTACTCTCTTAGCTAAACGCAAAATCTCTGCCAAAGTTACTTTTTAAGAATATATCTTATATTTTATTATATATCAATTGGTTATAAATGATATTATTCTACTTTTTTTCTAAATCCCTTTTTCTCTGAAACTTTACGTTTGGATTCAAGTCGTTTTTCTTTAGAGCCTTTGGAGGGAGTAGTTGGTTTTCGCTTTTTACGTTTGGTAAGGGACTTACTAATTAACTTTAAAAACTTTTCAATTGCAATTTCCTTATTTTGTAATTGTGAACGTTCGGTTTGAGATACCACAATAATAAATCCTTCATTGGTAATTTGCGTTGCCAGTTTGGATGCAATTAATATTTTTTCTTCATCTTTAAGCAATTGCGAGTCGAAAACATGAAACCTGAGTTCTACTTTAGTATTTACTTTATTGACATTTTGCCCTCCGGCACCGCTACTCCTTGAAGCAGAGATTTTACATTCGTTTTCTATTCCCCTCGATTTAAGTTCTTCAGTTGTCATTTTTTTATGTTCATCGCAAGACCTAAACAGTGCTTACATTGGTGCGAAAAGTAAAATATTTTTGTGAATAGTAACTGTAAATCACCACAATAAATGTTGTAAATATTTTAGATAAAGTAGGAAATAAACCACAATACTCTACGAAAAACTTTAAGAATATATAATTCAATAATATACACATTAAAACGGTTAACCCATAACGGAATAACTGAATACGCCCTTTTAGTTCAGAATGCGAGAAAGTAATATACTTGGATAAGAAGAAGCCTGTTGGGAAAGTAATACAAAAGGCAATTAAAAAAGCAGCGATATGGGGGCTTATTGTTACAAATTTCAAATGAACGTCTTTTTTTCCCAATATGTAATTGTAGTTGCCAAAATAGAGAAGAATATCAAACATTGTATTTGCGCCCCCGCAAACTGCATAACGAAAAGTTTCAACAGGAACTATTTTTTTAAATGGTTTATATAACCAGTTTATTAGTAGAAGAATAGGTGTATGTATAATTTCAATGGCGTTCACAGATATAAATTTAAAAACTCAAAAATAAACTACTTTTCCAGATGATAAAATTTATTTGTTAACATTCCTGAATTGATTTGCTAATTTCACTGGAATATAGGTGCTTATACGATATCGTTTCCAGTAAATCTGAATTAGAACTATCAACCCCGTAACTCGCAAAAAGAATCACGCCAGCTCCTTAATACCCGGTCATTTTAAAATATTCTCCTTTTTGACTTAAAAGAACCTCGTGATTACCCGATTCTATAATTTTGCCATTTTTCATGATTATGATTTTATCAGCATTGCGAACAGTTGAAAGTCTGTGGGCTATAATAAATGTAGTTCGGTTTTGGATCATGTTGGCAATAGCTTCTTTAATCACGATCTCACTTTGAACATCTAGAGCCGATGTAGCTTCATCCAGAATAATAATTTTGGGATCACGGATTAATGCCCTGGCAATAGCAATCCGCTGTCGCTGACCACCCGAAAGTTTGCTTCCGTGTTCTCCGATTTTTGTTTCTACTCCTTCGGGCAGCTTCTCTGTAAATTCACTTACCCTGGCCATGTCCAGAATTTCCTGGAATTTTAATTCATCTATATTATCATGATCTAAGCCATACAAAATATTTTCGCGGATTGTACCTGAGAATAATATAATATTTTGAGGCACAACAGCAATGTGTCTCCTGTAAGTTCTTAAATCAAGCTCTTCCATCGGTTTGCCATCAAGTAAAATTGTTCCTGATGTTGGTCGTCTGTAACCAATAAGAAGATTAATCAGTGTAGATTTCCCTGCTCCCGATTCTCCAACAAAAGCAATTGTTTGACCTGCTTTTGCATCGAATGAAATGTTATTCACTGCAAAAGTGTCATCTCCGTACCTAAATGACACATTGTTGAAAATCACATCCCCATCTACCTTTTTAACTTTCTGTCGGCCTTCGTTTTGTTCCAGGTCAGGACATTCCAATATTTCGCCAAGGGAATGAAGCGAATCGAAACCTCGGTTAATCTCAGGATAAACATTAATAATCATATTTATGGCATTGATTATCAACCCAAAAAATCCCTGGTACATAACAACATCTCCAACGCTGATCTTACCATAATAAGCCATTAAACCAGTCACTAACAGGCAAATAAACTGAAACATCTGAAATGATACCCATGCTGAAGATCCAAAAAGGGCATTCAGCACATCGAGTCGAAAACCTTTTTCCCTCACTTTTTCAAGATGTGTATTTACCTCGTTTATTTCTGTTTTCTCAGCCCCATGTGCACGTGTTATGGGTATCATCTGAACCATTTCGCTCACCCGGGCCGACATCATTTCCAGTTGCGACCGGTAATCTTCGTTACTTCGGGCCATTTTACGCCTAAAGGTTGTCACTAAAAATACTGAAAGTGGAATGATAATGATATAAAAAAGAGCTACATAAACGTTATTCATCAATGTAGCAACAATTACAAATGCTATATTTAAAAAGCCTGTAAAAACAATATTTGCAAGCTGGCGGGTAAGAATTTCAATTGATTCCACATCGCGCAATACTTTTGTTTGCAATCTGCCCGATTCGAAATTATCGTGAAATGATATTGAAAGTTCCTGCATTCTTTTCACGAGCGAAAAACGCAATCGTTTTTCTATTGATCGGTTTGCTTTACTTAAATATTTGATAAACAGAGTATGGGTGAGAATATTCTGAAATATCAGTGTACTGATAACAACAGAATTAATAATAATTTTATCGATGGCCTCAGGTCCACCGGCAATTATGGCGTTAATTACATTCCCAATAATAACGGGAAGGAGCAGGGCAGGAGAGTGCTTTATAACCAGCAAAATGAGTGAAACCGAAAAATTTTTCTTTTCAGTTTTGTAAATCGAAAGTAAAGTAACAAATGGTTTTTTGTTCCTGAAGTTTAAATCGTGTATGTCCTGACGCTTTTCCAAAATTCATATTTAAATTTAAACACCTGAAGTGCTGGTTGGGTTTATCTTTATTTTTTGCGTGAAATAAAGCGATATCAGTGTTAAGATAGCACCAGTGATAAATGGAAGCCATGAAAAAAACCTGTCAATCATATAAAAATAAAAAAAGCGCCGGGATGTTATTCACAGTTCCCAACGCTTCATATTTTGTATTTTCAAAGATTAATGATTAAAATGATACAGGAAGGTTAAAATGCCATCGAGTGCCGGCTTGTTGTTTCCTTCGATTTCAAGTTTAACATGCAAGCCTGCTTTTGTGGTACCCCTTAAATCAATTAATGAATCGAGTCTGGCTCTTAAGCGTATTTTGCTTCCTATAATCACAGGTTGATTAAATTTTAGCTTTTCGATACCATAGTTAACCATTAACTTAACGTTTTTGAATTCAACGATCTCAAGCCATAGATAAGGTAAAATTGATAAATTAAAATAACCATGAGCAATGGTCGATTTAAAAGGACTTTCAACAGCAGCTCTTTCAGGGTCGGTGTGTATCCATTGATGATCGAGTGTGGCATCGGCAAATAAATTAATCTGATCTTGTGTAACTTCAATATATTCCGAAACCCCAATTTCTTTCCCTACATATTGTTCGTACTCCTGAAAGCTGGAGATAGTAACTTTGCTCATAGTTATTTATTTAGTTTTTATGTTAAGCCATTTAAATTATGACGCGCCAAAAGTATTCATTTGAAATATAAATTCAAAAAACTATAATAAAAAAGGTATTGGACAAAAATAGCCAATAACTTTAAGTTACATTTATTATAGTCTATAGACTGATACCTGATATCTAAACATCTTTACCATTAATTTCTTTGTCAACAACATGTCCATCAACATTTGCATTTTCCTCAGGCTTTCCTTTTAAATAACTGGGTAGGTTTAAGCCAGCCATATTAAACAGTTCATTTAATGGAGGTATCGTTTTCATCATTCCCGAAACAAAATTGGCTGTTGTAGTGTTGCCATCGCTGTTTGATGCAGAATCCCAAACGGTTATTTTATCGATTTTGATGTTTTTAACAGCTTCTACCTGGGTTTTAACCAATTCTGGCAATTTCTCAATCAATAATAACTGGAAGGCTTTGGTAGGATCGCCACCGGCAGCCTGGACCACGTGCCAGCAAAGCCGAAACCAAAAGAAAAAAAGCAATAACAATAACAACAATTAAAACTGCAGGATTCAACATGATATGTAAAAGTTAAGTTAGATTTTTTCGACTAAGAGTATATTTCCATTCAGTATTTCATTGATATGCACCATACAGCCGCTGTCAATTTTTTCATTTTCGGTCAAAGCTTCAATTTCGTGAATGGCACCGTTGATACTTACCTGGACTTTTCCTGTTCCTTTTTTATTGGCAGGAATAGCAATATATACCGATGCTGTTTTTCCTTTTGTATTGGTGATTTTAAAGGTATTATCTTCCGATAAGTTATGTAGAGCCTTCATTACAAAGAAAAACAAAGCAACAAACGATGAGCCGATTAAAAAAGCAACAAAAATAAGTATTGTAGTATTCGGAATGGATGAAAATAAAGTGATTCCAGCCCAACTGAACGACAATAAAAAATTAATCAGGTTTCGGAACGAGAGTAACTGAAAACCATCATGGTCAACACTCACATCGCCCGAAAAATCAGCGTGTAATCCGTCGGCAGCATCCATCCCGATAAAAGTCATAATTACCTGAATTAAAAAAATCAATGTCACAGGCAAGGCAATAAACCATAATGTTCTTAAAAGAGGATCCAATGTTTGAAAGAATTCTATACTCATGCTGGTTAGAATTAAGTGGTTATTTCATTTATAAAAGTGGTTTCGAGGCTTTAAAGATATAAATAAACTGAAATGCAGAACTTAATTCTGTAATTTATTTTTGAATCATACCTGAACTATTCTATTTCGATTTCATATTTATCGAGCAACCCAATAATGCCTGATCTTGAGAATTTTGCTTTTTTAATCTGGTTACTTTCAGGATCAATAGAGAAATTAGCCGCGGTTCTGAAATCGACATGGTTAAGATTGGTATGAAAAAAAATTGTTCTTGAAAGATCACAGTTTTGAAATACTGAACCTGCAATATCAGCTTCCGAAAAATTTGCTTCTTTTATGCTGCAATCAACAAAGTTGGTTTTTTTTAATTTTTTCTTGTAGAAGAAAGTATAATCGAGTTGACAACGGGTAAACCTGGCCGAAAAAAACATATCGTTGCATTTGCTGAAATCATTGCCAATTAACTTGCATTCTTCAAAAATAACGTTTCTGAGACACACGTTTGAAAGATTTAACATGCTGAGATTGCATTCTTCGAAACGGCAATCCAGGAACGATTTTCCGGACAAGTTACAATTAGAAAAATTACATTTTTTGAAGGTACAATTATCATATTCCAAACCACTGACAACTTGTTTGGAAAAATCTATATTCTCGAAAATCTCATCATCAAAAAGTTCCATATTTTCTACTTATTCTTTGCCGAAAAATAAATGCTTGTTTTTTCAGGCTTAAATGTAATCAGCATTTGTGAAGAATAATTCAGCTTTTTCAAAATATGTACACTGAAATAAATTATACTGCTTATACAATTCGGGCAAGTGTTGTTATTAATAAAGATTCCTCACTCTGCCTGCCTGCTGCAGGCAGGTTCGGTATGACAATAAAAAACTTGTTATATGGGTGGGGAGAGAGGCTTGCTTCGCCAGCCTCTCTCCCCACCGCTTCAACTGACCAAAGTCTGTCATTCCGAATGAAATGAGGAATCTTATCTTAAGCAGTTAAATTATTTTGTTTTTTAAAATTGAAATCTAAAAAATTATATAAAGAAAGTTGCATAAACGTCTGAAATATTCTAAATTACATACATGAAATTATTTGAACCGTTATCTTAGATAAGTGTTTTTATAGTAACTAATAAATCAAAAATCGATGAGTACAGTTGTTATTACAGGTATAAGCCGGGGAATTGGCAGAGCTACTGCCGAAAAATTTCTGGAAAAAGGCTGGCAGGTTATGGGAGGGAGTCAATCGGGTAAAGCACCATTAGTGCATCCGCGATTCTTTTATGAACAGCTTGATGTAACTGACAGTGAAAGTATAAAAATGTTCAGGGATATGGTTGTTAAAAATGGCCATCCCATTGATGTTCTGGTGAATAATGCAGGCATTTTAATAGAAAAAGGTGAAGAGTTTTCGTTTGAAAATCTTCAAAAAACATTAAATGTTAACGTATTAGGGTTGATTAATTTTACTGAAAAATTGCTTCCTCATATTCCCAATGGTGGGCATATCATTAATTTATCATCAGGTTTGGGTTCTATTGAAGGAACAATTAATGGCTACTATCCCGCTTACAGAATATCAAAAGCTTCAGTAAACATGTACACCAGAGTGCTGGCGGGCAGATTGGCTGAAGCTGATATTACAGTTTCTTCCATCGATCCCGGATGGGTAATTACAGATATGGGTGGGGAAAAAGCAGCCCGTAAACCATCTGAATCAGCAACAGAAATTTATGAATTAGCTACTTCAAAAGTTGATTCAGGATATTTTTGGTATAAAGGGAAAAAGAAACCCTGGTAGTTGATAGTTGATAGTCGATGGTGATAATGCATTGCAGATAATTAGTTTGTAAATCACTGGTGCAATTAGTGTTAGAAAAACAAAAGTGTTTTCCGTGTGGCTCAGGCTTTCTCTGACAATGCTCAGGTATTAACCGGATAATCCAATGTTTTGCCTAACGATACTCAAGCTATGTCTGATAATACTCAAGCTATATCTGATAATGCTCAAGCTCTATCTGACGATGCTCAAGCTCCATCTGACGATGCTCAAGCTCCATCTGACAATGCTCAAGCACCATCTGACAATGCTCAAGCACCATCTGACGATGCTCAAACTCCATCTGACAATGCTCAAGCTCTATCTGACAATGCTCAAACTCCATCTGACAATGCTCAAGCTCTTTCAATCAATGCTAATGTTCCATCCGCCAATATACCGCAAACGGATAAGCTTCCCGACTAATCAGATTCATTTCCAAATCACCCGGATTTCTTTCCGCATCACTCCTGAGAATTTCCCGGATATCTGGTCGTTTTTTGGATTACCAAGACCTACAAAGCAAATATAAATAAGGCTTATAAATTAGGCAATTAGGTGCTGAGATTTATAGTTATGCATACTTTAGGTTGTTGCCGAGGATAATATCTTATCCAGGCTGGCAAATTTATTCTGGTAATCTTCCATGGAACAGAGAATTAGTTCCTGAGCTTCTGCTATGTTATAGGTGTGTGTAATTTCAGTATTGGCTTTGTTCCCGGGTAAATCCTTATATGTTAGAAAATAATGCTTTAACCTTTCTATAACAAGCTCCGGTACATCATTAATATCTTTGTAATCTCCATAAACGGCATCGTTGTATAATACCCCGATTATTTTATCGTCCGCTTCATTTCCGTCTATCATTCTAAAGCCGCCAATTGGACGGCAACGGACAAGGATATCGCCATGTGTGATTTCCTTTTCAGTTAAGATGCAAATGTCAATGGGATCAGAATCGCCATTAATGCCGGTTCTTTGTATTTTATTCATTGCAAATTCGGCAACTTTTTGTCCCGAATACGTTTGAGGGATAAATCCATACAACGCCGGAACCACATTGGAGTACTTCTGGGGACGATCGATCATGAGATATCCTGTTACTTTATCAACTTCATATTTAACGGTATCGGTAGGAACCATTTCGATAAAAGCAGTAAGAAGGTTTGGCGCATCAGAACCAATATCTACGCCATGCCAGGGATGCGACTTATACCTTAATCCCATCAGGCGACCGATAGGATCCATTAATCTGTTTGCCATTATTAAAGTTTTTTAGGTGTTACTCTATTAAAACAAATAATGGGCAAATTGTTTAAAAATTAAAACGTTATTAGAATTGTCTAAAGATCAAAATACGACTACTTTAAAAGGCCATATACCAGTGTGGTTTTGTGGTCTCCCCTTTGCGAACTCATTGTGTTTTCAACAGTAACGGTTTGTTTGTTATCGCTCAGCTTATAAACTTCTGTTGATTTCATGACCATTGTACTTCCATCCCTTTCGAAAACAGTGGTAGATATAACTGTCAATTCCTGCATGGTGTTCGACCATGAAGCAGTTGATTTCTTTTTTCCGGAATCAGTGGAGTTATCTGTTTCTGAATCAAAATTGTATTTTTCTTCTGTTATAACTTTTTCGCCATTTGGTCGGATAAAAGTACGTTCATTGGTTAAAGAGTTTTCATTCTGAGTTATAACCATTTTAGTAGCAGCCCTTCTTCCTAAACCATCGCCCTGTTGACTTTTGCTTTCGTTTAAGATCCAGATTCCGGTAAAATCTGCTTTTGTTTGCCCAATTGCAGTTGATACTGATAGAAATAGTATAAAAGTGAGTGTAAATACTAAAGAATTTTTAGCATGCAAGATGAGTTGAATACATTTCATAATTCTAATAAATAAAAATGATGGTTGAAAGTTAGACACTATTATTATAACTTTTAGATTTTTAAAATGTTTTTATATTGTTTTTTCGTAAAAAATAAACATACAATGGCAGCAAAAATAGCACTTGTAACAGGCGGAAGCCGAGGACTGGGTAAAGATATGGCACTATCCCTGACCAAAAAAGGTATTGACGTGCTTCTCACATATAACTCCAACAAAATTGAAGCTGAGAAAGTGGTGTTGGAGATTTAGAAAGTCGGGCAAAAAAGTCATGCGTTGCAGTTCGATGTGTCTGATATCAAGTCGTTGGATAGTTTTATAAAACGTGTCCATACCATTTTAACAGAACATTGGGAAACCGAAAAATTCGATTTTTTAATCAACAATACACAAGTATAAAGTATCAAGTATCAAGTATCAAGTATCAAGACTAACAGCCATTTTCGGTATAAATTGGCTGTTTTCTTACGACTTACTACCTACGACTTACGACTTAAATTTAGTATCAAGTATCAAGTATCAAGACTAACAGCCATTTTCGGTATAAATTGGCTGTTTTCAGAATCCAGGGATCTGGCTCGTCTTCTTCAGGCTGAAAGCCTGAGACATCGAAACCTGAGGTGAAACCTCAGGTCCAAAAGGCACCCCACTTCCATTCAGCCTGAAGGGCTGGGACAAATGATTTTACGGTATAAACCCTTATCGCAGGCATACAGCCTGCAAAACAAATGGTGTCTCTTTACGACAGGGCGTTGCCCTGTCCTCAGTTGTCTCAGGCTTTCAGCCTGAAAACCGGGTCATTTGCCGAGATAAAGTGTTTATCCCTTAATTCCATTATTACTTCTTACTTTCCAGAACGAGTATCAAACAAGTATAAAGTATCAAGTATCAAGTATCAAGTATCAAGACTAACAGCCATTTTCGGTATAAATTGGCTGTTTCCTTTTTACTTTGGTACTAAATACTTTTTACTGTCTTTGGGGGTATTGTTTTTGGGCTTCATCCTAATGAAAACCAAAAAACAAATACCATGAAAGCTTACAGCCTTATTCTTGTCTTAATACTTCTTTTACCTGTTGGCATGGCATTTTCACAGGAATTACGCCTTGTTACAGGAACCATGAAAGATAACTCCGGGGAATCCATACCGGGTGTAAACATTGTAATTAAAGGCACCACAAACGGAGTTGCAACTGATATGAACGGGAGATACAGCATTAAGGCGCCATTGGGATCAACTCTGGTAATATCCTATATTGGCTTTAATACAAGGGAAATAACTGTCACCCTTAAAAATTCCGAAGGTATTACCAAGGAACCTGTTCCTGATAAAAATGAATCAGAATTAATTAGTAGCTTTTCTGCTCCGGTTAAACTTCAATTCACTGATAATACATCAAACTCTGAGGGAGAAGGAACTGCAGTGTTTACTTCGAAAACACCTTCTTATGCCGTTATAAATCAAAACTATAACTGGATGAACGACCATAACCTGGTTGTCGGTAAAATTAAAAACATTGATTATAATAGCAATTATGCCAGGATTAATCTGGTAAAAGACGAATATTATAATTTGCCTCATATAAGCTTTATATCTTCATTTTCCAATGAACAACATAACCGCCTTCCCAAACTGCAGAATCAATACGTACAAGGCCGGCCAATAGAGGGTGTATCCCAGTGGAGAGGCCCCGAAACCGGAGAAATATTAAGCTGGGGTCCTAACATTAAAAATTTGGAATTCGATGGAAGTAATTATGCATATGATTCAAATGGCAGATTGGTTTCCAAAGGAACAGGGATTGGAATTGCAGCAAAGAGTTACAACCCAATAACTGCATTTCAGAATGGATATACCTTTACAAATACACTTAAAATATTTTTAAAAACTGACAATAAGGAGTACTCTTTTTTAATCATTAATAAGTTAAATAATGGGATATTACCCGGAATATCAAGTTCAGGAAATAATGCGGAACTAAAATTGAGCAAACGATTTGGATTATTCAAAGTAGGCGCACACCTAAATTTTGATGATAACAAAAGCAATTATCTGGAAGGATCTCCGGCAAATTCATTGGTAATGGCTTCCATTCTCACAACACCGATTTCGTTTGATTTAACAAACAATCGTAATGCAAGGAAAGCCTATAATGACAAAAACTCATATCAATTAACCGATAATACTCAACGCAGTTATTCTCCCGGAAAAGTGAATCATCCTTATTGGCTTCTCCATAATTCATTGGACAAGGAAAACCAGCAGCTATTTAATGGCATGTTGAACCTGGAATTCCGGATTAACAGCTATTTTACAATTTTTAGTGATGCCCGATACCAGTACCAGGAAAATAATATCACAATTGGATATAGCAAGCTTCCTTCAGGAATAAACATGCCGGTAACTACATCCCGAAATGAAGTTTTGTATTCAACCTTCGCGGCAACCGGGATAAAATGGGATAAGTATTTTGACCATACAGATATAAATTCCTGTTTAAAATACGATTACTATCATTTGAATTCACGCTTAACCCGAAGTGATTCCCAGATACTGGATGACTTCTATTCCAAATTAAATTATTCCCAGTCAAGAACCGAACATAATTTAAACTGGAGTACCAACTTCAGTCATTATAAAGGTTTGCTCTTAAAAATGACACATAACCTGAGTAGCAATAACAGGTACAGGAACAATAAGATGTTATATGCACCAACATTGGCCCTTGGTTATAATTTTCATGAATTATTTAATTTATATGGAATTATAGAGCAGATAAAACTAAGATCCAATTGGGGATATAGTTATTCGAATGTGCCGATGAATTATGCCTATGGTAAGTATAACCTGCAAAATTTCAATTCAGGCGATTTTTACAACTCTTCTTTTTTACAGGAGGTAAATCCTGAACTTTTATTGCATCCGGAAAAAATTATGAAGAAAGATATCGGTTTGGAAATAGGTTTATTTTATAACAAAGTCTCATTAGATATTGATTTTTATGAAAATTCAACCACCAATGCAATTTTTCCTGTTCTGGAAAGCAATATCCCTGAGTTAGAGAATATCGCTTCGACCCGGGTAAAAGGTATCGATGCTGAAATATCGGTATATCAGCGGTTAAGTTATAGCAACAGCGCTAAGTTTCGGCTGGTGTTTGATCATTTCAAATCGAAAGTTCTGGGATTTAATAAAGCTATTGATGAAATACCACTCGGAGGCTTTGCCGATGTTCATACTTCGTTGATTAAAGGATATCCGGCTGGTGTGGTGGTTGGTACCGCCTGGAAAAGGGATGATATTGGGAATATGATCATTGGGGATGATGGTTATCCTTTGGTGGATGATAAATTGAAAGTTATTGCCAATCCGGAACCTGATTTTACCCTTGGTTTGGAGACAACATTTAATATTGGCCCATATACCACAAGTATTTTATTCGATTATCGCCATGGTGGTCAGGTATGGAATGGGACAGGAAATGTACTATCGTATATGGGATTGTCCGAAAAAACAGTCGAAGGAAGAAAGGTATCCGAATATGTTTTTCAGGGAGTTAAACAGGATGGTACAATAAATACTACACCGGTCGATTTTGCCAATCCGTCCAAGCCCCTGGAACAAAACCGATGGTATCGCTATGGTATTACAGGCGTTGCTGAAGATGCCATTGAAAATGCTTCCTCATTCCGTGTGACGGAAATATCATTGAGTTACAGAATACAAAGAAGCAAGATAAAACCTGAATGTACGATTTTTGTCCGAAATCCATTGTTAATAACCAAATACAGCGGTGTAGACCCAAACATTACCCTTTGGGAAAAATCAAACACCTATGGTCTCGATTTATTCAATATGCCCTCAGTAAGCAGCTTTGGCATTTCTTTCAAAGTCAACTTATAAAATTCATTTCTATTATCATTTTTGGGGGTTTGCCTTTTGGCATTCATCTATTATAAAACTTAATACCTATATCATGAAAACAAATTACAAATTTATAGTCGCAGCCATTTTAATGTCCATGCTTTGTCTTGGATTTATCAGGCTAAGCAATTCGGAA
The DNA here is from genome assembly GCA_038320545.1 of Bacteroidales bacterium. Lineage (GTDB taxonomy): Bacteria > Bacteroidota > Bacteroidia > Bacteroidales > JAAUTT01 > JAAUTT01. Next base: position 18,198 of record JBBQEI010000014.1, read on the forward strand.
GACCCATTTATTACCGGCTTGAAAAATTATATCGAATTATTTTACAAAAATAAACAGTGGGAAAAGGTTTACCTACATGTTGATAAATCGTTATATAAACCTGGTGAAGATATCTGGTTCAAGGCTTATGTTACCGATGGTGCGACCAATATGCCATCAAACAAGTCGGATGTGGTTTATATTGAATTGATTGACCCCAAAGGGAATGTGGATAAATCGCTCACATTACAGGTAATACAGGGGATGTGTTTTGGGAATTTCACGATTGATGAAACCTGCAATGGTGGTATTTATAAGATTAAAGCATATACCCACTGGATGAAGAATTTTGGATTGGATTATTTCTTCGAAAAGGAGATCCAGGTTCAGAAAGTGGTTTATCCACGGTTGCTGGCTAAAATTGATTTTAAGCGTGAGAGTTACTCGCCTGGCGATACAGTTAAAGCCGAACTTAAAATTGAAACACTCGAAAATATTCCTTTATCGTTCACGGGCGTGAATGTCGACTTTTCACTGGCAGGATCAGTAATAAAATCGACAGAAGAACAAACTGATAATAAAGGGAAAGTAATGCTGCAGTTTGTCCTTCCGGAAACATTAAAAACCATCGATGGCCTTGTGAATGCTAAAATTATGCACGATGGAAATATTGAAGCTATTTCACGGTCTATTCCTATTGTGCTCAATAAGATAAATATCGATTTCTTTCCCGAAGGTGGCTATATGGTGGCCAATATTCCTTCGACCATAGCCTTTAAAGCGATGAACGAATTTGGCAAACCTGCCGAAGTAGATGGGTATATTACCGACGATTCCAACAACACGATTCTTGAATTTAGCAGCTTTCACCAGGGAATGGGAGCATTTGAACTGACTCCCGTTCCCGGAAAGCGTTACTTTGCAGTGATTACCAAACCTAACACAGGTAAAAAATACGAATTACCGGAGGTGATGCCTAAAGGATATTCATTAAAGATTATTTCAACCGAAAACAACAAATACAAAGCAATTTATTATACTCCAGGGAACGAAAAAGTCCATCTGGCAATTCAGGCAGGAAATACAATTTGCTTTTCCAAATCGGAAACTGCAAAATCCGGAAAAAATGAAATTGAGTTCAAAGCTGATGATTTTCCGACAGGTACATCCATTATAACACTTTTCGACCGCAATGGAACTCCCAGATGTGAGCGCCTGGTATTTTGCAACTATCACAAGCAGTTAAATATTTCTTTAAAGTTTGATAAAGAAAAATATTCGCCTCGTGAAAAAGTGAGTCTTCGCATCCGGACAACCGACCGTGACAGCATTCCTGTGGCAGCCAACCTTTCACTTGCTGTGGTTAACGATCAGTTATATACTATGGCCGACGACAAGCAGCATAACATGCTTAGCTGGATGCTTCTGGGTTCTGAAATCAAAGGAAAGATAGAAAAGCCTAATTTTTATTTTGATCCCGAAGAGCCAAAAGCCGAAAAGGCGATTGATTACCTTTTACTTACCCAGGGATGGAGAAGGTATAACTGGGACGACCTCTTAAAAATGAACTACAATGTGTTATTCCCTGCCGAAAGAATAGGATGTATCAGTGGCATAGTAAAAGAAAAAAGTACAGGGATGCCATTAAAAGCTGAAGTAACGGTAATCGAACTTCAAAACCGGAAGAGAATCCTCAAAGTAAATACAGGTGCCAATGGCAGGTTTAGATTTGAAAATGCGGATGCTTCATCATATATTCAGGTTTTAGCCCGTACCAATGAATTAACTCCCGACAAAATTTTTATTGAAATTGATAATTTGAATGAATTGTCGGGAATGTGTAACAGCGATGAGAAAATTAAAGAAAGGATAATTCCGGAGATCATTAGAATTAAGGCTGGAAATATAAAAAATGAACAAGCCCTGATTGCTGTTCCTGAAGAAATAATATTTAACGGAGAAGGCCTTGAAATGGAACTGCAGGAAGATGTGAAAAGTTTGGAAGAAGTGGTTGTAGTTGGATATGGAGTGCAGAAAAAGTCGGAAGTAACAGGCTCCATAGTTACTGTTAATCCACAGTCCAATTTAAAAAATGTTCCCATTTCAATTCAGCAGGCTTTACAAGGAAAAGCAAGTGGTATAACGGTCATCAATAACAGCGGACAACCAGGATCATCGTCCCAGATAAGGATCCGGGGCACAGCTTCAGTAAATAACAATGAACCTTTGTATGTTGTAGACGGAGTGGTTTACGACCCCTCACTTTCGGGCAACTCATCGGTACTTCAAAATATTCCGATTTCCAATATCGAAAGCATTTCAGTCTTGAAAGATGCCTCCGCTACTTCTATTTATGGAAGCAGAGCTGCAAATGGAGTAATTATTATCAATACCACATCGAATTATGGGTTTTTTAAAAAAATAAAAAAAGATTTTGATCCAAAATACACCGGATTAATGATTACGCCGCGAAAACTCTCAACAACAAAAGAATTTTACTATCCGGTATACAAAGAAAATGTAGTTCCGGATGTTCGCGAAGATTTCAGGCCAACTATATACTGGAATCCCAATATCAGCACTAACAGCGCCGGAGAAGCAACAGTGGAGTTTTATGCATCGGACGAAATAACTACATTCAGGGCAATAACTGAAGGGATTGGTATTTCGGGTGATGTAGGCCGCCATGAAAATAAATTCGCTTCGCAATTACCTTTTAGCATGGCAGTGAAATTTCCAGCTTATCTGTCTTTTGGAGACACTGTAATAATGCCATTAATTGTGAAAAACAACACCAGCGAAGCTATCCAGGGAAAATTTAAATTCACAATTCCCGCTTCAGTTAATCCAATTGAAAATTTACCTGATTCTTTGGAGATCAAGGCAAACAGTACCCTAAGTATAAACATTCCATTTCTGGTAAAAAGCAAAGCAGGGAAAGATAAAATTCAGGTAAATTTTCTTGGAGGAGCATATAAAGATGCGTTTATTCAGGAAATAGATGTTCAGCCCAAAGGTTTTCCTACTTATTTTTCTGTTTCAGGAAAGGAAAAGGAGAAAAGCTTTACTTTCACAATTAACAAACCGGTAAATGGTTCCCTTCGTGCAAGTTTTTCAGCATTTCCTGATATTTTAAGTGATCTGATGTCGGGAATAGAATCTATATTACAGGAACCTTACGGATGCTTCGAACAGACTTCGTCCAGTACTTACCCAAACATCATGGTAATTAGTTATTTAAATGCTATAGGTACTGAAAACAGACAAATTTCCGATAAAGCCCTCGGTTATATAAAAACCGGGTATAAGAGACTTATCAGTTTTGAAACTTCAGAGAATGGTTATGAATGGTTTGGTCACACACCTGCACATTTAGGCTTGACAGCATATGGGTTAATGGAATTTACTGATATGAAAAAAGTCTATGATGGTGTGGATGATAAAATGATTAAAAGAACTCTGAAGTGGATCTTATCAAAACGCGATGGTAATGGCAGGTTTAAATCAGCAAATGGAGGATATCATGAAATTGGCACTGCAAGCAATGAAGTTACCAATGCATATGTGGTGTATGCTTTGTCGGAAGTAGAAAATAATGAGGTGGAAAAGGAATATAAAAGAGCGTTCGAAGAAGCAATAAAAAGTCAGGATCCCTATAGAATGTCACTAATGGCAAATGCTGCCTATAATTATAAAAACTCAGGCGATGGTAATAAGCTTATGGAAATACTTCACAACAAATTGTTAAAAGAAGACTGGGACAAAATGAAGATAGATCATTCTATAACAAAATCTTATGGAAAATCGCTGCAAGTCGAAACAGCTGCTTTATATACCCTCGTATTAATGAAATCTCAGAAATCTAACTGGTCTGAATTGGAGAAATCAGTTTCATTTTTAATTAAATCCAGGTCGAATGGAGGATTTGGCTCCACACAGGCTACAATTCTTGCGTTGAAAGCATTAACCGAATATTCCAAACTTTCAGCTAAAATCAGCGGTGATGGAGAAATTGAGATAATTATCAATGGCGACAAAGCGATCAATATTCAGTATAAAAAAGGCGATAAAGGTAAAATAACCTTAACCGGACTGGAAAAATATTTAAAAGAAGGTGAAAATGAGGTTGCTGTTAAATTTAAAAATTCAGAGTCTGCTTTGCCTTACACCTTCGATGCCTACTGGAATTCCAGCACTCCGGCTTCGGATAAAAATTGTCAGTTATATCTAAAAACATCATTATCAGTTCAAAATACAAAAGTAGGAGAGACGGTAAGGTTAAATGCCAAACTGCAAAATATCAGCAATACCGGTCTGCCTATGACCATGGCCATTATTGGAATACCTTCGGGTTTAAGTTTGCAACCCTGGCAATTAAAAGAAATGCAGGAAAAAGAACAGGTCGATTTTTACGAGTTATCAAAGAATTACCTGGTAGTGTATTACCGCCAAATGGCTCCTGGAGAATTAAGAGAGATTATCCTAGATTTAAGGGCTGAAATAGCAGGGAGTTATCAGGCACCAGCCAGTTGTACTTACCTTTATTATACAAATGAATTCAAACATTGGATTGATGGTGAGAGTATTAAGATAGAGAATAGTCGATAGTTAATAATTATAGTCCACAGTCTTCTGTCCTCAGTCCACAATCAATGTTAGCTTGATTGTGGACTATCTTTTTAATTAAAAGCAAAAATTACCCTGCCTGTCAGCAATCGCGAACAATTATCCGCACTGTCGACTGTTGACTGTCGACTGTTGACTGAATACTATTTATTCAATTTTCTTACAGGTTTAAGTTCAATTCTCTCGTCGCAATATGGACAATAATAAATTTCGCATCCGGTGCAGGCGAAGCAATTGCTGCAATGTCTGTAATTATCATTTCGCGGAAAGCTCTTTTTACAATTGCTGCACTCAATCTTTTCTTCTTCCATATTTTAAATTCTCCACAATTACGAAACTAGTCATAAATTATAAAGAATAAAATACATTAATTTGCAGGTATTCTTAAAATTTATTTTCTGCAAAGTAATATTATGCTTGAAAATTATTTCAAAACCTATCGGGAAAATACCATTGGGATTAATTTGACTTTCGAAACCCCATATGGCACTAAAAAATTAGTATATGCTGACTGGATTGCAAGTGGCAGGTTATATACACCTATTGAAAAGCAACTTACCGAAGTTATCGGGCCATTTGTAGGCAATACCCACACCGAAACAACTATTACAGGTTCCAGCATGACAAGGGCTTACCATCATGCACTTAAAACAATTAAGAATCATGTAAATGCCAGTTCAACCGATGTTATTATTTCTTCTAATTCGGGAATGACCGGAGTTGTTAATAAATTTCAGCGGATACTTGGATTCAGGATACATGAAAAGTTTAAAGACCGGATACATCTGACGGATGAAGAAAAGCCTTTAATCCTGGTCACGCATATGGAACACCACTCTAATCAGACTTCCTGGCTGGAAACAATTGGTGATTTGGTAATAATCCCATCCGATAATCAGGGATTATTCGATCTGGAAGGATTAGAAAATCTATTAAGAAAATATTCGTATAAAAAGACAAAAATAGCTGCCGTAACCTCATATTCCAATGTAACAGGAATTGCAACACCTTTTCATAAGATTGCAGAAATTATGCATAAAAACGACGGGCTTTGCTTTGTAGATTTTGCCTGCGCCGCTCCTTATATAAACATTGACATGCATCCGCCAGTTGCTGCACAAAAGCTTGATGCCATATATTTTTCACCTCACAAATTCCTGGGCGGACCTGGTTCCACAGGAATTTTGATTTTCGACAGTGCATTGTATAACAACAAGGTACCCGATTGTCCGGGTGGCGGAACCGTAGAATGGACAAACCCCTGGGGCAGGCATCAATATGTCGAAGATATCGAAAGAAGGGAAGATGGCGGAACTCCGGCTTTTTTACCAACGATGAGAGTTGCCATGTGTATCCGGCTGAAAGAACAGATGGGAGTAGAGAAGATGCTTGAAAGAGAGGAAGAACTAAAAAATCTGATTTGGCAAGGTTTGGAAAATATTAAAGACCTTCATATCCTGGCTGGAAATATTAAAGAAAGGTTGGGTATATTTTCATTTTATATTGATTATCTGCACTATAACCTGGCTGTTAAAATATTGAACGATCGGTTTGGGATCCAGATGCGGGGTGGGTGCAGTTGTGCCGGGACCTATGGTCATTATTTACTGCATGTGGATCAGAGCCAGTCGTCTGAAATTACTGATAAGATCAGTCAGGGCGACCTCTCCTGTAAACCAGGATGGCTCAGGTTTTCTATACATCCCATCATGACAAATGCTGAAATTTCCTTCATTCTGGATGCTATAAAGCAACTTGCTGAAAATCATATGGAATGGAAAAAAGATTATCAGTATAATCCCCAATCGAACGAATTCATTCAAAAAGATGAAGACCCATGTTTATTGAAGTCGGAAGTTGAAAAATGGTTTAATTTTTAAAATGAACAGCAAAGATTTAATTGACAATATCCGGATATTTTGCCTGGAAAATGAAAATCAGGATAACAAGCTCAAGTACCAACGTTTCTTTAAAGAAAATATTGATTTGTATGGACTTACGTCACCTCAAATGAATGAAAAGGCGAAGCAACTTGTCAAACAAGGTAATACTTCGCTAGAAACAGTATTAATAGCTATTCCTGAATTGTTAAAAGGTAAATATGAAGAAATTACAATTGGATTATTGCTTGTAAATGGGTTTGAAAAACAATATACAAAAGAATTGTTTTATGAAATTGAAACGTGGTTTAGCTATAGCATATACAATTGGGCTCATGCCGACACACTTGGCATGTTTATCCTGCCTAAATTTTTTAAGTTTAAACTCATCGATGAAGCTGATTTTAAAAGCTGGTTTTCATCGGAATACAAATTTCAACGCCGATGCATCCCGGTTACCTTAATAAAAACTCTAAAAACAAGAACTGAATTCGGTACAATTTTTAAATTATTGGAGCCTTTAATGAGTGATCCTGCAAGGGAAGTGCACCAGGGAATGGGGTGGTTTTTACGCGAATGCTGGAAAAAAAAACCAGGCGAGACTGAAAAATTCCTGTTGAAATGGAAAGATAAAGCTCCAAGGTTGATTATTCAATATGCAACAGAAAAAATGAATGTTGAACAAAAACTTCTGTTCAAAAAGGATAAATAAGTGATTATTATAGGAATGAAGGCTGAAGGCTGAAGGTTTAAACCTAGCATTTTCAACAAACTACTAAGGTTAAAAACAAAAAATAAGGTTTTTTCGGTTGGTGCGCGAATGAATCGTGTTCCTTTTTAATTGTGTTTAGCGATTATAGTCATTATTTGCACGCGTTACAAACGCGCGCAAGCTTGGATTATTCAATATGCAACGGAAAAAATGACATATGAAGAAAAACTTCGCTTTAAGAAGGATAAATAACTGAAATACAACATTAAATACTCACACTTAAAGGCGGACCAACAATAATCATATCGTGGATTTTAAATGCATTCATAACCTCTTCTTTATTTGGAGGCGATGTCCACGCATCGGTATATTTAAAAAAAGCTTCCATTTTTCCGGCTGGCATATAACTAACAATCATTTTAGCTTTTTCAGTTAGTTGAACAAAGGCATGTTGAATATTTCGCGGTAAAAAAATCGTATCTCCTGCATTCAACTTATATTTTTCTTCTCCGACCTGAAACAAATAATCACCTTCGACAACATAAAACATCTCGTCCTGGTTAGGATGAATATGTAATGGTGGGCCACCTTTTGGCGTAAACCCGGTTTGTTCGAAAACTGCCAGTGCCCCATTCGTATCCTTCGACGAAATTTTAATGTCCAGTAAATTCAGGGTGATACCCTTCATTTTATAACGTTCACCAAATCTGGCTTCGTTAGCCTTAACAACAAAGCCTGCCGGGTCAATCTCCAGTTTTGTGTAATTTAAACTATTTCCTATGATAGATACCGGATAAAGTGCCAGAGCTGCCTGTATAAAGTTTCTGCGTACCATAACGTTACGATTTTTGGAGATAACAAATTTTTTAAATTAAAGTTTCATATTTCAAAAATTTACCTGACTATTGGTATTCATCGTATGTTAACTATATTGCAATCTCTAAATAAATGATATGAAACGTACATCTTTTCCCAGGGTTTTTTGGGTGGCAAATACCATTGAAATTCTTGAACGTTTTGCCTATTATGGCATATATATGGGATTTGGAATCTACATGACCCATTTAGGGTATTCTAAAGCCCAACTTGGTGCAGTTCAAAGTATTTTTCTGTTGCTTTCGTATCTTGTTCCCATGTTTTCGGGGACATTTGCCGACCGGTATGGTTTCAAAAAAATGTTACTGTTCTCATATCTTGCCTATTTACCTGCTATATTATTGTTGCTGATTACCAAATCTTTTAATGGAATTATACTTACAATGTTAAGTATTGGCTTTGCTGCCGGTGTATTTAAACCACTTGTCTCAGGAACGATTCGTGCTGTAACCAGCAAAGACAATAAAACTCTTGGATTCGGGATTTTCTATGCCATGGTTAACATTGGAGGAACATTGGGACCACTTGTTGCCGGACATTTAAGAGCTATCTCATGGGATTACGCTTTTATTGCAGCTGCTATTTCGATTTGTGTAATGTTTGTTATTACCCTGATTTTTTATAAAGAACCTCCGCGTGATGTTCAAGGTGAAACTTTGGGTAAAAAATTCAGGGATATGGGAATTGCTCTTTCTGATGGTAAATTCTCATTATTTCTGGTAATCATCGGATTGATGTTCTGGCTGCCATTATGGTCGTTTTACAACATAGCTTCGCAGTACATTGATAAGTATATCGATACTGCTTCATTGTACCAGTCACTTAAAACTGTTTTTGGAGGTGGTTTTGCCGGTCTGTTCTCTCATCAGGATAATCAGGGAATCTGGCGTACCCTGGGCGAAACGGTTTCGTCGCCTGCTTATTTTATAATTATTTTTCAATTGGCAGTTTCATGGTCAAGTGGAAAACTAAAGGCATTACCAGCCATCATCATCGGAATGCTGATAGCAGCCAGTGGCTTTTTTGTTTTAGGTCAAAGTTATTATGGCTTGCCGATGCTCATTTTTCTTGCTATATTTTTATATGGAATTGGGGAAATGGCAACAGCACCGCGTATTCAGGAGTATATTACCTGGATTGCCCCAAAGGAAAAGGCAGGATTATATATGGGGACTTATTTCTTATCATCATGCATAGGTGGTTTTTTAAGCGGATTTACCTATACAACGCTCTATGGTAAGTTTGAAAAAATAAATCATCCGGAATATATCTGGTACACACTTTCCATCCATCTGGTGGTGGGAGTTTTTATAATCTTTCTGTTTGCCCGGTTTTTAGGTGAGTTTAAGGAGCAGGAAGCTTAGTGTAGATTCATAGGCCTGGCAAAGAAATGGTTGTCTTTAAATACTCAATTTCTTCAGGTACTTTATGCTGCCTTATATTTTCGACCATTCCCGAAACTGGAAACAATGATGCTTTTGTAGAGTTTAAGAGTGTTTGATATTCGGCAAAGGTGAGGATAGAACTTTCAAACCCAAGTTTTTGAATTTTTAGTTCTTTTATCAGAAATGAATAGGTCTCCAATGAATAGCGTTTATTTTCTATTCAATAATCTGGTAGGTCTGCTCATTTACCTGTTTTTTAATGGTTTTAATAAATATTCAAGTCCGTTTAGCTTTATCTCATACATGGTTTCAAGCATCATTCCAAGTTTTCCTTTTGGAAACCCCTGCTGCTTAAACCAAACAATGTAATGTTCGGGCAAATCGCAAATCAGTTTGTCCTTGTATTTTCCAAAAGGCATTTTGGTTCTCACTATATCTAGTAAAATATGACTTGAATTTTCATCCATAACAGCGGTGCATTGATAACGGTTGCAATGTTAATGATTAAAAATAATTGCTCTGTTCCCTCAAAAAAACTGAAAAACCGCAAAATTTAAGCCTTTGTGAAATCTTAGTGCCTTAGTGTCTTAGTGGCAAAATACCAGGCCACAAATACTCAAAGGCACAAAGAATCACTAAGAAATACATCTATCAGTTTATAATATGGACACAGCTAAAATAATTTAAAAACAAAGAGAGTGGTAAAATTTACCACTCTCTTTTAAAATTTTATGACTTTTTATTTATTTCTTTTTTAAGTCAAGCTTTGCAAAGTAACGCTCTTTTGCTTCTTCTGGATCTGCTCCAACGGCTATATAAATTTTTGTTTTAAAATCTATTATAACTTCCTGCATCTTCGATAGATCAGGCGATTTAAAATTAACCTGCTTTTTTTCGTAATTCATTTTATATATTTAAATAATTATCCCCCCTTTGTTCAAGACTAACAACAGTCTCTGTTTTTGATGAGTTAAAGGAATTTATTTTCTATCGGGGGTGGTTGAATAGAACAAAAATATAAATACCGAAAACTTCCAAAAGGCTAAATATAGCATTTTTTATTGGATTTATTTTAAAATATTTATATGATTATCAAAATTACTCCTTGCAACAACCGGGTTTTATAAATAAAGTTTTTTTCAATCATCCCGGCAAACCTTTATTATCATTGGTTTTCTAATATTACAGGAAAGAAATAAATTGGATTTCAATTAAATAATTAATAATTTGATAATATTTCATTTATTAAATGTATCTTGCTGGCATATTTTAAAAATCAAATTATGAATACAGGAACAGTAAAATTTTACAATGAATTAAAAGGCTTTGGATTTATTAAAGATTCAAAAACACAAAACGAGTATTTTGTACATTCATCTGGTTTAAAAGACAGCATCGAAGAAAACGATGAAGTTACTTTTGATCTTCAGGAAGGAAGAAAAGGATTGAATGCCGTAAACGTGAAATTAGTGTAATTTATTACATATTAGAACTAAAAGCCTCACCCGTAAGTGAGGCTTTTTTTATGTGTTAAATTGTCATAATCATCTTCAACAATCCATCTTGTCATATTCAACTGATCCATGAATATTGAACTATAATATTAAAATTTGTCGTAATCTCCCTTCTTCATTGCCGTTATTAGACCTTTCTATATTAGATGTATTCCTTAGTTTTGATAAAGAAAAACATCCCAAAAAATAAATTAAATTTTAGGGATGTTTTTTGATCATTTTATTACAGCTATTGTTATACAGTATTAATTAAAGCAGAAGAACAATGTTAAAAAGAAGCGATGTATTCAGCAGTTTTTCGGTTAATGATCTTAAAAAAGCTAAAAAATTCTACTCCGAAACACTTGAATTGGATATAAAGGAAATTCCGGGGATGAGTGGTTTATTGAATTTAAATATGACCGGATGTAAAACTATGATTTATGAAAAAACAAACCACATTCCGGCAACTTTTACAGTTTTAAACTTTCAGGTTGATAAAATAGAAACTGCTGTTGAAGCACTAAATAAGCGTGGTGTTCAGTTCGAAATATACAATAATAAAGATATAAAAACCGACCAAAAAGGGATATTCAGGGAAGATGGAGCCACAATAGCATGGTTTAAAGACCCTGCTGGAAATATACTTTCGGTGATCGAAAGCAATTCTGAAAATGTTTGAACGAAATTAATCTCAAAATATGGTTGATATAGAAACCTTCCGGCAAATGGCTCTTTCTCTCCCTGAAACTATTGAGCAACCTCATTTCGAAAAAACATCGTTCAGGGTACATAACAAAATATTTGCTACTCTGGATATTCAAAGCAAAATAGCTTGTTTAAAATTATCGGAAACAGAACAAAATATGCTTTCGGCAATTAATTCGGGTACTATATTTCCGGTACATGGTAAATGGGGCAGGCAAGGTTGGACGAATATGCTTTTAGATCAGGTTCGCGAAGATATTTGTGTTGATGCTATTTCGTCGGCATATTTTGAAGTATTAAAAAAATCTGCTTCATCCAAGACACGATAATGATGTAGGAAATTATTATGAAATTGTAAATAAATTCAATGTTTTAAGATAATCCTATGGTTGAAATTTTCAAAACCAATGTAAAAACTTCTGCTCAAGCAAAAATATTGATTGAGAAGTTACACCATTTGTATAAATGTGAGGCAAGTTTTGATTTAGACGATTGCGACAGAATACTTCGTGTAAAATGTACTTCAGGAAACATACAATCGGATCATATAATTGACATCATGACCCGGAATGGATTTTATGCTGATGTTTTACCCGAGAATTATCCCTTGCCAATTATCCAGTCTTTATTAAATTCCAGTTTGTGCCAATGAACTCATAAGAACATGTTTTATGGTTCTTCAACTGAATATTTATAATTACCATTAAGTTATATCTAAAGAATTTCCGCATTTTTTGCAGTAAAGTGCATCGTCGTCATGCTTATCGTAGAAGCAATTAGAACAGATCTGCGTATTAACAGTTGACTTGTTGATCAGACTGGCCGTTACGATCCCGGTAGGAACGGCAATGATTACATATCCTAAAATCATTACCACACTCGAAAGTAATTTGCCAATACCAGTTACAGGAGAGATATCTCCGTAACCAACAGTAGTCATAGTAACTATAGCCCAATAAATGCTTGTTGGAATATCGTTAAATCCATGTTCTTCACCCTCAATTAAATACATCAATGTCCCAACGATGATACAAAGTGTTAAAACGAAAGTAAAAAATATTCCAATTTTTCCGCGACTGCTCCATAAAGCGTTCATGATAAATTTTCCGCCCGATGTATATTGACTCAGTTTCATTATCCTGAAAATCCTGAGAAGTCGCAGAGCCCGGATAACAATTAAACTTTCGCCACCTGCAAAGAAAATATTCAAATAGGTAGGAAAGATAGCCAGGAGATCAATAATGCCATAAAAGCTTATGATATACCGGAACGGTCGATTACTGAGCCATAATCTTATAATATACTCGATTGTGAAAATCCCGGTGATAATCCATTCAATTATTTTCAGTTCATGATGATATTTTGATCGGATATGACCAACACTTTCGAGCATTACCACGAAAATACTCAAAAGTATGACGCATAAAAGTATCCCGTCAAAAATTCTTCCTGCCCGGGTATCAGCTTCGAAGATAATCTCGTAAAGCCGCTTTTTAAATTTTGACATTCTGGAAAATTAGTTATTCATCTTTATTTCCGTTCAATTTTAACAATTTAAAGATATCAACAATAATTATAGGAACAATTGATAATCCAATCACCCACCACCAATGTGTGGAATCCATTACTGTAAGTTTAAATGCTTCCCGGATAGGAGGTACAAAGAGCACAATAAGCATCATCAATGCCGAGATAAAAATTGCTCCAATCAATAATTTATTTTTCAACGGGCTGATAGATAAAGACGAACGTGTTACAGAATGAAGGTTCCGAACATGGATTAACTGAGCAAAAACAAGGGTGGAAAAGGCCATTGTTTGTCCGAGAATAACCCCTCCGTCTCTAAGCCCAATTACAAAAGCAATTAAAGGTAATGTTCCCATCATAATTCCCTGATACATAATTCTCCATACCATTCCTTTGGTCATGAACCCATGTTTTGAATTCCGGGGTTTACGGCTCATAATGTCCTTTTCAGCTGGATCAACGCTTAAAGCGAGTGCTGGCAAACTGTCAGTAACCAGGTTAACCCACAATATATGAATGGGTAATAGTGGAATTCCCATATTGAAAATGGAAGTTACCAGCAAAAGGAATATTTCACCTATATTGGTTGAAAGAAGAAACTGAATGGCCTTCAATATATTATCGTAAATGCGCCGGCCTTCTTCAACTGCCGAAACGATGGTGGCGAAATTGTCATCGGTAAGGATCATATCAGAAGCGCCTTTTGCAACATCAGTACCTACAAGCCCCATAGCAGCTCCAATATCAGCCTGTTTAAGTGCCGGGGCGTCGTTTACACCATCTCCGGTCATAGCCACCACATCCTGCCGTTTTTGCCAGGCTTTCACAATGCGGACTTTATGTTCGGGAGCTACACGGGCATATACTGAGTAACGGTCAACACTTTTTTCAAAATCGGCATCGTTGATTTGCTCCAACTCTGTTCCTGTAATGGATAAGTCACCTTCCTTATATATTCCAATTTCTTTGGCGATAGCCATTGCTGTAATTTTATGATCGCCTGTAATCATTACTGCACGAATTCCTGCTGCTTTACACCTGGCCACGGCGTCAATTACTTCTGGGCGGGCAGGATCGATCATTCCCATCAAACCCACAAATACCAATTCTTTTTCAAGGTCTTCCATTGCGGGATTTTCCGGAACTTTCGGTATTTCGTTGAATGCCATTGCTAAAACACGCAAAGCTTGCCCTGCCATCGATTCATTTACACGATAAATTTTCTCTTTATCTTCCTGCATCAATGGTTTTATTTGGCCATTCAAAATAATCTTTGAACAAACGCTCAGCACTTCATCCAAACCACCTTTTACATTTACATGGAAATTCGTGTCCGAAATCCTGTTAACGGTAGTCATTCTTTTTCGTTCCGAATCAAAGGGGACTTCAGCAACCCGGGGATGTTTATTTTCCAGATCGTTTTTATCGAACTGGAATTTTATTCCCGCATCTAATAAGGCTGTTTCAGTAGGATCGCCGGTAGTTTCGTGCTTGTCGCCGTCAGTTTTTTTCAGGGTAGCATCAGTACATAAAACAGCAATTGATAAAAGTCGTTTTTCTTCATCATTCAATATTGGCAAATCACTTTTATTCACCGGTGTTATTTTATGATTTGCATACAATTGTATTACCGACATTTTATTCTGGGTAAGTGTGCCTGTTTTATCAGAGCAAATCACAGTTGCACTTCCCAAGGTTTCTACGGATGGCAACGTACGGATAATGGCATTTCGTTTTACAAGTCGTTGTACACCTATTGCAAGAACTATAGTCGAAATAGCAGGCAAACCTTCCGGAATAGCTGCTACAGCTAAGCTAACGGCAGTCATAAACATGCTTAGAATGGAATTTCCGTAAAGAATTCCCACTAAAAAAATAACAGTACAAATAATGAGCGCTGCAATTCCAAGTGTTTTGCCTAATTTTTCAAGTTGAACCTTCATCGGAGTTTCGGTGTCTTCCGTTTGTTGAATCATTTCAGCAATTTTACCGATTTCAGTTTTCATTCCTGTGGCTATAACCAAACCTCGCCCACGACCATAGGTTACAGTACCGCTAGAAAAAGCCATATTGGTACGATCGCCCAAAGGAATGTTTTCAACATTTAAAGTGTCTGTATTCTTTTCTACAGGAAGTGATTCTCCAGTCATAGCCGATTCCTGGATTTTAAGATTGATGGCTTCGACTAACCGAAGGTCGGCAGGAATAACAGCACCTGTTTCAAGAATAACGATATCTCCGGGAACCAGTTCTTTGGTGTCAATTTCTTTCACCGTATTATCACGAAACACTTTTGTAAGAGGCGCACTTAAATTTTTTAAAGCTTCTAGCGACGATTCGGCTTTTCGTTCCTGAACAGCACCGATTAATGCATTAAGAATCAGAATACCCAGAATTACAAAAGTGTCGAGCAATCCTTCGCCTTCCAACACCCCAACAACTCCTGAAACAGCTGCTGCGATCAAAAGGATAAGGATCATAAAGCTTTTGAACTGTTCAAAAAACATTCGTAGAAAAGACTTTTTACTTTTGGAAGAAAGCTGGTTATAACCATGTTCTTCCAAACGTTTTTTGGCATCTTCTGAAGACAAACCACTGGTTACGGATGTTTTAAATTGGAAGAGTATTTCTTTAACATCCTGATTGTAATAAGATATCATGATTGGAGGTATCAATTATTTTAAAATAACATTCATCTAGAACTTTAGTTTTAGATGTAAGAACGATTAAAAATTATATTTAAGTCTCAAAAATGCATAATTGATAACAACGTCATCTAACCTAAGTTGCTTTTCTTTGGAAAGAAACATGTTGAAATACTGCCAGAAAAAAGACAGATCTATGTTATCACTCAGTGAAATATCAATATTAGGTCCGGCATAAAACCCGCTGATTCTATAAAAATACATACCGGAAAGACTTACATTTACAAGTGGATGAACCGGGTAAGTAAAGGATAGGAGAGAGGATAGCCGTGAAAATGCCATGTTTCTGATGGTTGTTGTTTCCGAAAATATTGAAGTTAAAGAAGAAGAAAGATTTAATAAATCGTTGCTCGAATAGAGAAATTCGCTCATAATCCGCGCCGAATTAGAAAAAGTATAATCGAAAGAAACGGAAGCAAGTGTTAGCTTTTCCATGCTGTGCAAATATGCTGAAGTTTCTTTATAAGGAAATAGGGAAGTAATCTCGCCACGAAACCCAACTGATTTAATATTTCCCGACCAACCTGCACCAATCACAAGCTCTTCTTCATTCATTGTACCTCCTAAAAGCTGAAAGTCATATCCTTTAACATTCATTTTATACAATGCTGCTGCTGTAATATTATTTTTATAATCTAATTTAAAAACTACTTCTGCCGATGAGGCCATGCCGGTATAATATTGAAGCCGGATTGCATCGCTTCCCGGCTTTTCAGCATAATCAAAATCAAAATAATTAGATGCGTTAAAAATGTCATTGGGATTCCATGCAAAACTCTGTGACCAGTTAATCCTTTGACGGCCAATATTCACTTCCAGTTTATTTCTGGTATATTGAAAATATAACCTGTCGATGGATGAATTTAATAAAAAATCACCTTCACTGTAAAAAGTTTTTGAAAGCTTCATAAAACCTAAATCACGCTCGAATTCATCACCAATGTTGGGCTGAAGCGAAAAAGTTTCGTCGTATACCAGCCGGTTACGCATTTGTATCGAAAAGGTCATATTTTTAGCGGGAAACCAAAAAAAATTGAGTCTGTTATGTATTAGAGCATCTTTATGTTTTTCTATTCCGGTAGGTTTGAACAACGAATCGCTCATACTCTTTTTTGCCGAGCCCAATATACTCACATAGCCGTTAAACTGCCACTTTGTTGTATCCTGTGCCTTTACCCAGGAAAAAAATATGCATAGTATAATAAATAGGAATGTTTTTTCTTTCATATCTTTAAGTCGTAAGTCCTTAGACGTAAGTCGTAGGTTGTAACCCGCATTTACCTTCTAACCACCTCATCCCGAATCACTTTCCCATCTTCAATGGTAATAACCCTCCGGGCTTTTTTTACCACACGAGGATCATGAGTTGAGAAAATGAATGTTACATTTTCTTCACGGTTTAATTTTTCCATGATATCCATCAAATTTTCCGTTGTTTTCGAATCCAGATTGGCTGTAGGTTCATCTGCAAGCACAAATTTGGGCTTGGAAGCTAAAGCCCTTGCCACTGCCACTCTTTGTTGCTGACCACCCGAAAGTTTATTAGGCCTGCTATTGATTCTGTCGCCCAAACCAACTTCTTCCAGCAATTCTCTTGTTCTTTTATCTTTTTCAGCTTTGGAACATCCCTGAAGATCCATGATAAACTCAACATTTTCTTTTGCCGTTAATACCGGAATGAGATTATAGGCCTGAAAAACAAACCCTATGTTATTCAACCTGAAATCAATCAGTTTGGATGGCGAAAGTTCATTAATTTTTACATTCCCAATGGTTATCTCACCTTCAGATGGTTTATCCAAGCCGCCCAGAATATTGAGCAAGGTGGTCTTACCAGAACCAGATGGCCCAACGATGGCTGCAAATTCACCCTCATCGAACGTAAGACTGATGCCATCCACAGCTTTTATTTCTACTTCTGAATCGATATAGGTTTTATGAACATTATTAATATCTATTACCTTCATACACTAATTTTTTAATGTTTATAATTTATACATCCGTTCTTATAGCATCGGCCGGGTTCAGTTTCAATGCTTTTATGGCCGGGTAAATTGCTGATAATATACTGGCAATAACCACCATTATGGTTACTTTAATGATTATATCCATGGATAAAACCGGGAATATGAATGAATCGTAACCCATCGATTCGTATACCTCGGTTCCCATTGACAGGTCAATACCGAAATGCCCAAAATAACCTGAGAGGGCGCTGGCGATGATAATACCCACAATTGTTCCGGATAATGTCAGAAAGATAGTTTCCAATAAAATCATATTAAACACTCTCTTCCGGTTCATTCCAATAGCCATTAACATACCAATTTCTTTTACCCTTTCGAGCACAGCCATGAGCATGGTATTAATAATGGCCAGCGACAAACCAACGAGTATTACGATCATAAATATGATCATTGATATATCAATTGATTTTTCTGCTACGCTTACTTCGGGCATGATCTCCCTCCAGGCTTTCACATCCATAGCTGCATATTTTGGCTTTATAAGATTGTATAACTCTGTTTCCCGACTGTTATCTATAACTTTCACAGCAATTTCATGACAAGCCTTCGGATCCAGGAGTAAAATACCGGCCAGATCATCAGCCCTGACAAATACATTCATTTCCTCATACATGGTATTGGTGATATCATAAATTCCGGCAACCCTGAACTGTGCTTTTGTCAGTGTACCGTCCATCTGCTGAAGTGTAAGAATAATTTTGGAACGTTCTTTTATCTTAAGCTTTTCAGCAAGTTTTTTACCGATGACAACCGGATTTTTTGAACTTCCAAAGTAATTGCCGGTTGTAATCCTTTCGCTGATATTGGTTACTTTCTTTTCCTGTTCCGGAGCGATACCAACCACCAAAACACCAGTGCCTTGTTCGGCCGACGTTGCCATGGCATTTGTAAGAATGCGTTTGGAAACACCTTTGATCCCATTAATTTTAGAGATATCTTCAACAATCTGGTTTCCATTACTTATAAAGTTCTTAATCTCAGGATCTTCAGTATATCCCGGCATATGAATCTGAATATTGGATGCTTCCGTTGCAATGGCTGTATCGACTCGCTGATTCATCATTCCTTTATAAAAAGCCCAGGAAAATACCCCGGCGCAAATTCCTATTGCTACTGCTGCAAGTATGACAGAACTGCGAAGCTTGTGACGCCATACATTTCTCCAGGATATCGCTGCAATCATAGTTTTAAATTATATTAATTAACTTCTTAATGATTTGATAAGATTAAACCTTGAGACCGTGACCAAAGGATAGAGAAAAACACTGATTGTTATCCCAAAAACTGTTAAAATCTGGTTTAAGAAAACCGGGTAATAAAGTGAAAAGAATAATTTGGCTTCCATACCGAATTTTTCATACACCTCGGCCATTTTATCAGGCAATGGAATGGGATGGTGAACAAGCCATAACATTACCGGAGTGCTTAAGATAAAACCCAGTATAACGCCAAGCATTCCTATGTATAAGGTTTCGAAGAATAAGGTTTTAATGATTTTACCTCTTCTCATTCCAACTGCTACCATAATGGCCAATTCTTTTCTTCTTTCCGACATCATCATGATAATAGTTCCAAGAATTCCAAAGCCTATGACAACATAAATTATCGTTTTCATGATTACAGCTCCGGCACGATCCTGTTGTATCATCTGTAAAATCTCAGGCTGCATTTCATCCCAGGTCATGATACTGTATTTATTGCCAAGCTTTTTTTGAAGCTCATGTTTAGTATGTTTTAAACTGGAATAATCGTCTACCATAATCACTGTGGATGTAATCATTTCAGCCGTGGAAAAGTATTCGCGTGCTTTCCGGATGTCGGCATAAACACCAATATTATTCATTTGAGGCGAAGGGAAATTCAGGATTCCTTTAACTGGAAACAATGAGGCGGCTGTATTTCCGTGATATCCGGTTCCTAATAAAATCAAAGTATCTCCAACTTTTACATTGAGTTGTTTAGCAAGGTTAATGGCAATTAATAATCCATCATCTCCAGGTTTTAGGTATTCACCTGTTTCAACCCATTTTGCCAAACCTGTCATTTTATTTTCTTTCTCCGGATCGACACCAATAAGCGCTGCAGCCTTTGTGTTTTCGCCTGTTGAAATTAAAGAAAACGATTCCAGCCTTGGAAAACTCATTTTAACATTAGGAGTGTTATTTATTTTTTTATAAAAATCGGGGTCAGGCGCGTAAACATCGTTGATTGAACGTGATTCCCAATAATTTGGATCATGAACCTGAATGTAACCTGAATAAAAACTCACGGTATTCTCTATCATTTTTGAATAAGTACCTTCCTGCATCGAACTCATGAAAGTTGAAAGGAATACGGCAAAAACAACTGCAGCAACAGTGATCAGTGTACGCTTTCTGTTTCTCCACAGGTTCCTCCAGGCCATTTTATATGTTTTCATTTCGAGTTGTTTAGGGATTATTACCTTAGTTTTTTCATGTTCTGTTGTGTGAAAAAGCTTTCTGTCAATGGTGAATTAAACTCAATCATATCGAGTGTAAGAATGGTTTTATTCCCTTCTTTATCGGCTGGCACCAATTCAAAACGCGTGGGAATAATACGTCCGCTCATGGTTTTTATGTTCGAACCAATTTCAGTTTTAACCAGGTAACCATCTTCATCGTAGTATTCTGTTTTAAGTTGTAAGTATTCATCTTCCGATATCCACGATATTATTTTACCCCAAACCACCGGAGCATTTTCTTTAGGTATCAGTTCTATTTTATAACAGCTTTTGCCTGAAACAACTTCCTTTCCTAAAAGTTTATGGGTATAATCAACCACGACAGACGATTCGTTCAACAGATCGTCATTGGTGAAATCCGATCCCATCCAACCTTGCGACAGCATCGAGGGTGGCAATTTAATCATACGGTTAATTGCAGGATTCCAACTCCACATTTCTCTTTTGAATTTCAGGAACGATTGTCCTTTTTCTTTTGCCGGAACAGTAATAAGCACCAGCGAATAATCGGTTCCTTTCGACCAGCTTTTGAAACTTACGGTTCGTTCCCAGGTGGGCCTCACAATTTGCATGGTCATCTGGCTGACGCTCGACTGTTCTCCTTTCATTTTAGCATCGGCCTTTTTAATAATTTCCTTTGCATCCTGTGCAATAATAAAAGAGGGTATAATCAATAAAATCAGCAGTATGAGTTTAAATTTTTTCATTTTGTTCGTTTATTTTTGTTTACAATACCTGTTAATTAATTCTTTCACAACCATATCGAGTGGAAATTTATCAGGCGCCATTACATAATCAAAAGCTATTCCATCCATTAATGCACTAAACATGAATGTTTCCATTACAGGGTTTTCAAATCTGTTTTCATTAAAATAATTGTTCATCATTTTAAGAGATGGTTCATAAAGCTCTGCGCTTCTTTTCTCTATATGTTTTGAAACAGACGGTTGAAACGAAATGGCCAGGTATAATTTCCACATTTTTCTGTTTTCTTTTATTATCCGGAAGGTTTCTGTAATAAAAAACTCCATTTCCATATTATCGAGCACTCCATCTTTATTAGGATCGAATGCAGAAAGCATATCGTCAATTCCTCTATTAAGAATTGCTTCCAGCAAATCCTCCTTACTTTCGAAGTAATTATATAACAATCCTTTGGAAATGTCTGCTTTTTTGGCAATCTGACTTATAGTTGTATTTTCGAAAGTATTGCCTGCAAAAAGCTCAAGTGCAGTATCCATAATCAATTGTCGCTTCTCATACCTGATCTTTTCAAATTGTTTTTCAGTTCGTGGTGTCATTAATAATTTATTTTATGATTGAACGGACAGTCAAAATTAAAATATTTTTTTGAATGGTTATTAGTTTTCCTGAAAAAAAGAAAAGATGCATTAATCGAGTTTAGTTAAGAAAAAAGCAACAATAAACCCAAAAACTGTAATAAGACCAGCAAAATTGTGTGTATTTTCGAATGCCTCAGGAATCATCGTGTCAACAATCATGGCCAATATAGCCCCTGCTGCTAAGGCCATGGAAGCCGCGACTATATTAGGTGATAAATTTTCAAACAAGGTAAATCCGGCAAGAGACGATAAACCTGAAATAATAGCAATACTGCCCCAAACTCCAAAAACATAAGCCTTTGAACGTCCGGCTTTTTTCATTCCGGCAGCGCTCGACAATCCTTCGGGCAGATTGGAAAGAAAAATAGCGATTACAGCCACCATACTAACATTTCCGCCTTTTAACATACTTAACCCGATAACAATAGATTCGGGAATTCCGTCGATAAGTGCCCCTACAGCCATGGATAAACCACTTCCACCGGATTCTGATTCTTTAGGTTGCTGTTCTCCCGAACGTTTTCTGTGTTTTGCTCCTTTTAAGGACAACAGGTAATTTACGCCAGTAAATAATACTGCCCCGGAAACAAATCCTATTGCTGCTGCATCAAGCCCACCACTGCGATAAGCTTCGTCCATTAAATCAAATGATAATGCCGAGATTAAAATTCCACTTCCGAAGGCCATAACTCCTGCAATCAACCGCATTGGAACTTTAATAAAATATCCGATAGCTGCGCCAATTAATAAAGCTGCTCCAGCTATAAACCCCCAAAATCCTGCTTGTAACCAGACTGGCATAGAGAATGAATTAGTTAAAACTTGTATACAAAAATAAATCTATGTAGAATAACTTCCACAAAAAAAAGCTTGAATCCGGTTTCAGTGATTTTTTGAACTTTTGTAACACTCATTTATTCAAGGACAATAAACGTTTTTACAATATTAATGTTCTTTGGCATAGAATTTTATACCGTCTATATACTATCTACTTTCAAATTAAAAACCAATAGCCATGAAAACTACAGTACTTGTTTTATTATCAGTTTTTATAATGTTAGCATGTAATCAAAAAAAGGAACTTACTCTTAAAAACCAGGAATTGAATCACACCATTGTTCAAATGGATTCAACACTAAAAGAAATGACCATTTCAATGGATGAAATAGAAAAAAACCTTGGAATTATTTCTACTTCAGATGATATACACAGCAACATCAAAAAAAGGATGCAACGTGATATCGCTCACATCAACAACTTGATGCAACGAAACAAAAACCAGTACGATTCTCTCCGCAGAGTGATTGGATGGGGACAGAACAGGTACTCCAAAACAACCGGAAGGATGGATTCCCTGAATAATGAACTGGTACTTAGAAAAACTAGGATTGACGAATTGAACAATCAGGTAAATTCTTACACAAACCAGGTAAGTTCGCAGGAAAACGTTATCAGCGATCTTAGGAAAACCTCTGAGCAGCAGGCAGCTAAAATTGAACAGATAACACGACGCTTAAACACTGGATATGTTGTGATAGGAAAGGAAAAGGACCTGCTTGATAACGAAATCATATATAAAGATGGTGGTTTCCTGGGATTTTTGGGACGTACCGAACGGTTTAACCCAACATTTAAGAACGATCTGTTTAAAAGGATTGATATTCTGGAAAACAATTTAGTAGAAGTGAAAAAAGAAAAGAAAAACGAGAAAATAAATATTATTACAGTACATCCACCCGAATCGTACATTTTAAAAGATGTAAATGATGAAACAGCAGTGGTGGAAATTACCGATCCGGAGAGGTTCTGGGAAGCTTCAAAATATTTGGTGGTTATGAGAGATTAAAACCTTTATTATTAATTGATTATATAATTATAAAACATAGTTAATAGCCTTTAATTTGCTATTAACTATGTTCGAATATAATTTGCGGTAGCCTTAAATGTTACCGATTTAATAACAGTTGTACTATTGGTTTTAACCAATGCTTTTATGCTTTGTTGGGCATTGTTATTTCCAAGTGTCCATTTTGTATTGCTTAGCCCATCGCTATTTGTAAATTCCAGATGCGGAGCAACAGTTCCGTCCTCGGCAGTCAATGGTGTGAATGGCACAAAACTTTAACTTCTGCGCCAATAACCGAAGTTACACCTGTTTTTAGATCACAGTTCCAGTAGTAGTCTTTTTCTCCGCCGATTACAGCATCAAATGATGAATGGGAATTGGCTGTTAAATACGGAATTATTTCCATGTATGGACCCGCTACTCCGTATAAATCAACTTCCAGCTTCGGAAAAACTTCGGTGGTGGCGGTTGATGAAGCATCACCTGTTGTCTTTAGTGGTTTAAACACAAAAGATAACAGGTACTGCAAGTCTGCATTATTATTTCAGTGTTTCAATTTAAATCCATACTTTTGAAAATCATAGCCTGTAATGCCATTAAATGCAGGTTTTAATGAAAAATTGAAAACATTAATGATTAAAATTCTTTTCATAATCGGTGCAGGAAGTTTCTTAGGCGGGATTTCTCGTTTTCTTACTTCACGATTTATTCAAAATTATTCCATTTCAGCATTTCCTTATGGAACCTTTGTTGTCAATATTATTGGTTGTTTTCTGATAGGTTTGATTTATGGACTTTCGGAAAGGGGAAATTTTATAAATACAGAATGGCGAATGTTCCTAACGGTTGGATTTTGTGGAGGTTTCACAACATTTTCGACTTTTGCTAACGAAAATTTAGGATTGTTAAGGGACAGAGATTTTTTTTATTTTGCTCTATATGCCGGATTAAGCGTATTTGTAGGACTATTTGCAGTCTATCTTGGAAATCTAATCACCAAAATTCATTAAGGTTATGGAACAGGGAGAAGCAAAACTGATGCGAATCTTTATCAGCTCTACTGATAAATTTAAACATGCACCTTTGTATGAAGTTATTGTATATGCTGCAAAACGTTATGGATTAGCTGGAGCAACTGTTTTGAGAGGAGTGATGGGTTTTGGGGGCAGCAGTAATGTAAGTTCTATGAAATTCTGGGAAATTTCCGAAAAAATGCCCATTGTCATTGAAATAGTAGATGAATCGGTCAAAGTTGAAAAATTCTTTGAGACCATAAAACCATATTTCGAAAAGATAAAAAACGGATGTTTTGTTACCATGGAAAAGACATCAGTTGTAATTTATAAAACTGGATCTAAGAAAAAATAGTTACGCTTATCTTTATCAAATTTTTCGACTTTAATAAGCCTACAAAAAACAACAATTTAACTTTTTGAAAAAAATATTACCTTTGACAGGTTTTGTTAAAACAAGATTTAATTTAATAGTCTGTTAATCATATATATAGCCGCCAAAATTGGAATTATCAACTTAAATTTTTATACTAATTTATATGAGTTTTACACATGAAGTAGCAGGCATGATTTGCGTTGCTCAAGGAGCAAATCACGGCCCTGCACCCATTCCTGAGGAAGGCAGATGGGTAAAAGCAAAGGAAGTAAAAGATATTTCGGGTTTAACCCACGGAGTAGGTTGGTGTGCACCACAACAAGGTGCTTGTAAGCTAACTTTAAATGTAAAGGAGGGAATTATTCAGGAAGCATTAATTGAAACTATCGGTTGCACCGGAATGACACACTCTGCAGCTATGGCTTCTGAAATACTGCCAGGCAAAACCATTCTTGAAGCATTAAATACCGATTTAGTTTGCGATGCTATCAATACAGCGATGCGCGAATTATTTCTTCAGATTGTTTACGGACGTACACAAACTGCTTTCTCCGAAGGTGGATTACCAATTGGAGCTGGTCTCGAAGATTTAGGAAAAGGATTGCGCGGAGTTACAGGTACATTATACGGAACAGTAGCTAAAGGTCCAAGATACCTTGAAATGGCCGAAGGTTATATTACCAAAATAGGCCTGGATGCCAACAGCGAAATTATTGGTTACGAATTTGTTAGTCTTGGTCGTATGATGGACATGATTAAAGCCGGAACCGATGCCAACGAAGCTTTGAAAAAAGCATCAGGAAAATATGGCCGCATGGATGAAGCAGTTAAAATTATTGACCCACGTAAAGAATAGGAGAAACATACAGATGCCATTATTTGAAAGTTACGAAAGACGAATTGATAAAATAAATAAAGTATTGAATTCGTACGGCATTTCTTCCATTGAAGAAGCCAAAGCAATATGCGATAAAAAGGGTGTTGATGTATATAAAGTTGTAAAAGACATTCAGCCAATTGCTTTCGAAAACGCTATGTGGGCGTATATTGTTGGTGCTGCCATCGCCATTAAAAAAGGACAGACAAAAGCAGCTGATATAGCCACTACATTGGGCGAAGGCCTTCAAGCCTTTTGTATACCCGGTTCAGTTGCCGACGACCGCAAAGTTGGAATAGGTCATGGAAACCTTGCTGCTATGTTACTTCGTGAGGAAACTAAGTGTTTTGCATTTCTTGCAGGACATGAATCGTTTGCTGCTGCCGAAGGGGCAATAGGAATTGCCAAATCGGCTAACCGCGTACGTAAAGAACCTTTACGTGTGATCCTGAACGGCCTTGGTAAAGATGCTGCCAAAATTATTGCACGTATCAATGGTTTTACATATGTTCAGACACAATTCGACTATGCTACCAGTGAATTAAAGGAAGTACAACGTATTCCTTATTCTACAGGCGATAAAGCTAAAGTTAATTGCTATGGCGCTGACGATGTTCGCGAAGGTGTTGCTATTCTGCACAGCGAAGGTGTAGACGTATCCATTACCGGAAACTCTACCAATCCAACCCGTTTCCAGCATCCTGTGGCTGGTACCTATAAAAAAGAATGCATCGAGCAAGGAAAAAAATATTTTTCTGTAGCTTCAGGTGGCGGTACAGGACGTACTTTGCATCCTGATAATATGGCTGCTGGTCCTGCTTCGTATGGTATGACTGATACTATGGGCCGTATGCATTCCGATGCACAGTTTGCCGGTTCTTCATCTGTTCCTGCACACGTCGAAATGATGGGACTGATCGGGATGGGTAACAACCCGATGGTTGGCGCTTCCGTTGCAGTGGCAGTAGCTATTTCGCAAGCATAAGTTTAACAGAATATTAAAAAACTCTGAGGCTTAGTGCCAGTGTTTTTAAACCATGTATAATAAAACGACCTGGGAAACTAACATAACGGTTTTCTAAGTCGTTTTTTATTTTGCACAATTAAATGATAGATTTGCACTTAATACTTACAATTCATTATCAATAACTAAATTATTAACTCTTTTCATCTAATCTGCTTAAATATTTAATTATATATATTAATGTCCAAAGCCCAAGCCATCAACGATGCAATTAATTATTTCGACGAAGGTTTTGCCTGTTCGCAATCTGTTCTGCTTGCTTTTGCCAATAAATTTGACCTGGACCAAAAAGCCGCAAAGCTCATTTCTTCTACTTTTGGAGGTGGAATGGGACGACTGCGACAGAAATGCGGAGCTTTAACCGGTGGCTTTATGGTACTTGGACTGGCTTATGGAAATGCAGATCCCAAAGACATGGAAACTAAAATAGCAGCATACAACAAAGTACAGGAATTAAATCAAAAATTCGAAAATACTCATGGTACAAGCATTTGTTCTGAATTGTTAAAAAAACACGTAACCGAATCGGATGTAAAAGAAAGAAAACATCATCAACTTATATGCAGGAAATTAGTTGGAGATACTGCCGGACTGTTATATGAAATGATTTCTGAAAATGAGTCAAAATGAATAGGTCTTATTAGTTTTTTGCGGGGCAAATTATTTGAAAACCGAATTTCTATTATCCATATACCGATTGCTTTTACTAAAGAAATGATTATTTTCCCGTAATTTTTAATTCTTAATTGATCTATGTTAGAGTGCCTTAATTCGCTTGATACTAAATTATTTCTGTTTCTCAACGGTATACACAACGCATTCCTGGACCCCATAATGTTTTGGCTGAGTGATAAATGGGTATGGTTACCTATGTATTTGATTATCGTATTCTTTATTATATGGCGTTACAAAATGAAAGGTGTTATCATGCTTTTATTTGTAGGCCTTGTCATTGCTTTATGCGATCAAACAGCATCTCACCTCATTAAAAATGCAGTTCAACGGTTAAGGCCATCGCACGATCCGGCATTAACCGGATTGGTGCATTTAAGCAAAGCTGGTCCAGGTGGATTATATGGCTTTGTTTCTTCTCACGCGGCCAATTCTTTTGGTATGGCCACTTTCTTCTATTTTGTTTTGGACAGTAAGTTTAAATATTTAAAATACTGGCTTTTTATTTGGGCTGTATTGGTTTCGTACAGCCGCATTTATAACGGTGTTCATTATCCTGGTGATGTAATTGTTGCGGCTATTATCGGCGCTTTTTTCGGATGGTGTTTTGCTTTGCTATTCAAATTTGTGGAAAGAAAACCGGTTAGATTTCAATCTGATCCCATTTAAAATTTTGGTTTCCATAATAAAACACAATGTGTTTTTCCAACTTCATTGCGCAAAATTACTCCCTCAACAGGCAATCAAGAACATGTCGCGGGGAATAAATATGGGAAATACCTTTGACGCACCCGATGGGGAAACAACATGGGGAAACCCAACAGTTGTGGAAAGTAATTTTGAAGATTATAAAAATGCCGGTTTCAATTGCGTGCGGTTATATATAAATAGACATTAGTTGGAATAAATACAATACTATTAAACTTTTCAACCGGAGTTTAGTTATTTTATTTTTAAACCACTTGCATCATTAACATGGATTTTCGAAAGAGCATTCGACACAACTTCACAAATATCGAATATTATTAGAACCATTTCAGGCTATTCACTCTTTATCCTTGTTTTTCTGATGCTTTTGTCTGTTATTTTATTTGTTCGGCAAAAACCAAAGACCAATTAAATAGGACCTAAAAGCATATCTTTTAATGATTTAAAATAATAATTGCATTTTTTCGTTTTTAAATTGAATTCTCTTCCGTATAAAGGACTTATGAATTCGTTAGATTTATTTAATCATTAAGATGTTAAGTCATGAATAAATTTACATTTTCTCTGCTGATTACATTTATATTCTGTGGAAACGTATTTTCACAATCTACACCAAAGTTTGATCTTACCAAAGATGGTGTTAAACCTGTAGTTCTTACTTTTGATCCTGGTTTCTCGGCATTTCAAATATATACCAAAGCCAAAAGCTGGAATGCCACCATGGTTAAATATCCTCAATCGTCAATCAGGGTTAATAATGAAAATACTCAGCTTAAATTTGCGGGAAATATAGAAGAAGCCTGGAAAATAAGGGATAATAACTTCGATCATTGGTATACCCTGGTTTATACATTGAACGTTGAAATAAAGGACGGAAGATGTCGTGTAACTTTCGAAACACCCGAAACCAGATACAAAGTATGGTATAATCCGGATGGTACTATTATACCGAAGTTTAAAGAAACAGAAGCAACATTTGAAACTACTATCAACAAACTGTTAACTTCCTTGTACACTCATATTAAAGATGTTCCTAAGAAAGCCGTAGACAATTGGTGATGTAATTATTACCACAGTTGGATATGGTACCCCGATGCTGGCAGCAAAGTTTACGATATACCATGACTATCGATTCGAGCAATGCACTTTTAGTCCTTAAATTTGCATGTGTGTTGCAATATGGTTCTGATCATTCTGAAAAAGTGGAACCACGTTTTCGTTTAACACTGTTCGATAGTAAAGGTGACACAATACCCGACTGTTCAAATTACGATGTTTTTCCTTCTAATTCTGCGGAGGGATTTAAAACCTTTGAACAACCGGAATCGTTTGGACCAACAAAATGGAGAGACTGGACAACGGTGGGTGCCAATCTTCTTGATTATCTTGGCCAAACCATAACAATTGAATTTATGACAGCCGATTGTACCAGCAAATTTCATTATGGATATGCCTATTTTGTTGCTGAATGTCACCCGATAAATATCACAGTGAAATACTGCACTGGCGACACGGAAGCTAAACTGACTGCACCGCAAGGTTTTAAAATTCGTTGGTAAGCGATAAAACTGGTGCCTCCCAAGCCTTAAATCCTATGTTTTCGTATGCCTATCGTATTGCCAACACTCAGAAATGGGAATTATCAATGGGATTGTCAGGCGGTACTTATTCCAGAATAACTGATGGTTCTTTATTTGAGGCCGAAACTGATCACGACCCTTCATTTACCTACGAACAATATAGAATTTTAAAACCTGATGCCAATGCAGGAGTTGAATTTCAAACACTCTATTTTGTTATGGGTTTATCTTCCACCCATTTAATATCAATCTTTAATACAAACCCTGATCTGATCAATTCTAACCACCGCTATAGTTATTTCATTTATAGAAATAACCAGAATATTCTTTTTAATTATAACTTTGGTTTCCAAATTGTAAACCGCCAAAGTCTTACAATTTTTGAGGGAAATGCTGGTATCAGGATTAAAAACCAACCGGCCTTTTGAGTGGAGCGAGGGAATTACTCGATCTTGGGTTTATCTATCGGACTTCGAGACAGGTTACATTTCTAATTGGAATAAACCTTTCTTCAAATCTGAGAATAGGGTACACTTTCGATCAAAGTTTAATCGATGGTTACAATCAAAATGGCACACATGAATTTATGATAGAAATGCGTATCCCAACTAAAGCAGCTTCAACAAAACTGAGATGTGGGAATAAAATATTTTGGTACAATTAAATCAGTTGTTGTATGAAATTACAATTATCAAAAATCTACATCGTTTTAGTTTTCTCCCAACTATTTATTTGTCCAACTTTCGGTATTAAAGCTGAATTTATTGTTACCAGCAAAAGTAATTGTGCCCCTGCAGTTTTTTCTTTTATAAATAAATCCACCGCTGGAGCCGGAATAATATATACCTGGGATTTTGGCCTGAGGGCAAAAGTAATAGCTACCGATAATGCACCTTTAGAGCAGTTATATTATAATGCGGGTATTTATAAGATAACGCTGATAGTTACTGATGGCACAAATACCGATAGTACCAGCACAACTATAACAATATTAAAAAGTCCGCAAGCAAGTTATACTCCGGGCTCAATAGCAGGCTGCCCTCCATTAACTGTTAATTTCAAAAGCTCATCTACTTCAGGAGATGCTGCCATTGTTCAAACTTTCTGGGATTTCAGGAATGGAGTAACCGGTGAGGGTACAGAAATTCAAAACACATATACAACGCCTGGAAGTTATGGTGTGCTTTTTAAGGTTGTAGATTCAAACGGATGTTTCAGCATGATCGAATCAGAAAACATCATCAGGGTTGATAATAAACCAGTTGTTAATTTTGAAGCTACCGACATCTATGCATGTTTACCACCTTTAAATACTACTTTTAACAATTTATCACAGGGAGCTTCAAATTTATCTTATCATTGGAATTTCGGCAATGGAAAAACTTCGGATGAATTGAGTAATTCGGTGGTTTACAATGCCAAGGGAAATTATAATGTCACCTTAAAAGCAACTGATCAAAATGGTTGCACTGATTCAATAACGAAAGTATCGTATATTAAAATTGGTAACGACCAGGGTACATTTTCAGTTTTTGATGAATTCAATAATCCGGTCGATAAGGATTTTCTTTGTAACGGTACTTATTCATTTGTGTTTTCCATTAATAATTTACCCGATTATACCTGGAAAATTCAGGATAACAAAAAAATTACAATTATTGAAGGAAAACCGGTAGTTAGTTATTTAGTGAAAGATACCGGTTCGTTGACAGTGAGTGTGATTTACGGAAAAAATGGAGATTGCACACAGAACTTTCAGAAAAAATTCAGGAAAAGCAGTGTGAAAGCTTCCTTTTCAATGGACACATCATTGTTTTGCACTCTTCCTCAAACCATACTCTTACAAAACACTTCCAAAAACGATGGAAATTCATTCTGGTATTTATCAGATAAATTTATATCAAATCTACCAGATGCAACATATGAAATTACCAAAAATGATGTCCCATCTCAAACTTATCAGCAATTATACAGCCATGAAATACAAAGCAATGCATTTACATTTAAGTTGCTTGTAAGCAATAAAGATGGATGTACTGATTTTTTAGAACAAAAATCGGTTATGTCAGTTCCCACGGCTCGGATTATGCCAAATAAAACTTCAGGTTGTGTTCCACTCTCAGTAAGTTTTTCCGACAGCAGTAAATCGGATTATAGCACTGAAGAATACCAATATATCATTGGCACATCTAAAGTGATTCTGAAAAATGGATTGCCGGTAAATTATACTTTTACCACACCCGGGGAATATGAAGTTAAACAAGTAATCAGGAGTGAAGGCTGTATTGACACATCCATGGCAATTAAAATATTAGCTGGCGATATATTAACAACCGATTTTACCGTTTCTCCTGCCGAAATATGCAATGGTAGCCAGGTTCGAATGGCAGTAAGTTCAGGAGATAAAACAAAAATAAATTCCTGGCATGTTATTTCAGATGGATTGTTCGACCATGTCTTTACTTCTGAACCTGATACTATGTTAACCATAAATTCTGACACTCTGGGATTTAAACATGTTAAATTCAGTGTAGATTACAATGGATGCATATCAACTGTTAAAAAGGATTCCATATTCAAAGTTATCGGATTGACAGGTGATTTCGATCAGATATTCACATGCGACAGCTCTTTGCGTTATAAATTCAAATCAAAAATTCATCCTGTTTCTTCCCTTAACTGGTATGTAGATAACGTTTATTCCGGAAATTCTGATTCCCTGATATATCGTTTTCAAAACAGTGGTAATTACAAAGTAAAACTAACTGCTGTTGACAACTCTTCGCATTGCAATTTTTCAAAGGAAAAGCTCATAAAAGTTCGTCAGGTTAAAGCGAAATTTACTTTGAAAGATACCATTTACTGCGCAGGAGATTCAATCAAATTAAATTAATCATCTTCAGTCGATTATATCAATTCGTGTTATAATGAAGGGTTTTTATGGAATTTTGGAAACAATTTTCCACCCCGACGGACATATTCTCCTGCCTACAACCATTTTTACCCATCGAGAGGCAACTATGTTATTTCGCTAATAACGTTGGGAGATAATGGGTGTACCGACACCACTAAAAAAACAGTACATGTTTATATGCCGAAAAGCAATTTTACAGCAGATAAAAGTACAGGTTGCCTTGCGGGATTGAAAGTGAATTTTAAAAATACTTCGGCTGATAATACTATAATAGATGCATTCTGGAATTTTGGGGATGGAACTTCGGCAAATACAATGAATCCGGATTTAACCCACAATTATTCTTCGGGCTATCAAAAAACCTTTTTCCCCACACTCACTGTTTACGATGCTCACCAATGTATAAGCAAAACTTCCTTACCAATTTCCTTACTTAGTGTCAATGGTGATTTTCAGGCTGATGACAATGCGATTTGTGAAGGAGGAACTGTTGCCTTTAGACCGTTGGATATTAATCTCGACAGCGCTATCTGGAGCTTTGGCGATGGTACATCTTCTTTTGTAAACAACAATCATATTTACACTAAAAAGGGCTGGTACACTGTAAAACTTACCGCTTCAAAATATGGATGCCGGAATTCGGTAACAAAAAACAACTACATTTCTGTTGAAATGGCCGATGCTTCGTTCCAGATAAACGACAGTGTTCTCAAATGCTATCCTGATACAGTAAATTTGCTTTATCCTGATAATACCGGAAGCCCTGTTACTGATATATCATGGATTATTGATTCAAAGGATATGTCGGATCATTCTAACGCCATAAATTATGTAATTTCCCATACAGGAAATATTGGGGTTCAGTTAAAAGTGAAAACCTTAAACGGTTGTCAGGCCGATAAACTTAAAAATATTGTTGTAACCGGACCCACGGCCAATGCATTTTTTACTCCAAAATCAATCTGCTTTAACGGTAAAGTAGATTTTGAACTGAACAATTTGGATAATGTTAATAGCTGGAAATGGATGTTTGGCGATGGAGCGGTTTCGAACGAAAAGAATGTTGCTCATACCTATACTTCAAAAGGTATTATTGTACCGGGAATAATACTTACCAACCCCGACTGCAAAGTTACAACCATGCTCGACACTCTGACAATTTCGTACGTGAAAGCGGGGTTCCTAAGTTCCGCCAACAGTTCAAATATTTGTGCCGGAAGTAAGTTGAGTTTTACAAATACCTCTGACGATGCAAATATCTATTCATGGAAAATTAATAATGTTACTCTCACCGACGAAAAAGACCTGAATGAAGTTGAACTTCCTCAAAAAGGAGAAAACATCGTTAAACTAATAGCATTTAACGCAAATTGCACCGATACATTTGCCCGAAAGTTTGTTTTGGTTGAAAATCCGGTATTTACGATAGCTGGGGATTCTATCTTATGCAAAGGTCAGGATTCCATAACGCTAAAAGTAAACAGCGAAGCAGGGTGGAAAATTAGCTGGACACCTGTAAACGGATTAGGTAAACCAACTTCTTTTATCACAAAGGTAAGTCCTGAAGTTAAAGAAACATATACAGCTCATGTCACCGATATCCATGGATGTAATTCTTCGATAAACAAAACAATCCTGGTAAACGAACTTCCTAGTTTAAGCAGATTTCCACCTGGCGATACCACAATTAACATTGGCGACACTATTCGGCTTAGTATTTTGGCAGATAACAGCGATTTAAAATATTTATGGACTCCGGCTTATAACATATCGTGTCCAAATTGCAGTAATCCTGTCGTTTCGCCTTTTAAAAACACTACTTATAATGTTGAAATATCCAATAACTGTGTCAATATTACAGAGCATTTCATTGTCGAAGTCATCAACAATTTTTATCTGGAAGCTCCTTCGGCATTCACTCCAAATGGAGATTCGAATAACGATGCGTTTAAATTTGAATCGAAAAATATCAAAGACTTTGATCTTAAAATATTTAATAGGTGGGGGAAAATAGTTTTTGCCACACACGATATTAACGAAGGATGGGATGGAACAGTTAACGGAAAAATGCAAAATGCCGATACCTATGTCTTTTTTGTAAAAGCCTCGACTATTCATGGATTTAAGTTCGAAAAAAAAGGAAATTTCCTGCTATTAAAATAATGATAACTACTAATTTATAACATGATATTAATAACCGGAAAAAATATCAATCTACAGGAAAACGGCAGTTTAAAACTTCTGGTTTCTTTGCTGATCCTGTTTTTGCTGTCATTAAATTCTGTAGCACAGGATATCCATTTCTCGCAGTTTTTCTCTGCACCTCTGATCACTAATCCGGCAAATACAGGAATGTCGGGGAATAATCTCCGGGTAGCCAACAATTACAGAAATCAATGGTCGGGAATAGGTATTCCTTATCGCACCTTGGCTATTGCTGTCGATAAAAAATTAAGCGGTTTCCATAAAAATATCGGAATTGGCGCTTATTTCCTGCACGACCAATCTTCGTCGTTTCGGTTATCGAACGAAAATGTCCGTACAGGAAATGAAATTCTGTACTTTGTTTCCGACAGGCCTGGCGGCAAGGGAGGCTCGGACATTTGGTATACCGAATATAATTCACGTACAAACACCTATAAACAGCCTCAGGATCTCGATAAAGGAGTGAATACTGCCGGAGAGGAGTGTTGCCCTTTTTACGATTTTACTACCCAAACTTTGTACTTTAGCTCGAAAGGCAGAAAAACAGGATGGGGCGGTTTCGACATTTTTAAAACTACCGGCTCAACAAAGAGATGGACAGAAGCCATTCCTTTGCCCAAACCGGTAAATTCATCATACGACGATTATTATTTTTCAATATTCAAAAATAACAAGGAAGGTTTCTTTTCTTCGAACCGGCCTGGCTCAATGACTTTAGGAAATGGTAACTGCTGCGATGATATTTTCACATTTAAAATAAACCACTGTGCACTCATTAACGCTGTTGGAACCGTTCGTAATTCTGTTAACGACGATGTATATGAGACATTAAGAGAAAAATATCAACTGGAAATGGAATACCCGAAAGACAGTTCGGTATTGGCGAATATTCCTGTAGAACTCTATCTATCAGATGCAAGTGACGAGGATGAAATTCTGATTTCAAAAACCGTTACTGATCATTCTGGAAATTTTCATTTCGGGTTGGAGCGAGATAAAAATTATAAAGTATTGATAAAAAATTATGGTTACTTTGAAAAGAAAGTAGCTATAAGTACCCTGAATAGAAATTGTGCCGATACTTTTCATATTGGGACAACATTAATTAGTTATCTGCCAAAAGTAAATGTTAAAATAAACATTTATTACGATCACGATAACTTTAAACTCTCCTCAACGGCTCTGCAAACTATCGACACTACACTGATGCATTTACTGGATTTGTTCCCCAATGCCATTGTTGAGATTGGCTCTCATACTGATAGTACAGGAACCGGTGCATATAATATAAAACTTTCGCAGCGACGTTCGGAAAGTGTTGTGAATTATTTGATATTGAAAGGTATAAACAAAGAAAGACTCATTGCAAAGGGTTATGGCATGCAGTTGCCCATAGCTCCTAATACAAACAGTGATGGTATTGTAAATGAGGCAGGCATGCAATTAAACAGGCGGACTGAGATTAAGATAGTTGGGAAAATTTCTTCTTTTTACCCCGATGAAGAATAAATAAAAAAAAATTTATGAATAAACTAATTTGTATTATTTCCCTTTTTGTAATTACTGCATTAAATTTTACTGCACAAGCACAGTCGTGGCCTGATGGAGTAAAAGGGAAAAAAACATTTGTTGATGAAATTATCCTCAATTACAATGCTGAAAAAAATATTCCATTTGATATTGACCAGCCTTCCTTATCTGTAAAAATTCCGATCAGACTTCATATTATTAAAAATATAGACGGCCTCGACAATGCCGATCCTTCCCAGGTATATAACAGCCTTGAAAAAGCAAATACATTGTTTAAAACAATCGGGATTAGCTTTTTTATTGATTCTGTCAATTATATTCCTGATTATAATTATGCTTTTATAACTGAAGGAATCCTGTTTACTGAAATGCTTACCTTATATGCAACAGCTGGTAAAATAAATCTGTTTCTGGCCGATTCTGTTCGGATGGATTCGGTAAGAACCTATGGCTACACTTATTTTCCCACAGCAATTGACAGTAACTATATTTTTCTGGACAAGAAATTTATCAATGGAAATTACCTTAGTACCATGCTTGGACATTTCATGGGGCTTCTTTCGACGCACGACAAAAGAGG
Organism: Bacteroidales bacterium; assembly: GCA_038320545.1. Lineage (GTDB taxonomy): Bacteria > Bacteroidota > Bacteroidia > Bacteroidales > JAAUTT01 > JAAUTT01. The sequence continues at coordinate 55,266 of JBBQEI010000014.1, forward strand.
CGGTATGGAAATGGCAAATGAACAGAATTGTGCTCAAAGTGGCGATTTTATTTGCGATACTTATGCCGATCCCAATTTATATGCAAAGGTTGATGATAAATGCATATATAATGGATATTCAACAGATCCCTCAGGTGCATACTTTGTTCCTTCAGTTGCCAATGTAATGGCCGATTCGCCTGATAATTGCAAATGCAAATTTTCACCCCAGCAATACCGGAGAATGTATTTTTACTATTTGCGTTATCGTAAAAATTAGGGATAGAATAAATCACTACTAAACAATGTTCGGAAAAAGTGCATTTGAAACTAATTTCATGAGCTTTTCGTAAAGGGTTTTATTTGATTACTTAAACTAAACCATCAATTACTAATCTTCATGGAAAACAACGAAATTTTAGATTCAAACTTAATCGGCCAGCAAACTTCAGTGGTTGAAAATTATGAAATAGCAAGTTCCGGAAAGCGTTTTGCTAATTATGTGATTGATTTGGTAATTTATTATATTCTGGTAGCTATGGGAGGCGTGGCCTATGTATTGGTATTTAAAATTGCTGAAATGGATACATTAACATCCTATTTATTGGCATTCATTATCATGTTTTTATATTATTCAATAATGGAAGCAACAACTGGCAGAACAGTGGGCAAAATGATTACAAGAACTCGGGTTTTGAATGATGATTTCAGCGAACCTGAATTAGGTACAATCATCAAAAGAACTTTTTGCCGGTTTATTCCATTTGATCAATTGTCATTTTTCGGAAACGGCTGGCACGATTCTATTTCCGGGACGGTAGTAGTAAATGATTAATTACCTTGTAATACTAACAAAATCTTTAATCAAGGTTTTTAAAAATAAATCTTTATCAGGAGGAGCAACAATTCCAAGTTGCTCCTCTATTTTTGATACTAAATTATCGCGGGCTTCTAAATGACTATCGTTCTCATATTTCATGGTTCTATCGAGGGTTTCCTTAATTAACAGCATTTCCTCTTCCTTAAATTTTACTACATCAGGGTAAACAGGAGTGTAATTTTTAAGTTTTTCCATCGATAAAATCCGGTTTAACGAAAAGCGATTTACATTGATAAGCTTCACAACAGAAGTATCGGCCAAAAAATCACCCAATCTTTGTCCTTTTTGTGTTGAAGAAATAGTAATTAAAGCTAATGTTCCAAGTGTTACAGTTATGTCGATAAACCGAAAAACAGTCCGCATCAGGAAATCGAAAAAACCGGGTCGCTCGCCATTAATCTTTACAACCCGTATTTTTATGATACTTTTTCCAAGAGTTTGACCATGATTAAAGGTTTCCAATAACAAATGATAAAAAAAAGCTATCGGAGTTGAGATAAATAAATAATTGAGCGAACTGCTGTCGGTAAATATTGAGAAAATGCCATATAAAATTAAACTCCCCAAATATATTATCACAATATCAATCGCTGTAGATGCGGCTCTTTCCGATACTGAGGCAAGCTCATATTCAATGGTGACATTTTGAGTAGTTGTTATATTAATTTTTCTCATATCTTCAATAAATTTTATTTAATTCGCATAATGGATGAAGGTAAATGAAAGAATCTAAATTTGTCGAACAAAATAAGAAAAATTGGTTGGAATTTGAAACCGACCTTCGTTCAGGAAATAATAAAACAAAACACAGCCAGCTATTCATTCAGGTAACTGACGACTTATCATACGCGCGTACGTTTTATAAATTTCGTTCCGTAAAAGTATACCTGAACGGTATCGCTCAGTTGTTATTCAACAACTTATATCAAAATCAGTCGACAAGTACAAGCGGGTTCGTTAATTTCTGGAAACACGATCTGCCTTATCAAATTCATGAGGCAAGAAAGGAATTCAGGATTTCTTTTTTGATTTTTCTGGTTGCCATGGGAATTGGAATTTTGTCGAGTATTTATGATAAAGATTTTGCAAGGTTGATTCTTGGAAATGACTATGTACAAATGACCGTTGAGAACATAAAGCATAACGACCCACTTGCAGTTTATAAAAAAGCCAACGAAATCGAAATGTTTATGGGTATCACCATCAATAACCTTATTGTTGCTGTATACACCTTTTTATTAGGCGCGTTTATGTCAGTTGGTACCGTTTTGGCATTGTTAAAAAATGGTATCATGGTCGGTGTTTTTCAGTATTTTTTTATTGAACGGGGGTTATTTAAAGAATCTTTCTTAACTATCTGGCAGCATGGAACTATCGAAATCTCATGCATTATCATTGCCGGAGCGGCTGGTTTAACCCTTGGGAAAGGATTAATATTCCCGGGAACTTATTCAAGAATGAACTCCTTTAAAATTTCTGCTTTGCGTGGTTTAAAAATATTTCTGGGAATAAGCCCGCTGATTATCCTTGCTGGTTTTATAGAAAGTTTCATCACTAGGCACACTGGGATAAACGATGGAATCAGAATTTCAGTGATCATGCTTTCTTTGGCTTTTATATTATTTTATTTTGTATGGTATCCATGGTTTCTCAATAAAAGAAATCCAATTTCTCAAAAAAGTACAGAAAAACTTAGCTATCAGGAACCTTCTAATTACGATTTTAATAAAGTGCTCACAGCAGAGGAACTGCTTGGAAATTCTTTTAAATATTTAAGCCAGAATATTCTGTCTGTATTTCTTCTGATAGCCGGAATAGCAATTATTCATTCCATAACTACCATAACAGTTGCATCTATGCACAGTTATGCTGATATTGGCATCAATGCTCATTCGTTTGTATCTTTTTTTAAAATGAACAGCATTCAAGCACATTTTTGGCTTGGTATAATTTCACTTAGTCTGTTCCAAATTATTTTATGCAGAAGCATCAATAAACTTTCGAAGGAAAACCAGGAGCGGGAAAAACCAGATTTTTTCTACCTTATTTCTGCATCAGTAATTTCCTCTTTTCTCATTTTAATACCATTCCGGATAGGACTTTTCTGGGGAATTACTTCTTTATTACTTTTAAGTCCATTCTTATATCTGGCAGTTTATCAGAGTTATCGGGAAAGAATATTTTTATTTGCGGTATTTCCCGATACTTTTATGTTGTTAACAAATTCGTGGAGCAATCAATATTTGAATAGTATAAAAATTTTTGTGTTTGTGATTGTGTTGTATATTTTAATGAATACCGATATAGCCTGGAATTATGTTCAGGGCATTTTTTTAAACTTTAAATACGATGAATCAACAACATATTTACTTGAAATATTTGTACTTACTTTAATTACTATCAGTCTTTTAGCAATATATTCATATTTTTTAATTTCCACGTCAATCTTTAATTACTATGCTTTTAAGGAAATTATTTTTGCTGAAAATTTGAAAAAGCGAATTGATAATTTTGGCGATAGAAATAGTTTATTTGGATTTGAAAAAGAACAAAGACGATGAGTTATCTGAAGCTTTTAATCCTCGTTTTCTTTGTGGGTGTGAGTTATACCAACTTATATGCTAATAATGAGCAATTTATTAAAAAAGAACAATGGTCTAAATTTGCTAAAACTTATCATTATAACGACGATTCCAGAAACTTAGATGATAAACCTGCTGCTAAAAATAATGAATCTTCAAAAGACAGGAAAGAAGTAAAAGAACCCTCATTTTCTTTGCCCATTTTTTCAGGATTGCCGGGTGTTATTTACATGTTCATAGTCTTAATTGTAATTGCCTTAATAGCAGTAATTATTATATTACTGGTAAGTGTGTTTAACAAAGCTGGCAATAAACCTGTGAATAGTTCAAATAAAGTATTCAGGCAATCAATTTACGAAAATATTGAAAACGCCGATTTGGAGAACGATCTTCGTGAAGCCTTGTCATCTTGCGAATTTAAAGATGCCGTGAGAATTAAATATTTGATTGTTTTGCGGTTATTGAATAAACATAAACTCATACTGTGGAGAAAAGAAAAAACAAACGGAATCTACCTCAGGGAAATGATTGGTCAGAAAGAATTCGGAATTTTCAAAAATTTGACTTTTTGTTTTGAACGGGCATGGTATGGCGAAATTGAAATTACTGAAAACGAATATTTCAACATGATTCCTATATTCGATCAAATTCACTTATTAATAAATACGCGTGAATAATTCGTCGAAAAAGTTAGTTATTATTTCAAGCGTAATTATTCTGATAGTTACGGTAATGTATTTCTATTTTAAAAATTATTCTCCCAAATACAGGTGGAATGAAAATTATGATTATGAAAGTGTTCAACCATATGGCTTAAAATTGGCTGTAGATATTTTATCTGAAACATACACTAAAAATAATATTGTCTTTATCAATAAACCCCTGCACGACATAATTAAGAAAGAAGATACAGGTGCCTTGTACATCTTTATTGGCGAAAACTATATATGCGACAGCTTGCTTTCCGAAAACCTTGCTGATTTTGTGAAAAGAGGCAATAACGCATTTGTTTCGAGTATAGGCGGAGAACATTTGCTGTTTAAAATTCTTACCAATGAAAATTTTCCTACCATCAATTATAATTTTTTAGCCGATTCTTTTGTAAACATCAGTTTTGTTAATGTTTTCCCTAAAATCACCTATAAATTTGATTATAAATACGGAAAAAAGCTAAAAACATATAAATGGCTGGGCATCGATAGTACGTTTCTTAGTGATTCACTCAGTATGTACGGGTTTGAAGCAATATCTGGATCAGATTATGCATTGCAGGACTGCATAAGGGTAAAACATGGAAAAGGATGGTTTATCTTTCATTCGAATCCATTGTTTTTTAGCAACTATAATTTATCGAAAGAAGTAGGTTTTAATTATATAAACCAGTTATTTTCAAAATACAGAAAATCGAAGATTCTGTGGGATGAATACAGTAAATCGGCAATGGATAATTCCAGCATAACCTCCACACAGGAATCTCCACTGAGGTTTATTCTCTCCGAAAAAAGTTTGCGGTGGAGCTGGTATCTGATCTGTCTTTTAATTATAATGTTCATTCTGGTTAATTCGAAGCGAAAACAAGCCCATATTCCATTAATTCCAGCAAATAATAATACTACTATTGAATTTATCAATTCAATTGCAATGCTTTACTTTAATAATTATTCGACTGCTTTTCTGGCAAATGAAATGATGAAGCAATTTCGGTCGTTTGCAAAGCATAAATATGGAATTTCGCCCGGCATAAATAAAAACGATATTCCTAAATTATTAGCACCGCTTTCCGGCATTCCCGAAAATGAGCTAGACAAATTGTTTCAGTACTATACCGATGTGATATACAGTACTTATAACGAATCGAAAATTCTAATTAAATTACATAGCCAAATAGAATATTTTTATCAAAACTGCAAATAACCATGGACGAGAACAACTTGAATGAGCCTTTATCCGAAATCGAACCTTTTGCAAATAATGAAATTGCTTATATCGATGTAAGTGAAATAATGGATTTTGCAATTAAAGTACGAACTGAATTACAAAAGGTGATTATTGGAATGGATGATACTATTGATTTGTTAATCGTAGGATTATTAACCAATGGGCATGTTTTAATTGAAGGTGTTCCGGGGATTGCAAAAACTCTTTTGGTGAAACTTTTGGCCAACATTCTCGATACCGAATACAAACGTATTCAATTTACCCCTGATTTAATGCCTTCCGATGTAATTGGTACAACCGTGTATAATATGCAATCGGCGTCATTTTACTTTCGAAAAGGGCCTGTTTTCAGCAATATAATATTAGCTGATGAAATCAATCGTGCTCCGGCCAAAACCCAATCGGCACTTTTTGAAGTTATGGAGGAACGGCAAATAACTGTTGATGGTGAAACCCATAAAATTAACTACCCATTATATGTTATTGCTACTCAAAACCCTATTGAACAGGAAGGAACATACAGGCTTCCGGAAGCTGAACTCGACAGGTTTTTATTCAGAATTAAAATAGGGTATCCGTCTTTGGACGAAGAAATAAGAATATTATCGCGTTTTAAATCCGATTTCTTCAATAAATTGGAGAAAAATGTAAACAAAATTTACAATGCTAAGGATTTACTCAATTTATGTACGATCGTCGAAAATGTGCACATTAAAGATGAATTACTTGCCTATGTTGCTCAGATAGTAAATAACACGAGGAACAATTCAAACCTGTTTCTGGGAGCTTCCCCAAGGGCATCCATAGCAATAGTAAGAACTTCGAAAGCTTTTGCTGCCATTAACGGGAGAGACTTTGTAACTCCCGACGATATTCAAAAAGTTGCGTATCCTGTGCTCAATCACCGTATTATCCTTGTTCCCGAGCGCGAAATTGAAGGAATAGATGCTGAAGATATCATTAAAGATATCATTCAAAAAATAGAAGTTCCCCGATAATGAGGTTCTATAAAGAGATATTTATTTCCAGCAGGTTTTTTATAATTGGTGCAATTGTAATAACCTTATTTGCTTTTAGTTTCATCGTACACTGGTTGTTTCCGATAGGACAGATTATACTTATCCTTCTTGTTGCAACTGCCATTGCCGATGCTATCCTTCTTTTCAGTAATAAAAACATCATAGAAGCACAGAGGAAAGTTCCCAGCATCATGACCCTGAGTGATGAAACCAAAATAGAAATCACCATCCAAAATGTTACAAATTTAAAGGTTCACGTGGATGTGTATGACGAAATCCCTTATCAGTTTCAAATAAGAAATCTCAGGTTTGAGTCAATTTTAGATCAGAACGAAGAAGCTAAATTTCAGTATTCATTAACACCTGTTAAAAGAGGAGAATATGTTTTTGGAAACATCAACTTGTTTTTAAAAACTTCCCTGAAATTGATAAGCAGAAAGCAAACCATCGATTTAATTACAAAAATTAAGGTGTATCCTTCTATTGTTCAGATGAAGAAATTTGAATTAAAATCAGGTGCATCCTTTCAGGTTGGAGAAGGTATAAAGCGGAGAAGGAGAATTGGACACAGCTATGAGTTCGACCAGACAAAAGAATATGTGATTGGCGACGACAGCAGGAACATTAACTGGAAGGCCAGTAGCAGAAGATCGGGATTAATGGTAAATCAATATGAGGAGGAACGGTCGCAACAGGTTTATTCGATCATCGATAAAAGCCGATCCATGCATATGCCTTTTAACGATCTTACTTTACTCGATTATTCAATCAATACAGCACTTGTTATTTCGAATGTTGTTTTACAAAAACATGATAAGGCCGGATTGATAACTTTCTCTAATAAAATTGGATCTGTAATTCGTGCAGAAAAGAATTCACAGCAATTAAGGAAAATACTGGAAGCATTATACAATGAGCAGGATCATTTACTGGAAGCAGAATATGAATTGTTATACCATTTGGTACGCAATGTTATCAGAAACCGAAGTCTCATTTTTTTATATACCAATTTTGAGAGTGTACATGCTTTTGAACGGGTTTTACCTATTTTAAGGCAAATTAACAAACTCCATCTTCTTGTGGTCATGTTTTTTGAAAATGAAGCAGTGGTGAATATGAGTATAAGTGAGGCGAAAAATTTATTAGGCGTTTATGAGCAAACCATGGCACGTAAATATCTCGACGAAAAAAACCAAATTGTTTTTGAACTGGCTAATCACGGAATTCATTGCATAAAATCCCTGCCGTCCGATTTATCCATTAACACAATCAACAAATATCTGGAGTTGAAATCGCGCGGGATGATATAAAAAGTCCCTCTTCAATAAGTATAAGATCAAATGAAATTTTATACTTATTAAAGCAGGACTTTAATTTTTTTGAAAAGAAAAGCTGTTAACTAAAAGCATTCTGTTGCTCCGATGCCTTATCGTGACCCATTTGTTTAACAAGTTTGTTGTAAATTCCGAATAACAAAAATGATTGAGCCCACATCCCAATAAATTGCGAAGTTTTATCTTTTTTCAACAATTTTAAGGTAAGGGAAGCCGCCATAACACCCAATGAAGCCCATAAAAAAGTATCGGAAGGTAGTTTTGCTGTTTGTTCTTCAATGGCAGTAGCTACTGCACCTTCTTTTTTATCAGGGTTAACCTTGTTCACTTTTGATTTCACTTTTTCAATAGTTTCCATAATATTTTAATTTAAATTATTACTGTTCTATATTATTTATCAAAAGTCAAGTATTATACCACTTTAAATCTCCATTGTTTTAAGCCTTCTTTGAAATCAAGCGTGGAAATATATCTACATAAGTGAAGTTTATTGTAGAAGAATATCTTATAAAAACAGATTCTGTATCCCGGTTGCCCAAGAGTTACAATCAGCAACCCTTCTATATTCAGCAATATATCGGGAAAATAAATTCATACTGTTTTTTTTTGGATTAATGTAAATAATTTTGGATTTTGCATCACAATCGAATGAATTTGCCTTGTGGGTTATTTTAGCCATTTATAAATATTTTGGCTAATTGTTAGTTCAATTTTTAAAGCTTTTTAAAAATTAGTGATTCCTGACATATAATCAACAACCTGATATTATGAGTAATAATAGAAAAAAGAAACCCATCAGTTTTAACAAACAGGAAGCCGCCCATTATAAGAAAATCTATTTCCAAAAAATAATTGAGGTAGCTAAAGCAGTATCTTTAAACGATTCGTATAAATTGCTCACTCCGGATATGCTTGAAACAATTTTTTCCATCCGCAGCAGGCTTTTTAAGATTGTTGCCCCGGATTGTCTCAATTTAAATTCGGGTGAACTGCAGGAAATGAAAGAAGCCATCGTTCTCCATTTAAAGAGTAATGGTATACAGTTTGAAAGCACCGGACATGAATTGTTATTGTATGATTTTGCAGGTCCAGGATTATCATTATTTACATATCTGGCTATCCGGAAAAATGAATCTAAAAAAAAAGCCGAATTAGTTGCCGCGTTTGAAGATTTTATTGACACTACTGAATTACTGGTTAATTTGCAGGAATACATCTATAAGATAACAAATCAAATAGGATGTGAATTAACCAGGTTCGATAAATGGATACTGTCGCCCACTGTTTCCTTTAAAGTAGTAAAAGTACCCTCACCGTATATGTACATCGAAATAACACTGAAAGTTCATCAACCTGAAACGATATCTTTAAATATAAATGGTAATACACGTCCCGTATTCAGGGTAGGCGTAACAAGCGATGGGAGCGAAGTATTCTGGAGTTACATAAATGCGGAAATATTAGGAGTAAGCCATTTAGCGCCCGGCACTCAGATACCCGTCTACATTCAGCATCATGCCATTAACAGGTTAAAAGAACGAATCGATTGTGCAGATAATACGATGGTTTTATTAAACCTGGTAAATTCGCTCAATGAGGCTAAATGTATAATTTACCACGGCAACAAATTAATAGAATTTATTTTTTCAAATCAGAAAATTGGATACCTGTTGATTGATTTGGTGAATGACATTGCGGTTATACGTACTTTTCTGATGCTAACCCATTTTGACACCCCGGAAGGTGATGTTTTTCATAAACTCATTGGCCTTGAAAAGCTTGATATATCATATCTCACACTTGATAAATTAAGTACTTTTGTATTTTCCGAAATCAAGGAAAGTGATATGATCTCCGACTTATTTTCACAGTCGGGTTGTAAATCATTGTTAGATGTGCCTAAAAAAGAATTTGGAAAAGAAAAATATAAATTCAAGGCTGCAGCTATTGAGACATATCTTTTAAAGTACCAGGAATACAAAGAGCAATTTAATTTCGAAAATTTATTTAGTTAAATAACGTGATTTCGATGTAAACCTATAGGCTAACAAATACAGAATATTCATTTCGTTCCAGTTTATTCCATAGGCAACTCCTGCGGAAGTATAACCAGTACTGAAAGCAAAATTTTCATCCCATTCATTAATAGGGATTTCCCTTTTGCTTTTTTTCCTCGCTGAATCAGCCCGGATAATATTTTTCTTCAATTAATCAGGTATTTCTTATTCCAATAGTTCGGTAAAAAATAATAATCACATAACTTATTTACGCCAAAGTGTTTAGTATTTCCTTGTTGGCATACTTTTACATGAAGAAGTATTTATCCGGCTTTACTTGTAAAAGCCTTTACTCACTTGTATTATTTTTTTATCCCACTTAATAACCCTGCAAACAAAGCAAACGCATTCTCAACCACTTTCTGGTTTTCTATTGGAATTTTCAGGTATGTTTTACCATCACTTTCATCTTTTTGTACAATGGTTGAAATTAGTTCCCGGGTAGCTTCCGGGTTTGCCAATGTCTCACTAAGGCGGCCAAAGAATGACATTCCCATATTAACAAGTTCAGAGGGCGAACCAGCTTCGGGTTGATGCTCTTCTTTTAATGATGTTACGGAAACAGGTTGTTTAACATCATCGTCACCATCGAATGTTGCTTCCTGATTCATTTTTGATGGTTCATCTATTTGAGTAGCATTTTCGATAGGAGTAATGCCAACAACCGGTTGTTTTTCCTCTAAATCTGAAATACTTTGAGGCATTGCTTCAGATCCGGAAGTCTGTTCTACGAGGCTTTCAACAGTATTCATCAATACTTTGAATTTACTGTCTTCCAAAAATATGGTATTGTCACCCTGGTCAAGAATCCCTTCGGCAAGACCTTTTTTAAAGCTAAGTATGCCCAGCATTTTGTGTTCTATAGTACCTGTAGATACCATATTAATGATAGAAACATTGCGTTTCTGTCCCAGACGGTAAATACGGGCAATCCGTTGCTCCAGAACAGCGGGGTTCCAGGGTATATCGAGGTTTATGAGTACAGATGCTACCTGAAGGTTAAGTCCAACACCACCGGCATCGGTCGAAAGAAAAACTTTGCAATCGGGGTCGTTATTGAAGCCTTCGTACAACTTGCCCCTATTACTGCTGGGTACTCCGCCATGAAGGTACTGATATTTAACATTTCGCTGGTCGAGTTCGGCTGCTACAAGGCGGGTCATACGTTCCCACTGGCTGAAAACAACTACCTTTTCTTCGTTTTCGGCAAATACCTCGTCGAGAATATTCATTAATTCCCCAATTTTGGTATCGAAACGCGTTTTTTGGTCGAGGATATAGGTGCTATCACAAACCATGCGCATCATGTTCAGAAAAATCATAAGGTTTTGTCGGTCTTTCTCATTCAAAAAGCCCTGACGGCGCCATTTAAAAACTAAACGGTTAACACTATCCTGACAATCTTCATGAACAGCCGCCTGTTGCTCGGTCATAGGCACATATAACACCTTGTCCATGCGCTTAGGAAGTTGCAGCAACACATCTTTTTTACGCCGGCGAATCATGGTGTCGGACAGTTTTTCGCCAATAAGGTTCAAGTCCTTGTATCCTTTTATTTTTCCAAGTTCATCTTCAATACGGTATTCACTCATGTATTTCCAAAATGGGCCTAAAACAAACGGATTTACAAATTGAACAATAGAATACAGTTCCTCGAGTTTATTTTCTAATGGGGTACCTGTAAGCACAAATGTATAGGGCGATTCTAACCGTTTAATATTTTGAGAAATTTTTGTTTTGAAATTTTTGATACGCTGGGCTTCGTCTAAAATAAACAGATCGGGCAAGGTGGCGTTAATTTCGTTTATATCGTTAACAGCAGTATTGTACGAAATTATTTTATAGAACGAATCGTTCCGGTACTGATCCTGTCTTTTTATGTATGAACCTTCAATAACCCATGCAGCTTGACCTGCAAATTTTTCAATTTCTGTTTTCCACTGATACTTGAGCGATGTTGGACAAATGATAAATACCGACGAGATTCCTATTTCTTTACGAAGCAACTCGGCTGCTGCAATAGCCTGAATGGTTTTGCCCAATCCCATGTCGTCAGCAATGATGCAGCGGCCTTTGGAAGCAGCAAAACATATTCCTTCTTTCTGGTATGGGAAAAGCTTTGCATGAATAAGCGAATCGAAAGCCCCGTTCGAAAGGTGTTTTAGGTATTTATCCTGTACCATTTCTTCGCGTTTGCGGGTTTCGCGCTTTTCGAGAACGAATGACAAGGCATCGGGGTAGCAGCGAAAACTATTATTGATTAACGAGGCTTCTTCCAGTATTTTGTTAAACACATTATAATTGGCAGGTAATAAAGCTTGTTCATTATCGAAATATTTCGATGCTAAGGCATTAAATTCGTTCTCATTTTCAAAACCAATGCGCAGGCGAACTTTACAATTGTCGCGGTAGTCGCGGTAAACAGAGGTGTATGCAGGCTGATAACCTACATCGAGCAAATGCGATTTTTTAAGCTTATTGTCAATATAATAAAAAACAGCCTCGATATGCTTACAGGTGCCGAGTCTGTTGGTTTTAAAATCGTTACATTCGCAAAAGTTGGCACTATTGTCTTTGCTACGCAAGGCAACCTTGTACGTAGCTTTCGATTCGGGGTTATATACGTTGTAATCTCCAAATACATGTTGTTTTCCTTGTTTTTCGATGCGGAACGTATGGGTTTCGGCAAATTGTTTACGCAAAGCATATTGCCATTCTTCTATATTAAAATCTTCAGGCTTACGGTGGTATGATATTTTCTTGTAGCGTTTGTTGATTTTCTCGAAATCCATGGTGTTTTTTTTTCAAAAGTACTTTTAAGACCAGGAGAATACAAAAAAAGTTATTGATAAGTTTTTAACAATTTCCCCGGAAAATCATAATAGGAGTAATGGAACTGGGCAACGAATTAGTAATATGGTCATTATTTTTTTAGATATTAGTGGTTCACAATCATTGTCGTTACCTTAAACATATTAAGTAGCGCTACCCCTCTATTAATCTCTAAAAACTGGGCGAAACTTATCCCGATTTATAATATTTATATCAGCTAAAGCAGATAGCAATTAAAAATCACCAACACTAAACACTGCTCTTATTGCTTCTCAAACTTTAGGGCAACAATTAACTGACATTGGAAACTGCGAAAAAACAGAACTTTCTAAATTCCCTTTGTTTATTTTTTGTTCTAAAGTGTGCAATTCAGAAGCTGCTTTTTTGATTTGCAACATATCTTTTTCGTTGGCATTTTCTGTTTTAAAAAGAAATTCGGCAAAATACCATGCACCGGTTAACAAGGCGTTGGTTCTAAAGGCATCCACCCACAAGAAATCTTTCAATCTCTGTGCGATATAGCTATCCAATATTTTATTTTCAAATGCGAAATAATGCTGTTTATTAACTTTTTTCTCCTCCAGAGTAAAACTCAAATAATCCATGACTTCATTTCCAATTAAGCATGCAGATACCCAATTGTGAACGCTATTTTCATATAAATACCCTGTAAATTGTTTTACAAAATTTCGATAGGCATCATATATTTCCTTCTTTTTGTTTATGTTGCACGAAAATATACCAGGTTTTGAAAACAATGTTTCATGTTCCTTTTTCCAGTAATCCGGAAGTAAAAATTTATCATAAATTTCTATTTCAACGGTATCCTTAATTTCGTTGCACAAATCAATATACTTATTATCAGCTATATTTATCTGTAAGTATTTACTCTCGATATGCCACATTAATGGTGATAAAATATCATCGCCTCCCATTATTTCATCCGATACTATTATACTTTTATGAACTTTTTTTAAAAAGGGGATTAGAAGGTCAATTTCGCCTTTTAAGGCAAGAACATGTACTATTTCGAATAATTTATCAGGAAAAGCTTCAGGGTACTTTTCAAAATTGTCCAGCAAAAGGGGAATATCGGTTTTTTTATCATTTATTAAGGCGTAGTAAATTAAATCGGCGTCATAGTAACCGAATTTCCGTTGATACACACCCGGAAAACGGTTTCGAAAGCCGGTAAGGAAATTATGAATTTCATCAACATGTCCGTTCTTAATAAAGTATGCATTTATATCCAAAAGGTACTCTCCTTCGAAACCCCATGCCGGCACCAATTCGGGATATTCATCAATGAACTTTATGGCTGCATTTAATTGATCTTTGGGTTTTTTTATTTTTTTAATTTTTTCGTACCATTTATCTAAAAAAGCATCGTCTTCTTTCGATATCTTAGGAAAAGGAAGTCCTGCTTCAACCCTTTTCAGGAACATCAGCATATTCAAAACCGTCTATTTTGTTTTCCAACAAAGGTGAGGATAGAAGGCTTTCGATAATAAAATCATCTTCAAAATCATCAGATTTAGACATGAATTCAGGAACTGACAATGAAGTTTCTTCATCAGCTTCCAAGCAACATTTTTTATATTTTTTTCCGCTCCCACAGTGGCAGGGATCGTTCCTCTCTAATTTTTTCATCACCTTTTATTTTGAGCATTACCGCAAATAAAGTAAATCATTTTCATCTATTTGCAGGTTTAAAAAGTTATTTATTCACATTAAGTTGTTGAAAAAAATAATAGATGTAATAGCCAAAAACAAAAAATTGTATACAAAACCGCAATGATTATTTATGGCGTTTCCCATGTGACCTTAATTTAAAAAAGGATAATAAACAGATGAAAATGAAATAAATCCAGTGTATTTTTGAAATACAAAGATTTAGAATAACTATATATTCTATGTCCGCCGCGACGATAGTGGTTATGTCTTTGATAAAAAAAATACTTCGAATTCAAATTTTAACCATAATTTTAATTCCTGTAAAATTATTCATTATAAACTATTTAAAATATTATAAATCAAACCTATGGAAAAGAAAGTTACCCCATCAAGCACCAAAACTGATATTCTCGATGCATATAACGACCTGTTGAAGCAAATTGAAGGTCAAAAATCAGGGCAACCCAAAGAAATCAAAGAAAACGAAGAACGGGAGAAAGTACTTAAAAATGCAGTTTCAATTAATAAAGAAGGCATTATTAAACAAATTGCAAATTTAAAAATATCGCTTAATACTGAGTTGGAAAAAGTTGAAGAAGCCCTGGTAACCGAATCGAAAAAACTTTCGCAGGTGCAAGAAGCCATACAAATTCAGGAACAACGACTTCAGGATTTGTACGGGATAAATACTACAACCGATTCGTTTTCAGTAATGCTTACCCTTCAAAAAGAAAAAAAAGAAGCCTTTGAAAAAGAAATGGAACAAAAACGCGGTCAATTTGATATTGATATTGCAGAAACCAGGCAAAAATGGGATAAAGAGAAGAAGGAATCGGAACTGTTGATGAAAGAAGAAAAAGACCGTCTTTTAAAACAACGCAAGCGCGATGAAGAAGAATATGTATATAACCTTGAATTATCTCGAAAAAAGGATACCGATATTTATGTCCAGAAAAAAGCTACTCTCGAAAAAGAACTTGCCGATAAAAAAAGTACATTCGAACAGGAGATAAAATCGCGCGAACAAGCAGTAATCAATGCCGAAACAGAATTGAACGATCTTCGCAAAAAAAATGAGGCATTCCCAAAACTAATCGAACAATCGGTAAAAGAAGCTATTGCCGGAAATACCGAAAAACTTCAAACAACTTATAAGTTTGAAACACAGTTGAAATTGAAAGAAACCGAAGGCGAAATAAAACTGCGCGACCAGGACATAGTAAATTTAAATGCAAAAATAAAAGACCTTGGTGTACAAGTGGCACAGTTGGCCAACAAAGCCGACCAATCCGATAAAAGTGCGAAAGATATTGCCATTAAGGCAATTGAGAGTTCTTCAAATATTAAATTATTTGAACGTCCCAAAGAAAATAGAGAAGAAGCCGGAAAATGAAGCAAATGAATCCAAAAGCACTATTTATTGAGAGCACTTTAAAGGAACTTGCCGTTTACAGAAGTTTTGAAAAATGCCGTAAAGCTCTTGATGGTCAAAAACGCGACCGCAGCACTTACCAAAAAATTGCCCTATGGTTAAAAACCATGAAGAGTTCAAACCTGAAACAAGGTGAAAAAAAGCTATGTTCAATTGCTATACACTTTTAAACCTAATCTGCCGGCTTTAAAGGATGAACTAAAAAAGGCGGGATTGATATGAAACACCCATAAGAAGCACCAATATTACTCATAAGCCTTGGCTTTTACATAAATGGAACTTGTACAAATGAAAAAAACGAATGCAACCCCAATGCACATTGATGCAATAAAAAACCAGATTTTTACTGATACAATACCGGGGAGTTTGGTTAAAGATATCAATACTTTGCTTGCACTAATTGAAACAGAAACATTGAGGCTTACACACCAGAAGGTGTCTTTTGCCTCAGATATTTTAACCGGGTTAAATGCAAAATTAACAAATCCGCATCAAATCCCTGCTGCAGCTAAAGTTACACCCATTAATTATCCCAACCTTAAAGGGCTGTACCTGCTATTAAGAACATCGTTACTAACCACCATTGGAGTCGGGAAAGGGGCGTGTTTAAAAATTCATAAAAAACATTATGCGCAATGGAAAACGCTTAATTCGGCTGAACAATTTATGTGGCTTTTTGAATCGTGGTTTTTACGCGGATATCCTGAAATAATTGGCGAAAAAGAAGATTTTTCAAGAAACATTACAGTGATGGTTCGGTTTGGTTTAAATTGTTATCATATCGACTGGATTAGTAACGATGGAAAACATCACTTTTCTATTTATCCCGGATACACAAATATCGCCATCATGCAGTTGGCCGGCTTTATAGATGTGGTTGAGAATGCCTCCGAGACTAAGGAACGGGATATCCGTAAAATATCGTTAACCGATTTTGGCAGGTCGTTTTTCGGTTTAGTTAAAGAAACATTCAAGGAAATAGACTGGATGTTTGAACCTGAGGCACTTATTAGCCTTTTCAAGCTCAATTGTACAGATATGAAAAACATTATAAAAGTACCAAAGATAGCACATGCTCAAGGTAGTTTTATATTTGAAATTAGTTTACCAGGTTGTAAAAGAATAATTGAATTACCTGCCAAACATACACTCGATTCGTTTTTTTACGAAATAATTAAAGCTTTTGATTTTGACAGCAATCACCTGTATGTTTTTCTTATCAAAAACTCTTTGGGAATTACCAATGAATATGGGCACTCTTATCTCGATTCGTGTAATGCATATGCCAATGATTTTGAATTAGGCGCTTTAGAATTAATTATAGGCCAAGAGTTTAAACTTATTTATGACTTTGGCGACAATTGGCGGTTTAAAATCAGGCTTATAAACCACAACCCTCTGTCGAAAATTGAAAAAGGCAGCATATTGGAGAAAAAAGGTAAAGCACCTGAGCAATATTAGTAAATCCATTACTAAGATTATACACAATGAGTTTAATAATTCTACCTTGACAGATTATAAATATAGATAACAATCTAATTTTAAAAAAATAAGGTAATAACGGTAGTTCCCTTATCGTGTACCATATACGATTTTGATGGCACAAACCAGTTCTTCATTAAATAAAAACCCTAATACCAACTGCTTTGCCGCTTAATTCTTTCTTTTTCAAACCTTAGGCGATCTTCCTCAAATTTTTTTGTATATTTATCCATTGATCGTTTTTTAAGTTCCTCTTCTGAAATATTGTGGCTCCCAAAAATATCGTTTACCGGGATCCATTTTTCATTACATAACATTTGCATGCCCGGATTAAGAATATAATGGCCTCGGTCAACTCTCGTAAATATTTTTTTATTATAAGGGTTTTTGCTGTCCACCTCATGTTTCGCCAGCAACGAAAGCAGGTATGTGCGTTTTTTACGGTATTCGGGGATTACTATATCCGAAAAATGAAGAATATTTTCGAGGATATCATCAGTTCGAACCCCAAATGATTCGAAATATTTTTTTGTTTGAAGAATGCTTGTTTGAACCGCAATAAATAGGTTTATCAACAAATACTCGGGTTTGTGCGAATCTATTTTTATTAACTGCCTGTTTATCTGTATTTTTAAAGAATCGGATTGTAAGAGCGTATATATTTTTCCTAACTTGTTTTTAGCATAATCAGGTTGAAAAAATGCCTGCCCCACGGCCACCTGAAGGGGCGTTTTATAAAATGTGTCGAATGCCGATGGATTTGCCCCACTATCAAGCAGCGTTTTTGTTATAGCAACAGCACCGGAATAAGCGGCAGCATGCAACGGCGTAAAGTTGTTTACATCCCTGAAATCAATTCCGTATTTAGTAAGCAACGGAACAATCATTTTAACATTATCTTCCCGATAATGCTGATAGTATTTACGGAAGATTGAACTTTGTTCGGATTTGTAATTTTCGGCTCGCTTGTACTTAAGTTCAGCCAATTGTTCCATTACAATTATATGGTTATGTACAAGGCTGAAATCAAATAGCCTGTCTTTGGATTTCTTGTTATAGTTTTCCGGATCTAAGGCTGATTTCTTGACTGCCTGCAATACTTCTAGGGTAATAGGTTCCCAGTCGGGCTTTTGTGTACCAATTATATTTCTGCGGATTTCCTCGGCCTGGTCAATCTTACCCCGCATCTCCAATCTTCGGGCCTCACGTTTCCAATCGTCGGCCGACGAAACATCTTCTTTAAAATTCTGAATAAATGTGCCTTCTGCCACTCCAAGTAAACTGATAAATTTGTGGCCCCTGGACTGTTCTACAATATAAATATTCTTAATGGCTCGTGTTACTGCCACATAAAAGGAATTGATATAAAATTTGTATATATCCAGCGATTTGTCGGTTTTATCTTTTCCCCTGATATACGATAATTCATTGTTAAGTAAATCGTTAGGCGTAACTCCGTCGCATATGGAATTATACTCCTGACTGTTGTCCGAAACAAAATTGAAAAGTATAATATTTTCGTATTCAAGGCCTTTCGATTCCTGGACCGAAAACAACAAGGGTGTTTGAAACATGGCTTTGGCCTTTGCCTTGTCTTCATTTCTAAGCACTATTACAGCGTATTTAACTGAGAGGCGGGTTTTACGCTCCAGTTCAGCAACAGCATTTCCCTTATTTTCGATAAAAGCTATTTCTCCCTTATTTTCCGAAACCGTGTCGATAAGGTAATTGCTCTCTTTATCGATAGAACCGAAACGTGCGTTTTTTATTTTTAGCAAGCGGTTAGCTAACTCAGATATATGCTGACTATTCCTGTAATTGGTATGCAGAATTTTTATTTCGTCGCCTTTGATATCGCTATTATAGAATAAGCTCTTAATATGCGACCATGAAAAAAAATTAGGATGAACAATCTGGTTCGAATCGCCACATAAAATAAAATGGCCAGGCTTTTTCAGAGACCTGAGAATAATATACAACTGAATATTGCTGAAATCTTGCACTTCGTCCACAACTATGAAATCATATTCAGGTTTACACTCTTGTAACCTTTGGTGCGACAAGATGTTTATATCGAAATAATTATTCTCATTGATATGGTGTAAATATTTTTCGAAAAGGTTATAAACCATTTCCCGTTCAGTGCTAAGGAAGATTGATTGTTTAACACCCAGTGAAAGGTAATCTTCGCGTGTAAGATATTCTTTGGTAACATCCAGCCCGGTTATTACACCACGAAATTCTTCGAATGTCTTGTGAGCATCCCTCAGTTTGGATGCTTGTTTGTACCTGGAAAACCATGTTTCAAAAGTCCTGAAATCAAGTTCCTTTCCCTCGGGAACACTAATTGTTTCAAGAAACTCCTTGTATGAGAGGAAATCAATCTCCAGATCTTCATTTTCGTAGTTATGCGAATAGAACAATTGGGCAGAATTTTCGGCCAGAAAAGGTGAAAGGGTAACATACAATACTTTACCCTTGAGCGATTTTATTTTCTCCAGGGTAAGTGCGGTTTTTCCACTTCCGGCCGACCCTATGATAATCTGAGGGAGGCTTAATGAAAGAATTTCGTTCTGGTTATCGTCGAACGACAATACTTTATCGAGCATATGAAAATAGCGGTGCCGGGGGTTAAAATAAGTAAGCGGCACAATTTCAGCATCAGGGACATCCTTCATATTTTTCACCGGAACCAACTTTGACTCATCGATAAGGCTGCCTCTTAAAAAGCGCGACTTATCGTAAGCGTGGTTGAAAATGATTTCGAGAGCCAGCAAACAGTTCTGACCGTTATATCGGGCAAATTTAAACAGGAGCCGGTTTTCGTAGTCAAGCTTGGCACGGTAAAAACCAGTTCCGGTCATTTTCTTTACTTCGGCTGAAGCAAAGTCGCCGACCGACAATTGTTCGAGAGCCTTATCAAACTGCTTACGGGTTTTTCCCGGATATATATCGTTATATAAATAAATATCAAGCATTTTATTCAAATTTTTTAACGGCTTTTTTTTAAAAATGTAAAGATAAGTTGAGCCTGCTTACTATCCGTTAAAAATTAAAATTCTTATTCACTATGGTTGCCTATTTATCAACATTATTCTTTTCAGTTTAAAAGCATTCAAAAAAGCCAGATAGTCTTTTTTGAATTTCCCCGTTCTATTTCCTTAACAAGAAACAAACCTCCATCGGAGGATATGTCCGCACACGTAAAAATAATTTCAACACGCTTATATTAATGGATGGCAAATTAAACAACGCAGACATGGTAGACGGAATTACTGTTTGCTTAGTTATTGATTTTTCTGTAAGTTTATTTTCTGAAAAGCTCATGGATCTTTTAAGATTAAGCACTTCGATCCCCCTGAGCTTTTCTCCTTTTTTATGAATTATTCAGGCTAAATATAATGCTATTTAAAAACTTCTTTTTATTGTCAATTACTTGTTTGTTTTTAACTTCAGGCTTTCAGGTTTTTGCTCAGCCTTTTGCTAAATGGGATAAGTGCTCGCTTACACTAAATAATGGATTGGTAAAACGTTCAGGAAATTATTACGATCCGGCGGTTGTGTTGCATGAGGTGACCGGGAGCCGGGGACTGGTATTGGGTAATGAAGTGCCGGGCGTTCTGAAAAATACTACAGCCATGCTTGATGGTAAGCCATTGGAACTTACGGTCGAAAAGTTTAAAGAGAAATTATCTAAATGAAATATTAATACTAAAAAACATCTCAAATGAATTATTTCAATTTTCTAAGTCTGGTTCTGATTTTTTCATTGGTCAGTTGCCAATATCAGTCAAATAAACATGTAGCAAATGAAATAGCTGAATCCAATCAGGATCGCAGGTTTTTTTCTGATTCCAGTTTCTGGAACCAACCATTGCCCGAAAATCCTGAGATTGATCCGCAAAGCAAACATTTTGTGGAATTAATGAAAAAGGAACCAACAGGACCATTTTTCAAGATCAATCTGGTTGCCTGGACTATTCCGGTTTATGAAGTAACCGATTCAACCCCGCGTTTTAAAATTCAGTTACATCATTTAAGCGATGCCGATAAGGTAAAATGGAATACCAACAAAGAAACCTACGGACACGGAAAAGAGTTTGATGCGGAGCCAGTTCCAATACCAGCCGATGCTCAGGCCGACCCAATGGAAGATGCCCATTGTGCATTAATCGATTGGAAAAACCGCATTGCATGGGACATGTGGGGGCTTAGAAAAAATCCGGATTCAACATGGACTTCAAAAACCGGGATGAAATACAGCATTGATGGCGATGGGGTTTTCAATCCGGCTAATTTCGGGATGAAAGATGGCGAAAGTGTCCATTATTACGGGCCAAGTCGCGCTGCCGGTGTACCTGCAATTGCCGGATTAATCATGTATGACGAAGTTCAAAAAGGCGAAATCAACCATAAACTGGCTTGCGCAACACGGGTAAATGCGTATAAAGAGCATGTATTCCCTGCAATCTGGACCGATGGCTTTATCGAAGGTGGAATCCCGGAAGGTGCCGTTATTCAACTCGATCCCAAATTAGATTTGTCAAAATTTAAACTGCTACCCGGTGAATTAGCCGTTGCTATAGCTGCTCAAAAATACGGTATTGTTGTAACGGATATTGCAGGCGCAAACACATTATACGGCGAAGGTTTGTGGGGACACCCGGGCAAAAGCTGGAATGGAATACTCCGTGAAATTGATGGTGGAATCAGTTCAATTCCAATCGAAAATTACAGGGTCTTGAAAATCAATAACCGTGTCAAAAAAGGCGATAGTTATACCAAAATACTGAACGATGCTGGGAAATGGTAAAACCGGAATAAGTCATTTCGATAATTTCCAAAATATTGTGAAATTTCTTTAGGGCAGATGAACTTTAAAGAAAAATCAATTATTGATATTGAATGAATTGATAAAGAAATAACTAAATCAAACAAAAATGCTAATTAGAAAATTAATTCTTGCCATTATTCTGGCAACCTTTTGTCTCATGACAAAAGCACAACCCCAGCGAACTATTAAAGAACCTCTTCCTTCACGACAGGTTCATCTCGATTTTCATACTTCTGAATTTATTCCGGGAATTGGCGAAAAATTCGATAAAAAGCAATGGCAGGCAGCGCTGAAAACTGGCCATATCAACCAAATCAATATATTCTCGAAGTGCCATCACAGTTGGAGTTATTACCCTACCAAAGTTGGAAAAATGCACCCCAATCTGAAATTCGACTTGTTGGGCGCTCAAATTGAAGCATGTCACGAGATTGGCGTAAAATGCCCGATTTATTATAGTGTGGGTTGGTCGGCAACCGAAGCTGCCGAGCATCCCGATTGGGTTGCCCGTGAAAAAAACGGACAATTTCAAGGGCTGCTATGGGATTTTGATGCCAAACCTACAGAAGTGAAAACCGAAAATGCCTGGTTGTGGCTTTGCCCGGCCAATACTGGCCCATATCACCAGCACATTTTAAAACAGGTCAGGGAAATCTGCGAAAACTATGCGGTTGACGGTTTTTGGTTTGATATTTACCATGTAATGGATAATGGTTGCTATTGCCAGTATTGTATGACTCGAATGAAAAAAGAAGGAATTGACATTAATGACCATTCGGCAGTAGTGAAAAGCGCTGCATTGTCAGTCAAGGAACACATGCATGAGCTGCGTGAATTAATCGCACAATATCAGCCTAAAGCTACCGTATATTTTAACAGTGCGACCCACCTGGTAAACAAAGGCGGTTTTGTGAATCGTTTGTACGATATGAATACACAGCAGGAATTGGAAGATCTGCCTACTGTTTGGGGCGGATACGATAAACTTCCGCTGGAAGCAAAGTATCACCTCCAAAATGATGATGCCATTGTGGCCATGAGCGGAAAATTTCACAAATCGTGGGGTGAGTTTGGCGGATTCAAAAATTCGGATGCGATCAAATACGAGGCGGCTGCCATGATTTCTTATGGCGCTTCCTGCAATTTTGGCGACCAGTTGCATCCTTCAGGAGTAATGGATATTGAAACCTACCGGAATATTGGGAAGGCTTACGAATATGTCGAAAAGATTGAAAAATATGGTTTGGGCGGGATGCCTGTATCTAAATTGGGTATGTGGTTAACCCTGAATGACAAGGCCGATCATGGTGTGGTGAATATCCTGCTTGAAACGCACAACGATTTTATAGTAGCCAGTGAAAAAAATCTTGATCAGCTTGAATTGCTTATCATTCCAAGTCAGCAATGTTTGACTGACAATCAGGCGCAGAAAATTAATGAATGGGTGAAACGTGGAGGCAAACTGATTGTATTTGGTGAAGGCGCTATGGATCAAAGCGGTAAGAGGTTTGCTGTTGATATGGGAGTGGATTATTTAGGGACTTCGGCATTTAATTTCGATTTTACGGTTGTTAAACCTGAATTAGGTAAAGATGTTGTAAGTACTCCTTTTTTGAATTATGAACCTGCTTTATTAACTAAACTCACAACAGGTTCAACTTTGGCTGCCATACGTGAACCCTATTTTAACCGCACCTGGGAAAAATATTCGGGGCATAGGGCAACACCATATAAACTGGAAGATTCAGCCTATCCGGCTGTGATCAAAAATGGTAATGTAATTTTCTTTGCTCACAAACTCGATCAAATGTATTACGCCAGTGCAGTCAGGCTTCATCGGCAAATGGTAAGTAATGCCATCGATTTGTTGTATCAGTCGCCAAATCTGAAAGTAAAAAATCTGCAAAGCTGTGGTCGGGTAAGCTTCCTGAAACAGGAAAAAGAAAACCGATATGTGGCACATTTACTTTATGCTCCTGCATTGCAGCGTGGCGATGTTCAGGTTATTGAAGATTTTGTGCCAATTTCAGGTGTAGAAATTGAAGTAAATGTTCCGGAGAAAGTAAAAAACGTATACCAGATTCCTGAACAGAAAAAACTCAGTTTCAGCAGAAGTGGGAATACGCTCAAGATCAAGGTTTCCACGTTTACAATGCACACCGGAATTGTAATAGAATATTAAACAATCATATATCGATGTCGTTTAGTTAAGACGCAGGCTTCGACTCCGCTCAGCCTTACGAACTGGTATCAGTGTAACACTGAGCGGAGTCGAAGTGTATATTAACTATTCAATATGAACTGCTGTAGGAAATCTCTTATACCTCCAGAAGCGGTTAATGTTGGAACAAGTGGATTGTAGTTTTGTCCGGATTGAAGATTTTTAATTGTAGCTTTTTGATGCTGAAATATCAATTATAGTCCGAGAAA